>NZ_NPIB01000024.1 GCF_002849605.1 Photobacterium carnosum
AAATACGGGTATAGAAAAGCCTTTCTGAAATTGGATTGAATTCTTAGGCATAACGTCACTCCTATACTTCAATATATTGAAGTATAGGAGATAATTTAACAGTGGCTGTTAAATAGTGGTAATCAGGTAGAAGTATGATTAATAATTTAGGCAATTATACTCAGCTATGCATATTGAAGCATAATACTAGTAACGCTTTGTTACTTTAAAAGAATAATTTCAGTAGAAAAGCGATGAATTGATGTTTACTTAAATAGTCGGGGGCTAAAGTATAAATAAAACTAATGCGAAATTACGAAAAATCAGAGTTGATAATACTGTTATCGTCCACCGCTATTTCTAGTGCCACAACAATCAAGAATCTTTTTTTACTCATATTGACAAAAATAGCTGTACAAAAAACAAACAGCTGTTATTATCTGTCTCGTTCTGTTGTTCAGGACGTTATTAAATGCAACACCAAGTCACAGTTAAACTTTTAGCTACAGCAACGTTATCGTTTTGTACCTCAGTGTTTCCCTTGTTTTGGCAGTAACATTAATAATTTAACCACTTAATACATCGCATTTTAGCGGTTAATTAATCATCTATATAAGGGACATCACATGTCTAATCAAACAACTGGTCTAGTAAAATGGTTTAACGAAGAGAAAGGTTTTGGTTTTATTACTCAAGACAACGGCGGTGCTGACGTATTCGTTCACTTCCGTGCTATCGCTTCTGAAGGCTTCAAAACACTTGCTGAAGGCCAAAAAGTGTCTTTCGAAGTAGAACAAGGCCAAAAAGGTCTTCAAGCTGCAAACGTTGTAGCTATCTAATTTATCCTCGTTGATAAATAATAAAAATGCTGGCTATGGGCCAGCATTTTTTATATCTGCTATTTAACCCACTCAACCCTTCTTCTCTATCGTTACAACTACGCCCTCACGTTAGCAGAGCGAATACCAATCCCATTCTAAGTCGTCATCTTTCAAAAACACTAGATCCCCTCTCGTTCTCGCAGACATTTGCTGTAGGTAATAACGAAAGGAGGGCATGAAATGTGGTTACCAACTTATTCTGATTGATATCATGTAACATTTGTTGAGCATTATTTAATAAAACATTAACTTTCCCACCATTAACAACTAGCGCAAATGATCACCATGCAGATCAAATGCTCACTTACTGAAAAGCAAAAAAATACATCACATCGGTAATCAAACAATAAATAAAATCTAAAATGACTTTTATTGCGATCTGAATTTGATTTATTCTCATTTTAAATTGACAAAAAAGCTAAAAAAGACAATTATCAATCTATCAAATGCTCTAGCGCATTCCATATGTTCACTCGGTGAACTAACGGTTATAATGAATGTGCTTAGAGTAAGTATTAATTCTTTTGAACATGGTGGCATTTCAGGCTATAACTAATGCCATCATGACATAAGCCCTATACATAAGGTCGATCGATATGAGCACAAAATTAGAACAACTTCGCGCACTAACTACTGTTGTTGCTGACACTGGTGATATCAAAGATATCAGCAAATACCAGCCTGAAGATGCGACAACAAACCCATCATTGATCTTAAAAGCAGCACAAATTGCTGAGTACGCACCTTTAATTGACCAATCAATTGCTTATGCAAAAGCACAAAGCAATGATAAAGCACAGCAAATCAAAGATACTTGCGACATGCTTGCAGTCAACATTGGTAAAGAAATCCTAAATGTTGTTCCTGGTCGTATCTCTACTGAAGTTGATGCACGTCTTTCTTTTAACACTGAAGAAAGCGTAATTAAAGCTCGTCACCTAATCAAACTTTACAACGATGCTGGCATCAGCAACGATCGTATTTTGATCAAACTAGCGTCAACTTGGGAAGGTATCCGTGCTGCTGAAATTCTTGAAAAAGAAGGCATCAACTGTAACCTAACACTTCTATTCTCTTTCGCTCAAGCACGTGCATGTGCTGAAGCTGGCGTATTCCTAATCTCACCATTTGTTGGTCGTATTATGGATTGGTACAAAGCGAAAGAAGGCCGTAGCTTTGAAGCACAAGAAGATCCAGGTGTTATCTCTGTGACTAGCATCTATAACTACTACAAAGAACACGGTTATAATACAGTTGTTATGGGTGCAAGCTTCCGTAGCATTGGTGAGATCCTTGAGTTAGCTGGTTGTGACCGTCTAACTATCAGCCCACAACTTCTTCAAGAACTTGAAGATGCAACAGGCGTTGTTGAACAGAAACTGCTTCCAGCAACTGAGCTTAAAGCTCGTCCTGCTGCAATGACTCATGCTGAATTCCTATGGGATCACAACCAAGAAGCAATGGCTGTTGAGAAACTAGCTGAAGGTATTCGTAACTTCGCAGTAGACCAAGGTAAACTAGAGACAATGATCGCAGATCGTCTTTAATCACTAAGCACTATTTCAGAAAGCGGCTCCTAGAGCCGCTTTCTTAATTTTAAATTTACTTAATATTTTGGTGGAAACACTATGGAACATAAAATGTTAGCTAACGCGATCCGTGCTCTAAGCATGGACGGCGTACAAAAAGCAAATTCTGGTCACCCTGGCGCACCGATGGGTATGGCTGATATCGCAGAAGTTCTTTGGCGTGGTCATATGGACCATAACCCACAAGACCCTAAATGGGCTGATCGCGACCGTTTTGTATTATCAAACGGCCACGGCTCTATGCTTATGTACTCGCTACTTCACCTAACAGGTTATGACCTATCAATTGACGATCTTAAAAACTTCCGTCAACTGCATTCAAAAACACCTGGTCACCCAGAATACGGCTATGCACCTGGCGTTGAAACAACGACTGGTCCTCTAGGCCAAGGTATTACTAACGCTGTTGGTATGGCTCTTGCTGAAAAAGCAATGGCTGCACAATTCAACCGTGAAGGTCATGATATCGTCAACCACAACACTTACGCTTTCATGGGCGACGGTTGTATGATGGAAGGTATCTCTCACGAAGCATGTTCTCTAGCGGGTACGCTAGGTCTTGGTAAGCTAGTGGCTTTCTGGGATGACAACGGTATTTCTATCGATGGCGAAGTAGAAGGTTGGTTCGCTGACGATACTGCTAAGCGTTTTGAAGCTTACAACTGGCATGTAATCCGTCACGTTGATGGCCACGATGCTGCTGCAATCAATGCTGCTATTGAAGAAGCAAAAGCTGAAACAACTAAGCCTACGTTGATCTGTTGTAAAACAATCATCGGTTTTGGTTCACCAAACAAAGCAGGTTCTCACGACTGTCACGGTGCTCCACTAGGCGCTGAAGAAATTAAAGCTGCTCGTGAATTCCTTGGTTGGAACTACGGTCCTTTTGAAATTCCAGCAGACATCTATGCTGAGTGGGATGCAAAAGAAGCAGGTAAAGCGAAGCAAGCATCTTGGAACGAGAAGTTTGCAGCATACACAGTAGCATTCCCTAAACTAGCGTCTGAGTTTACTCGTCGTATGACAGGTGCTCTACCTACTAACTGGGAAGCTGAAACAAGCAAAGTTATTGCTGATCTACAAGCAAACCCAGCTAACATTGCATCACGTAAAGCCTCTCAAAACGCACTTGAAGCATTCGGTAAACTATTACCTGAATTCATGGGCGGTTCTGCTGACCTTGCACCATCAAACCTAACTATGTGGTCTGGTTCTAAGTCAATCACACCAACTGATGCTTCAGGCAACTACATTCACTACGGCGTTCGTGAATTTGGTATGACTGCAATGATCAACGGTATGGCACTGCACGGTGGTTTCATTCCTTACGGCGCAACATTCCTAATGTTTATGGAGTATGCACGTAACGCACTACGCATGGCTGCACTGATGAAAATTCAGAACATCCAAGTGTACACACACGATTCTATCGGCCTAGGCGAAGATGGTCCAACTCACCAACCTGTTGAGCAAGTATCATCACTACGTCTAACACCAAACATGAGCACATGGCGTCCATGTGACCAAGTTGAATCTGCTGTTTCTTGGAAGTACGCGATTGAACGTAAAGATGGTCCAACATCTTTAATCTTCTCTCGTCAAAACCTAACTCAACAAGATCGTACAGCTGAGCAAGTTGCTAACATCGTTAAGGGTGGTTACATCCTTAAAGATTGTGCTGGTAAGCCAGAGCTAATCTTGATCGCTACTGGTTCTGAAGTGGGTATCGCAGCAGAAGCATACGCAGAGCTAACAGCCGCTGGTCGTCAAGTACGTCTAGTTTCTATGCCTGCTACTGATTTGTTTGATAAGCAAGATGCGGCTTACCGTGAAAGCGTATTACCAGCTGATGTTACTGCTCGTATCGCTATCGAAGCGGGTATTGCTGACTTCTGGTTCAAATATGTAGGCCTTAACGGTCGCATCATCGGTATGACAACATTTGGTGAATCAGCGCCTGCTGAAGAGCTATTCAAAATGTTCGGCTTTACTGTTGAAAACATCGTTAACAATGCTAAAGAACTACTAGCATAAGTGCTTATTTATAACGTGTGATTAATCGCACTTATATAATAAATCTAAAAATGGTCTAACAAATGTTAGGCCATTTTTTTATCTCTTTTTTATAAAGCACACCTAGTTTCATAATAAGCTCTTATACCAATCCAATTAATTAAGTGGTCATCTTTCAAAGTAGTAGACTCCCTATCACTCTCGCGGATATTCACTATTAGAAAGGGAAAAAATGGACATTAAATTAGGTCAGAAACTGATTATGATTAGTATAAACACTCAAAAATCAGCCCTACAGCCACTTCTTGAGCATTGAATATTTAAGATCGGTGCTTTATCGCTATAATCTTGTATATTTGACCATGATGATTAATGCTACTTTTTTTACTCATTTGATTTATTATTCATTAACATTTAAATAACCGTACTTATCGCCTATATATGCCCTTTGGTTTTAAAAACGATTCATCATAATAAATAACTATCAATACGCACGAATACTATTAAAAAACAAATAACGCCTTTATATCTACTTAAATAAATAATTATTATTAATAGCTATGTTTCCATTTTTACATACTGAAATAATAATTAAACGGTATATTCAATTAAATTATTACATGATATTTTTTCTTCCTATACCTATTTAAAATATTCATCAATTATCAAAAATAGAATGTTTGATTATAAAAAAGTATATTGTTCAAAGTTAAAATAGGCGTAGATTAAATCCTATAGACAGACACCAACTTATTATTAACGCTGTTTATTAAAGGATTAAGATATGAGTCACAATAACCAAGAACATCAAGGTTCACAAAAAGGTCATCAACATACAGCTGAAGCTGAGCATGAGAAGATGGAACATCGTTACGGTGAAGATGTAGAACACAAGCATGACCGTGACCATCATGAAGTACGTGACCATGAAAAAAGCCATCCACACACTCAACATGGTGGTGATCCAGTAGGTCATAAACACCCAGAACAAACACATGGCGATCGCCACGAACATGACGAACACCGTCATCACAAAGCTAAAGAGCATGATCATAAAGAATCATCTCGCGAGCATCACAAGACTTCAACTAAATAATTAATTATTTACGTTACGTTTTTATTAGTTATATTTTAAAAGCCGATTTAATAGTGGTAATAATTTTATTATCCATTTAAATCGGCTTTTATTCGTTTATTTTAATAACAATATTATTTTATATTTTATTTATTTAATAAGTACGGCGATATAAAATCAAAAACCTCTTGCTCACACAAACCAACACTTACTTCAATTCCTGCTTGTTTTAAAACATCAATTCCTTTGCCACTATTTCGTGGATCAGGATCAAGGGTTGCAACCACAACTCGCTTAATCCCCTTTTCAACTAAAGTATGCGCACAAGATGGTGTTCGCCCAACAAACGAGCAGGGTTCTAAAGTGACATAAGCCGTCACTTCATTTAACGGTAAATCATAATTGGCTAATGCCATTGCTTCTGCATGATGACAACCAGGGGGTTGTGTAAAACCTTCACTAACAATTTCCCCATCTTTCACCAATACACAACCCACAGGTGGATTAGGACGACAAGCAGGCAGTGCTTGATGCGATAATATTAATGCGCGTTGCATAAATCCAATTTCTTGCGCTAGATCTGTCATAACACCTTCACTTTTATAATCACAGAACGGCTATTCTATACTGAAATAAAACCTAAACGTTATGTTGAAGCCATGAATGATAAATGAATTAACAACTCAGTCTCAATTCAGGTGCTGTAGGATTAAATACCCTCACTGAATAACATGAGGTTTTTCATGAAACGATTAATAATAACTTTAGCTTTGTCGCTGTCACTGCATTCATTATCGGCATTAGCATCAATACCAACCACGACAAAACTGAATCCGTTAACAACACAACAGATGATTGAATATATCGATCATACTCATCAATTAACGGCAACAGAAAAAATTCAAATGGATGTGGTTCGATCAATTAATCAAAATAACTATTTACAGATAAATTCCCACAAAGATCCGCATTTAGAACAGCGAGAAGTCACACTCATCCCGAAGAAAAAACACACGAGTGCTTACTACACGAAGGCAACACCTAACCTTAATAATTAAGATAATAAAGCGTTATCTTGTTCTATAAATACGATATTCGTCCAGCTTAATATTGCATCGTCTAGCTGGACGAAGCTGTGTTTTCTACGTTATTGAGATGAAAAATACACTATAATCATCATTTTTATACCTTACAGCCGTAATTACTGAAAATTTAAGTAAAAAAATAGCCTCTACAGTATTAATTCATTTAAGGTTCAGAAAGGCTATGTTTTTATACCTACTCGCCAAATAAACCAAGTGCAACGCACTCATTAAAAATAAAAGAACTGACGAGCATTATGTCTACGTTTAAAACGACAGTACTAACTAATTTTATAAACTATCGCCTTATTAGCCTTTTTGGGCTCTCAATCATCACGACTGCTGCCGTATTATCAATTAACACTACATCTTCAATACACCATAAAGAAATACAACTGCCTTTACTTACTACTCCTCAAGTTGTATTAAAAACGCTGACACCAGCAGCCGTTATCAAAGATATTGTATTACCGCCTACTTATTCATACAAAGTTAAAAAAGGTGATACGCTCAGCGAAATATTTTCACAATTAAACTTACCGCAAACCGATGTAAAAAACATTATGGCGGCAGATTTAAATAGCTTACAAATTGATAACTTACGTCCAAATGATATTTTACGATTTTGGGTAACGGACAGTAACCATCGATTAAATAAACTCCAACTGCAATTTAATGTCGCGCATATGATTGATTATACGCGTGAGAAAAATAACGATTTTACGGTTAAAGAAGTCACCTTACCGGGTATATGGCGTGAAAAAGTTATTAGTGGTGAAATTCGTGGTAGTTTTAGCTCATCAGCAAAAAGAGCAGGGCTAAGTTACACGGATATTCATGAGATTATGGCTATTTTTAAAGACAAATTGAATTTTGATCGTGATCTACAGGCTGGCGACCGATTTGAAATTGTTAGCAAAGCAAAATATGTCAATAATCAAGCAAGTGGTGATACAGAACTTCAAGCGGTACGCTTATATACCAAAAAAAACCAATATTCTGCTTATTTAAGTGCTGATGGCAATTTTTATGACCAAAATGGTGAAAGCTTGCAGCCGGCATTTTTACGCTACCCAACAGCAAAGCGGTTCCGTATTAGCTCACAGTTTAATCCTTATCGCCGTCACCCAGTCACTAGACGTATTCAACCACATAATGGGGTTGATTTTGCCGCACCAGTAGGCACACATGTATTAGCAACAGGCGATGGTGTAGTTACTCGTGTAACCAATCACCCCTATGCTGGCCGTTATGTTGTTATTAAACACAGTGCTAATTACAGTACCCGTTATCTACATAATAGCCGTATCTTGGTCAAAGTTGGTCAACGTGTAAAACGTGGTCAAGAAATTGCGTTATCAGGCCGTACTGGGCGCGTCACTGGTCCCCACATTCACTACGAATTATTAGTACGTGGAAAACCAGTAAACCCGTTGACAGCTAAAATCCCATTAGCATCATCCGTATCACATCAACAAAAAAAAGCCTTTGAACTTGATGTCACACAATATAATCACTTAATGCGACAACCGTTATCCTCTAAAGAAAATAATATTTAAATGATTATCAACGAACTGAAATATTCGTAATTATCCCCATAAAGGCATTACTGACTAACGGTAATGCCTTTATTAAACAGTATAACAACGACTAATATTCATATTTGATACGCCTTGATACATTTGTGTTACTTAAAAACTAATTAAACGTGATATTGTTCCTGTTTTAAAATGGACTTAATGATTATTCTCAAGATGTTATAACGTAATATTAATGCGAAAACATTAATCAATCGTCATCGTCTAATCACCCATATACAGGACGTATCTATGGCCACAAAAAATACTCCATTTGAATTTGCAGATTTACTGGTTGAACCGGGAAATCATGCCAACTGTGAACTAGAGATAGCTCGCCTTTATACGCATTCACCACTGTCCGTATCCGTTGATATTCTGCATGGAAAACACCCAGGCCCCGTATTACTGATCAATGCAGCCATCCATGGTGATGAGCTCAATGGTATTGAAGTCGTCCGTCAAGTTATTGAAAAAATAGATTTATCAAAACTTCACGGTACGATTATTGCGGTGCCGGTGGTTAATGTTTTCGGTTTTATACATAAATCCCGTTACTTACCTGATCGTCGTGATTTAAACCGTTGTTTCCCTGGTTCAGAGCGCGGATCAATCGCGGGTCGTATGGCATATCACTATTTTAATCAGGTAGTACGGCGTGCAACGCATGTGGTTGATTTACACACTGCCGCTATTTATCGTACTAACTTGCCCCAAATTCGCGCTAACCTTGATAATCCGCAAGCAAAAGCAATGGCAATGGCCTTTGGCTCTCCTGTCGTAGTTGATGCAAGCTTACGAGAAGGTTCACTGCGTGCTGCCGCTGAAGAATTTAATATTCCCGTGATCACCTTTGAAGCAGGTGAAGCGCTTCGACTTGATGCCCATGCGGTAGGCTCTGGTGTGCAAGGGGTATTAAAAGTGATGCAACATTTAGAGATGGTACGCACGAGTCGTAGTAAAAAAGTGATTGAACCAATGGTGCCAAAGGCGACACGTTGGGTACGTGCTGATTCTGATGGCTTACTACGTTCGCATGTGGCATTAGGTGAAAAAGTCGATAAAAACCAAATTATTGCAACTATCAGTGATCCTTCTGGCAGTAATCAAGTAACAGTGATTGCACCACAAGGTGGCATTGTTATTGGTCAACAAACCTTACCGCTAGTCAACGAAGGTGATGCTATTTTTCATATCGCGTTCTTTGAAGAGCCTGATGGCTTAGTAGAAGAGCAAGTTGAGTCTTATCTTTACGATGCGATTGAAGAGCTTGATGATGATTTAAAATGGGGCATGACCAGTTAAATCAGCGTTATCAATATCATTAAATATTAAAAAACAACCCACAAAAAAAGAGAAGTATTTGGCTTCTCTTTTTTATGGTATTTATTTTATAACTTGTTGTTTATTTGCATGTCCGAAGTAATTGCTGATATTTTTCAGGTGTATCAATATCATGATAAATACCACTCGTGGCATCTAACTGTAAATATTGCTCTTCACCTGTTTGCAGTACTTGCTTCATTTTAGCCGTGATAGGTAAGGCTAAAATGCATGGAATTAACGCAGCATCAATTAAAACGGGATGCCCTGTTTGTTGTTTATTACCAGGAAAGACCACTCGCCCATAACGCATTTGCGATAACAGCGTAAATACCTGCGGATCGATACACGGCATATCGGCATGAGTAATAAAAAACCGAGAACTAGTGACGGCTGCAATACCCTTTTGAATCGAGCTTAACATGCCTTGTTGATAGTCAGGATTCACCACCACAAGAATATGTGGCTGATGTTGGTATCGCTGTACCAATTCATCAGCGCGATAACCCGCCACCACGATCACTCTTGAACAAAAGACCAAGGCGTGTTCAATGGCAATATCGAGCAGTGTACTATCACAATAAGGTAGCATGGGTTTCCATGCCCCCATTCGTGATGACAGCCCCGCAGCCGGTATCACACAATCAACCATGGTGATAATGCCATGAATCACAATTAATCCCATTTTTTACTGCAATAACTTCTGCGATCACGGCAATGGCTATTTCAAACGGGGTTTTGCTTCCAATGGCAATGCCAATTGGTGCATGCAATCGTGCTAATTCAGACTGAGTATATTCACCAATTCGCATTAATCGTTCACGACGACGATCACTGTTCGCATGTGATCCTAATGCGCCAATATAAAACGCATTGGACTCTAATGCCCCCATCAATCCCATGTCATCAACACGAGGATCATGGGCAAGTGCTAACACTGCGGTATAAGCATTGGTGTAGCGCTCAACAAAAGCATCCGCAGAGCACCATTCAACATCAACGCCCCCCTCTGCCGCAGTCCAACGCCAACTTTGACTGTAATTTTCACGAACATCGCACAATCTTACGGTAAATCCAGCTCTGATCGCTAACCGTGCAACTTCTTCACTGACTTGGCTAATACCCAATAATAATAATTGCCAATGTTGTTGGTAATGCACCGTTAACCAGGGTGAAGGATATGCCGTAGTCTCTGTACCCGTCACAATACTGCGTTGCTCTGTCTCAATATTGACAGCACGAATAAAGGTGGACGTTTGTTCCGCAGCCATTAACCAGTCATCAACCAAATAACAATAATCAGGGTATAAATGTTCGATTAATAAAGAGATATGACCACCACACGGCAGTTCATATTCGCTACCATTCGCGGCTAAGTGAGTACCATAATCAAACACTTGTAATGGTTTATCAAGACCATGTTGTTGAATTAAATTCATAAAAGCATCTTCAATACATCCGCCAGATACCGACCCAGAGCGAATATGACCATCAGTTGCAAATAAAGCGCCAACAGGACGAGGAGCCGACCCATAAGTGGATAAAATAGTACATAACCACACCGGTTTCCCTTGTTGTAGCCATGTCTGACAATCTAATAATACGTGTTTATCTAAGGCATTCATAAGTCGTCTATCACTTTGTTTACTATAACAACAGTACCAAAGTTAGCCTGCAATAATGCAGGCTAATCGCATGATCAATTAGTCGCTAATTGCTTTTTAATGTCAGCCACTTGCTTCACCGTTGTGGTTGTCATCTGTGTAGTAAAACGCTTATGTAAGTAAGTTATCAAATCAGCCATTTGTTGATTATTCAAACTGTTCTTATAACCCGGCATTGCATAATATGTTTGCTCTTGGCTATAACTTTGGCGCTCAATACCATTATTTAACACAGCTACGGTATTAAAAATATTACTGTTTTCAATGGTCGCATTATTTTGTAACGCAGGGGCTACGTTTGGTGTTCCTTGTCCATTTTGACCATGACAACCAGAGCACTTATCCATATAGATACGGTATCCTGGTAGTTTAGTATCAAATTGTGATGCGACAAGTGACGTTAACTTCGGTTGTGATACCGCTGATTGTGATGGTTGTGCTTGATTCAATAAATAACTGGTTATCGCAGTAATATCATGATCATTAAGTTGAGTTAAACTATGTTTTTCAACGATGAACATATCATTAAAGGCAGTGCCTTTAGGCGATTGCCCTGTTTTTAAGAATTGCGCTAAATTATTAAATGTCCAATGTTCTTGAGTCAGATTTTTTGACGTAATATTAGGCGCATTAAGATAATTAACCACCGCACCTTCAAGCGGATGATCTTGCTCCGTTGCCATCATAAAATTACGTGGAGTATGGCACTCACCACAGTGACCTAACCCTTGCACTAGATATTTACCACGATTCCATAATGGCGTTTTATCCGCAGTAGGCGTAAAGGTCGGTTTATCAAACGCGACAAGATTCCATACTTTTAATCCCATTCGAATATTGAAAGGGAAACCAATCCCATTTTCTCTATTCGGTTGAGTCGCAGGTTTGGTTTGCATGAAATACGCATACAACGCGTGCATATCGTGATCGTTAATACGGTGATACGACGTATAAGGCATTGCCGGATATAAATTACCTTTAGGCGCAACACCATTACGTACCGCATCAACAAATTGCTGATAACTATAATTACCAATACCGTGTTGTTTATCACTACTAATATTGGTTGAATATAGAGTACCAAACGGCGTATCAAATGCACGCCCGCCGCCATACGCTTGACCGCTTTCAATAGTATGACAACCACTGCAATCACCCGCAGCCGCTAAATATTTACCTTGCGCAATCAATTGTGCCATATTTTCAGATAATGGCGCTTGTGTATCCGTTGATGATGCCTCTGCATAGACCGCACCGCTACTTAATAACAAACCACAAACGACACTGATTTTTAAACTCGGTTTCATTTGACTAACCCCGGCTGTGATAGTACTAAATCTCGCAAACCAACATAGTATTTACGGTAACCAGAACAACGACAGATATGTTTTTTCAATGCGTTTTCAATCACATCTTCAACCTGATCTTTATCGACAGGTTGTTTGGTTAATTGCTCAACTAACACGGTTGATTCATTAACAAAACCAGAAGTACACCAACCACATTGGAAAGAAAAATGATCCACAAATGTTTGCTGTACTGGGCTTAATGCAGTGATTTGTCCCATTAAATTACGTTTAGCGTGACCTTCTACTGTGCGCAGTTTTTTACCGTTAAAATTACCGACGCCATTAATACAAGTACGCTCAGTGTGTGATCCACCATCGGCATCATCCACAATGATAGAGCAGGCGTGACAAACACCAATACCACAACCAAATTTAGTACCAGTTAATCCTCGATATTCATGAAGAAAATCAATCATTTTCACTGATTCATCAACATCAACTGGACCGACAACATTACCGTTAATAGTCATTGTTACAGTGATCATGCAAGTACTTCCTTAATATCATTAGCCGTTACAGGTAAGTGGTAAAAACGTTTATTTGTAATTTGGTAAAGAGCTTCGGTAACAGCCGCGACAATTGGGATCATCACCACTTCAGCGATACCTTTACGTTGGTCAGAATTATTAAATGGCGGCAAAATAGTATGATTCATTTTCCATACACCC
Organism: Photobacterium carnosum; assembly: GCF_002849605.1. Classification (GTDB taxonomy): domain Bacteria; phylum Pseudomonadota; class Gammaproteobacteria; order Enterobacterales; family Vibrionaceae; genus Photobacterium; species Photobacterium carnosum. Next base: position 13,201 of record NZ_NPIB01000024.1, read on the forward strand.
ACATCAGTCGCTAATGGCACTTGATAGCGATTAAGGTTCCAAGTACCGTTACCCGGACCTTCTTCACCTGGTGGTAAATATTCATGCAATACATGCCCAATACCCATCACTAAGCCACCTTCAATTTGACCTTCAACCAGTTCTTTGACGATCACTTTACCCGCATCAAGCCAAGTCTGGGTTGCTACGATTTCAACCTTACCAGAGCCCTTTTCAACGGCTAATTCAACTAATACGGCACAAGGAGCGTAATACACTACCATCGCATTATTTAGAACCGTCGCTGGGTATTTAACATTGCGACGATCCAATAAATGCCAACCATTGCTGGCCATTAGTTTTTTCTTATTCGCATTAGCACCATGACCATATTTCACGGCCATTGCATCTAGTTGATAAGTTTGAGTCTGCCCTTCAACAGTGAAATCAGCATCAACCCAACCCCAACGGTTAAATGTATGCACCATTGCGCCCGTTACTAAACCTTGCTGATGGACATGTTGTGCTAGCATATCAAGGGGTAATGGCTCCATGCCTTTAGCACTTAACTTACCGTCAACCCAAACAGCGTCTTCCATTACGCCAAAATCCATCGCAGCAAGATCACCGCTGTAGTACAACTTACTCCAAATAGCTTTTGCAGCAGGCCATAAGCCATATTCAAAAATAACTTTAGCGGCATTTTCTGTTGCTTTAGATTGGAAATAAGCCGATGTCGATGCAGACGATGCATAAGGAATCGTCGGTGTCCAACGTGGATTTTGTTGCATTTTATCTTGGTAGGCTTGGCTCATCGTAAACGGTGATTGGGTATTGATCATTTTTAGAGGATCCCAACCATGCACTTCAGCAAGATTGATAGCGTCAGCAGGGCGACCAAAATAATCTGCTAAAACAGCAGCTTGTGATGTTTGTGCTCCGGTGCCAATTTCAACTGCAGAGATCCCCATCACTAAGCGGCCGGTCTTATCCATTTCAATATAGGTTGAAGGCGCGTCATCACCCGCACCATAGTCTTTAGTACAAATCGCAAAACCAGTACCGAAGCGTTTATTGGGATGCTTCGCTTCATACGCTTTACGACGCTGCTCGCGCTGGGTCCACATTTCATGTTGTTGAGCTTGTTTTAATATCTCAACATAATGTTCAGTACTGGTTGGTACTGCACCTTGAGTATTCAATTGACCCGTTTTAATTGTATTACGAAGTCTTAAATCAATCGGATCAATATTGAGCAATTGTGCCGCTTCATTGACCATCATTTCCATGGCTGACATTGTCTGTAACGTACCAAAACCACGCATAGAACCTGACGCTGGGTTTTCAGACACATTGGCAACAGCGGTAATATCATTTTTAGGGAAATAATAAATTGACTGCAATGCACTCGCGCCTACTTCAGCAACAACAGAGCTGAAATTTTCACGACCACCACCATCAAGATCCATGTAACTCACAATTCCTTGGAATTTACCGGTAGTTTTATCAATCGCTAATTGATTGTGCATCTTAAAAGGATGGCGTTTTAGACCAGATTGAAATTGTTGAAAGCGATCGTTTGCCATACGTACAGGATGTTTACTGTACATCGCCGCTAATAAACCATAGAAAGGCAATATAGTGTGATCTTTACCGCCAAAGCCACCACCAATAAAAGGTGAATGTACGACTAAGTTTTTAACGTTACCCGCAAGAGGCCCATTGTTAAGCATCTTAGTTGCAAAACCAAAGAAGTTACCAGGAGATTGCGATGAAGGAATGGTATGCATGGTCTGTGTTTTAGGATCAAACCAACCATTGAAACATTCTGGCTCTAAGAACATCGGATCAATAAATTGAGTTTGATAATTACGATCTAAAACAAAATTATTTTCATCTTTTAAACTTGCTTTAATATCGTCAGCAACCGCCATTTGTTGCTCTAATGCTGAGCCTAAAGAATTAGGTTTAGGCCAAAATGGTTTATGGTCAACATAGTTAGGGAAATTAACCCCATTTTTTAATGGACTGTATTTATCAGGCAAGACACCCGCAGCATTACCTTGTTCACGAGTAATTCGCCACACGCCCCACGGATCTTTTTCTGCGGCAACTAACGGTTGTTGTTTACCATATTTAATAATTTCACTATTAAATTGCAATATACCTTTAGCGCGATGATAAGTGATAAAGTCATCAAAAATAAGTAGCATGACGGCTTGACCAATATAGTCAGGCATTGCACCTTCAGTAACCAACATATTAGTGCCAAAAAATTGAGGTAATTCAATCTTATCTTTGGTTAATGTTGATCCAGTAACAATATTACTTGGCTGAGCATTTGCAGGTAATAAACTTAAATCAACACCTTGATAGATACGATCAGCACGATCGGCACGAATATAAAAAGCCCATGACTGCTCGCTTGGCCAACCATCAATATCGGTTGATCGCAAATCACGTCCATACACTTTTTCACCCGTGACTTTAGCAATAGCATCACTTCTAAAACGTACTTTAAAATCAGATTTCCAAGATGCCGCTAATTCAGGAGCAACTAAACTATTACTACCATCTAAATTAAGATTAAATCGGGCTAAAGCGGGAACAGTATAAACGCAGATACCAGCGATGATACCATGTTTAATAAAACTCCTTCGCGAAAGTTCCATTGACATGATTAACTCCTTCAACATTCTCATTATAATTTTTATTATATTTCAAGATGAACATTCTATTTCATTAAATACCATACAATGCTTATGGTTATTAACAAAAGTAAGAACATCAACTCAAAATTACTATTTATGCACAATAGATATGCTTAATCTTTAACATTTTATACCTCTTCGTCATATACGCAACAATCAATTAAAGCAAAAAGTATGAATACTTATTCAAATCAAATAAATGCAACATAAAAATAACAACAAGGTTTGTATTCAATAGTTTTTTATTACTAAACAGACAATAAATAAACTATTTTTACAACGTTAAAGAGATCTTCATTCAAAAAATGACAAATATTTAAATTAATATTGATTTATAAGTTATTAAGTTAACCTATAACGTATCGTCATTTTTATTACGGTTAAACCATATATAATAAAAAAGGATAGGTTATTAAACCTATCCTTTTTTATTATATATAAACGAAATAATTAGATTATATCTCGCTATATCAATGACGGTATGATTCATAAAGGAACCAGACACGACGTTCTGTTTCATCAATCCAATTATCAATCATACTCACTGAAGAAAAATCATTACGCTCGTCACATAAAATATGTGCTGCTCGAAGCTCTGCGGCTAATTGTTTATTATCTTCACACAATTCAGCAAGCATATCGGCAGGCTCAACATAATCAGCATCATTATCTAAAATACGCTGCATACGTGCGATTTCACCAATTGAACGTATAGTACGACCACCAATTTTACGTGCACGTTCAGCTATATCATCAGTCATTGCAAATAACTGTGCACTCTGCTCATCTAACATTAAATGGTAATCACGGAAATGTGCACCACTCATATGCCAGTGGAAGTTTTTGGTCTTCATATAAATCGCAAATACATCAGCTAAAATTGCAGTTAACGCACCACTAATCTCTTTAGTCGCGTCTACACATAAATCGGTAGGTGTGGCTAGAGGACGAGTAAGGTGTTGTTTAGCATCTTCAATTTGAACTTTATTCAAGATTCTAGTACTCATCATCTTTTCCTTAGTAATAATTTTGTGAACGTCATTACTATAAGCCGTCTGATTTGTATGACAACAGCCAATAACAGCAGATTAATGCAAGCTAACTTTACTTTCTTCTACTAAATAATTGTGATTTTATTTCAGTATAATTATAAGTATTTCTATTTTTTTGGCTTGATAATTTGCTTAAATATAGTCAGCTGTTTACCCTCTAAAAATAAACACTTCAATAATAATATAGGTAAGAAAATGGATAATTCATTTGAATACGAAATTGGCACTCCAGGTATAAAATGGAATGCCACAGAAAAAGCAGCATGGTTGGCACAAACCACCATTAAGCGTAGTTATCTTGAGCAGGTTGTTAGCCATATTCATACCCTAAGTGAAGAGTTCGATGTTGAACAATACGGTGCACTCTCTTATTCACCTGAAAAGTACCCTTTGTTTGCGATTAAAACGCGTGATTGGGACAACACTAAACCTACAGTATTAATCACGGGTGGTATTCATGGTTATGAAACCAGTGGTGTCCATGGTGCATTAACTTTCTTGGCACAAAAAGCACAACAATACAGCACTGAGTTTAATATTCTGGTGGTGCCTTGTGTTAGTCCGTGGGGATATGAAACGATCAATCGTTGGAACCCAAATGCTGTTGATCCGAACCGTTCATTTTATGCCAATAGCCCAGCAGAAGAATCGGCAGCATTGATGAAACTCGTTCAAGCTCAACATACGCATTTTCTTGCTCACCTTGATTTACATGAAACCACTGATAGTGATGAAAGTGAGTTTAGACCCGCGCTTGCGGCACGTGACGGTAAAGAATATATCGCCGATATCGTACCTGACGGTTTTTATGGTGTTGGTGATACTGAAAACCCACAACATGATTTCCAAAAAGCCATTATTGATTCAGTGCGCCATGTTACTCATATTGCACCTGCTGATAGTGACGGCAACATTATTGGCGAGCCGATTACCCAAGAAGGTGTGATTAATTATCCACTAAAAGCATTAGGTTTATGTGCTAGCGTAACTGACGCTTTGTATACTTCAACAACTGAAGTTTATCCAGACAGCCCACGCGTTACGGATCAAGAGTGTAATATGGCGCAAGTTGCGGCAATTATAGGTGCTCTTGAATACTTAAAACACCACCATTCGTAAGCTCTTTTTTATCCACTATTTAACGCGCTATACTGATTTTTTAGTGTAGCGCGAAGGTTTTTTATTATGTGCACTTACTTCCACACTATGGACTCACCAATTGGATGCTTAACACTGTACGCCACAGACAATGCGCTAACAGCAATTCTTTATCAGCATCAAACACCGCAACCTGAAACAGCAACGTATATGCCACAACACCCATTATTGATTGAGTGTGAACGGCAATTACAACAATATTTTGCGGGGACTCGCCAACAATTTAATTTGCCATTAGCACCTAAAGGTACTGATTTCCAGCAGCGTGTATGGCAATCGTTAAGCACAATCCCATATGGTGTGTGTTGGAGTTATCAGCAACTTGCTATCTCAATTGGTAATATTAAAGCCTGCCAAGCGGTTGGAATGGCAAACAGTAAAAATCCGTTATCAATCGTCATTCCATGCCACCGCGTTATTGGTAAAAATGGCAAATTAACCGGTTACGCAGGCGGGTTAGATAAAAAACAAACCCTGTTGGCGTTAGAACAAGAGCATGCTTAATTCCAACCAATGATCCATACTTGGTCATTTTTTAAATCATGCCAATCAATGTCATACAGTTTATTTGTCATTACAGCTTGAATAACACATTTTTCGACTTGCTGATTATCATTAAATAATACGGTGACTATCTCAAAATGTTTTTCTTTGTGATCCACAACCACTTTCGTCCATTTACTATGAAGTAACGCTTTTGAGTTTACTGGATTAGCCATAATTAATTACCTAACTGAAGACTAGACTTCCACACTATCATGCTCTTGTAACGACATATATGCTTGCTCACGTAGAATATCCGTCAAGCTATCAAGTTGTTGAACCACAATTGAAGCTTGATCAATAAAGGGTAATTCCTCACCATTAGTCACTAAGCATGATGGCATATTAGCGTGAAAAGCTGCTTGTAAATCATAAATATAATCACCAACATAGAGTATATTTTTAGGTGCTAATCGCCATTGTTTAGCAATATCAAGTAGCGCATCAGGAGCAGGTTTAGGCGGAAATTCTTCACGTGAAACAATACGATCAAATTGTAATTGATGGTGATCAATCTTCAGCTTTGCCGCTTGAGCGCAATTACGTGTTACAACAGCAGTAGGGATTTTTTGTTGGCGTAGATACAACAGTAAATTTTCACATTCGGGCATAATCGTTGATTGACGAGCGTCAGCTAATTCATACTCAATCACTTTATTTCCTAGCTGTGTTCGTAATGAAAGATCAGAAATGTCAGAAATGTATTCTAATAAATCAGTCTCCACAGTACAGCCTAATTGCTGACGTAACCAATCAAAATCTAATGCGGAACTCACCAATGTATTATCTAAATCAAAAATAACACCACAGATCATATTGCAAGGGATCGGTGCATACATACCATTCTCCATCATCAATAAATAACCCTAACTAGTGTAAGAATATATGCATCGAATAGCAATGAAGTGCAATAAATTCAGCGAGTACGATCACGTCTTATTTTGTACCTCAAGCTACTTTATAAAACAGTAGCTTGAGGTTACGGTTATAGCCAGATCAATCGATAATACGCACATCCGATTGCTCATAACGTAACAGATACACTTTCGCTTGTGGTTGGCCTGTGGCATTTTCTCCCCCGACCATTAACACCCCATCTGGCGTAGAAAAAGACGCGCCATAGGCTAACCCTTGTGGTAATTTTGTAGACACTAACGCCCATTTATCACCACGGTAAGTATAAATATCGTCACTCCAATGTTTACGTAAACCATCATGGGCAAACCAATGACCTTGCTCCACTTTTTCCCTTGCACCAATAAAATTTGCACCACCAGCAACAATCAATGAACCTTGATTTGTCCCTGCATAAGCGCCAGCAACACCTTCTTGTAATTGGCCACTAGCAGCATCAGGTAAAGGTGCAAGTGATTGCCAATTAACGTCATCCCCTTTAATGGTCACTGTTTTAACTATTGGTGTGCGTAAGCCGGGTTTAATCTCACCACTGATTAGCGTAATACGATCTTTATCCCCAACCAAGGCCGCTCCACAATTTGCTAAATAAGGGCTGTTACCTTTTGTCGACCAACTATTGGTGTCGGTATGGTAAATCTGAATAGCTTGATTCCATTGATAAGATTCAGGTGCTCGAGCCATAAAATCAGTAACGGTTTGTTGCCATTTTTTTGATTCAGTCTGTTTATCGATAGTCGAAACAGCATGTAAATATTGATCAAATTGCTGTTTATTGTAGCCACCAAAAATAGCAATCTCGGTTTGATTAAGAGGATAAGCTGACGACCCTAATAACCCAACGGGAGTACGGGTGTTTTGTTTACTCCACGTATTATTATTAATATCGTAAACATAAACGCTATCAAAAATAATGGGCGATTTATCGGTTACGGCAGCTTTTCCTGATCCAGAAAAAATATAGATTTTCCCGTTAATTGCCGCAGCCGTTGCTTGATCCGTAACAGGGCCAATAAAATCCGCTAGCTTTTGCCACTGAGGGTGACTACTCGCAGTATCCATCGCATAAAACGACTGGCCCGCCGCACCTAAACCAACATAAACGATATTATCAGCTTGCGCACTGATACCATTTTTAATGGGTTGCGGTAAATCAGGCCACAATTGTTGTGCCGTAACGCTAGTCGATAAAGAAAGGAAAGCACACACCATTGCGAATCGAGTACATGAGTTTTTCATACCATCTCCAATCAATGCTAATCATCATTACAATCACACCAAGTACCTACTCTCACCTAGTAGCTAATCACACCAAACATTGTTGATGAATTTTAATAACCACTTTTTTAATCATCATCGGGGTCGTAACAACACAACCTGGTTTATGCGGTTGCTGCGGAAAAATAGCTAAAAACATACCAGGCTTTAATAATAAAGAACTGGTGTTAGGCATCGTTTCAACTAATGCAAAATCATTGTCATGATCATAATCAGTCGCAGGAATGCAGTCAGTTAAATTAAGTGACACATCTATCCGCTCTTCACCACTGATTAAATATTGAAAATCAATATATTGTTGATGTACTTCACCTTGTTTAGCGGCTGCAGCTTGGGTTTCAAAACTCATCACATTAGCAAACATACGATCACCATCTATCTCATAACGGCCATTCTCTAACTGCGCCATATCATGGGTATTAATAAACGTTATCGCTTTTTGAAAAGCCATCGGTAATGCATGTAACGGTTGTTTAATTTCACCAAAAATCATTTTCTTATCCTTTTGAAAAGCGGAAAAGCATCCATCTTCCCCGCTTTATTTTAAGTTTATTTTTAACCGAATTAGTATTATTCAGTAACTAACGCTAATTCTTCAGCTGATTTATTTTTAAATAATGGTGCAGTAATAAAACCGACGACCACAACCATTAACGTACCAATGACACCGTAGAAGAAGAAATTCAAATCAGTAAAGCCACGTGCAATCAGCACTGCAACCACGGCTGCAATAACACCACATAAAGCACTATTTGCATTAGCTCGACGGACAAAGATACCCAGCATAAATAGACCCGTCATTGGGCCACCCATTAATCCTAATAAACTATTAAATGCATCCCATATTTGGCTTTCATTACTTTTAATTAAGTAAATAGAAGCGGCAACACCTAAGACACCTGCAACAACAGTCACAATACGAGCGGTATTAAAGCTTTGCTGTATATTCTTGTCTTCACCAAAACGGTTATAGATATCGATGGTGAAACAAGCAGAAATACTATTTAAGCTACTTGAAATACTTGATTGTGAAGCCGCGAAGATAGCAGCAATGATCAATCCTGCAATCCCAGCGGGCATTTGAGAAATAACATAGAAAGGCAGAATACCGCCAGTATTAAAATTCTCAGGTAACAATTGTGCATTTTGACTATAAAAAGCATATAACGCCGAACCGATAGCAAAGAAGAATACTGGCACACAAGCAACTAATTTGGCATTAGTGATCAAGGTTTTTTTCGTTTCTTCAATAGAGTCCGTTACGATATAACGCTGCACTACATCTTGACTGGCGGTAAATTGCTGTAAGTTAGCAAATAAGAAACCAATCATTAATACCGGTAAGGTACTGTTGGTCCAACTCCATTCAAAACTTGAACTTGGGAAGTATTTATCTTGTTCAGCACTTAAGCGGAATACTTCAGTCACACCACCGTCGACTTGAAAACAAATAGTGATAAAGATTAATACCGCAGCAACTGACAACATAATACCTTGAATAACATCAGTCCAAATAACACCCTCAATACCGCCAAGGAAAGTATATACAATACATAACACACCAATTAAAAAGACAATAGTTAATGGGTCAATATTCACAAATGGCATTAATGCAAGTGCAGTTAAATAAGTAATAATCGCAATACGTCCGATATGAAATAACATAAATGATATACTGGCGAATAAACGCATTTTAATATCAAAACGACGCTCTAAGTATTCATATACAGACGTTAAATTCAGTTTTCTAAAAAATGGAATATAGAAATAAAACACTATAGGCAAAACAAGAATCGCTAAATATTGCCCAACAAGGAAAGTCCAATCAGAAGTGTAAGCCTTCGCAGGAATAGACATAAAAGTGATCGAACTTAATGTGGTCGCAAACACACTAATACCCGCCGCCCAACCCGGTATACGGCCACCCGCTTTAAAATAATCATCTGCAGTCTTCTGACGACGAGCAAAATAGACACCAACTAACATGACACCAATTAAATATGCGAACAGTACAATGTAATTTATTGTACCAAATGCTTGAATTTCCATATTAAGCCTCACCATTTAGGGTTGAGAGAAGATAATTAATTTCTATGTATGACTTTCTTGTCGTGCAAACCAATGAGCAGCACCTAATAACCCAGCATCACCGCCTGACTTGGCTGGAATAATACGAGGTCGATAAAGTTCTGGTTTTTCATTTAAATACTGTTGAATATATTCACAATAATGGGGTGCAAGACCAACACTACCGCCAATAACGACCGTATCGAGATCTAAGCTAATCGTCAGATTGGCAATTAATTCCGCTACCGCCGCCGCTGAAGAATGAATAATATTTAACGCCTCACTATTACCTTCAAGTGCCAGTTGATACACCTCTTGTCCAGTACATGGACGCTTAAATAAGGCAGTACCAAGCTCACCGATCGCCGTACCTGAAGCCACTTTTTCAATACATCCCTGACGACCACAACCACACACAGGGCCATTAGCATCAACAACAGTATGTCCAATATGACCACTAATACCTCGAGCACCCGTTTGTAATTGTTGATTCAACACTAATCCACCGCCGATACCGGTAGAAATAGTAATAAACAACATATTATGGGTATTATTATTAGGGGTTAACGAAATAAATTCATACCATGCCGCCGCTTGAGCATCGTTCATTGCATACGTCGGTAATTTTGTAATGTGCTGAATTTCGTCAACTAATTCAAAGCGATTTAAGCCGCCTAAATTCGCGGGATTTAATGCGGTTAAAATCCCGTTATTAATAATTCCTGTTGAGGCAATAGCTACAAAATCAGCCGGCGCGATAAACGGCGTTAATAAAGAGGCTAATGCTGCGGAAAATACCGCGGGGTGTTGCGATTTAGGGGTTACGATTTGATGACGGTCAACAATATGGTTAGTCGCACTATCAACTAATGCGGCTGCTATTTTTGTGCCACCAATATCAACCGCTAAACAAACACTCATGCGATATCCTTAAGGGATAATTCATCTGTAGTTGCGGCTGTGTTTACCGCTTCTTTAAACCATTGGCAGATATGTTCAACACGCGTGATTGCAGAACCGACAGTGACGCAATTCGCTCCCGCTGTCATTGCTTGAGCCGCTAACGCTGGTGAGTTATAACGCCCTTCAGCCATCACAAAATAACCACGTTGGTGTAAAGCCATCACAAGTTCTAAATCAGGATCCGTCGGTACCTCACCGTCGGTATAACCTGATAATGTCGAACCAATAATGTCAGCGCCTAATTGGTGGCACATATCACCATCAGCCAAAGTCGCACAGTCAGCCATTGCTAAACATCCATGTTGATGAATAGCATTAATTAAATTTTCAACCGTTTCAGGACGCTGACGTTGCGTACCATCAATCGCAATAATGTCAGCCCCAGCAGCCGCAAGATCAGCAACATCCTGTACAAATGGCGTAATTCTTACTGCTGAATCCGTTAAATCTCGCTTAATAATACCGATAATAGGCACATCAACATGAGGACGTATTGCTTGTAAATTTGCAATACCTTCAATACGTAAACCCGCAGCGCCCCCTAAAACTGATGATTGCGCCATTGCCGATACAATCTGAGGCTGATCCATTGGGCTATCATCAACAGGCTGGCAAGAAGAGATAAAACCATTATTTATATGAGCAAGAAGTGTTTGTGAACGCTTAACCATGATCGTTAGCTCCAAAAATATCAACGTTATGAAGTTTGACTCCATCATGTCGTTATCGTTGGAGTGACGCAATAATGAACTTTTTAAATAGAGAGATATTGCACACTCTTTGCCTAAAATAACGCCAAATTCACGATGTAAATCACAGTTAAAAAATAATTCATCAATTGCGATTAATATTTATTGAATAACCAACAAGGCTATATTGCACCCATAAAAAAAGGCCACATTTGAATGTGACCTTGAGGGTATTTCAGGTAAATACTTAATCTAACGCTTGAGTTGTTTTATACTTCTGCTGACGTGTATGTTGAGGATTATCACGAACCAATAAAGTATAAATCATATCTAATACAAATAGTTGCGTTATTTTAGTGCCAATAGAATCCCCTTGCAATTGCCCCTGTCTATTACCATTAATTAATACATAATCAGACAATTCAGCCAACGGAGATAATGGATTATGCGTCAGCGCCACGGTAATTGCACCACACTCTTTGGCCAATGCTAACGCTTTAATGGTCTCTTTTGATGTTCCTGAATGACTAATACCAATCGCAACATCATCACTGTTTAATAATGCAGCTTTCATATACATAAAATGATTATTGGTTAACGCATCCACATCAAATCCAATCCGCATTAATTTATTTTTCGCATCTTCTGCAGTAATGCCAGAGGAACCAACCCCAAAAAAATAAATCCGTTTTTGCTGTTGCAAAGCGCAAGCCACCGCTTCTAATTCAGAAAAATCTAATAAATTTAATGTCTCACCTAATACATTATTGATCGTCTGTTGTAACTTTCGACCAATATGCTCAGCATCATCGTCTGCGGTTAGTTCAGTATCAAGCATGTGTTTTTCAGTATCATGAGGTGTTGCAACCTCAATCGCTAGTTTCATTTTAAGATCTTGAAAACCTTTAAAATTGATCCCTTTACAAAAACGAATAATACTGGCTTCGCCAACGTTAGCTTGCTGTGCAAGTTCTGCAATTGAAAGCTCAGTCACACGCTGAGGTTGTACTAATACATAATCAGCGATTCGACGTGCCGATGGTGTCAAGCTATCACGTAGACTACCTAACGTATCTAAAATTTTACCCACTTGAATTGCATCTGTTGCTGCATTCATACGTTATCCTTGCCATTCTTCAAACTTAGGTGGCGATCTGTATCGTATTATCATTATGAAGTTTTACTCCAAAATCAAATCCAATGCCAAATAACGATAAAAAATATTTTATAAATTTCAAAAAATCAATTAATAGCAATAGATCACAGTTTCCATTAAAAGCCCTCAAAGTCGTTTATTTTTTATTGCCAACCCAAATATCACTTCGTATGATAATACAACTCCAAAATAATTACAGTTTAGAAGTAAAACTTCATAAATAAGGATCTTAGACATGGAAAAGCTAACAGGTTTAATTGCAGCCCCTCATACGCCATTTCTAGCCAATGGTGAAATTGATTATGTCGCTATTGATGCTATTGCTAAACATCTTATTAATACCAACATTGTTGGTGCTTATGTCTTAGGTACAACTGGCGAAGGCATTCATTGTTCAGTTGCAGAACGTAAAGCGGTTGCAGAGCGATGGGTACAGGCAAGTGCAGGCCAACTGAAACTTATTATTCATACTGGTGCGTTAAGCATTACAGATACACTTGAATTAACCCGTCATGCTGATCAGTTAGACATTTATGCAACCTCTGCCATTGGTCCTTGTTTCTTTAAACCAAATAACGTTACTGATTTAGTTAATTATTGCAAAGCTGTCGCTGACGCTGCCCCTTCTAAAGGATTCTATTACTACCACTCAGAAATGAGTGGCGTAACGGTTGATATGGAACAATTCTTAATTGCTGCTGATAAAGTGATCCCTAATTTATATGGCGTTAAATTTAATAGCGTTAATTTATATGAATACCAACGTTGTTTACGCGTTTGTGACAGTAAATTTGATGTGCCGTGGGGTGTTGATGAATATTTCCCTGGTGCATTAGCGGTAGGTGCAATTAGTGCAGTGGGCAGTACTTATAATTATGCTGCGCCACTTTATCACGACATGATGGATGCTTTTTCTAAAGGTGATAATCAAACAGTGATCAATAAAATGGACAATGTGATTGCGCTTATTCGTGTCTTAGTTGAATACGGCGGTGTCGCGGCGGGTAAAACAGCCATGATGTTACATGATATTGATGCCGGCAACCCTCGCCTACCATTACGCACATTAACAGCAGAACAAAAACAAGATGTGATGTGCAAAATGCGTGATGCTATTTTAGCGTCTTAATCATTCTTTTTTATATACAAAAAGCCAGCAACTTTTGCTGGCTTGTTTATTCTTTACTGTGCAAATTAATATATATTACAGTTCAGTATCAATCGGGGTTGAGTGATGATTATGTTCAATATAAAACAATATCATAGCGATTGAAGTTGTTAATATTAATGGCGGAAATAATGAATATTGAGGTATTATTTGCATTATAAAGCCACCATTCATCGCGCCACAAATTAAAGCACCCCATAAACAAAGGTATTGCATCAACCGTTTACGATCACCTTGACCAACAATTGCCAATGCCAATAACCGACCGATATTAACTAAATACCCAGTGGCATACGTTAGTGGAATTGATTTTTCAATCGTCAATCGTAACGCGATATTTTGCATTCCCATGGCATAACATAGAATAAAATTAATCGCTAAAAAAGGTAGATAAGACTCCATAATAATGGCGAATATCAGCACAACCGATACCGATGCCATCACCACGCCACGATAGAACCGACGTCCCGACAAGGCAATTAATTCACCTGACATGGAACCGATAATAAAAATGCTCAAAATTGCAATATAAACAGCAGCACGTGGGTAGTCATGATAACTTAATACCATTCCCATATGGGTCGAGTTACCACTCATGAAAGAAGCAAACACGCCATTCTTTAGATGTAAAAACCCAACCGAATCAACAGTACCAGCAATAAACAATAACAAATATGGCATTAATGATAAAAAGAACCGCCTTTCATTTAACATTTACTATGTATATCCGACTATATTTCCATATTATGACTATCAGTAAACCCTTAGCACTCTATTAATCTAAAGAGGCTATTTACCCTTGCTGAACGCTATTGTAACCAAATATTTCAGCATAGCTAGCAACTTCAGTTTAGTGATGCAAATCACATAATAAAAATACAATCCAATATTGTTTGATTTTTATAACAATAGTCAATAATAAAAAATGAAGATATGTTGTTTTTTACTTTTAAAAAAACCAATTAAAAAATACATATAAAGAATTCGCTTTATATTAATGCGATATTCTGACGTTATTTCATTTAATGAAGAAAAAATGGAAAGAAAACAACAAGCAGAAGAAGAACCAGAAAATAACCGCCAAGGGCTCATGAGGAATAACAATAAAAGGTGCAATAACATTGTACTGATTTGCTGTTATTACACCTTTTGATTTAACTAATTATGCATTTAACATATCAAGCGCAATCGCTTCGGCAACTTTGATACCATCGATGCCCGCAGATAAAATACCACCCGCATAGCCAGCACCTTCACCACCAGGATATAAACCTTTAGTATTAATGCTTTGGAAGTCTTTTCCACGTTTAATTTGTACTGGAGAAGATGTACGCGTTTCAACACCCGTTAGCATGCTATCGGCATTTGAGAAACCTTTAATCTTTTTATTAAACGCAGGCAATGCTTCGCGAATCGCTTCAATCGCATAATCAGGCAAACTGCTGCTTAGGTCAGTTAACTTAACATTTGGCTTATAAGACGGTTCAACATCGCCCATTTGGCTAATGGTTTTACCCGCTAAGAAATCACCAACACATTGTGCTGGCGCGTCATAGCTACTGCCACCAAGAACATAAGCATTACGCTCTAACTGACGTTGAAGTGCGATGCCTTGCATTGGATCATTAGCAAAGTCTTCAGGTGAAATACCAACAACAATCGCACTGTTAGCATTACGCTCGCTACGTGAGTATTGGCTCATGCCGTTAGTCACAACAGACTCAAGCTCAGATGTAGCGGCAACAACCACGCCACCAGGACACATACAGAAGCTATAAACAGAACGACCATTTTTACAGTGGTGAACCAGTTTATAATCAGCAGCACCTAATAATGGATGACCTGCATTTTTACCAAAACGCGCTGCATCGATCATTGCTTGTTTATGTTCAATACGGAAACCAACCGAGAATGATTGTGCTTCTAAATGAACACCTTTGTCGTGCAACATCTTGAAGGTGTCACGCGCACTGTGGCCAATGGCTAATGCAACATGCTTTGATGGGATCACTTCACCGGTTGATAATGTCACGCCAGTAACTTGGTTATCATCAATATTGATTTCTTCAACGCGAGTTTCGAAACGAATTTCGCCGCCAAGCTCAATGATTTTACTGCGCATTTTTTCAACCATTGTTACCAATTTATAGGTACCAATGTGAGGCTTACTAACATAAATAATTTCAGCTGGTGCACCTGCTGCAACAAATTCTTGTTTAACTTTAAGGCCTAAGAAATGTGGATCTTTCACTTGGCTGTATAATTTACCATCAGAGAACGTACCTGCACCACCTTCACCAAATTGCACATTTGATTCAGTGTTTAGCTCACGCGTACGCCAAAAACGGAAAGTATCTTTCGCGCGCTCATGTACTGATTTTCCGCGCTCTAAAATAATAGGGTTAAATCCCATTTGAGCGAGAATCAGTCCCGTAAATAAACCACACGGACCCATACCAATCACGATTGGACGTTCAGTTAAATCTTTAGGTGCTTGAGCAACATATTTATAGCTAGTATCTGGTGATTTTTTCACCTGATGATCGTCAGCAAATGTCGTTAATAATTGCTCTTCATCAACGTCTTTTAACGTGATATCTAAAGTATAAATCAGATAGATATCATTCTTTTTACGGGCATCATATCCGCGTTTAAAGACATGAATATCAACTAGTTGGTCTTTATTTATCGATAACTTGTTGATGACAAAATCATGTAAAGCTACTTCACTATGATCTAACGGTAATTTAACTTCATTAATACGTATCATTAAGTCCACTAACTCGATTGGGAATACAATAAAAATATCTCGGAGAGAATAAATCCAGTCTTAATGTGACTGATTTATACCTTAGCCAAGTATTATCTCACAGACTTTAGTGTTTATCCCAATATTTGCATTATATTCCCATCGAAAACACCACCACAAAAAATAGGCAAATCCCCATAAAATAAAAAAGGCTTATACCGTATTATATAAATATCGATATAAACCTTATTTTTTAACTACCTGAATTTTACTTAACGGTAATTATTTCACTAACTGACAACGACCAAATGTTTGTGGATTATGGAAGTTTGGTTTTGGTGTTTTTGGATCGACCCATGCCATCGCTTATTTCTGCACTAAATATATAACTATCTACCTACAAAACAGTAGAAGGCACAATGTGGTGTCCATTCGTAGAAGTGGATAATGTTAGCCAAAGTCGAGTAACAGACAATCGTCAAACGCGTTACCGCATGGATATTAAATACACATGGTAATAATCTAAACGAATAACCAACAAAAAATGCCAGTGACTTATCATCACTGGCATTTTTTATTTTATAGCGTTTAGGTTTTTAACTGCTATAAATTAATGTGCTGATTTTCCACGGATCTTATTCACGATAGTGACAACAATCACCACAATCGTACCTGCAACCACACCTACAACGCCATTCAGTAACGGGGGTACAATCGAATGAGCACCAGTAAAAGTCACCAACTGTGCTAAATGTTCGACGATTACATGCACCGCCGGAATGCTATGAACAACAATACCGCCACCCACTAAAAACATTGCAATGGTGCCTACTATCGCCAATGTTTTCATTAGATAAGGTGCTACATTCACTAGCAATGAACCCAGACTACGTTGTAAGCCAGCGCCTTTACTGTGATTAACAAGGTACAATCCAGCATCATCAAGCTTCACAATACCAGCAACAACACCATAAACACCGGCGGTCATAACAATCGCAATCAAACTCACCACAATAGCTTGAGTTAAAAATGGATGATTCTGTACCGTACCTAACGCAATCACGATAATTTCAGCAGATAAAACGAAATCAGTCCGAATAGCACCTTTTATTTTTTCACGTTCATAAGCAACTAAGTCAATATTTTCTGTTGCTAGTTGTTCATGCTCATGTTGATCTTCTTCACCACCATGAGAAAATAATTTTTCTGCAATTTTTTCTACACCTTCAAAACATAGAAATAAACCACCCAGCAATAGCATTGGCATAATTAACCATGGCGCAATAACGCTAATTAATAATGCTGCAGGAACTAAAATTAGTTTATTTTTAAAAGAGCCTTTTGCAACGCCCCATACTACAGGTAATTCTCGCTCAGCACGCACACCAGATACTTGCTGGGCATTTAGCGCCAAATCATCACCTAATACGCCAACAGTTTTACGTGCTGCCACTTTCGTCATTAATGCAACGTCATCAAGAACGGTTGCAATATCATCAAGTAATGTTAATAAACTTGCGCCAGCCACTGCATACTCCTCACTAAAAACTTATACTATTCTAAATTAACAATTTCGTATTTATAAATATAACAAACGAATTCAATACATTATTTGTAACTAATTGTTACTATTATATACTATTTATTGCCGTTAATTTTCAAAGAAACAGTTGACCTAACCTTCAATAATTTACAATGCTCAATCGTCAATTAATTAACCATAATTGTTACTAAACACACTGTTATTATGGTTATCCACTTCTTTTAATCTACAGATTTAATTGTAATAATAATCATCTTTTATGATAACGATAAATCTTTTTTGTTTGCGCTAAAAACAATTCGATTGTTTAATCGCAGCGCACCCAATTATTGGTTTGAGGTGTAGACTGAGATTGCATCGGGCACTCTTATTCCCTGTCATACTGTGCTTGTTGTAACAGCACTACCTTTAAGGGTAATGACAATGAAAACTCTTGCTGCATTATACTCGAGGGCATTTCTTAGCCTCAATAAAATATGCAATAACGCAACCGCTAATACCAAACCTAATCAATCAAGAAGAACATCCCGCTTGTTCATGACTTGTAATGATGATTCCAGTTCAGGTAGTCCCAGTAGCTTGTAATTGAAAATGCTATAACACCGACAATGGTGTCATTAGATTTCAATAACAAAGCACTTTTATTCTGACCATTATCGCGTCAGTCATCACACTATTTCGATATTTACTGCAGCCTCGCAGGGATGTTTATCATCTGCACTTTTAGGCCGGCGTATTTTCGCTCAGGAAGAGATTAAACAATGAGTGATTGGACAATTAATAATGCCCGTAATGTTTACAATACACCTTACTGGGGTCAAGGTTATTTTGATATAGCACAAGACGGTTCTGTTATCGCCCGTCCCGATGTTAATAACCCAACCAATACTATCGGATTATCACAACTTGCTGATGAATTGATTGCAGCAGGTGCATCATTACCTGTTTTAGTCCGCTTTCCCGACATTCTCCATCACCGCGTAGATAGTCTCTGTAGCGTTTTTAATCAAGCCATTGAAAATTATGGTTACCAAGGTGATTACCTTGCGGTTTATCCAATTAAAGTAAACCAACAGCAACAAGTGGTTAGCGAAATATTAAAAAGCCAATATGCTAAACAACAACGTCAATTAGGCTTAGAAGCTGGCAGCAAACCAGAACTGATGGCGGTACTTGCAATGGCGCAAGAAGCAAGCTCAGTGATTGTCTGTAACGGTTACAAAGATAGAGAATACATTCGATTAGCATTAATCGGTGAAAAGCTAGGTCACGAAGTCTATATCGTGCTAGAAAAACTTTCTGAGCTCAATATTATTTTACAAGAAGCAGCGGAACTTGGCGTAACACCTCGCTTAGGTATTCGCGCACGTCTTGCTTCTCAAGGTAAAGGCAAATGGCAAGCTAGCGGTGGTGAAAAATCTAAATTTGGTTTATCTGCATCACAAGTATTAACTGTTATTGATGCTCTACGTCAACGTGACATGCTCAATTGCTTGCAGCTATTGCACTTCCATTTAGGTTCACAAATTGCCAATATCCGTGATGTACGTAATGGCGTTGGTGAAGCTGGTCGTGTTTATGCCGAACTTAAAAAATTAGGTGTGGGTATATCTACCGTTGATGTCGGTGGCGGTTTAGCGGTTGATTACGAAGGTACACGTAGTCAAAGCAGCTGTTCTATGAACTACAGCATCAATGAATACGCCAATAATGTAGTGTATGTTTTAGGTGATATCTGCAAAGAATACAACATATCAATGCCTCGTATTATTTCAGAATCAGGCCGTAATCTAACTGCTCATCATGCGGTTTTAATTACCGATGTAGTGGGTATTGAAAGTTACAAAGTAGAATCGATCAATCCCCCTGCTGAGGATGCTCCGCATATTTTGCATAATATGTGGCGTTCTTGGAAAGAGCTAACCGAACATACAGATCACCGTTCATTGGTTGAGCTTTATCATGATAACCAAAGTGATTTAGCTGAAGTTCACGCCTTATTTGCCGTTGGCATGATCAGTTTTATTGATAGAGCATGGGCTGAACAAATCAGTTTACGTTTATGTCATGAGCTTGCTCAAACATTGTCAGCAAAAAACCGTGCCCACCGACCACTGCTGGATGAATTACATGAACGTTTAGCCGATAAGTTTTTTGTAAACTTTTCTCTATTTCAATCATTACCAGATGCATGGGGAATTGAGCAAGTGTTCCCTATTTTGCCATTAAGCAACTTAGATAAAGCCCCTGAGCGTCGCGCAATTATTCTTGATATTACGTGTGATTCCGATGGTGCAATTGATCAATATGTTGAAAACCAAGGTATTGAAAGTACATTACCCGTTCCAACATGGAGTGACGATCAACCTTACCGTATTGGTTTCTTTATGGTCGGCGCATATCAAGAAATTTTAGGGGATATGCATAATTTATTTGGGGATACAGATACTGCGGTTGTGCGCTGCACGGCTGATGGCGGTTATAACATCGAAAAAATCAATCGTGGCGATAACGTCGGTGATGTATTACGTTATGTACACTTAGATGCTAATGAGTTTTTACGTCAATATCAGCTAATGGCAGAGCAACATCTGGCGGAAAATGAACGTGACGCTATTCTCAAAGAACTAGCAGATGGGCTCGAAGGATATACTTATCTAGAAGATGTTCGCGCAATTTAAGACTAAACAATTAGTCGTCCTATTTTAGAACATCCTATCACTATAAAAAGTAGTGATAGGACTTTTAGTGGGCCTTCGCCCTATCTTGTTGTTGGAGAAAATCATGGCAACACTCGCTAACTACCCAGATTACTCTTTATACGCCAACGCTTTTGGCTTTTTACGTCAACCATTAAACTTCTCACCAATAGAATCAGACGCTGATGTAATTATTACTGGGGTGCCGTTTGATATGGCAAGCACGGGCCGTTCGGGTAGTCGTATGGGGCCGGGTGCTATTCGTCAAATATCAACTAACCTAGCATGGGAAGGTAAACGCTGGCCGTGGACGTTTAATTTATTAGAATCAATTAAAATCGCTGATTGTGGTGATTTAGTGTTTGATTGTGGTGATGCTGGTCAAATGTGTGAACGCTTAGAAGCACACGCCAGTGGTTTATTAGTACAAGGGAAAACACTGCTTACTTTTGGTGGTGATCATTTCGTTACTCTGCCTCTGTTGCGTGCCCATGCCAAACAATTTGGTAAAATGGCATTAATTCACTTTGATGCCCATACTGATACTTACGATCAAGGCAGTAAATTTGATCATGGTACGATGTTCTATCATGCGCCTAATGAAGGCTTAATTGATCCTACACATTCAGTGCAAATTGGTATTCGTACAGAACATTGCAACAAACTGGGTTTTAATGTTATCTCGGCTGACACGGCTAATGATTGGAGTGTGGCGCAGATTGTTGAACAAATAAAAACAACGGTCGGGAATATGCCTGTTTACTTAACCTTTGATATCGATTGTTTAGATCCAGCTTACGCACCAGGCACTGGTACGCCAGTTTGTGGTGGCATAACATCAGATAAAGCCCTGAAAATCATTCGTGGGTTACAAGGTATTAATTTAATAGGTATGGATGTGGTTGAAGTATCCCCTGCGTATGATCATGCAGATATTACGGCATTAGCCGCCGCCACGATTGCGACAGATTTATTGCATCTTTGGGCAACCCAGAAACAATAAATCATGCAATATGATAGTCACATAATATGGTAGCTGCGTAATAGCATAAAAACGCCAGTATTTTAATAATCAAAAATACTGGCGTTAATTTATAACTCGATTAAAGAGTGACTATAAAAATAAAATACTGCCCCAAATAATAGCTACCATCACTAACGCAACAAAAACGGCCGCCGAACCAATATCTTTAGCACGACCACTCAATTCATGGTGTTCAGGCCCAATACGATCAACTACTGCTTCAATCGCTGAATTAACCAATTCTGCAATAACAACAATAAATAATGAACTAATCATCATTAGTCGTTCAAGTTTTGTTACTGGCATAAAAAACGAAATAACCGTCATTACAACTAATAAAATACTCTCTTGTCTAAAAGCGGCTTCATTAATCCATGCTGCTTTTAAACCCTGCATCGAATATCCAGTCGCATCAATAATTCGTTGTAATCCCGTCGCCCCAGGTTTCATCGTTATCTCTCTTTCTTTATTTTTATTGTAAGTAAATGACTCACTTGCGACAAATAATACCTTTTAAGCAACTAAATAAAAGTAAAAGTATTCTTATGGTCACTTTTACTTTTTATTTCGTCAAAAAACACTACTGTCGACACTGAGCAAATATATCTAATTTAGCATCGTAAACTTTTGTTTTAACATCCATCATTCCCAACAATGAATGGAACAAATTATCTTGTGAAAAACCACCAGCCACAGCTTCACGTTGTAAACATTGACGATTTATATGCTGGCTGTGCTGATAAGCTGGCGACAACCATAAAATCAAAGGCACTGTAGTTTGCTCTTTAGGCGCAATAGAATACGGTAGCCCGTGTAAATAGACCCCATCTTCACCTAATGATTCACCATGATCCGCCATATAAATCATCGCAGTGTTAGCTTTACTGTCATCTTGTTTAAGCATATTAATTACACTGCTTAAAATATGATCAGTATATAAAATCGTATTATCGTAAGTATTGGTGACCTGTTGACGACTACATGCTTGCAAGTTACTGGTATTACAGGTTGGCTTAAACACTTTAAACTTAGGTGGATAGCGATCATCATATGTCGGGCCATGGCTACCAATAATATGCAGCACAATTAATGTATCTTGCTTAGCCATATCAATTTGTGTCTGTAAATTTTTAAGTAACACCGCATCATAACAACTACCATCATGGCAAAGTTTAGGATCATCATCAGCCTTGATCACAATATGCTTAACCCGATCGCACACCCCTTTACAACCACTATCATTATCTTTCCAAGACACATTAATACCAGCTCGCTGTAAAACATCCATGGCAGTATCTTGATGACGAGCCGTTATCGCATTGTAATTGGATTTATTCATCACAGAAAACATGCAAGGTAGTGATACTGCTGTCGCTGTACCGCACGATTTTACATTTAAAAAGCTAATGACATTATGCTTGGATAACTCCGGGTTAGTATCCCTATCATACCCATTTAATGAATAATTCATTGAACGAGAAGCCTCACCAACCACCATTACAACAACATTATGTTTATCACCTTGATGGGTATTCTTGGCATCTAATCCAATCTGAGTAAATGGCATTTTAGCTTCAATCAACTGATATTTTGCATAACGAAAAGTGGCTGAAATATAATTGGTCGGATTAATCAGCGCTTTAATTTCAGAGTGATTACGTACTAATGATGCATAATCCTTATAATAACCCGCCGCAATAATAACAATAATTAATAGTGAAACAATAATACTTAGACTGCGGGCAATTAATTCTTTTACTACAGAACGATAAACAACCTTAATTTGACACAATATAATTATAGGAAGAATAGCAATCACGACTATCCACATAACACCGGCAATAGAGAAATAACTGCCAGCTTCTGCAGGATTCGTTTCAAATACATTAACAATCATACCATGATCAAAATACACCCCGTAGCTACACATAGCATAAGTCACTAGGCTTGATATAAAGATCAATACCGCAAGCAAAGGTCGCTGTAACCATGGCCACAATAATAAATTAAAAATGATATTTAATACCGCAAGAATAAATAGCGGAATAGTGGCAATAAAAAACACATCATTAGTACTGCTTTTTGAAAACAATTCGTTTAAATGTTCCCATAAAGCAATATTTTGTACAGCAGCAAAAAAAACAGCAACGAGTAATATATAATTGGTACTGGTTAAACGAAAATTCATTATGGAGTATTCCTAATATTTCATAACGATTACATAAACTACCAGCACATTGATGGTGAGAGACACTGGTAAGCATAAAGCCAACCGTGGCGATTATTGTTCCATTAAGGGCGATGATTATGTCTATAAAGATAAGTAATAGACACAAAACTAAACCATTTGCCCTGCTGAACAAATGCTATCATATAATGATAGTCACTTTTCTTTATTTTTGCTAAAAACACTATATTAAAAATCACCTAGAAAAAATAATGAACACTATTCAACCTATTGATAAGCTTGCCTGGCTTCATATTGACCAACGTAAATTACTTGCAGTACGCTCATATAGAAAATCACTCTATTATATTCCTGGCGGAAAACGTGATGCGGACGAAACGGATGCTCAGGCATTAATTCGTGAAATACAAGAAGAGTTATCGGTTGATCTTGTGCCTAAATCACTCTGCTATGCCGATAGTTTTCAAGCACAAGCCCATGGTAAAGCACAAGGTGTAATGGTTAACATGACATGCTACTACGCTGAATATAATGGCAACTTATTACCCGCAGCTGAAATTGAAGAAATTCGATGGATCAACAGTAATGATATCGAGATTAGCTCAAGTGCAACATTAATGATCCTTGCGTATTTAAAAGCCCAAAATTTAATCGATTAATCATCGTAAAATTATCCATATAAAAAACGCCAATACACAAACATGTATTGGCGTGATTTAAGGGGTACAAAGGGAAAAGTACCCTGCTTTTACTCAATCAAGCTTATATTTAATAAAACTTGATTACCCTATTTTAG
Source organism: Photobacterium carnosum (assembly GCF_002849605.1). Lineage (GTDB taxonomy): Bacteria > Pseudomonadota > Gammaproteobacteria > Enterobacterales > Vibrionaceae > Photobacterium > Photobacterium carnosum. The sequence continues at coordinate 37,879 of NZ_NPIB01000024.1, forward strand.
AAAATCATTATAAAGCATATATAAGTGCGCCGAACTCCAAGAGAAATTATTCGCGCCTTGTACGGCTCCCGTTTCTGGGTTGTAGTTCTCTTGAATTGGACGATCAAGGGTTAGGCCTTCCGCATTGTTAAACAACTTATTAACCATCTCATTCGCTTGTGCGGTATAACCATAGTTCGTCATGCCTTTAACACCAAAGTAGAATTGATCAACCCACACTCGGCCACGCCAATAAATATCTGCGCCATACGCTGGATTATCTTTTGCCGCTGTTCCTAATGGCACTTTAGTATTAAATTTAGCGGTATCCATCATGTTTTTCACAACGGCAGCGGCAGTCATCTCATCAGCAGCACCATTAAACAGTGGCGACCAACCTTCCGCCCCCATACCACGCGCAACAATCGGGTTACCCGCACAACCATTATTTAATTGTGCCGCTTCTGTCGCATTAATATTAATGTCGTAGTAAAAACCAGTATTACGATCAAACATACATTGATTAATGTACTTTTTCGTTTCTGCTGCTTTTGCAGTAAAATCAGCCGCAGCATCATTACGACCTAATGCTGTTGCAATTTGTGCTAAGAATTTATTATCACTGTACCAGTATGATGCTTGGTCAACAGATTCTTGCATTAGTGAATAACCCACTAATTGACCACTATCATCACGGTTTTCACTAAATTTAACCTGCCAATCTTTCTTCGCTTGGTTTAATTTAGCCGTATTATCTTCACTCGTATTGGCATACGTTACTTTTTCACCATTCACAGCATAAGTATTATCAAACCCATGTTGTTTATGAGCATAACGACCAAGCTGATCAATAAGTGCAATTTCACTAAGGTCAGTTAGACCTTGAGCATCAGCAATAGTATCAATAAAACCAAACACCGCAGCATCATCACGCCCAGATTCCCATGACGCAGCGGTTTGTGCTGGGCTATGGATATCAATGTAATCGAATGACTCTAATAATTTATTATATTCAGCAATACCTTTAGCTGAAATCCATTTATCAGGATCAGCCGCCGTTTTATATTCATAAATTAACTGACCATCTTCAGTTGTATGTGCAGGATCAACCGCAGCGCCATATTCAGGGATACCATTATTATTGGTATCTCGCGCTGTTAACCACCAGTTATGGTAATCAACCAACTTAGGATACATCTCATCCAACCACGCTTGAGCATCATCAGCACGGTTATATTTATCTTTTAAGGTTGTATAAACTTCCCACACCGCCCATGACGCTAATGATGGTTTAGTATTACGTTCATTCCATGACTGTGAATCATTCATTTCAGTTAAACCAAGCGCATCACCACGCTCTTTAGACATGTTCATACCAACCACATCTAGTAGATAGCCTTTATCGTAAGGACGTAATATATCATCGGCTTTTACTTGATGTTCAAACACGGTACGAATGTTATTCATCGCTAAATCAGGGTTAAAATGTGCCATCGCATACGCTTGTTTCCACGTATCCCACGGCCATGTTAAGTTACCAGAGAACCAACGTGCAGTAACCGATGGTGTCACCGTATCATAGCTAACAAAGCCAGCAGGACTACGCCAGTTAGCGGTCAATGTCTCCATTGCTTTCACTGCTACACGTTCTTGATCTACGGTGGCATTTTTATTTACTAAGCCATGTTGAAGATATTGCTCCCAACGCTCAGTCGTTGCATTCATATAACGAATAGGGTGTTGTAGAATATCGCTCACTACTGTTTTTTCTTGTTGCCACTCAGCAGCCGTTAGAGTGTGACTAAAGACGGTATATAACGTATGAGTTGGCTCCGCGCCAATTTCAGCAACAGACTGATATTCAAGGCCATTAACATGGGTTGTGGTCGCTATATTACGATGAATATTAAATGCAGAACTACCGCTAGTACGAACCATCCATGATTCACGCTCTTTACCAAAGGCAATATCAATGTCACCGCTATCATTCGATGTCATTACACGGGTCAAATTAGGGAGTTGTTCAGCAACCGTAGACTTGTATTTAGGATCAGGTTTACCATCTTTGGCATAATAACCGTCAACCAGTTTACCGTCCCACACGAGTTCTAAATTTTCACCCGTCGTATTAGTAATAATCGTTTCAACAATCGATGAGCGTGAAGATACAAACTGTAACTTCATTTCAACCTTAATACTGTCGGCTGTCATTGTTTGAATTAATGCGCCCGGAATACTATGAGCCTCCGCACTAAAATCTACGGGTTGACCCGCTTTTAATATCGATAACTTATCAAAGTATTCAGCGACAGAGGTATTATATTCTTCAGTGATAGCTGTCGCACCAAAGCCACCTTTATTTTCAGGGTGTGCTTTTAAATCCGGTAATAAATGTCCATGCCATGCACCGTCATCATGCAGTGGTGTATACGCCATATGACCACCAACACCCACTTCAGCTAAATGTTGAGGTGTACCCGTTCGATCAAGAATATTCTTAAATTTCAATGCGATTTGTGGCTTTTCTTTCTCTTCACTGATTGAATTTACATTATCATCAGTATTACACCCAGCAGTAAACATTAACGAACTCACAGCCACTGCTAATAAGGTTTTTTTTGCTACCGTCGATTGTTTAATCATTTAAAATCCCCCGAGATTTAATGATGAGCTGCATCTTATAATTATTCGTACAGCTATTTTTTGTGGGCAGAATACAACCCGTACTCTGCAATTGCGGTGGATAATAAAGGTAAAAAAAACAACTAAAATTGAGGTAAATCACGTTTATTATTTTACTAAAATAGAGCACAAAAAAATGACAGAAATATTTTGAAACACTTTTTATTAAAAAAAGAGCTTATATAGGAAGGAATATCACACTATAAAAATAAGACCTAAAAGGAATATAAAATTCAACTAGTAATAACATTATCAAATAAGCATTTTATTATTATTTCTTACAAAATCCATGTGATGTTGATACCAAAAAACACCCCCACAAAGAGAAGTAATGCGATCCTCTATCCAAAAACAAAACAGTCGCAGAAAAAACAATCTTGATGTAACGTTTGTAACCATTTTTAGCCATTAATGTAACAGTTAAGCAGCCATTTTTTTAATGAAACTGTGAACCTCATCACTGGTAATTATAATCACCTCCAAGATAATCCATTCATCCATATTATGCACTTATGATAATAATGATCACGCACCACCGGATTATTAACCCATTTATCAGTGACTACTTTCTGCTACGCCCTCTTAATAATCAAATTTACAACAATCGTAACTGATTGATAAATATTAATATTAAATTTATTTAAAATATTTTGAATCCTTTTTGAAATTTTTAGCCTCTTTAAAGTAGAAACAAAATATCTTGTCTCTACTTTAAGGATTAAATCTAATGAAAACTAAAAATATTCTGCTAACAACACTGATGTCTTCTGTTCTATTTATCGCTAGCCAAAGTGCAGTAGCCGCGCCTGTAAACGCATTTATGACTGTAGCTTCACAACAATCATTTGCTGAAACAACTCAAGCAATACAAGAAGCAGCAACAAACAACCAAATGATGGTAATGGGGAAAATAGATCAAGCGAAAGTGATGTCAATGACCGGATTGAAAATGGAAGGAGCACAAAGCTTTTTAATCGGTAGCCCACAATCAGGTAAAAAGCTTTTTAGTATGTTCCCAGCCGCGGGTGCTGTTGTACCAGTACGTTTATATGTTTGGGAGCAAAACCATAAAACATCAATTGGTTGGTTTAACCCAGCAGAACAATTAACAATGATTTCACCTAAGTTACAAATGCCAGGCAAAATGCTTGAAAAGAAAATCATGAACATTGCTGCTCAAGCATCACGTAACTAGGAGCAGACCCCATGAGGCTACTAAGATTGTTAAATAATCGTAATACTATAGTGATGTTAGTAGCCTTAATGGCAGCCTCAATATCACCTTTAGCTTTTACACTCTCAGCAACCGGAATGTATACATTCCACTGGTTAGGTATTTACGCAATATTACCTGCCGTGATTATTTGGTTCAGCATTCTGGCTTATTCAGCCATAGCACCAAATAAACAACTAATGAATATAATGATGCTATCTATTATGGCCGGTATTATTGGCACCATCGCCATGGAGATTGTAAGAAGTATTGGCTTCAGTTATTTTAATGCCATGCCCGGGGACTTACCGATGCTTATGGGTGTTAAATTAACCAATCAATTTATGGTCGGACCCAACTGGTGGTCAAATTTAATTGGCTGGAGTGATCATTTTTGGAATGGTATTGGATTCACATTCATCTATTTAGTTCTTTTTGGCAAAGGTAAATGGTGGCTTGCCACATTATATTCAATAACTGTAGCAACTACTTTTATGCTAAGCCCAGTAATGAATATATTAGGTGTTGGTTATTTTGGCCAAGAATTTGCGCCGATTGCTTTTCCATTAACGGTGTACCTTGCTCACATTGCATGGGGAACCACATTTGGACTCATTGCTCAAAAAAGCACCAAACATATTGAATCATTGTATGAGAAAGAACGTCAATTATGGATAGAAATGAACTAATCGAGGCGGCCAGACAAGGAAGCTCAGAAGCAACAGAACAACTGCTTATTGACTGGCAACCAACACTAAAGAAAATGGCTTTTAAACAATGTACATCTAATGATGTCGATGATGCAGTCCAAGAGTCTTTAGCTATTATTTGGCGACGAATAGGGACATTAAAAACGGTAGAAGCATTTCCTGGATGGTTATTAATCATTATCAAAAGAGAGTGTTCTAAGCTAATGAAATCAAATAATAATTTAGATGAATTACCAGAAGATTATCATGAATTATTTTCTTATTATTCTAGCCCTGAATTACGATTAGATATCATTGCCGCTATTCATTCACTACCTGAGAAATACAGATCTGTCATATTATTGAGAGATTTAGAAGAATTATCGATTGGTGAAATTGCTGATAAATTATTACTAACAAGAATGGCAGTCAAAAGCAGGATTCACCGCGGACGATTAATGATGCAAGAATATCTGGAAAAATAAGGTCTTATCTTATTGGTCATTTTATATAAAAGCCGAGTGTTTTTAAACACTCGGCTTTTTGATCCCATTAATCGCAATAACACAACATTGTTATTTCACCGTGTCTTGATTAATAAAGATGACTTATTTTACTTTTACCCATACATCCGCTTTACCCGGCTCATCACCTTTTGTCCACCACTTAGCTTCCCATGAGGCGTTCAAATGCGTTGTGATATCACCACCGCTATAAGCTATATTTGTATCCCAACCAAGCTGTACATCACTGATTAATTTCCATGTTTCATTACTTGGTGTTGGTTCACTTGCTTGATTCCACCATTTTGACTGATAAACAAGTCCATTATGGCTTACCGTTTCAGTTGTATAGATTGTTACTTTATTCCATGCAGGGTATTGACCTTCTTCCGGATCAACAACATCACCACCCACTTTTTTTGCAACGGTAATTACACTGTTAGCTTGGGCATCAAGTTCACCATCAGTTACGCTAACAACAATTTCATATGTTGTATCTTGCTCTAATTGAGGCGCTTTTAATGTAATAGTTTCAGCATTATGGCTACCAATAACAGCTAAATCAGTTGGAATAGTCCAATCAAAAATCAAAGCATCATTATCAGCATCTGTTGCTTGTGCTGTAATATTGAGGGTTTCTCCAGATTTTACTTTATATAAACGATCTAAAGTAACCACTGGCGCATGATTTTCTTGTTGAGGTGTATGAGCAATAACAATTGAATCAGTTGCCGTTAACCCTTCAATATCAGTGACGGTTAATACAAATGTGTACTCTTGATCGCTTTCTGTCGCAGTAACATCAATCTCAGCTTTTGCAGTATCAGCATTAACAATAGCAACCTTATTACCCGCAGTTTGTTGCCACTGATAAGTCAATATTTCACGTTCAGGATCATAAGACTTCGTACCGTCAAGGATCACAGTACGAGAACCTATAACGGTAATATCAGCACCCGCATGAGCAACTGGCGCTTGATTTTCAGGTTCTACTGGCGGTGTAGTATTACCATGCCCAAGGCCTTCATGCATTGCATTTAGAATATCGCCATTATCAGCATCAATTTCCCAAGAAAAAACACCGCCTAGATTATTTTCAAGAGCGTAATTACCTTTAGCGATTGCTGAGCGAGCATTATCATAAGTGATGAGATCACCAGATGATGCGTTAAAAAGATATGGGGCTTCAGCTTGTTCATCATAGCTATAAGTCCAACCTTCACCCATATGGTTATTGGCAATATCACGATAATCTAAAACGCCATTTTCCCATGTACCTTTAATCGGTCCAGTGGCTTTACCACTAAATGGATTGCCTTCAGTATAACCACTCACACCCGTCCAACCACGTCCATACGCGGCAACGCCAACCACTAATTTTTTAGGTTCAACGCCTTGGGCTAACATCGCATCAATACCTAGCGACGTATAATATTTAGTTTCTTCTTTTAAGCTCGATTTATGTAATGCCGTCTGGTGGTTTAAATCATTTAAATCAAAAGCACCATAGAAGTCATAAGACATCACAAAAATATTATCTAAGTATTGCTGAGATTCATTATAATCAATAACTGCAATCTTATCTGGACCTGCACTAATGGCTGAAGTCAGTTCATATTTACGACCAGTCTCGGCGGATAATTCATCCAACATCGTACGTAAATCTTTTAAAATCAAGTTATATGTCTTGCCGTCTTTGTCTTTATTACCAAGCGCTGGGTTTGCACCTTCACCACCAGGAAATTCAAAATCGATATCTAAACCATCGAAGAATTTCCATGTTTGTAGATAACGCTTTGCTGAAGCAACAAAAGTGGCACGTTTAGCGTCATCATCCATAAAGAAGAATGGGTCAGATAATGTCCAACCACCAATAGATGGCAAAATTTTCAGATCAGGATTGGCTTGTTTTAACGCCATTAACTGACCAAAATTACCTTTATACGGATCAGACCAATCATCAACACCTGTTTGGCCCTTTTGAATCGCAGCCCACGGGTCGTGAATAGCTAATTCAAAATCATTAGTGCCTGCACACGCTTTTTGTAATGCTTCAAAAGAACCGCTAATGGTTTTAAGACTGTCGTTAATCCCATCACCACCACACATTGGTACAAAACCATATAGAATATGTGTTAGGTTTTTAGCGGGTAGCATATCAACGGTATATTTACGACCGTAAACACCCCATTCAACAAAATAAGTACCAACAACTTTATTGGTTGTATTTGGATAAGCTTTATTGTTTTCAATAAATTCCGTTTTTAATGGTTCTAAATGGCTACCATCAGTATCGGCAATAAGCAGTAATTTCTCATCTGAAACAACAGAACCGTCTTTATTAGACAGTTCAATTTGCATTTTATAACGACCGCCTTTATTCATTTTAAATGAAGCAGACTTTGCAGCACCATCACCTATCCAAACTTCAGAGCCATTAATTAATACTCGTGCTGTGGTTGCTGGCTCGCCTGAATAAGCATCCCATGAAACATCAACAGTTATTTCATCATGTAGCGCTTTTACAATTTTACTATAAGCAATTTCATCACGATTAAGCTCTACAAGTGAAAATTTATAATCACCCCAACCAATAGTTGGTTTACCCGGGGCTGCTGCTTGAGATTGTCCAGAAAATAACGCTGTTGAGATCATTAAGGCTAATAGTGCTTTATTTTTCATTTATTTTTCGCTGAGATGTAAGAAGAGCGATGCATATTATTTAAACAAAAAAATAAATAAAGTAATATTTTGCAATTGATTGAATTTAGTCTGTAGGGGAATAACTTAATAGCGTAATCTCTGAAAAAACCAATACAATAATTCCAAAATAGAATTATTTATAATATTTCAATAAAACATAAAAAATATAAAACATGATATAATTTATTTATTATTCTATTTAAAATTGATTTTGTTTTATTTATAGTGATTAAGAAATTATTTATCTGTTATTTTTAATTACCTTATTACTTAATTTATTTAAAAACATATCAACAAGTTTTTAAATAAATTGATGCCTATATTTCCCTTATTCTTAATTGTAATAAAATTTAAACGTCACAGAGACAAAGAAAATCATTCTTTACGATTGTGCTTTAATTGCTTAATCACCGACTCTGGTGCCAATTTTTCTAACTCAGTGATACATGCATTCGCTTTTTCATTACCATGTCTAATATAAATATCACACAAGGCATACAATTGTTCTGGTGATCCCGAAATCAAATAGGCTTTTTCAAATGATGCTATCGCTACAGTTAAATCAAAATCTTGATGTAATACACCATTAAGATACCAATAATAACTATTATTATCCGCCAACGTGGTGGCTATCGTCATTGATTCAGCCGCTGATTTTTTTTGATTTAACCGTACTTGAGTCAATGCTATTGCATAATATAGACTCGCTTCTTGCGGTAATTGTTTAATTGCATTCTTTAAAACAACCAAAGCCTTTTCATCTTGATCTTGAGCACGATAGTTATCAGATAAATTAAGCCAAATTTGACTGTTTTTCGGGTCAATTTTCACTAATCGCTGATAAATAACCTCAGCTTCTTTCCATTCACCATGCCAACGGTAGGCATCTGCCAATAACAATTGCTGATCAGGTTGACGCTGTAAATACGCGACAAGATCCTGATATGACGCTTCAAAATTATGTTTTTGATCGACATTCATCGTCTGGTAATTACGCAACAAATTAACAGTCGCAGCCATGCGCACATTAAATTCAGCATCATTTAAAAGCGGCGTAAGCATTCGCCACCGATGTTCAAATTTATATAATTTCGATCCCGTAATCGCCGCTTCACGAATAACAGGGCTGGGGTCTTTTAACCCCCGCGCAACCGCAACCAAACTGTTTTGATTTGGGTAACGAGCCAATTGACGTAACGCCTCGGCACGTTTTATAACGGTTTCATTTTTATTTTGAGCAACATATGCCAATTGTTGTTCAATCGGCATATTCTGCACTTGATTTGTAGGTGCCATCTCGGTTGCAGCATAAGATGAAATAGAAAAGCTCAACACGCTCATTAATCCTATCGCTGCATATTTCTTGATCTTATTCATCACGGGTAACACTCCATACTATCGTCTTCTTTATCCGCCTTATTCATTAAACAGTGGACTATATTAAAATTTAGTATGATAAACCGCCGCCCGTTGTGCTTCTAATCGCTTTGCATCACTGTATTTACCTTGCTGCACCGAATGCCCTAACATATTCAATATATAAGCAATCGATTTATCCGCGTGAGCAAAGAATTTTTGCCAACCCGCACACAAATAATTTAACCCAGGCTCACCGTCTTTAGTCTTTATGAATCGATTTTTAGGACACTCACCATGACAGGCAAACTTATACTCACACTGTTGGCATTGCATTGTCAGGGTTTTCGCTTTTGCAAACCCAAATTGTTGTTGCTTACGGCTATAAGCCAATTCATCTAATTTCTGATGGTGAATATTGCCAATTTTATATTCAGGATAAACGTAGTGATCACAAGAGAACACATCACCATTGTGTTCCATCGCCAAACCTTTGCCACAAATTTCACCTAGTGTACATAATGGGTTTTTACGTCCCATCCATGTTTCAACACTGGCTTCAAAATATTGAACAAACACTTTACCTACATCGTTCTGAGCCCACTCATCAAACACAGCAATTAAGAAATCTCCCCATGCTTGATCAGACACGCACCATGGTTCCATAATCGATTGTTTGTTGCCGGGTATTAAACGTTTATCACCTTGGCGTAATTGAGCACTGGTTTGTTCAGTTTGAGGGGCGACAGTTCGAAAACTTTTTTGTTCTACAATCGGAATAAACTGCATTTGAGGTGATTTAACCACATCACGTAAGAAACGGTACACGTCAAGAGGATTACGGCTAGTGAGGTTATTAACACACGTTAATGTGGCAAATTTCACACCGTATTGATGTAATAAATCTACCGCTTTCATCACTTGCTTAAACGTTCCTCGACCCGCTTTATTGGTACGATACGCATTATGTAATAACTCAGGACCATCAATACTCAATCCAACCAAGAAATTATTTTCCACCAGAAACTCACACCATTGTGGGGTTAATAATGTGCCATTGGTTTGAAGGTCATTGGAGATAATAACGCCTTCAGGTTGATATTTTTGCTGCAATACCACAATCTTTTTAAAATAATCTAAACCTAGCAATGTCGGCTCACCACCTTGCCATGAAAAAATAATTTCAGGGGTATTTTGGCCTTCAATATATTGCTGAATATAGGTTTCTAGAGTCGCGTCATCCATTTGTGGAGAGCACCCTTTTTTATAGTCAAGTAAGTCTTCTTTGCTCAAATAATAACAATACGTACAATCGATATTACACACAGCCCCAATGGGTTTTGCCATAACATGTAATCGCTTTGAGGCTTTACCTTGGTACTGAGGCCCTTGAGTAATAATCATTTAAATTCCTATTTTATAACAAAATTAATAGTACAAAGTTATCTAACAAATAGACGAATCCATCTATTAAATCAAACCACGATATAAGTTCTAACTTCATAATAAACAAAAAGAACAAACAAATTAGTTATCTGTATTATTCCAATTTAGAAAGTTCTTTAACTGTATAATAAACGGACAATCATTACTGTTGAGAACATCATGTTTATAGCTTCTTTTTTTACAAAAACAAAAATATCATTAACATTAATGTTACTAAGTGCATTTTTAATAGGTTGTACCAAAACGCCACCACACCCTATTGCTCAGCAAATAAATCAAGACATGGTTCGTATTGATAGCGGTAACTTTTCTTATAACGCCAATGAATCTGAAAACTATCGCAGAAATTTTGCAAGCCAATCTATCATCATGTCAGATATAGGACTACGTTTAGTAAAAGACGTAAAAAAATAACACGCTCCCCGCGTATATTGGCAAGGAATCCATAATGAAAAATAAAATATTGTGTTATATAACGCTCACAAGTGCGTTACTTATTCCAATAACCTCTCTCGCAGCCCCGCCAAAACCTAAATTGATAGTACAAATTACGGTTGATGCACTAAGAGGTGATTTACTTGAACGCTATAAAGCCAATTTTGGTAACGATGGTTTTCGTTATTTAATGGATAATGGCACTTATTATACTAATGCATATTATCAACACGGCAATACTGAAACCATTGTCGGCCACGTATCTCTCGCAACGGGTGCTCCCCCGAGTGTTCATGGCATGGTGGGTAATGTTTGGTACGACCGTAATAAAGAACGCTTGGTTTATAATGTCGAAGACGGCAATTACCAAATGTTAAACGCCGGTGCTGGCGTCAATAAAGCAACAGAAATAGATCCTACCCAAAAAATAGCCACCAAAGATGGACGCTCACCAGATCCAATTCTGGCGACAACGTTTAGTGATGAATTAGCAATTTCAAATAATGGCGTATCGAAAATATTTTCAGTATCAGTAAAAGATAGAGGCGCTATTTCATTGGGAGGCCACCTAGGCAAAGCCTTTTGGTTCTCAAAAGCACAATCAGAATTTGTTACCAGCAATTATTATTACGATAAATACCCACAATGGGTAACATATTGGAATCAACAAAAACTGGCTGAGCAATATTCAAATACACGTTGGGAGCTCTCTCTTCCCCCAGAGAAATACACGGTTAAAGAGAGCAATCCAGACTATAAAGTTGACCTCGATGGGTTTAAACGCACTTTCCCTCACCCATATAGCTCAGTCGACAATAAATATTACAGTACCACGCTAACAGTAAGCCCTGCGGGTGATGAACTCACCGAGAACTTTGCGAGCACATTATTAAAACAAGAAAACTTAGGCAAAGGGACGTTTCCTGATTATTTATCGGTAAGCTTTTCATCTAACGATTATGTCATTCACATGTATGGCCCGACGAGCTTAGAAACAGAAGATAACTTAATTCGATTGGATAAAACCATTGCCAAGCTTTTAAAGAATATTGATCAACAGGTTGGATTAGAAAATACCCTGATTGTTTTATCTGCCGATCACGGTGCATCAGAAGCACCGGCGGTTGTTAATGCATTAGGGGGCCACCAACCAGCCACCTTTGATCAAAAACAATTAATCTCCCCTCAATTACTGACACGTTTAAAAACTGAATTTAGTTTAGGAGAGGATGCCATTCGTTTGTATGCTCAGCCTTATATTTACCTAAACCATAACGTCATAAAAAAGAAAGGCGTCTCGCTTGAAAAAGTTCAGATGGTGGTTGCAGAAGAACTATTAAAAATAAACGGAATTGCATACGCCGTTACCAGTACTGATATAGAGAAAAACCAAGTACCGAATACGCATACTATGCAGTTGGTTAAAAATAACTATCACCCAGCACGTTCAGGTGATGTCTATATCGTTTACCAGCCACGAAACTTTATCAATGACATGGATGGCTTAACTATCGCCTCTACTCATGGTTCACCGTGGCGTTATGACACCTATGTACCGGTGATCTTCGCGGGATACAATATTGATGATAAACAGATTAGCCGTGAGATCACGCCCTATGATATTGCCCCGACACTATCAAGTATCTTAGGCATTACACAACCTAGCGGCGCAACAGGACAGATATTAACGGAAGTGATCAAAAACTAACTTCTGAAGTTATATCAACCTCGTAAATAACAATAAAACGCTTTAAATAACAAAGCAGCATTATTCACTTAATGCTGCTTTTTTTATTTACTGTCTTAACCATTAATGGCCACTCTTATAACAATATTTCTTGCCTCAAGCTCATCAATACGAGGATGATTCTCACAACAAGTAATCCGCAAAATGAAACAACAACCTCATCTCATTTTTGTGTTAATACGCTTAATTTTTCTTGTATTTTGTTCGCTGTTTGGTCAATTGCGGAAAAACAGGCTTGGGCTTACACTTTGCACAAATAGCATTCAAACCTCGCCCTGATTGAGTGATCTGTTGCCATAAAGACAGTGATAATTTTTTTGTAATACCGTGCGATTGAAACTGAGTCGCATCTTGTTGCCAATCAGTCGTCACACAATATTGTTTTAATTGTAACTGATCACTGTGCTTTCTTAATACGCGGTAAAGTAACACTCTCACTTGGCTCCATTGCTGTTGTTTTACGGCGTTAGCATAAATAAACCAAGCAGGTAACGGGTGTGTTTTATAATAGGTTATAGTTTTAAACCCAATCAACGTTATCACCACAATCGCAATAATTAAGGCGATTAATCTATGCCAATATTGGTGTAGCCACGAGCTTAATGTATGCGCAATATAAAAAGATTGTCCCTCAAGGGTAATAGTTTCTAATGTTTGGTTATCAGTATTCCACCAGGTTAAATGAATAGCAGGGAAACTCACATTACCGCCATTTTGAAGAACATAAACAACCGATTCTTTTCGCTCAGATAAATAATCACCACGAGTTTGTGAATCACTTAATTGATTAGGTTGAGGATAGATTTGATAATCCGCAGTCGCTATTGGTTGAATCAATTTTGGAATCAACATTGCTAAAGTATTCGACCCTTTTACGATTAAAGTTCGCGTGATCGCATCCCCTGCTTTTAATTCAGGGTTAGATTGACTCCATTGCTGTTCAACCGAGAAATCTTGCCCAGAAATCCATGCCGATTGCTCACTTAATAAACCTGATGGAATAATAGCGGAGAACGCCTGTGGTTCAGTATATAAAACCCCTGTGGCATTGGTTGAATTAGGACGTGATACTTGTACCGTTACAGCCGTTGAGGGCACCACAAAATGTCCCTCAGCTTGAGGATATAATGTTATTTCCCAACGTTGATGGATCCAGGTAATACCCTCTTTTTTTTCGGTAAAATTCATCGCTAATGGATTGCGCTGTTTAGCTACTACATTGGGTATTTCAATCGGTGCGATTCGCGTTCCGCCAGTAAACCATCGTGGTGTAATCACTTCGATATAGAGAATAATTTGTTGATTAACGGCATAGGTTGACGTCTTGCTGTCTTTTTTTTTGCGGATATTATCGGTATCACTTAACCATGTTTTTATTGTCACTTGATCTGATTTATCAACCATATTGACTGTGCTTGCTTGTGCATTAACACTTATTGACAGCAATGTGAGCGCAAGCATAACCAAAACATAGATAGCGTAGCGTTGAAAATAATGGTGAGCATTATAGGGAGGCATTATTTAATCTCCTCGTTAGACACATCTTTTATATCCACTGATTGCGAACGAAGCTGCAATTGAAATTTAGCACGTAAAAAATACTTAGGATCAGCTTCTACACGACGCAGCCATTTATCAGCAAGCTCTTGGCTGCCTAATATTTCATTCGCATTAAGCGTCTCTTTTGCCATCATTGCAGCATCCACTTTTTCATCAGCGCCATCCCCTGTTTTAGGCTTATCATCACCTAATTCAAACGACTCTTCAGGACCATCAGTACTGCCTTTTTGGCTTTCACTAATACGATTTACTTCATCAACGATGCCTTGCATAAGGGCTAAATTGTTTTCGACCGGTGCTTTTAATTCCGTTTCAAGTTCACCGCTATCAAGCAATAACTGATAAAGATCACGCGCAGCAACATATTCTCTTTGCCTTGCGAGGGCATTCGCAGCATTAAAAAGACTTTGGGGTGTTTTTACTTGTAAAAAAGTACTGTGAGATAATTTATATTCACTCGCATAATAATAAGCGATGCCTTTTTTAAGAGGATCTTGATAACGCTTTGCTGCGGTTAAATAATCAAACTGATTAAAATACCATTGCCCTTGTTGATCCGGCGTCAGCCAAATATTCATCCACCAATGTACTGTCTTATCCCACATCGTAACATCGGCTATCGGCTCATTTGTGGCCGCTTTTAGGCTTACTGTTTCCGCATAAGTGGTCGTTGAATAAAAACTTGGAAACACAATAGCCGCCACTAAACACCACTTGACTAACCACCCTTTTCTAAACCATAACAACATCAATAATGTTACGGGAAACAGCAAAAAATACCCCATGTCTTTCCATGGCATTGCAGATTCATTATTTAATTGCATATGGCGTTCAATATTACGGTTAAGTGCCTTGATATCACTATCATCAATAGTCACTTCCACTACACTCCCCTGCGTATTTTTTGCAAGAGATTTAAGTGATGCCAAATCAAGAGGTTCATTACTGACGCGATCGTTATTGCCCGCTGCCAGCACCAATAATTGATGAGGACTGGTTGAGAAATACGTTTCAAATGCTTCAATCGTTGCCGGGTTTACGCCATCAGAGATCAATAAAACAGTCCCCGCACTTTCAGAGCCTAGTTGAGGCTCAATTAACGCTAACGTTGTTTCAGCGTTTTTCCCTTTCATCGGCATAATATCAGGCTGAATCGCCGCTAAAAAAGGGGCAAAAACAGCATCATCTTTGGTTAATGGCATCGCTAAATGCGCTGAACCTGCAAAAACGACTAACCCTGTTTTACCCCCCTGACGTAATGCAATTAAATCTCGAATCTTTTGTTTCGCACGTTCTAAGCGATTAGGGGCAAGATCTTTTTGTAACATAGATTCACTGTTATCAAGCACAATCAATAAAGCGGCTTTATCTTCCCCAAAAGGTGAAGCTTCACGTTCCCATGTCGGGCCAGCACACACAATAATCGCCACCAGCATGGATACACTTAACAACTTCAGCGGTAATTGTTTCTTCCAACCACTATCACCAATGGTTAAAACTCGACGCAAATGTTGCGGTAGTTGTTGCTGCCATTCATTGTTTGAATCTTGTTTCCAGCGTAAATAAATCACAATGGAAAAAGGAACCAAGAGCAATAACCACCACGGGCGAATAAAATGAAAATTATCGACAATTTGTTGCCACATCAGGGAATTAAACATGTTTTTCTCCTGAGTCTGGTGCGGCTTTATTTGACGATGATGTCAACTGTCGTCGCATCGTTGCAACCCCAAAGCCAAACAGATACATCACTACAATCAGCATAATCGGGTATTGATGAATCGACTTTTTAGGTCGATATGTGGTGCTTTCATATAACTGCGGCTCTAACTCACCAATTGCCGCATAAGCTTGTTCTAATTCATTCCGATTAATAGCTTGAAATGCTTGCCCTCCAGATACTTCTGCAACCCGATTGATCACATCCATATCTAATGCTTTCTCTCCAATCGTGGTGGGATCCCCCATGGCGATCATATGAATACGAACATTTTTAGCCGCAGCAACTTTAGCGGCATCAATCGGCTCAACATAGCTGCCAGTATCATTACCATCAGTTAATACAATCGCGACTTTCTCTCGAGGTTTCTCATTTTTTTCATTCTGTTGTTGAGGCTCGGTTGAAATAGAAAGTTCGGCAGATGCACTTTGCTCAAACACTTTAATCGCAAGCCCGATTGCATCACCTAAATGGGTACTTTGGCCAGCCATTGCCACATCAGTTTGATTTAAGAGTGCTAACCATACTTTTTGATCCGCCGTAAATGGTGTTTGCACAAACGCAGCATCGCCAAATAAAATCAGCCCTAAGCGATCCCCTTGACGCGTTGTTGCGAAATCAGCTAATACTTCTTTCGCAGCATCTAAGCGTGATATTTTCTGAACACCACCATTATCAGATGCTGTTTTTGAGACAAAATCTCGCTCAGCCATGGAGCCTGATAAGTCCACGACCACCATCACATCTCGCCCTAAACTTTCTCGTGTTTGTGGTGAACCTAAAATAGTCGGCTTAGTTAAGGCGAAAATTAATAAGCACCATGAAATAATTAGCAATGTTTTTTGCCAATAACTAGCACTTAACTGACTTGCCCCCGCAGACGGCGTTTCATCTAACGCTTGTACTAGCACATCAAAAAAAGGCACTTTTATCGCTGATTGACGGGTGCGATAAGCAGGAATAAACCAATAAATAATAATCGGTAATGGTAATAGCCATAACCAATATGGATTCACTAACTCCAATTGACTAAACAACATTTTGGCCTCCATTTGTCTTTAAATGAAGTTCAGCATGTTCGACTAACCATTGCTGGCATAACGTCATTAGTGCTGATAATTCTTGCTTGGATAATGGATACTGTTTTTGCACCAAAGACCGCATCCACTTCTGACCAAGATCATCATTAAAGAGTGTAGTTTGTGGTGAGCGATACTCATCTAAATCAGTAAGGAATTTTTCACCAAAGGCATTGGCTTTTTGAGGATTAAGGTAAACTAATACCGCTTTCATCACTTCAAATATATCTAAAGGCAATCTGGTGCTATTTATTGAGGCTTGCATGACGGTCATCAGAGCCATTGCTTCTCGGCGGTAACGGTTATTCCACCACAACCTAATCGATTGAATAACATAATATAAAGCGACAACAATCAAAATAGCCGCAACGACTTTCCAGCCAATAGTTTGAGGAAAACAGCTCACATGATCAGGTATTGTCACCTCACTCATATTTCTTAACATGTAATTACTAGGTGGCGCATGAATGCTCATTATCGGCCTCCAATTGCACGTTTAAATTGTTCAAGATGATAACCCGACGTATCCGCTTCAATCAGTAGCAGCCCTTTTGTCGCCATCAGTTGAATTAATTGCTCTTTCTTTAAATCTTGATGTTCACCTAAGCCTTTATTGGCTAAGTCAAACCGCTTAGCATCACTTAAATTAAGTTGATACGCTCCATCACCCACCACCCAATGGCTGTATTGCGATGGAAACTGAGATTCAAAAGGATCAGAAATTAATACCCCTAATACATCATTATGTTTTTGTAGATGTTTCAGATGGGTAATTTCATCAACCGTGGCCCCATGCCAATCACTTAAGATAATGATGGTGGCTTCTTTGAGTTTCAAACGACCTAATAACGTAACAAATTGAGTAAATCCAACCTCATTGTTATCGCTACTGGTGACATCAAGCAATTGATTCACATTAGACAATAGCTGTAATCGATGCAGCAGGTCAGCTTGAGATCGCTTTGGCTTTAACCAATGAATTTGATCAGGAGTATTAATAATAAACCCAACACGATCGCTATCTTTAAGAATGCGCCATGCGGTCAATGCTGCCAATTCTGCGGCAACCACTGATTTCATGGTATCAATGGATGAAAAGAACATACTGCTGCGTTGATCGACACAAATAATAAAATTGCGATCTTTCTCTTCGGTATATGAGCGAACATGGGGTTTTCCCGTTCGCAGCGTCACTTTCCAATCAAGATTACGAATGTCATCCCCTAATTGGTAATGTCGTAACTCTTCAAAATTTAATCCCCGTCCTCGAAAAATAGACGAATGGCGACCCGACAACGCTGTACCTGCTTTTAAATTGGGTAATAAGCTGAAAAATCCCGCTTGAGATTGTAATTTAATAAGTTGGCTATATTCACAATGAATACGGCTGTCTGTGCTTTTTTTACTCATAAAAAGCCCTACCCAATAACAACATAATCCAACAATTCATCTATCACTTGTTGTTGAGTCACACCATCAGCTAATGCGTCATAGCTCAACGTAATCCGATGCCCTAAAACAGCATGTGCCATTGCTCGAATATCATCAGGTTCAACATAATCTCTCGCTTGTAGCCATGCATAAGCACGCGCACATTTATCTAATGCAATTGAAGCGCGAGGACTTGCTCCCACCTCTATCCAACGAGAAAGTGACGATGCTAAATAACGTTCAGGTTTACGCGTTGCCATCACTAACGCCACAATATAACGTTCGCTAATTTCAGATATTTCCACTAGCGCAAGCTCAGCTCGTGCTTGCATCACAATGGAGGGATCTAATTGAATATTGGTATTAGTATTAGTATTAGCGTTATTTTTATCGGTATCCGGTTCAGCGGTTAGCTTAGAATCAGTTTCTTCACGGCGCACAAGGCGAATAATCTCAAGTTCAGCATCATCATCAGGGTAATCAACGCTGATCTTCATAATAAATCGATCCATTTGCGCTTCGGGTAGTGGATACGTTCCTTCTTGTTCTACGGGGTTTTGCGTTGCTAACACCATAAAAAGTTCTGGTAATACGTGCGTTTTATCACCGACGGTTATTGTTCTTTCTGCCATCGCTTCCAATAACGCCGCTTGAACTTTTGCGGGTGCGCGGTTAATTTCATCAGCAAGCACAATGCTATTAAAAATAGGTCCTGCTTGAAAATGCAATTGCGGTTTACCATTTAATTCTTGATAGACTTCAGTTCCTGTTACATCGGAAGGCAGTAAATCAGGCGTAAATTGAATTCGTCCAAATGAGGTCTGTAAATTATCCGCCAATGACTTAACTGAGCGTGTTTTTGCTGTGCCGGGTAATCCTTCAAGTAAAACGTGTCCCTGCGTTAATAACCCAATAACAAGTGCACGAACCACATCGGATTGACCAATCACCGATGCCTCGACTTGAGATATAAGCGTTGTAATAGCCTGTTGAGTTTGATTCATGTTTTCTCCTTATGCCCACTTGCCTGATTATTGACTGCGTATTATCTTAATCAAATCCGCCATAACTATTGGTTATAGTCCTCATCAATAAAGCCGTTTCTTAAGTGCATCAATGACATTTTTAGGGGCGTATTGTTCCAACTGAGTAATACAAACTTTTGCTTGTGATGATTTCGCTTTTAACAACAGATCACACTGGGCAAATAAATGCTGCGGATTTGCACTCAAACTGAACGCTGTTGCTAATGCATTTGCGGCTTGATTGGTATTACTCTGCTCTAGAGAAAGACCATAAATATACCAATATTGCGCATTTTGAGGATCAACGGCTGTCGCTTGTTTAAAATAAGTGGATGCTTGTGTTTTGTCGTTTAGACGTAATAATGCCAGCCCTGTGCTATAACGTAATGCCCCAGATTTAGGTTGCGCGATGATCCCCTGCTGCATTAATTCAACCCCTTTCATTTCATTACCTTGTGCTCGATATAAATCAGCAAGATTGACATAACTATTAACAAAGTAAGGCTCAACTTTTATTGCCTTTAAATATGCCTGTTCTGCTTGTTTAAATTCTCCCTGAGCACGATAGACATTGCCTAAGTTCGTCATTCCAAAGCCTCTGTCGGCATTAAATAATTGAATTTCAATGTACTCATCTAATGCTGGCGATAACTGTTCTCGCTGTAATGGGTTCCACTCTGGCCAATATGCCGCTAATGCTCCTGCCGCTTCCGTTCGCACACCAAGTACTTTATCGGTTAATAACGGCGATAATATCTGCCACCGATCGTAAGCTGAATATCCAGCAGAGCCTTGAATTGCGCCTAAACGTATTAATGGGTCGTCATGTTTTATTGCTCGTCCTAAAGCCACAATCGTATTCTTACTTGGAAAAGCACCCAAGCGCTGTAATGCTGAACCACGAATGATCCCCGCTTGTTTTACATCTTGAGCCGTGTAAGACAGTGCATCACCTGCACCTCGATAATTAATATCAGCGGCATAAAATGCGACCGCAAAATGTTGTTGATTTCGATAAGGTGAATCAGGGAACCATTGACCGACGTGTTTATCAGCCCAAGCATCATCTTGTTGTTGATGACATTGAGTACAGACATTGAGGGTACCAATATTTTTACTTAAATCAGGACGAGGAATTTGCCAACTATGATCACGTCGAGCATCCACCCCCATATACGTCGTTTCAGGCATATGGCAAGTGGTACATTGTGAGGCTTCTGTGTTTGCTTTATGAAAAGTATGTTTTTCCGGCGTATATTCTGATGCTATATGGCATTGACTACAGACGGCCTGTTCTGGAATCTCTAATTTGGTTGAATGCGGATTGTGACAGTTAGTACAGGTTACCCCTTTTTCAGCCATTTTTGACTGCATGAAAGAACCATAAACATAATCTTCATCATAAATCTGACCATCATTATGGTATAACTCAGACGTAATTAAGCTCGGTAAATAACTGTCTAGCAGTGAGCCTTTAACGTGTGCTTGGTCTTCATTTAATTGCACTCGACGACTATGACATTGCGCGCACACCGTTATTTGATCTGTAAATTGAATTTCTTTGGGCTGCAAGGTTGAATGCCCTTCTTTAAACACCCATTCTTTAACAGACTTACTTAAATCACGTCCAAAACCATAATGAGCCGTAGTGTTTTTTTGCTCACCTTTAGCCCATGAAATATGATCACTGGCAGGCCCATGACAAGCTTCACAACCAACGTTTATTTCAAACCATTGGGTGTTATAAGTATTCGTTTTAGCATCATAGTTTTTCTTAACATCGGTAGAATGACAATCTGCACACATGAAGTTCCAATTCTGACCAGTGTTAGTCCAATAAAACGCATCAGTTTTTTCCATTTCAGGATAAAGATGATACCAACGCTGTCCTCCTTGCTCTTGCGCTCTAGCATCCCAAGCAAATGGAATTAATTGAATACGTCCATCGTCAAATTCCACCATATATTGCTGTAGTGGTTCAAAGCCAAACGTATAACTAATTTTATAATCATGAAACTGGTTATCAGGCCCTTCAATATTGACCCAATATTGATCGCCTTTAGTAAAAAAACGATTCACTTTGCCTTTAAATTTGATCGTCGCATCATTGAAATCACCTAACACACTGTCTTTATCAGCGTGCTTCATCGCCATGTCGTGATCTGAGCCTTTCCATGCCTCGACCTGCTCTTTATGACAATCAATACACTGCTCACTACCCACAAAATCCGCAGCAAAAGCCGTTGATGTCAACATCATTAGGCTTATCCATACTTGGCAAAAAATAGCGAAGACTGTTTTATCAATCATATACATCCTTGTATTGATATTAACTAAATCATTGTATTTAAAATAAAATATAGCGATATTTCAGATATAGCTTATATCGGATGAATTTTCCATTAGCATTAACGGTTATGTGAATGAAAGCGGTTTATCTTAGATAAGAAAAATGGGCCCCGAAGAGCCCAAATATTAATCAATGTTTAATTACTTACTCTGCGGTTGTTTCAGTTTTTCCATTACCTGATCCAAACTAAAACTTGCCGCTTCTTGACGAGGTGGGAACGCTTTAAAGGTTTCTAGATATTTGCCTACATACGCTTGTGCCGGGACAAACATATACGCGTGATCTAATAACCAATCATAGTAAGTATTTGACGTTACATCAGCAACTTCATATGGGTCCATACGTAAATTGAACAGTTTAGGCACACGTAGGGTAACAAAAGGTTCAGCCCAAATTTGTAACGTACCTTTCATACGTTGCTCCATGAACACAGCTTTCCATTTGTTATAACGCAACGCAGCTAAATCACCATCATCGGTAAAGTAGAAGATCTCTTCACGACGACCTTTATCTTCTTTTCCTGTTAAATAAGGTAGGAAGTTATAGCCATCAAGATGATTTTTAAAACTCTTGTTACCGAGTTTAGTGCCTTCTTTTAGCTCCTCTTTAATCTTGTCGTTACCCGCGATGGCTGCAAATGTTGGTAGCCAGTCCATGTGGTGCATAATTTCATTGGATACAACACCAGGCTGAATCTTACCCGGCCAACGAACCATTGCAGGTACGCGGTATGCGCCTTCCCAGTTAGTATTTTTCTCACTACGGAACGGCGTTGTACCCGCATCCGGCCATGAGTTCATATGTGGACCATTATCCGTTGAATAAAAGACAATGGTATTATCTTTAATACCTAGCTTATCTACCGCTTTTAATAGTTCACCAACGTGATTATCGTGCTCGACCATACCATCAGCATAGTTACTGATACCGGTTGAACCTTGAAGCTCAGGCTTCACGTGGGTTCTAAAGTGCATACGAGTCGCATTCCACCACACAAAGAAAGGTTTATCGGCTTTCACTGCACGTCCCATGAAATCAATCGCAGCCGCTGCCGTTTCATCATCAACCGTTTCCATACGCTTACGGGTTAGTGGGCCAGTATCTTCAATTTTACCATCGGCATAAGAATGGATAACACCACGAGGACCAAACTTTTTACGGAATTCTGGATCTTTAGGATAATCAATATTCTCAGGCTCTTCTTCTGCATTTAAGTGATAAAGATTACCGAAGAATTCGTCAAAACCATGATTTGTAGGTAGCATTTCATCTTTATCACCGAGGTGATTTTTACCAAATTGCCCCGTCATATACCCTTGAGGTTTAAGTACTTCAGCAATGGTCGCATCTTCGGCTTGTAAACCAATATCAGCCCCTGGTAAACCTACTTTACTTAATCCTGTACGTAGTACCCCTTGTCCAGTAATAAAAGTTGAACGCCCCGCTGTACACGATTGTTCAGCGTAATAATCAGTAAACATCATTCCTTCTTTGGCGATGCTATCAATATTGGGGGTTTTATATCCCATTAAACCAAAGGTATAAGCACTAATATTAGATTGCCCAATATCATCGCCCCAAATGACTAAGATATTTGGCTTTTCTGCTGCAATAGTATATCCAGAAGCGCCCATCATCACGGCGGCTAGAATACTTAATCGACGGTGAGTTCCCTTTCTAACTGGCATATAAACTCCTGTATACATGAATAAAAAATATCTCTATATTTATAGTCTACAAAGTAAATACCAGCCACACTTAATTAACATAAACTTCACGCTTATTAATGCAACAATGTCGCAATGAAAATATCTTTATTACTTATTTAAGATAAAACGCCCACACCAAAGTCTAGACAAAGATCTCACTTCCTCACTTTTCCGCGATCCATTTCTTATCACCAAGCTAATTAAAAATAAATAAAATCAATATATTAATTAATAAAATAACTTTTGGTTATAACGACTATAAAGCCAATAGGGAGTTAAACCCTAAGTAGTTCATCACAAAAAAAAAGCACCATTACGGTGCTTTTTATTTTGATCAATTTACGTTAAAGGTCGTAACAATTACACCGATTCTTTTACCAAAGCAATCATTGTCCATCCCGCCTTTGCTTCTAACGTCGAAACATCTGTAAATGGGAAAATATTTTGCTTTAAATCAATGACAAATAATGGAATAAGTGACGATCCTTTATATTGCTGAAAATAATCCTCAAGGGTGAAATTATCACTTAACTTAGTATGCTTAATTTCGGCACCTTGATTGATTAAACTGGCTAATTTTTTATAACTAATATCATCGCCGAAAAGTACAGTACCACTATGAGCTTGAGTTGCAGAGTGCTTCTCTAGGCCACTATTATGTCGACGACCATTTAAGCGAAAGATATTACGTTGTCCAAAATCCGTTTCATAATGGCTTGTGGCAACCGCATTAAAGTGTTTATCTGGAGTAAGTGCTAACAAATGGCCGACCCCAATTAAATCCAAATATTCATCGGCATGGCTAGAAACCGCATTACCGTAATACGTTTCTAAACCAGCCATTCGAGCGGCGCGAATATAATCCCAGTTAGAATCAGTCATCACTACTCGACAATCATATTTTTTAAGGGCTAATCCAATTTCTCGCGCAACATCATTAGCGCCAACAATTAAAAAGCCTTTGGGTGATGGCTCTGCAACCCCAAGTAAGCGAGCAATAGGCCGAGCAGTTAAGCTTTGTAGCACCACCGTACCGATAATCACCATAAAAGTCAGTGGTACTAAAAGTTGAGCACCAGCAACACCATCATCGATTAATTTAAGAGCAAATAACGCTGAAATTGCAGCAGCAACAATCCCCCTTGGTGCAACCCAAGCTAAAAATAGTTTTTCCTTAAAGGCTAATTCACTGAATATTGTTGATATGAAAATAGAAGCGGGTCGTGCGACTAATTGGATCACTACAAATAATGCAATTGCTCCCCAGCCTAATGCATGAAAATCAGCTAATTGGATCCGCGATGCTAAAATTAGAAATAACCCAGAAATTAATAAAATAGTCAGATTTTCTTTAAAGTGAAGAATATGACGAATATCAACATCTTTCGCATTCGCAAGCCACATCCCCATGACTGTAACCGCTAATAAACCCGCTTCAGATTCAAGTACATTCGCACCAGCAAACACACCAAGCACAACCGCTAATACAGCAAATGGTTGTAAATATTCAGGTAATAAGTGATTTCGAAGCACATAAGCGATGAGCCAACCAGCTACAGCACCAATCACTAATCCAACTAATAGCATTAATCCAAAGACTTCTAAACTGTGTAGTTGGCTACTAGAAACAATAAATTCGTACACGATTACGACAAATATAGCCCCAATCGGGTCAATCAATATTCCTTCCCAACGTAAAATATTAGCAAGTTTAGCTTGTGGCCTTACGGTACGTAATAAAGGCACGATCACTGTTGGCCCCGTTACAACGGTCATTGAGCCAAATAAGAACGCCAATGACCAACTGAAATCTAATAAATAATAGGTGGCAACACTGGTAACAACCCACGTAATAATCGCACCAAGAGTGACAATACTTTTTACATTTTTTCGTACCGTTTTTATTTCAGCAAAATTCAGGGTCAAACTACCCTCAAACAAAATAACCGCTACCGCTAATGAAATCAGGGGAAACAGTAAATCACCAAAAAGTCTATTCGGATTAAAAATCCCAGCCACAGGGCCAATTAATAAGCCCGCTATCAGTAATAGTAGAATTGCAGGTAATTTCATTCGCCATGCAAGCCATTGACATCCAAGCCCAAGCACACCAAGGCCTGCAATCGTCAATCCAATCATCTCTTGATGCATAAATAGATACTCTTTTTAAAATAAAATAAACCAGCAACCATTATTATTATCCTTTTTACAGTTACAAAAAAGCCGATGGAGGCTTTATTTAAAAAGCACAACATCGGCATAATATAATTGTTATAAAGTAGCTGTATATCAGTTAGCGCAGTTGGCGCGAACGGAAATTACGGCCTTTAATACGGCCTTTTTCTAATTTTTGTAATGCCTCACGTGCAACGTCACGTTTAACCGCAACATAAGCACAGTGATCAAATACATTGATCTTACCTACAGCAGCACCAGCAATACCGTTATCACCGGTTAGCGCACCTAGGATATCACCAGGGCGTACTTTTTGCTTTTTACCACCATCGATCATTAAAGTGGTCATTTCAGGACGGAAAGTCGGTTGTTCTAATAAATCGCCAGCAGGTAACGCTTCGCCGTTAATTTCACGATCAAGGTAATCTTCAAGCAACTTAACTTTGTAATGCTCTTTATCACTGAATAAAGAACATGCAAGACCTTTACTGCCTGCACGGCCTGTACGACCAATACGGTGTACGTGTACTTCAGTGTCACGTGCTAAATGGTAGTTAATCACCATATCAAGATTATCGATATCCAAGCCACGCGCTGCAACGTCAGTCGCGACTAAGATTGATTTACTCTTGTTAGAGAACAATACTAAAGTACGGTCGCGTTCACGTTGTTCTAAATCGCCATGTAATGCAATTGAACTAAAGCCGAAATCTTCTAAATCATCAGACATCTCTTGTGCTTCACGTTTAGTGTTACAGAAGATCACACATGATTCAGGACGGTGTAAATTCAATAGTAAACGCACAGCATCTAAACGCGCTTCATTACCGCTTACTTTATAAAAGTGCTGTGAAATACTGCTATCATCATGACTAGATTCTACTTTCACTTGCACTGGGTTGTTCATAATGCGTTTTGCAATCGATGCAATTTGATCAGGGAAAGTCGCACTAAATAGCAATGTTTGACGATTGCTTGGTGCCGCATCAATGATCACATCAACTGAATCTTGGAAACCCATTTCTAGCATACGGTCAGCTTCATCAAGCACTAACGTATTAAGTTCATCAAGGCATAAGAAACCTTTGTGAACATGCTCTTCAATACGGCCAGGTGTACCAACAATAATGTGTGCGCCGTGTTCTAATGAACCAATTTGAGGTCCAAATGGCATGCCACCACACAACGTCAGCACTTTAATGTTATGAATTCCACGCGCTAAACGACGAATCTCTTTAGCAACTTGGTCGGCAAGTTCACGTGTTGGACACAAGACTAATGTCTGAACACGGAAACGTTTTACATTAAGGTTGTTTAATAATCCTAAGCCAAACGCTGCTGTTTTACCTGATCCTGTTTTACCTTGAGCAATGACATCCTTGCCATCAATAATAAGTGGAAGACTCTGAGCTTGAATAGGTGTCATAGCTTCATAACCTAGTGAGTCTAAGTTGCTCAATAGATCAGAATGAAGATTTAAGGTAGAAAATGCCGTCTGACTCAAAATGATGTCCTGTAAACGTCAACATATATCAGTATTTTCAATAAGAAACATGACTGTATATGTACTAAAAATAAAATCAGTATGTCGAAATACATACATTGGGTGCCGACACTAACAGCTAACGCCTTTGCTGACAATGTATACAGCTATTTTGCCGTAAAAATATTCAACTAAAACGTATGACCAAATGATGGCACACAGCATTAAATACTGTCAGAAGATTGACTTACTGAGTCAGAATTATACAATTTAGACATATATTATATTTTTTATTCGATGGCCATATGAAAAAAAATGGATTTACCTTAATAGAACTTGTCGTTGTAATTGTTATTTTAGGTATTCTCGCCGTTGTCGCTGCACCTAAATTTATGAATCTACAAGTTGATGCTAGAAATGCGGCATTAAAAGGTCTTAAAGGAGCTATTGCTTCGGGATTAGGTATCGGATATGCAAAAATGACAATTGCTGGATTAGAAAATTTACCATATGTCTCAAATAAAAGCCCTTATATGGAGATTCCTGCACAAGACCTCCCATTTTCAGGTTGTGAATTGCACAACGGTACAAAAAGTTGTACGTTCATCAACGGTTATCCTGATGGAGATTCTACCTCTTTAGAACTATTAGTTGCTAATTTAACTAATGATAATGATTGGAAGATAATCCGACAATCAAATCCTCAGAGTCTTAGCCGTACAATCAAGATTACATTTAGTAAATATGTGACCCCAAAGACTACTTTTGATAATCTAAAAAATTGTTATGTTTTATATACACCACCAATATCTACAGAAGCAAGTTATACGCTAAATCTAATAAAATGTAGCTAATTAATATTGACTGAACATCTTAAAAAAACAACGTCTATTTATTATAAAAAACACTATGTAACCATTAATAAATAGGCGTGAGTTTTATTCTTAATAAATAAAATCCGCATATAAAACAACAAAATAAAAACCAAACTCATTTAATGAAAGTTAAGTTCACTGCGTGGATAATTGCACAAATTACATTGCTGTGCGATCATCACAAAATCAACTTAAAAATCCATTGCTTACTATCATTCATAGTCCACAATATTATAAATGAGTGAAGCAGCTATTGTCCCTTTTTACAGCAGGAATTAACCTTTATGAGTCAGCCAGAAAATGACCTCATCAAAGCAAGTGAAAATACATTACAAAATGACTTTAATACCACTCAATTTCAGATTGCTCGAGCACTAAGTATTACATTCAATGTCATATTAATTCTTGCTCAAATAAAATTACTAAAAGACCACGATATTGATATAAAAACCTATGGCGTTTTCATTTTTTGTAACATTAGTATCTTAGTCAATATCCTTGCACCAAAGCTAACAAAATTAACGCTTAAACAAGTAGGAAAATACAGTGCGATACCTACAATAATCAGCGTGTTTTTATTTCTCAGCCAAACCCTCGCTTAATAAAAAGTAAATAGCCGATTAATCACCTTACAATATTAAGAGATTAATCAGCTATTTTACTCTTTATCTTAATAAGCTTTTATATCAAATTTTAATAACATTCGAGGTAATACATCATCAAGGTTCTGCACATCATGATCATTTAATTCAATAAGATTAAATCCATATTTAGCATACAAATCTTGCTTTATTTTCTTACGATGGGCATATTTAGGATCATCTTCCAATCCCCAAAATTCAATATATACCTTACCGGTTGGAAGATAAAAATCACAATAAAGATCTTCTTCAATCGGCAATTTACGCTCATAGGCATGCACAATACCCGCCATATAAAGCCAATTATCAATCAGCATTTCAGCTTTAGATCGAACATAATGACCATCAGCAGAGCGGTGTTTTGCTTCAAATTTCTGTCTAAAATTTGATACTGAATTATCAGTACTTTTAACTTCAGCATTAACACCCGTAAATTCATTAACAGAATGTTGTAAGCTATTATTTGTTAATACTGTTTCATCCCACACCACATAAGGAATACCTGTACGTGAATCTTCTTTTTGAATACCACCTAATCGAGAACCAGATTGACTGACTTTCCAACCTTTAACGGCTTTATTGATCCAACCAAGCTCATCAAGTATTTGATTTATTTTTTGTGACGTTAATTTAAAATGACCGCTTAGTTGAGTTGCTGATAGCTTTTTACCCTCAAATGATGGTGTTGTAATAATCTCTAATGCTTCAGGCCAAACAATATACTGCCCAAAATGAGATGATTGTTTATACTCACCTTCCGCTGCTTTACCAATATCTGTTAACCGCCATTCTTTATTGTCACGAGTAATATAACCCGCTTCAGCTAACTCACTAAATAAATTTTTAGCAACAAGCCCCCTTGTTTTTGCTAACTGCGACGTTGATATTTTAGATGCCATCATACTCATCACCATGGTTAAAATTGTAATAATATTAACTTTAGTTACGGATCGTTATAAGTAAAAAAGCACACTTAGATTACTTTCAATATTTACTCACTATAAAGTTAGATGCATATCAAAAATATAATAATATTTAATTCTAAATAACGCTCATTTTTTGACTATACATATAATTTTCTGACTCCTTCGAGACTCTGCCAAGATAAATAACCGTGCTCTACTTTGTTTTTCCATTCCGAACATTTTCATAAATTCGGATATAGAAAATCCTTTCTGACATTAAATTGAAGCATAGGTAATTATTTAACCATGGCTGTTAAATAGTGGTAATCAGGAACAATTAAATAAAAAGCAGTAACAAGAGGCTATTACTGCTTTTTTATTTAATCTCTAATCAAATTACTTATCAATGGTAAAAGTAAAGAATTGGCTGGTACCATTATCATTATCACTAACAATGTAACCATTAGCTTGTTTATTTGTTTGATTTTCAATAGCTATTGATTCAGCTTTTGTAATAACTGCTTTACCGTTATTTTTTATTTCTTGACTATATGTAGTTAAATCAATTGTTGCTTTATTCGCTAAGGCTTTTAGTGGTAATACACCAACAAAACTACCTTGAATCGCACCATCATTGATACTGCTATTATTATTACCTTCAACTGATGCAGTAAACAGCATGCTATTCGCATCTTTCCAGTAATCAGCACCAGAGAAACAAGCTTGAACACCATTAATCTTAGGTAATTGAACTTGATAAACTTTTAAAGAAGGTAATGTTTGAGTTTTACCTTCTAAATAATCCATTAATTCATTCTTATCCATAGTGAAAATGGCATTTTTACCTTCATTACCGCGATTAAAGATAAAGATTTCATTACCGGTACTCGCAATACCTTCAATATTAATTTTTTCTTGTTGAGTAAAGTTTGCCGCTTTATGAAGTTGAGCATACAAGTTAGACAATGACAGTTTTTGAGTTTCACCACCATTAATTGGCATTAAATAAGCTTGTTCACGCAATACCGCTTTACTACCTGAACCCATCACTAAATAATAAGGCTTATTAAGGTAATTAACCATTGTCATTGATTCAAAATCAGGCTTAATTTTGTAGTTAATACGATTTTGTTCATTAACAGGAAATTGTTCAATTAATGTTTTTTTATTAATTTTAAAATCGTTATTTACACTAAATAGCCAAGGTGAATCATCACCCACAACCATTAATTCACCATTATTCACAACCATGCCTGAGCCTGAAGAAAGATTATGATTAATGGTTGAATTCGCAATATCAAATGTAAATGAATGCGATACATCAGCGGATGGTGAACAACCTGTAACAAGTAATGTTAGAGCGCTAAGAATACTGATTTTTGCTATTTTTTTGATATTCATTAAGTATTTACACATTGAAATGTTTAAAAGTAAAAAAATATTACGCTCATAATTCAAAGAAAAGAAGATCTGCAAACATATATTTTATAAAACGCACGATAAAATAAATAATCCAGCACAATAAAAAGAGTAACCATAATTAATGATTACTCTTTTTTATAGGATCTTCGTATAACGGCTACCCTAAATAATTAATGACGCACTGGTTTTGCTAGCCATACTAATGGGATCAATAATAAACATAAGATCCCTGACAACCAAAATAAATCGACCGTTGACATCATATAGGATTGTCGAGTAATCACATTATTCACCGCATCAAGGTTATTACCCATTGAATGGATAAACTGACTGACTTGGTGATTAGCAAGCGTAAATCCTTCTGCAATGCGTGAATGGTGAAATTCCATTCGTTGATCCCACATTGTAGTAACAATTGATGATGAAAAACTACCAAATAAAGTCCGGAAGAATGTTGATAACGCGACCGCATTCGCTATTTGATCTGATTTAACACTATTTACAATTAAATTTTGGAGTGGCACAAAAAAGGCTAACGTTGCCGCCCCCTGAATTAATTGTGGCATCATAATATAATCAAACGAAGCCGCTAAATTATAAGTACTCCGCCAAAATCCAACCACAGCAAAGATCAAAAAGGCATAAGTTAAAATATAACGAATATCTGTTTTTTGAACTAATTTACCAATAATAGGCGCACTCACAACCGCTAAAATACCGACGGGTGCTGTCGCATAGCCTGACCATGATGCGGTATATCCCATCACCGCTTGTAACCACAACGGCAATAATACGGTAGAGCCAAAGTAAACCATATACCCTAAACTCATCACAATTACTGCAATCGTGAAATTACGTTGAGTAAAGAAACGAAAATTAACGATTGGGTTATCATGATACCATTCCCAAATGATCATACAGCCCCAAGAGAGAACAGCGACCAGCGTTAATCCTAAAATTAAATTAGATTGAAACCAGTCATGATCTTTACCCAAATCAAGCATCATTTGTAGGCTACCCGCCGCCACCACTAATAGCCCAATTCCCATATAATCGACGCTTTCACGTTGGGTTTTTGTTTCTTTACCTTTCAATAAAAAGAACACTAATGTACTGGCAATAATTCCGATGGGCGCATTAATGAAAAATATCCATGACCACGAGTAATTATCAGTTAGCACACCACCTAAAATTGGCCCCATAATAGGTGCAACAACAACCGTCATTGACCATAACGACATCGCTAACCCATGCTTTTCTCTGGGAAAATTTCGCAATAAAATACTTTGTGATAATGGCGCTATCGATCCAGAAACAGCACCTTGTACCACGCGGAAAAAAATCAACATGCCAATACTGCTCGACATACCGCATAACATCGACGCAATAACAAACCCTATAGTGGCAAAGATAAATAATTTCACTTCACCAAAACGACGGCTTAAAAAACCCGTCATCGGCATTGAAATCGCATTTGCAGCACCAAAGGCGGTGATCACCCAGATACCTTGATCGGTTGATACACCAAGATTACCCGCGATGGTTGGAATCGCAACATTGGCAATCGATGTATCTAAAATCATCATGAAGGTTGCCATTGATGTCGCGAAGGTAATCAACAGCAGTTTAATGCCTTTTAATGGTACAGATTCATTCATTACATCACCTACGCCTTAATAAGGCGGTTAACGAATATCTCTACCTTTTTATCAACAACGGCTAAGCGTTTATTAGTAGTCTTCTGTGCACTTTCATTGGCGGTAAACACAGTATAATCAAACGGCTGCTTAACTGTCGCTTTAGTATCAACCGTGACAGCCATCGACATACCAACACGTAATGGATGTTGTTTAATTTGTTGTGAATCAATATAAATACGGACAGGTACACGTTGAATAATTTTAATCCAGTTACCCGTCGCATTTTGAGCAGGTATCGCTGAAAACGCACTACCCGTACCCGCACCAATGCCCGCAACAACACCTGTGTAAGTATACTTATCACCATATAAATCAGATTGAATGGTAACAGGTTGTCCGGTTTGCATATTATGTAACTGCGTTTCTTTAAAGTTAGCTTCAACCCAAACATTATCTAATGGCACGATAGTCATTAGTGCTTGGCCTGCTTGAATTTGTTGACCCACTTGCACACTACGATTAATAACCATACCGCCTTTAGGCGCATAGATAGTGGCATTTTGTTGATCAAGATAAACATGACGTAATTGCGCAATCGCCATTTGAACTTGAGGATTATCTAAAATATGTTCTTGCGGCAATAATGTTTGTAGCGCTTGTAATTGTTTATTTAACGCAATTAAGTTTTGCTCTTTAATCATGACCGCATTTTTTGCATGCGATAATACTTCAGCTAATACTGAGCCATCTTTATCACCCCCAATTCGACGCTTATAATCTTGCTTCGCTTGGGCTAACATGACTTTTTCTGCTGCAATTTGGGCTTTTAACTGTGCTATTTTTAAATAATTACTTTGTACATCACGAACCGTATTTTTAAGGTTAGCTTCCGCTTGTTGTTGCTTTAATAACAATGGATTACGATTCAAGGTAACGAGCTGCGCACCTTGTTCAACTTGTTGAGTATCATCAACATTGATGGCATTAACCGTGCCAGCCTCTTGGGCGGTGATCATTATTCGCTGGCCTGCAACATACGCATCATCTGTACTTTGTGAAGTGGTTGGCATGAGTAAATAAATAGTCACAGCCACAGCCATAACGATGACGATAAAAACACCGAGAATAATATTGCGCTTTTTTTTAGAAGTAGAATTAAGAGGTTGCTTTGTCATATTGGATCTCATCTTATTTATTGTGCTAAGTGGCGGTAGTTTATTGTTGAGCGTGATAACCGCCACCGAGGGCAACAATAAGTTGTAATTGATTTTGCAGCGTGGCGTTATCAGCATTCGTGGTTTGAATAACCTGTTGATGCCATTTTATTTGTGCATTATTCATTTCCGAAAAACTGGCTAATCCACGCTGATAACGGTGCTTAAAAATCATATAAGCTTGCTGATATTGTGTGGTTGATGCCACAGTAAGCGCTTGTTGTTGTAATGCTTCTTGTAAATTAACAATCGCATCAGAAGCTTGTTTTACTGCTGTAAGAACAGATTGGTTATAAATAGTTACCGCTTGATCATAATGAATATTGGCCGACGCATAATTGGCATCACGAACGCCGCCATCATAAAGCGGTAAGGTCGTGGCAATAGTTGCGCCACTTAAAAAGAGATCCGCTGGGTTCATCGAAGATAATTTTTGAAAAACGCCCATGACCATTAAATTCATATCAGGATAATAAGCCGCTTTAGCTTGTTTTATTCCTTGTTGATTCGCTTCAACCAACCATTTATTCGCAATAATATCCGCGCGACGACCCAATAAATTCATTGGAATCGTCGTCATGGTATTCAATTGATTTATTGGGTGTGCATTTGGCGTTAATAGCGTTCCCAGTTGCTCTGGCGTTTTAGCTAAATATAACGCTAATTGGTTTTTTGCCAATTGCTGTTGAGTAACCGTCATTGAAAGCTGCGCTGATAACTTATCAAGATCGCCTTGCTGTTGAAATAATTCCGCTTTGCTTGCTAAACCGCGATGAATTTGGTCTTCAATAACGGCTCTTTGCTTATTCGTTTCACGCACTAACAACTGAATATTCTGCGCTAAGCGGTAATTATTCTGTAAGCTAAAATAGCTACTGGTAATCGCCGCTGATAACAATAATTTAGCTTGTACTGCTTGTGCTTCTAATGATAATTTTTGATTGGTCGCAGCAGCAATAATTGCCTTATTTTTACCCCAAAAATCAAATTGGTACGAAAAAGAAGGCAGCAACATTCCTAACGCTGAAAATTCCGCATGATTAGGGGATAAAGAGTGTAAATTAGCCCCCATTGCCCCACCACTCACATTGAGGTTTAAGGTTGGCTTATCACCCGCTTGAGCCAAAGCAACCTGTTGAGTGGCTAATTCAATACGCTGTTGAGCTTGCTGTAAGGTTAAGTTATTCGTTAGCCCTAATGTGATTAATTGATTTAATTGCGGATCCTTAAATTGGGTCCACCAATCTGTTTTTATATCACTAAGATCACGCTGATATAAATGAACTTGTTGGGCGGTAAGTAGCGAATGGTGTTGTGGTTCAGAGGGCGGAATCATACTACATGCCGATAATAGCAACACAACCGCCAAAGAAGATGCGGTGCGAGTGATATAAAATGCTTTCATTTTCTGTCCTAAATTACTTTATGGTATAAAGTATAAAGTGGAATCGATTGTTGTTATATACATCACAAAGGAAAAGACTGTTGCAGACAAAAAACAATAAAATTGGCTTTGATTTAAACACCATCGCAATATTCGCGCGCGTTGTTGAACGCCAAAGTTTTACGCTAGCGGCTGCTGAATTAGAACTAACCAAATCAACAGTAAGCCGGAAAATTGCAGAATTAGAACGCTATTTAGGAATTAGATTATTAACACGCTCAACACGCCAATTAGTGCTAACGGCAGAGGGTGATGCTTTTTACCGTTCTTGTTCACAGATTCTAGACGTCTTAAAACAATCTGAACTTGAAGTTACCGCAAGTCACGACTTAGTTTGCGGTACCTTAAAAATGGTCATGCCCGTAGAGGTAGGAAAAGGCTTTTTTGGCGCTTGTATAAAAGCATTTATGGCTTTACACCCTAACTTAAAAATACATCTTGAATTATCAACCCGTAAAGTTGACCTTATCAAAGAAGGCTTTGACGTTATGATACAAGTGGGAGAAATTGAAGATTCATCGCTGATCGTCAGAACGTTCCATCATTCAACACGAGTATTAGTAGCAAGCCCTCAATACATAGAACAATACGGCTTACCCCAAAGTTTGGCCGATCTAAAAGCGCCTCATCAACAAATTAAAATGATCAGTAGTGTTCGTACGGGGAATAAAAATGTATTAGAAGGCCTACCTTATCGTTTTAAGGTCAATACATTAAGCGCCGCGTTAGATCTCTGTTTAGATGGTTTTGGGATCACCTATATTCCAGAATTTTTGTGCCGTAATCTTATTACTGAAGGAAAATTGGTCCATATTTTACCCAGCCTTTATGCCTCACAAGTTCCTATTCCCATCAGTTTTATTTATCCAGAACGAGACTTAATGCCTCGACGATTACGTGCATTCATTGATTTTACAATCACACGTTTTCAAGATGAAATTGAGCGACGTAAAAAAGACAGCTAACATCATTTTAAACAAAGATTTTTATATAAGCGTGTTATGCATGGTTTTAATAACCATCGTTATATTAAAAAGAAGTCATGATGGCTTCTTTTTAATAAGCAAAATACCAACAATCAAACTTTGCATAGATATACGTATATTGACGTCGCTTTACATCCCAAAAGTTAACATAAAGCTATCGTTTATATGAGCATAAAATAATGAAAACTACTCGCAATGTTATTTGGGTAATGATTGCCACAATATCAACGCTTTGGTTTGCAGTGGAGCCGCAATTCTTCACGTCAAACAACCTCTTTGAGTGGCGCTCAGCAATAATTCAATACTCTGGTATTTTATCTCTGATATTAATGTCCATCACCATGATATTAGCCATGCGCTTATCTGTCATTGAGAACTGGCTTAGTGGCATGGATAAAGCTTATCGCATACACAAATGGCTAGGTATCAGTAGCATCGCACTCGGTATCTCACACTGGCTATGGTACCAAATTCCTAAGTGGCTAGTTATGGCAGGCATCCTAACAAGACCGGCTCGTCAGCATGATTCAAAACCAGCTGCAACTGAGTTTAGTTGGAATGCGTGGGTCAATAATTTGCATGGCTTTGCAGAAAATATTGGGGAGTGGGGCTTTTATTTACTATTGGCCTTACTGATGATCTCGCTATGGGCCACGGTAAAATATAAACCCTTTAAATTATCACACCGCCTAATGTCAGTTGCCTATTTACTTATCGTTGTTCACTCAGTATTACTACTCAAGCATGCTTATTGGGGAGAGCCTATTTATTACCTCACATTAGGCTTTGCTTTTATTGGCTCTATTGCGGCAATGTATAGTTTATTGGGTTTTGTCGGACGCAGTAACCGCCACGCTGCTGTTGTTGTCTCGACGCGTTATTTTCCACAAGCTGAAACAATGGAATTAATATTAAAACCCAATAGTGCTTGGCAAGGACATACAGCAGGACAGTTTGCATATTTACAATTTGGTAATGAAGATCCACATCCATTTACCATTGTTTCAGGCACTACCGACCCTGAAATACGTTTTTTAATTAAAGCCTTGGGAGACTTCACCACGGGATTGTACGAACGGATAAAAATAGGTGATGCCGTAACCGTAGAAGGCCCTTATGGTCGTGTTAATTTCGACCTTAACAAGCCACAAATCTGGATTGCGGGAGGTGTTGGCATCGCTGCTTTTTTCGCTATCTTAGAAACACTTAAAGGAAAAACCAATCATCCTCGAATAGATTTATTTTATTGTAATCGAGGCATTGATAATCATTTAGCTGATGAATTGTACTCTCTTACACAGCAAGCCGACGTAAGGTTAAACGTCATAGACACCCTCCATTCACCGCGATTAAATATCGACTACATCGCAACTCAATGCGGTAACGTAAACGATTATGATTTTTACTTTTGCGGGCCAGAAATCTTTTCAAAAACACTAACAAAAGCGCTCGGTGCACACTCCTTTGATATTGAGAAAAATTACCACGAAGAATTATTTGTGATGCGCTAAAAGAAAAACACCATAAAAAAGACGACATATTCCTGCTATGTGTATCAACACTATGACGGCAAAGGTAACGTGTCTCTTTTTATTACCGTCGTGTAATCACATATTCTATAAATAATATAGATACGTTTTAAATTATCTCGATTTCATCATCAATATAATTCTCAAAAATAGATATAACATAAGAAATTGACATCCACGGTATATTCTTTCGCTTAAATTATTAACATAAAAACAACCACTAAAAATCATAGAAAAAACAATTAACCAACATATAGAGTATCCTGATTACCACTATTTAACAGCCACTGTTAAATTATCTCCTATACTTCAATATATTGAAGTATAGGAGTGACGTTATGCCTAAGAATTCAATCCAATTTCAGAAAGGCTTTTCTATACCCGTATTT
>NZ_NPIB01000025.1 GCF_002849605.1 Photobacterium carnosum
AAGTCGGCGATACCGTTACGATTACGGTTGACGGACACGCGGTGGGTACCACGAAAGTTGTGGAGCATGACGGTAAGTTAACGTGGACGGCAGAGGTAGAGGGCAGCGCCTTAGCCGGTGCGAAGGCTGATAGTGTGACGGCAACCGTCACCACCACGGATGATGCAGGCAACAGTGCCACGGCGACGAATGTCGATCCTTACGGTGTTGATACTGACATTGCGGCAGCGATTACTATTACCTCGATTGCAACCGATAATAATGTGACAGGACCTGATTCTGAACAGTCCCAAGCGATTATTGGTACGGTTGGCGGCGATGTTAAAGTTAACGATATAGTTACCGTTACCCTTGATGGTAAAACGTTAGGGACCGCAAAAGTACAAGCGGATAAATCATGGAGTTTGTCCGTTGATGGCAAGGTCTTGTTAGATGCGAATACGGATCATGTTAGTGCTACGGTAACGAGCAAAGATACCGCAGGTAACAGCAAAACCGTGACCGCTGAGCATGATTATACCGTAAATGTTCATCCAACCATCGATATCAACCCGATTACGGGTGATGACGTGGTGACTGAGCACGAAGGTGAAGCGAAGCAGATTGTGGTCACTGGTACGGTGGCGGGTGATGCACAAAGTGGTGACAAGGTGGTTGTGACCATTGATAAGCAACACTATGACACCACGGTGAACTCGGACCTGACATGGTCAGTGAGCGTGGACAGTGCACAAATAACCAGTCACAGTGAAGTCAGTGCGTCAGTGACTACGACCCATTATGGTGATCATAATAATACCGCTTCATCGATTGAAGATTATAGTCAGGCTACGATAAAACTTGTTGAAGGTGATTTAGAACCTCGAATTAATCCTGATTATTTAGCTCAAAGTCACCATGATTTTACGGTGAAGGTGATAAATAAAGATTTAATTGCATCATCGTTATCGTTAGCTAAAGATACCGAATCTGTACTTATTAGTGAGTTAAATCAATTAACTTCTGGTGGGGATGCCCTTACTTTTAAGCCAACCACAAATGAACAGGGTGTGATCACTCTGACAGGTTATACCGCAAAGGATGACAAGGTTGTTTCATTAACCTTGACGCCTAGTGCGGATCAACAAGGTGATGTTACCGTAAGTATGACATTAACAGAATATCAACCGTTAGATCATCTTAGTCAGTCAGGAACTTATGTTAATGTTACTCGGGAAGGTGAACCATTAAATATTTCAGTACCTGTTCAATTGGGAAATATTGATGGTGATCTATTAGCGAAACCAATTGATGTTAACGTGACTATCAAAGATGGTGCATTGCCTGCCTTTGGTACTGATGCTACGTTAGATTACCAAGAAGCGGGGCATCAGACTCAAACGAATGGAAGTCATATTGAGTTAACGTTAGGCTCAGACACGATTAAGAGCTTGAACTTTGAGTTAAGTGATACAGCAAAAGCCACGTTAGCGGGATTAACATCGAATACTCAGGAAACGGAATATACTGTTGATGGGAATGTTATTCATGTCTTTACGGGCAAGGTATCATCACCAGCAACCGATGTATTAACCATTACCATTGAAAAGGATGGTAAGTACACGGTGACGCAGCATCAGGCGCTAGAGCAAAACAATAAAGCGGACGATATACAGCTTGATTTAGGTATTAAAGCGACAGACTTTGATAATGACAGCACAAGCAGTGCTATCAGTATCAAGATTGAAGATGGTCGTGATCCTGTTATAACTAATGCCTCAAGTATTACTGTACAAGAACATAATGAAAAATTGGACTCAGCAAAAGGTGATCTTACCGTTCAAGTTGGTTCTGATAATGTTATTGACTATAAAGTTGACATTGAATCGTTTAATAAAAATGTTCACATTACCTCTCATGATCAACTTGTACAACTAGTCCAAACAAGTAATGGATTGTATGAAGGAAAAGTGGGCGATGAAGTTATTTTCAAATATACATTAGTATCAACTGGACATTATGTATTTACAATGGTAGGTGAATTAGATCAAACGGGAACGGATAAGATAAAGTTTGGAATACCTGTTTATGCTATTGATGCTGATAACGATCATAGTAAAGCATTTAATGTTGAAATAAATGTTCAAGATGGTACTGCTGTTTTAGCTCCTGAGTCTGTTATTGGTAATGAAGATTCCAAAGGAATAGTTATTGATCCGATCACTGTTGATTTATTTGATATTGACCAAGGTGAAAAAATCGAAAAATTGACTATTAATGTCGGTGATAAATCACATGGTATATTTAAATATAATGGCAGTGTATTAGATGTTCATGATGGAAAAATCGAGATTTCGGGTAGTGAGTTTACATCTGTTGGTAATAATGCTGAATTTCAGTTATCTGGTCTGATATTTGTACCTGATCATGATTTTTCAACTTTTAGTAACGATCGTAAACCATTAACATTTGATATGG
Source organism: Photobacterium carnosum (assembly GCF_002849605.1). Classification (GTDB taxonomy): domain Bacteria; phylum Pseudomonadota; class Gammaproteobacteria; order Enterobacterales; family Vibrionaceae; genus Photobacterium; species Photobacterium carnosum. The sequence goes on from NZ_NPIB01000025.1 coordinate 2,458, forward strand.
ATGTTAGTGTTCATACAAAGACTACAGATATATTATTATCTCAACCTTTAAACATTACTGTATTAGGAATCGCGGATAAACCCGTTTGGTCAAGTAAAACAGTTGATCATTATACGATTAATGAAGATTCACCAAATGGCGCGAATTTAAATATTCTTGCTGAGCCAACAGATAAGGATGGTTCAGAACATGTCGACTGGTATCGTATTAGCTTACCTTCTGATGAGCATGGCAAAGTTTATGGTGATATTGCCATAATAAAAAATGGTGTTATTGAGAAATATATAAATAATGGTAGTTATGCTTCAGCCTCTGAGATAATGAATGTACATATTATCCCTAAAGCTAATTTTAGTGGCGATATTAAAGTTAATGTACAAGCTCTCAACTATGACTCACCTCAAGTAGTTGATGGTAAAGCGAGTGCATTTTCAGATATTAAAAACTTGACTATTAATGTACTTCCAGATGCTGATGAAGGATCTTTATCAACTAGTCATATTGAAAGTATTGAAGATCAAGTAATAAGATTAGTTGATGGAATTCATTTATTTGAATCTGTTGATCAGGATAAATCTGAGCATCTTTTTGTTCAACTGTCTGATTTACCTAAAGGTTTTAAATTGTTGCTAGATGGTCATGTTGTAGCAATGGATAACGGGAAATATGAGATTGCTTATGATCAGTTAGATCGTCTACAACTATCACCAAAGGATGATATTAGTGGCGATTTTAAAATCACAGTGACTGGGATTATTAAAGATATAGCTCATATTACCGTGGACGGTAAGACTGAAGAAAAAACAGATTCAATTGAGTTTGGAAAAAAATCATTAGACATTAATATTAAAGGTGATCCTGATACTCCAGTCATTGTTCCTGATACAATCGGTGGGTGGGAATCAGTAGATAAAGGTAAAGGTATTTGTACCGTTATTAATGAAAATGGTAAAACGTCACTAAATATAAACGTTAGTTCAGGTGAAGATTATAATGGGCATGCTCCTGATAAATCAGAAACATTAAGTGTGGTATTAAGTGATATCCCTGAAGGTGTTACCTTTGAAACAGCGGCTGGTCAAGACTTACCATTAGTCTACGCAGGGTTAGTGAATGGTCAGATAACTTATCAGTTAAAACTATCGGCGAGTGATGGCGAATCGATCAAAGATACCTTAAAAAATCTGACGATTGTCGCACCGAAAAATAGTACAGATACGATCAAGATGACGATGACAACGATTGTCACAGAGGACGATGGTAAGAGTAGTAATTCTCCCATTACTCAAGAGATTTACATCCATATTGTTCCGCAATTAGCACCATTAATATCGATAGGTACTGAAGATATTTCAACCGTCATTGATTGGGAGCCAAAAGCAGATGATGGTAAACCTATTGTCTTACCTATTGGTGAGACATTAGGTGGATTAACGATTAACGGCATAGAAGGTGGTTACTCGGTATCCATTGATGGTACCGCATTGCAGATAATCAACGGCATCGCTGTGTTAAGTAGTGACCAATTTAAATTTTTATTAAGTAATCCTGAGGCGTTAACGTTAACAGCACCCCATAATTCAGATAAAGATACAGCGCTAACGTTAGATTTTACGGTCGCTGTGGATTGTGGAAATAAGGAAACTACCGAAAAGCATATAACAGAGACAGTTAATGTTGATATAAAAGCGGCTGTTGAAGAAGGTGGTTTAGATATTAAACAAATTTTGCCAGGTGATAAAAGTCAAGTTGTTGTCGATGATGGCAAGTTTGCTCATGATCATTATGGTGAACAAGTATCCAATCCTGTTAAAAGTGATGAACAGGGTAAAGTTGATCTATCTGTTGCATGGGATTTGGATGGTACAGCTAACGATGGCTCTGAGTCTATTAAGAATGCAGTGATCACTGTCATGTCTATGACATTAAATAAAAACGATAAAGCAGATTTTATTGTTGAATATGGTCAAGGTGATCAAACTAAGGCAGCAATAAGTCTGGGTCATAACCAATGGTTAGTCCCTGAGTCTGGATTAGCACACCTTAATATCCAGGCGGTAAATGGTTATAAGGGGATCGCAACTGTTACCGTGAATGCTGACATTCTTGATAAGAGTGATGAGCAAATAAATGACACGAGTGATCAAGACAGCAAAGATATAACGAGTGAAAAAATTTATATCGATTTCTCCGGTGAGTCACAATCTGGTAGTAGTGGCGACAAAGATCAGGTCGATAATATTAGTCATATTGAGTTAGTGCATCCAAGTATATCGGGGTCGGAAGATACACCGACTTTATTAGGTAAGCAGCTGGTTAAACATTTAGAAATAACATCGACCGATTCTCAACCACAGGAAGGTCAGTTAACCTTTATTATTAAAGCTAATAGCCTACCGAAAGGAAGTGTCATAGAGGGCTCAGAAAAAATACATGTAGAATACAATTCTAGCTTGCATGAATATATAGTGACTGCGAATGCAAATAATATAACAACAGTGTTATCTGGCTTAACTCTTACCACTCCGACAGACTATGCAGGTAAATTTGATTTATCTGTCGATGTTGTGAATACAAACCCTAATACGGGAGAGATAATTCAAACTGGTGATGTTAAAGTGCCTGTTATAATTGCTCCTGTTGTTGATGAGCTTAAAGATGTAACTATTACCACTACTGATAAAGAAGATAGTAATGAGGTAATATTACATGTACATGTGCCGCTTACCGATAGTTCTGAAACAGTAAAAACAGTGACACTAACACTAGCGGATAGCAAGCAAGGTTACTTTATTGATCATGGTAAGTATGTTCAGACGATCATAGTTAATGAATCTGAGCTCAATAATATTAAATTTAAGCCTTCTGTTAAGCATTTCAGTGGTGAAGTGAAAATTAGCGGGGTCGTTGATATTGTTGATACTGGTGATGGCAAGGTAATAAGTGTAAGTGGTAACAAAAAATACTCAACGAGCGTTAACATTGAGCCAATTAATGATGATATTCAATGGGATGTTAAAGACACAACAATTTATGGATCTGAAGATTCAGACATTACGTTAAGCGGTATTTCAGGAAAGGTTGTTGATGCCGCTGAATCGATTTCTTCTATTAAGTTAGAACATGTTCCTGATGGTTTTATTGTTCATGGTGCGGTAAATAATAGTGATGGCGTGTGGACTATTGCAGTGCCAAAAGATAGCAAGTCGTTCAATTTAAATAATATCAGCATTACACCATCAGGTAATTTTAGTGGAAAAGCTGATATACAAGTTGTTGTTTATAATCAGGAGGAAGGTACTGCTTTACCTCATGAAAATGTGTATTCAAAACCGATAACAATCGATGTAAAGCCTGTCTCCGATGGTGTTGATACTAATATCAACACTAATATTTCAGGCAATGAAAATAGTCCGATCATCTTAGATTTAGGTATTAAAGCTTTTGATGATCAAAAAACCATTAATGATCCAGGAACAAATGTGCATGAGAATGGTGCTGAATCATTACAGGTCACCATTACTAATGTGCCAGATTCAAGTTCATTTACGCTTCCTGAAGGTGTTGCCGGAAGTGCTGAAAAGCAAGTTGATGGTTCATGGGTAATTAAAGGCATAGGCTCTCATCTTGATACGCTGATTTTCCATCCAGGTGATGCGAATAAGAATAATTGGAATGGTAAACTCAGCATTGATATTCATGCTGTTGATAATGGTGTTGTAGGTACAACGGTTGAGAAAACAATTCATGTGGATGTTAATGCTGTCAACGATGCGCCAGTGAATCATATACCATCAGATCCACTAACGGTTGATGAAGATAAGCCATTACTGATTAAAGGGCTGAGTATTTCTGATGTAGATAGCCATGATGACAATGCCAAGATGAACATGACAGTAACTTTAAAAGTTAAAGATGGTCATGTGTCTTTTGCTGATAATGTTGATACACATGGACTTAATATTAGCTATGACAAAGACCATAATATGGTCATTAATGGTAATATTAATACTATCAATAAAGCATTGGCTGAGGGTGTTACTTATCTTGGTAAGTCGAATTTTAGCGGTGTTGATACGCTTACAATGGTCACTGATGATAATGGTAACTCTGGTGCGGGTAATCCAATAAGCGTTACTAATACTATTAATATCAATGTTACGCCCAAAGCAGATGCGCCATCATTGAGTTTAAGTACCGATCATCTTCAAACTGCTGCGATTCAAAGTTCATTAGGAACAATGTTACCGTTGATTGGCTTAATTGTTGCGGCATCGGCTGATGCATCTGAGACACTTACTATAAAAATTAGTGACTTAGGCTCAGCATCGATTGTTGATAAAGCGGGTAATGTTATTGGTATTTATTTAGGCAATGGCGAGTGGCAGATTACAGCTCAGGATTTAAGTGACGTTTATATTAAAGATCTTGATCAAGGTAGCCATACCATTCGTGTTGAAGCGGTATCAACGGAATCTGATGGTTCCCAAGCTATATCGCCACCAGTAAACATCAATGTGGTTGTTGATGACCTTAGTGCTACTAATAATGTGATTGGTCAGAATAGTGCTTCCGACCAAGCTAACTTGGTGATTGATAGTACAGCACAAGCAACGTTATTGGGTGGTGATGGAAATGATATTTTGGTCGGTGGGTTAGCGTCTGATATTTTAGTTGGCGGTCGAGGCGATGATATCTTATGGGGTGGTGATCTCGATGGCAATGGTGATGGTGTTAAAGATACCTTCCTATGGTCTGACAGTGATTTTGGTACTGCTAATGCGCCAGCAACTGACACTATCATGGATTTTGAAGTCGGTATTGATACGATTAATCTTGGTGATGCGCTCGATAGTCAAAAGATTCAATCTTTGGATTATCTCAATAATCATTTGAATATTGTTGAGCAACAAGGTAATACCGAAATTCAGATTTTTGATGACCAACATCAAGTGGTGCAAAATATCATTTTGAATGGTGTTAGTCAGAATGATCTCTTTGGTGACAATACTGCCAGTATGACTAACGAAGATAAATTAGGTTCGTTACTTAATAGTGGTAACCTAGAGTTGAGCGATAATTTTGGTAATCAACAGGACAATACATTAATTGCTGATAACCAAGGCAAATCATTATTTGGTTTTGATAGTAATCATATTCTAGTTGCTGGACAAGGTAATGATATTTTAACTGGCGGTAGTGGTGATGATGTATTTACATGGCATGAAACGTCGCTTTCTACTAAAACTGATACTATTACTGATTTTGAGTTAGGTAAGGATAAGATCGATATTCGTGAATTATTAGCTAATGATGATAAGTCAGATATAGATGATTTATTAAAGCATGTTAGTGCAGATGTTGATAGTAAAGGTAATGTAAACCTTACGGTTGATAGTGATAATGGGCATACTCAAAATATCGATATTAATATCAATCCACATCATGAGTTAGGTTTAGCTGATGGCGTATCTTCTGCAGATATTGTGTCATCTTTGTTTAACCATAATGCATTTCAAGTTGATAATAACCACTAACATTAATTAAACTGAGAGAAGCAGCTTTAACGAGCTGCTTTTTTTGATCAAATTAAAGAGAAAATAGTGATGATAAAAGGGTTAATTGGCGGTTTACTGTTATTAAGTTCAAGTACTGTGTATGCACAAAGTTGTCCTGTTGATGTGCCTAACCCTATTCATATTGATAAAGGCAGTGTGTCTGTTTATGAAGCAGGAAAGCCTAAGTTATTGATTGATGATAACAATAATTTATTTATTAATGGTCAACAGGTTGATCTTAATGCGATGCAACAAAAAGCGTTAACAGCATACAGTGATAATATGCAAACCTATTTGCCGCAGATGGCAGCGTTAGCCCAACAAGGGACAGGCTTAGCTTTAGCTGTATTGAAAGATGTATCCAGTAGCTTTGATTCACAAGCGGCTTTTGCAAAAGTACAGACACTCGTTAATCAATTGAGTAAGCAAGCCCAACAAAAATTTCATAATCAACAGGGTGAGTTTGTAATGCCTGCTGATGTATTTAGTAGCATGGATACGACGTGGAAAACTGAATTTGAAAATGCAATGCAACAAGTGACCGTCGAATCGATCTCAAGTGTATTAGCAGCACTGGCTGATGAAATGAAAAATGGCGATGTAGATTTTAGTCAGATGCAGACGAAATTTTCACAGCTAAAGACCCAAATTACCGATACCGTGACTCAGCATAGTGGTGAAATGAAAGTGAAAGCCAATGATTTGTGCGGTTCAATTGAAGGGTTAGCAAAGCAAGAACAACAACTTCAACAAATAATTCCACAGTTACAAAATATACCTATGTTTAAAATGTAATTATTGTTCAATATAAGACACTATTAAAAATAGCACTATTAGGTGCTATTTTTATTAGTATTAACACCTACACTTGATAGAGGAGGTTGCAGTGTAAGGGTCGTTGGCTATCTATATATTTTTACTAGTTAAAGTCAAAGGAGTGCAGAATGTTTAAGTTATTGGTTATTTTTGGATTACTAGCTTTTGCTTATTGGGTTATTCGTTATTTATCAAAATCGCAGCAAAACCAGATTGTAACGGGATTAGTGGCCGTATTAGGCTCTGCTGCGATCATTTTTATTGGCTTTGAACTGTTTCGTTAATCGTATTTATTTACGAAAATAGTGATAAAAATAGAATTTGAATTGCTTTTTTGTTTATCTAAAATAGAAGAAATATGTATTGCCGTTATATTATTTTTCAAATATTTTGCTTCGAGCAATTTTAACTAATTGATTGATTGCTTGTTCTTCCGTTATTGTATCATCATTAAAATAGAGCATGATTAAATCTAACATTGCTTCTTGAAGTGGTATAGATACTGCCATTGAATCTGACATGCTTGGTAATAATGTATTGTGTTGTTCCGCATAGTTAAACTGTTGATTTGATATGTTTGAGCAATCATCAAATGATGACATATCGATATCTCTTAAGACTGGAATAGATCCTTTTTTTTGATTAAATTTAGATTGAAAGTCAGATGAGACGAGTGTTGTAGCAAGTTGTGTCACTATTTTATCTGATTTATTTGAACGTAATTTGAATAAGACTAGGCTATCCATATTGTAGATAAAGGTGTTTGTAGTTCCTGGCGCCGCAGTACAAAAATAATCTTTATTTGGCTTTAAACCTTTGGCTGTTAATTCTCCTTTTACCCAATCTCCTTGTAATTGCATTGCGGCTTCACCAGATATTATTGATGGCGTAATAGCATTCCATGCTGATGATTTTTTCACATTAATATATGGTTTAAGTTTTCTAAACGTAGAGAAGAGTGTACGGGTTTGTTCACTCATAATGATATCGATATCAAAATCTATTAATAATTGACGATAATATTCAGAGCCATGTAGACCAAGCGCCATGACTTCAAAGATAATCGCTAATTGCCAAGGATCATTACCAACGGCTAAGGCAGTTACTCCTTGTGATTTTAATGTACTAGCAACACTAAAAAAAGCATCCCATGTTTCTGGTGGGGTTAAATTATATTGGTCAAAGACTGTCTTATTACTCCATAACCAATTTACTCGGTGAATATTAATGGGAGCACTGACAAAATAACCTTGATAAGTATTTATATCTATTGCGATTTTTGGTAATCGTTCTCGCCACTTATGTTTTTTAGCAATATTATTAAGATCTGCTAGAAAACCAAGTTTTGCCCACGATTTAATCTCTGGGCCATTAATTTGAGCCATTTCTGGTGGATTACCTGCGATAGCACGAGCTTGGAGTACTGTCGTAGCTGTATCACCACCACTACCAGGAACGACGGCGTCATGCAATATTATATCTTGTCGCTCAAGTTCGTATCGAAGTTCATTCAATGCTAATTGCTCACTGTCTGAACTCCACCAATGTAATACTTCTATTTGGTTTGCTTGGCTGTTTAATGATGATATACAGACAAAGAATAACCCTAAAATACGACAAAACATTAGTCTTCCCTCGGAAGGGATAAAACAACAATTAAACCACCATCTTGATGATTTTTAAGTATTAATTTTCCATGGTGGCTGAGTACGATATTACGAACGATACTTAAACCTAATCCTGTACCTTCTTGTTTTTCATGTGCGACACGAAAGTAAGGTTCAAATACTTTTTCTCTTAGTTCATCTGGAATACCTTTACCGTAATCTCGAAATTGAATAGTAACCTGATCATTATGATCGCTGAGTGAGATATCTACACTATTACCGTATTTAACCGCATTTTCCATTAAGTTGTTGAGCATGCGTTTGAAAGCTACTGGCTTACCCAATAGGGGAGCATTAAGTATTCCGTGAAGAAAAACTCGAGGTTTGTCTGCATTATAGATTTGGCTGAGTTCTTTTAATATGACTTCTATATCGACTTGTACGAGTTGTTCTTTTATATCTGTATTTTTTATGTAATGTAGAGCGCCTTCTACCATAAACTCTAATTCATTAAGTGAACGTTTAAATTTTTCTTTCTCTGCTTCATTTTCTAGCATTTCTATACGTAACTTAAGACATGCAATAGGGGTTTTAAGATCGTGTGAAATAGTACCAAAAAGTAGATCTCTATCGCGAATATATGCTCGTATACTTCTATTCATGGTATTAAATGCATGTACTGCCGCGACAAGTTCACCACTTCCTTCTTCTTTGATAATGTGTGCATCCATTTTATTTCCCATCATTTTTGCTGCTTGAGCTAATTTATTAATTGGACGTATTTCGTGACGAACTAAAAACCAAGTACAAAGAAGAATGCTTATAGATGTGAGTAAAATAAAATTGAATTGACGAGAGTCTAAAAATTGAATTTCGAGATCAATATATGGAGCAGGAAGATTTGTCGCTAAATATAACCATTGTTCATGGGTATCGACGTTACTTTGCTTTTCTGTTGGAAGTCGAAATTGCATGACCAACACTGGTGGATCATGTTTTGCTTTTTCAATGGTATATCGAGCAAATGCTCGAGGAATATCATCCAATGGTACTTCTGCATCATAAGCCCTAAGTTGATCCCGCCTTGTGAAATCAACATTGATATCTATTTTTTCATCTAGAAAATCAATAAGATTGTGTGTGATCTTTGTCGTTAAAGCTTGTTTTAATTCTGTTTCTGGTAGTCCTGATATTGGGATCGACTTACTATTGAGAGAAATGAAAAATCGAGTTCCGCCCATACTTCTATTTTGCTCTAAAACTAAATGACGACTGGCTTTAGGAAGTTTTTGATAATATGACACAGTGTAGGCGGCCATTGAGGCTATGTTTTCTAACGCAACCTCTAAGCCTTCTTTTTCTTTCAGATATATATTGCTATACCAAACCGCACTTGTAATAATTTGCGACGAGAGAATCACCAAAGAAAGCATGATGATGAATCTACTGGCTAATCCTAAAGGGAAAACTTTATGATAGAAACGGTTAAATGACCAATTATTTATGCGTGTGGATGTGTGTATATTAAGACTCATGGATAGTATCCGTATTGAGCATGTAGCCTTCATTTCGTAGAGTACGGATCACTGAGTGGTTGGTATCATCTAATTTTGTTCTTAATCGACTAACTTGAATATCAATACCTCTTTCTAAAGGCATAGCTTCACGGCCTCTAATTGTTTCAGATATTATGCTTCGGCTTAATGGCTTATTCGGGTGACGAAGAAAAAGAGTTAACAGACTAAAATCTGCACCAGAGAGCTTTCTTTCTACGCCATCTGGAGCTATTAATACTCGCATTAACATATCAAGCTTCCATTCTGAAAAGCATATATAACGTGAATGTTCTAATCCTTGACTAAATTGTGAACGACGTAACAAGGCTTTAATTCGTGCGAGTAATTCACGAGGGCTGAATGTTTTAGTTATATAGTCATCAGCACCTAACTCAAGTCCTGTTACCCTATCTATCTCATCTGTCACAGCAGTTAACATAATAATGGGAACATTTGATGTTTTTCGAATTCTATTGCATAAAATAAATCCGTCATCGCCAGGTAACATAATATCTAAAATAATAAGATGAGGTTCACTTATAGCGAGGATTTTATTCATCTCTTCGCCATCACTTGCGGTAGTGACTTTAAATCCTGACTTAGTTAGATATGCGCTTAATGCATCTCTTAAATCTTCACTATCATCAACGATAAGTACTCTTTTTTGGCAAACCATATGTTACTGTCCTTGTGAATGTGTTCCATACTAGATAGTGCACTATCCCAAACTATTCAGGAGACGGTACAGTAGTATTTGTGACTGTTATCACGTCAATATTTATGTTTCCTCCCTTATGTAACTGAATGGATACAAAACGATTTCCAAATGATACCTAAGCAATGGATTTTATAGATAAGATAGAAAGTGAAACACACCCAAGATGTATTAACTTTTTATTTACAAGGACGTGTTATGTTGAATTCATTATTTGGATATGCCCAAAAAATAGGTCGCTCATTAATGCTACCTGTTGCTGTATTGCCTGCTGCCGGTTTAATGCTAGGTTTAGGTAACTTTGGTTTATCACAGCATTTATTATTTCCAGATGCTTTCTGGTCTATTATGATGCAATCGGCTGATATGATTTTCAGTAATATTACGTTGCTGTTTGTTATTGGTGTTTCGATTGGGTTGGCTAAAAATAATGATGGTACTGCAGCACTAGCGGCAGTGGCTGGCTGGATTGCATTTAATGCCTCAATGGGACGCACTGTTGTATTAAGAGGTATTGAGGTACATCAGAGTTACTTAACTCAAGTTATGGGTATAAGTAGTTTAAATACAGGTATATTTGGTTCATTGTTGATCGGTATACTTGCCGCTTATTTCTTTAATCGATACCACACGATCAAGTTACCAGATTACCTTGCATTTTTTGCAGGTAAGCGATTTGTTCCTATCATTACTGCTTTTACTTCTCTTTTTATTGGTATTCTTTTTGCGTATATTTGGCCATTTATAAGTCAAGCCATTTATAGTGGTATTGATGGAATTAGTAGCTTAGGTCAACCTCTGGCATTTGGTATTTATGGTTTTGTTGAGCGTGCACTTATTCCGTTAGGTCTACATCATGTATGGAATGCAGTATGGTTTTTTGAAGTCGGCAGTTATGTTAATGAAGCGGGAGATATAGTTCGTGGTGAGCTTTCACGTTTCTTTGCTGGTGATAAAAGTGCCACAGGTTTGAGTGGCGGTTTTATGTACACTATGTGGGCGCTTCCTGCTGCTGCTTTGGCTATATATCATTGTGCAAAACCAAAGCGTAAAGTTATGGTTGGTGGTCTTATGGCTTCTGCGGCATTTACTTCTTGGTTAACGGGTATTACAGAACCGATTGAGTTTACCTTCCTTTTCGTCGCTCCAATGCTTTATTTCATACATTGTATTCTCACAGGGGTTGCTTTTGCTATCACTAATTCTTTTGCAATCCTACATGGTACTGATTTCGCACACGGTGCTCTGCAGTTCTTTCTTTATTGGGGTTTATCAGAAAATGCAGTTTACTATTTCATTATAGGACCACTTTGGTCGGTACTTTATTACGTCTTGTTCCGTTTTGCGATTACTCGTTTTGATATTAAAACTCCTGGGCGAGAAAATGATATGGAATCTGAAATAGTTGAATTTGCAGGTCAAGAATTAGCAAGTAATTTAGTGGTAGCCATGGGAAGAAAAGAGAATATTATCAGTATTGACGCTTGTATTACCCGTTTACGCGTTGAACTTAAAGATATTAACAATGCAGATATTCCTCGAATTAAGCAATTAGGTGCAATTGATGTCGTTATTGTTGGAAATAACTTACAGGCTATATTTGGTACCCAGTCTGACAATATAAAAACTGAAATGGCGACAGTACTTAGTGCACTTTAATGAGGGTAGAGTTTTATAATATTGAGATCAAAAGTATATTAAATTGAAATTATTTAAACCGAATATAGTAAGAATCTGTAAATTATTATTTAATAAGTAAATAAGGAATACCATGAACAGGATGTTATTTAAATTTATATTGCCTATTATGCTTAGTCTAGGTGCACAAAATGCTACTGCTGATATTTATAATCTTGAAGGGAAAGAAAATTTAATCATTATTAGTCCTCATCAGGATGATGCTTTACTCACTTTTGGTGGATATCTTCAGTTCTTAAAAAATGCGGGTAAACTTGATTCCGTTAGAACTGAAATAAATGTCATGATTGGTTTATCTAATTATTCAACTAATTGGCATAACGTTATTTCTGAGCACCGTATTATGCATATCGCTCAAAATCGTTATTCAGAAGATCTTACTGGTTTATCTGAACTTTTAGGTGGATGGGATAAATTTCGTTATAAAATACAAGGTCTTTGGGATGCACCATTACGAGGTTATGAAGGTGGTGTTACTGCTGGTGGCGGCTCATCTGGTACATTTAAAGATTTTCGTTTAGAAGAAATTGCTGAATTTAATCATGCTGTAGAAATTATTAAACCCATGCTAATTAATGATAAATCATTTGTTCTTGTTCCTATTGCTAACGGTAATCATATTGATCATTTCATCATGAAAGAAGCAGTAATTAAAGCCGCTTATGCTCTTGGTGATAAAGCTCAAGCAACTATTATTTTTGGACAAGATCAGCCATATACAGGCGCTAATCCTAGTGATGAAAATAATGAAATTAATGCATTGATAAAACGTTTACCACCTAATTCAATAACTAAAAACTATGTATCACTAGCTAAAGATAGTAATGGTGAAACATCAAAACTTCGGATATATAAAAAAGATTATTTTACACAATATGATGAAGGGTATTTAACTCCTTTAGAAAATAATATTGAAGAAATACTTTATATTTGGAAACCAGAGACCTATAAATTTGTTCAAAGTCATGCTGATTGTCGAGACGATCAAATATTCTGTCAATTAGCGCAATAAAGATAACTAAAAGCCAATGCAAATATGCGTTGGCTTTTGTTTATTAATGATAAGGATTGTTAGAGCAAATCCGTTAATGCAACACCGATACCCAGTCGTTGTTGTTTGTGATTGTAATCAATTAGGTTCTCACCATAACCCGTTGAATATTTAGTATATCCTCGCAACTTACCCCATAAAGGGAAGGTCATACCAAGTTCACCATAGCCTTTGTTCGTCGAAAAATTTTGACGACCAGTAAAACTAAATTCGTAATCTTGCCACTTATAAACAGCATTAACTTCATAATGTCCCATAAAATCAATGACATCTGGGTTATCGTCTCCTTTGGGAGATGCTGGATTGTCTTTTTTATCTTCAGGAATTCGCCACCAAGGGCGTAGTGATAATACGAAATTCCCTTTTTCAACAATCAAATCAGTATAGACCCGGTTCCAGCTACGAGATAATCCTTGAGTACGGCCATTTGATTGATGTTCTATGCCTAACGTTATCCACGTATTGGCTTCAAAAGGTGTCCAAGGGGTTGGTGCGAGGTAAAATAGTTCAGGGCGATAGTTGGTTTCTCTAAATGGACGTGAGATATCCTCAGCATACAGTTGCCAATATGATTTCAATGTAAACGCTGCAAATAAACCATCATTGTGAATAAATAAATCGTCATAATTTAATGGTGTTTTAAAACTGATTTGAAATTCTGCTTCAGCATTCTTCATTTTACCGCCCCATTGACTGTCCTTATAAGCAGAGTTGTTAATGCTGTCAGTCATTACGATTGGTAATAAATAATTCATACGATGAGGCGTGATAACAAAAGGATTTAATGCGTTGTTACGTTCATCTTGTAAACGTTGAGACATAAGAGATGGCTGTGACGGCGGAACAACAGTGATAGGTGCGGTTTTAGCAATACTCTCAGAGCAGCGCGAGCGAATGTCATTCAATGTTAGCATGCCATTTTGTGTTTTTACTGCATTGAGTAGGCAAGTATCATAATCTGGAGATGTGCTAGCAATGGCAGTACTTGCAATGAATAATGAAGAAGTAAAGCAAACCGTATAAATACATCTCACAATGATCAGTTATCCCTAAAAAATTGAAAATAAGACGTTGCTAATGAATTGTGTCTTTTATATTACGATTAGTGTACCTAATTAATCATTCAAATGAATAACATTAAGTTGAGTATTTGTAAAAAAAAACGCCGTCTTAAAAAAGACGGCGTTTATTATTAAATCATTAGTTTTTTATATTCAGTGCTAATTATGCACCAGTACGACTGCGCGTTGGCTTTCCATTTGGTCGTTGACCACTAGGTTTGCCATTACGATTCGCTGGGTGGCCACTGCCACTTGCTTGAGCTGGTTTACCATTACGATTATTACTCGTATTGGTCGTGTTATTATTGCTGCCACCACGATTGCTGTTTGTGCTCGTTTGTGCAGTTCCGCCATTACGAGAGCCGCTTGCTTGAGGTTTGCCATTACTAGCCGGCTTACCATTGCGGTTACTCTGAGGGCGTTTACCATCAGTGCGAATATCAGGTTGATTTGGGTTCTTGGTCGCAAAACGTTTAGAACCATGACGACCTGAACCACGACGCTCGGCTGGCGTCATTTCTGCTTCACTGCCAGCTTCTGGCACTAAACAGTTAGGACGATTACCGATGAGATACTTTTTACCCATGGTAATTAACGCATCACGGATAAGAGGCCAGTTTAGTGGATCGTGGTAACGTAAGAGCGCTTTATGAAGGCGGCGTTGACGTTCACCTTTAGCGACAAATAAATCTTCACGGCCTTTGTACTTCACTTTCTTCAACGGGTTTGTTTCTGAGTGATACATTGCCGTTGCATTACACATTGGTGATGGGTAGAAGTTTTGGACCTGATCACACTGATAATCGTTTTGTTTAAGCCATAATGCTAAGTTCAACATGTCTTCATCCGTTGAACCTGGGTGCGCTGAAATAAAGTAAGGAATAAGGTATTGTTTTTTCCCTGCTTCTTGGCTGTACTGCTCAAACATCGATTTAAAGCGATCATAAGTGCCCATACCCGGCTTCATCATCAGATCAAGAGTGCCTTTCTCTGTGTGCTCAGGTGCAATTTTTAAGTAGCCACCCACATGGTGAGTCACAAGTTCACGGACATATTCAGGTGATTCTACGGCTAAATCATAACGAACGCCTGATGCGATCAGGATCTTTTTAATGCCTTTAACGCCACGAGCACTGCGGTATAAATCAATCAGATGCTGATGGTCAGTGTTCAGTTTTTCACAGATCTTAGGGAAGATACATGATGGACGACGACAGTTTGCTTCAGCGCGTGGATCAGAACAGCCTAAACGATACATGTTTGCTGTTGGGCCACCCAAATCAGAAATAGTACCGGTAAAACCTGGAACTTTATCGCGAATATCTTCTAGTTCATGAAGAATTGATTCTTGCGAGCGGTTTTGAATAATACGGCCTTCGTGTTCAGTAATAGAACAGAAAGAACAACCACCAAAACAGCCACGCATGATGTTAACCGAGGTTTTAATCATGTCATAAGCTGGAATTTTTGCTTTACCGTAGCTTGGGTGAGGTACGCGAGCAAAAGGTAATCCAAATACAAAGTCCATTTCTTCGGTAGACAATGGAATCGGTGCACGGTTGATCCACAATTCACGATCAGCGTGTTTTTGAATTAATGCACGTCCAGAATAAGGGTTAGTTTCTAAGTGCATTACTCGGCTAGCGTGCGCATATAAAATACGGTCATTTGCCAACTTTTCATATGATGGCAAGCGTACGACTGTATTTTCAGCATCATGACGAGATGGACGAACGTGAATAACTTGTGGTTGTTTTTCTTTTTCTTCTTTATTAGAAGCGCATGTCTCTTCGGTGGCATATGGATTTTGCATCACCATTGGACGACCAGGTTTTTCAATGCGTGATGAATCAATTTCCTGATAACGCTCAGGAATATCTTTGATCATTACCGCAGTGCCTGCAATGTTAGTTAATGACTTAATATCTTCGCCATTGGCAATACGGTGTGATACTTCAACTAGCGCCCGTTCAGCGTTACCAAATAATAAAATATCTGCTTTCGCATCCATCAATACTGAACGACGGACTTTGTCTGACCAGTAATCGTAGTGAGCGAGGCGACGTAAACTAGATTCAATACCACCTAAAACAATAGGCGCTTCTTTATATGCTTCTCGACAGCGTTGAGAATAAACTAAGACGGCGCGGTCTGGACGTTTACCACCTTCATTATTAGGCGTGTAAGCATCATCTTTACGTAGTTTGCGATCAGCGGTATAGCGGTTGATCATTGAATCCATGTTACCAGATGTTATACCAAAATAAAGATTGGGTTGACCTAACGCCATGAAGTCATCTTTATTGTCCCATTTAGGTTGGGCAATAATACCAACGCGAAATCCTTGAGATTCTAGTAAGCGACCAATGACCGCCATACCAAAACTAGGATGGTCAACATAGGCATCACCAGTAACAATGATAATGTCACAGCTGTCCCAACCAAGTGCATCCATTTCTTTTCTAGATGTTGGTAAGAATGGGGAGGTGCCATAGCATTCAGCCCAATACTTAGGATAGCTATCAATAGGAGTTACTTTAGTGTGCATGTTTTGACCTCTGTATTTTGAGGCGGGAATTATAGCGGCTCATAAAAAGGCTGGCTAGTGATTATAAATATTGATGTTAAACAAAGTTTTTAATAAATTGGCATTGGAGTTGTAACTATCGCTATTTATTGTGTGATATGAAGCGCTAATATGAATGATTTTTTTGTAATAACAGACGTATTGAATGTTAAAAATAATCATCCAATACGTCGAAAACAGCAGTGTTAGGATGCCGCAACACTAGCTTGTAAACTACGTACATCTGAGCCATCAGGGCTTTGATACACGGCAAGCCCAAATTGAGGCAAAATGGCTAACACATGATCAAAAATATCTGACTGAACCGCTTCATAAAAAGCCCAGCGTGTATCATTAACAAACACATAAATTTGAACGGGTAATCCCTGAGCACTTGGTTCTAACTCGCGTACAAGAAAAGTCATGTCTTGGCGAATTTTACTGTTTTGTTTTAGGTAAGCTTCTAAGTAGGCGCGAAATACCGTTATGTTAGTTAATTGAAGTGCATGTGCGTTACTTGTCGTGATTTCAGCATTTCTCTTGGTTATAAAGTCCGCCACATAAGGGATTTGCGATAATTTTTGTTGTTGCTGTTCATCGATAAATTTAATAGTTTCAATATCAATTAGCACTGAACGTTTAATGCGTCGACCACCAGATTCTTGCATTTGACGCCAGTTAATAAACGAGTCTTGTACTAATGCATAAGCGGGAATATTGGTAACGGTATTATCCCAGTTTTTTACTTTAACTGTTGTTAAAGAAACTTCATCAATACTGCCATTAGCACCATATTTATCCATTTGGATCCAATCACCCACTTTAACCATTTGGTTAGCTGACAGTTGAATACCTGCGACAAAGCCTAAAATAGTATCGCGGAAGACTAATAATACTAAACCTGTTGCAACGCCTAGGCCACTTAAAAAGTAAATTGGTGAGCGGTTAGCAAGCACTGAAATAGCAATAATAAACCCAATAAAAAAGATAATAAGTTTTGATAATTGAACAAAACTTTTTACCGGCAAATTACGGCTGATTTGATTAATATCGGCCATATCATTAGTGGCATCAAGGAAGGCATAAGTACTTCTTACTAATACAATAATCAACCATAAGCTTAATGTGCGATCAATAAAGCTACTGAGGAGTGCATGTTTATCTAATACAAGTGGTATAACAAGATTGAGCACCATTGCAGGGATGGTTAATGAGAGCTTTTCAAAGACTTTATGCCGTACCATGACGTGTCCCCATGTTGCTTGGGAACGTTTAATAGCGGAGCGCAATATCGCGAGCAATCCCCAGCGAACAAAGACATAAACTAAGAAAGCGACTACACAACAAAGTATTATAAAGACAGCGGTTGAAATACTATCTTGTGGTTGAACATTAATCCCAAGCTGTGACATGCCATTAGCAATGTCTAAGCGTATTTTATGGCTCAAAACTGAACTCCAAACTCACCTGTAAATAAAAATGTAAGTTGCTCGATATTGTCATTGGTTTGAGAACACATTGATAATGAATACGAGTATTTTTTTATAGTGGTGTTTATCTTAGCATAATCAGAAAGGTACATTAGTGGTAGAATCTTAGAATACTAAGTCTGTATGTTCGTTTGAGCAATCAGTACGATATTAAAGAGAGTGTGGAGAAACAGGTGGCCAAAAAATATTATGTTGTTTGGAGTGGTCGTGAACCGGGTATTTACAGTGACTGGGCAAGTTGTAAGCAGCAAGTAGATAAATTTGCAGGGGCACGATATAAATCATTTCCAACCCAAGCTGAAGCGGTCACAGCTTTTGGAAAACCAGCGCAAATTTCTGGTTCATCACCACAATTTAAAAAAACATCAGCAAAACGTACCACAGCAAGTAAAGGTTCATTAACCAGTGAACAAGTCCATGCGTTAACGGCTGACGTTAAAATTTTCACGGATGGTGGCTGTGATCCTAACCCCGGTAAAGCGGGATCTGGATTGGCGTTATACCGTAATAACCAGCTAAGTGAGCTATGGTATGGCTTATATGAGCCGATGGGCACCAATAATACGGCCGAGTTAAATGCACTTCATCAAGCGCTGATCTTAGCCGAAAAGGTATTGGCTCAAGGGTCTGCCGTGGCGGTTTTTTGTGATTCAAAATATTCGATACAATGTATTACCCAATGGGCGATAACATGGCAAAAAAATGGTTGGAAAAAGGCTGGCGGTGAGATAAAAAACCTCGCGTTAATTCAACAAATGTTCACTCGTTACCAAGCATTAAAATCACAACTTATGATTCACCATGTCAATGGTCATGTCGGTATTGAAGGTAATGAACTTGCTGATCGGATGTCAATTTTAGCGGTTGATACAAAAGTCGTTGATTTCTGTTTATATCAACCGCCTTATGATTTACCTGCTTTACTTGCACTTCGCGCAGGTTAATAAACCATTGGAATATTTATTGCTCAGTTACAAATTAATCTCTGCGTTAGCGGAATGATTTGCAATTGAGCTATTTATTATTAACGTAGAGCACTATTTAATATTTAGTTGGTTCTTTATTGCACGTTGTAGAAAATCATTTAATAACGTTAGTCGAGACGTTTGTCGTAATGACGGTTTATAAAGCATAAATAGATCAATTTTGGGTAATTGATAATCCGCTAATATTTGGACTAATATTCCCGAATCTAATGCTGCTTGAACTTGAAAGTTAGGTTGTATTGTTATTCCCGCACCTTCCATCGCCGCTGCGAGCATCGCTTGTCCACTATTGATTGTAAATCGCGATGAAATACGCGGTGAAAAATGATCGCCAGCTTGATTTTTAAAGCACCAACAATAGGCATTATAGGCTGTTGTGTGTCTCAAACATTGATGATGCTCTAATGCTTTTGGTTCTCGTGGAACACCGTGTTGTTGTAAATATTCTGGCGTAGCACAAGCAATCATCTCGAAGCTGCAAATTTGGTGTCCGACTAAAAACTCATAACCTTCAATACGATCATGAAAAATAAGATCGTAGCCATTTCGATGAATATCTGGTGGATTATTATCTAATGTTAAATTGATTTCTAATTGTGGATATTGTTGAATAAATTGACCTAATAAAGGGGAGAGTAGGCTAATACCTAAATTTACACCGCAATATATCTTCAACTTACCCACTGGCTCATTGAGATCCAGATAAATGTCTTCTTGGGCGGCTTTCATTTCCGATAAAATGTTAAGGCACCGTCGATGAAATTGTTCGCCAGCGGTGGTTAGCGCTTGAAAACGTGTTGATTTAGCGAGTAATTTAACACCTAATGACGATTCTAATCCGTGAATGTGCTTGCCTACCATTTGTGCACTGATATCACGTTCTTCTGCGACTGCCGCAAATGAACCTAATTCAACCGCTCTTACAAAGATTTCAATGCTTGTTATACGATCCATTTTGGCAATTCCTAACAAAAAATTGTGATAATTTCTATCATTAGAAACTCATAGTTGTGATTGTATTCCATATTCGTATCTTTATTTAAGTTAATAATATGACTATGATTACACTTTATTGTAAATAAATTTTTTATTACTTATATAAACTCACAGTAGCGGACAACAACCATGCTAAATCTCGTACCTAAAGAGATTGCTATCGGAGAAATTTACTTTCCGCCTCTTCTGATTTCAGGTTTTATCGCAATTATTTGTACCTCTTTAACTGTCCGTCTTTTTAATACGGTTAAATGGTATCGATATGTATCAAACCCACCGTTAGTTGAGTTATCGATTGCAGTTATTTATACCGTGCTCATTAGTACGTTTATTTTTCCGTCATAATGATTTCAAACTATGTTAAGAGATCGTTCTAATACTCTGTAGTAATTTGAATATAATAGAGATAACCATGTTTAAACGCTTATTTATTACTAGTAGTTTTGTCATTATTGCGCTTGCTGCAATTGGCTGGAAATACCAACAATATATTATTAATCCTTGGACGCGAGATGGTTTAGTTCGCGCTCAAATTGTCCAAATTACACCACGGGTTACTGGGCCTATTATTGCATTGAATATAAAAAATAATAGTGAAGTAAAAACAGGCCAAGTTCTTTTTGTTGTTGATCCTCGACCTTATGAAATAGCAGTAGAAAAAGCGAAGGGAAATCGAGATCAAGCAAAAGCACAATTGCAGCGAGCACAAGATGAAGCAACACGAGAGCGTGAATTAATACACCGCCAACCTGGTGCTATTTCTCAAATGACATTAGTGCAGCAAAAAATATCAGTGAGATTAGCTCAAGCGGGCGTTGAAGCGGCTCAAGCGGTATATGATCAAAGTAAATTAGATTTAAGTTTTACTAAAGTGACCGCTCCTGTTGATGGTTATATTACTAACTTAAATGTAAATATCGGCACTCAAGTTGTCGCTAATCAACCCGTAGTTGCTCTTATTGATAAGCATAGTTTTTGGATTGAAGGATTTTTTAAAGAAACAGATATTAAAGATGTGGCTTCAGGTGATAAAGCGACGGTGACCTTAATGGCGTATGGCGATCAACCATTACAAGGCTCTGTTGAGAGTATTGGTTATGGTATTTCCCATAAAAATGGCAGTACAGGGCTTTCTTTATTACCAAATGTGAATCCAACATTTCAGTGGATCCGTTTAGCTCAACGTATTCCCGTTCAAATTCGTTTAGATCATATTCCTGATGGTATTCAATTTCGTATTGGTTCTTCTGCTTCTATTGTTATTCATAAAAACCAACAAAATCAGAGCTTAATCGAAATGGTTAAGGGTATGCTATGAGTACAAGACGCTGGGTAATGCCATTAAAAGTTGCTACAGCTTTAACGCTATCCATCGTCATTGCTTTAGCTTTGGGGTGGAATAAGCCTTATTGGGCTGCTTTTGCTGTGATTGTAATGGCTGCAACAGAAACTAATGGTCATTCTTTAAAAAAAGGTCGTCATCGAATCATTGGTACGTTTGCTGGTGTTATTATTGCTTTCGTTTTAATTGATTTATTTGGTCAACAACCTTTAGCTTTTCTGTTGGTTTATTCTTTGATTATTGCTGTGTGCATCTATCAACAGACAAATCCTAAAAATGGTTATGCGTGGACTATCGGGTTGATGGTGTCATGCGTCATTATTGTGATGGGGAAATTATCAGCAGAACAAACCTTTACTATTGCTGCACTTAGATTACAAGAAACCATTCTTGGCGTTATTTGTTTTAGCTTTGTTTTTAGTGTTTTTAGCCCTGTATCTAGTCGTATTGTGTTACTTAATACGTTACTAAGTAACGCTAAAACTAAGCAAGAAAAGATAGAACAAGCGATTATTGATATTCAATCGAATGAAATGTTAAGCCGTAATGTTTCATGGAGCGATAGTTTAAAATATTTAGCCCGTATCGATGATTTACTGCAAGCAGCGAAAACAGATAGTTATCAAATCAACAGTGAGTTTCCCATTTGGGAGACAATAAGAAATGAGCAAAACCAATGGGTTCTACTGGGTGGACATTTGTCTGAAGCCATTAATCTTATTGACGAAAAGTTTACGACGGAACAAAAACAAGCGTTAATCGCGGTATTAACAGCGCTCAAAAATAGATATATAAATTCAATCACCTTATTGAGTTATGTCGTTGAAAATCCACAGGCGACGAATCACTGCATTCGTCAGCATATGGTTGATCACATTTTATTTGTGGCTCCATTTTCATTGGATTCATTACTTAATTGTAAAGAATTACATCATGGTGCTTTAATGATGTTGGCACAAAACTTAGCTAAGATGGATGCGTTGCAAGCGTCGATATACCAACATTTGACTCAAGCGATTTTGAGTGAAAGTCCATCAGAGATAACGCTAAAAAAGAAACCATCATCTGCTTTGTTTAATATATCTTTAGATTCCGAACGACTTATTAATGTTTTTAAGATCTTAGTGATTTTTTGGATCAGCGTTGGCTTGTGGCTTTTTATTCCCATGCAAGGGGGAGTAATGATCGTGCTGTTAAGCCTTGTCTTTGGTAGTGTTGCTTTATCGTTACCCTTTGTAAGCCCGCGTTATATATTAATGCATATGATCGTTTGGTCTGTATTAGCACTATTCCAATATATTTTTATTCTGCCTCACTTAAGTCAACTTTGGCAATTAGGGTTATTTTATTTTATCAATGTCTTTGTACTTTGGTTTTATTTTAATCAACCGCAACAGGTATTTCATCGCTTATTGGGTTGTCAAAATTTGATGTTAATGACAACCAGTGCGATTCAACTCACACCGACCTATAGCGTAGGTACGTCACTGTTAACGATTACGCTGCTATCTATCAGTTTGTTGGTTATTTTCTGGGTTTATAATGGCATTTATTCAAGTCAGCCTGAATATGTGTTTTTACGTCAGCTTAGTCAATTTCGAATTCGATTACATTTCGGATTAAAAAAACTGGTTAATGAAAATGCGAATAAACTCCTTTCATTGAGTTTTTCAACACCAGTACAAGCGGTATCACTTGCAGAAATGGCGAGTACAAAAATTAGCTGGGCGAACTATGAGCAGATCGATCAAACGCAAGTAACAACATTACTTAACTTAGGTTATCGCTCTTGTTTTTATTACCGTTCATTTACCGATAACTATGAACAATGGCAAGCAACGCAATACAATCAAAGCATTAATACGTTTATTGTTGGGTGTGTTCAGGAGCTTATTGCGATCACTGGGGTTACGATGATCTGTGAAAATGTTGCTACAACACATGCTTCTAAGTTAGTCGTATTACAGAATAAGTTAACAGACTACAAAGATAAATTACCATCATTTTATGGTCAACTTACTCCAGATGAAATGGATAAAATTTACCAATTAATCACATCTCTTTTACTCTTAATGGGGTCTCTTGAGAATGTTACTGAGCAAGTGATGAAACAGTCTTTATATCAATTAAAGTTTACGCCATTTGGATTATAAACAGCCTTTATCTGCTAAGGCGTGTAATAAACGATAAGTCATATAATAAGGTGTTTTAGTCGTTGTGATCGTTAGTGTAGATTGTGAATGACGCCATAAAAAAGCCCACTGAGAATATATTATCAGTGGGCTTAGTTCGTTAAATTATGGTGTGATAATAATTAAGCGTACATAGGTACTAATACCATCGTACCGATAATGACGGTAACTAAACCACAAAGCACCGGAACCACAGTACGTTTAACGACTTCAAATGGACTGATTTGTGCCATACCCGATGTTGCAACAATAACACCTGATACCGGTGAAATAGTACGACCTAGGTTTGACGCTTGTAGCATTGGAATAATCAAGAATGCAGGGCTTAAACCAAGCTTAACCGCCAACTGTGGTGCTAACTCAACAAAAGCATAGAAAGGTGCATTACCTGAACCTGTTGCAATTGCAGCAGCAACAGTTAACGCTGTTAGTAAGAGCATGAGTGCCACGCCGCCAGCACCTGCTTTGTCAGCAAGAGCGAGTAGGTTATCAATTGCCCCAATTGACATTAAGCCTTGCGCAAATACACCTGCTGCGACCAATAACATCACAACGCCTTTAAAAGCATCGCCCATACCAGCGTAACAAGCTTCAAGGTTTTCAAGGGTTTCTTTACCATTGAAACGATTAGTAAAGAAATCAACTACGGCACCAATGACAATAGAAAGTACTACAATAGTATAAATATCAAGAGTTAGACCTGGAATAGTTTCACCGTTGAATAGGAAAACACCAAAAATAGGTAAGAAAGGTAAAATCGCATAATAAGCAGGTGCTTTGACTTCTATTTCAGAAATATCTAGCTTTTCCATTGGCGTATTATTTTTCTTATCAAGGTATTTGTTCCAGAAAAATGCAGCGACTGACATCACGATAATGGCACAGATAGAAACGGGTAATACAGTTTCTACTGCGAAAACATGTAAAGGTAAGCCTGATTTTTCTGCGGCCACAATTACATCACCAGAGGTTGGTGAAAGAATGATTGCGGCAGGTGAGGCACATACAGCAGCGGCTGCTGGACGAGAAATACCCATTGCGGTCATCATTGGGAATAAGGTTGCCATTAATAGCACCCCAAGACCCGTTGCAGAGCTTACTGCTAATGACATTAGACAGGCAACAATATAAGCCGCAACTAATAAAACATAAGGTGACTTAATAAAAGAAAGAGGTTTTGAAAATTGTTTTACAACAACATTGTTAGCACCAATATGGGTCATATATGTTGCGAAACCACATAACAACATAATTTGTAAGCCAAGACCACCGTTGCGGTATTGGAGCATATATTTAACATACTCAAGTGAGTCTGTTAGTAAATTCCCTGTTGATGTAATGCCTTTTGGCAAGACCGTGTGTCCTAAAAATCCAGCTAGAATTAATAGAAGAATACCCGCAACAAGAAGTACACCTGCTGCTTTATATCCTTTTACTATGTAATAGCCAACAGCAATGGTGATCACCAAACCAATTAACAATTCCGTCATGGAAACTCCTCTCCTTAAAACTAAAAAAATATGTATTTATGATGTTTTTTTGCATATTTTCATAAATTACGTGAGTAATGTAGCTAAAAAAAAGCTTATGAACGACTGTTAAGCAATCAATATATGATCTCATCCATATTTTTATTGGTAATGTTAATTTTTTGGTTTTATTTTTAAGGTTGAATTGACGGATAACTGTTTTTTATCTGTTAAATTTAGCAAGGTAGAATGCGGTTTTACATTAATTGGGCTATTGTTGGCATTGTTATTTTAATGATATAGCGCACTCAAATGGATTTTTTAATGGTGAAATTATGATAGAAACAAATACATTGGCCTATAAGAAAACCAGTTTTGCGTTGGCATTAGGCTCTTTTATCGTTTTTTGTAATTTGTATTTGTTCCAGCCGATGTTGCCATTAATGGCGACTGAATTTTCCGTCTCGGCAACACAAATCAATTGGGTCTTAGCCGCGGCAACATTAATGTTAGCGGTATGCCTTATTCCATGGGCTATTGCCTCTGAAATCGTGGGTCGGCGCATGATTATGGTGATCAGTTTATTGCTGATGCCAATTGTCGGCGTAGTAATGGTTTTTGCTCATGATTTATTTGCGCTTACTTTAGCTCGAGGGGTCATGGGTATTTCAGTTGCTGGTTATATTGCCGTTGCTGTTGCTTATATGGCGGAAGAGTTTAGTCCGAAAGCGCTAGTATTAGCGGTGGGGGGCTATATTAGTGCTAATTCATTAGGCGGAATTGCAGGAAGATTATATGGCGGAATAATTGGCGAACAACTAGGCTGGCATTGGGCGGTGTTAGGCATGGCTGTTATGAGCTTTATTGGTGCGGTCGTCGTGATTAGATTATTGCCATCACAGCAACACTTTATTCATCACCACCGCCGTCTTCGTATCCATGCTTATCAAGTGATCGCGCATATTAAACAACCGATATTATGGCTAGCAATGCTGATTGGTGGTGTGAATTTTGCTCTGTTTGTTAATCTTTATTCAGTAACTGGATTTAGATTGGTTGCCGCACCGTTTAATTTGCCTTTAAGTTGGGCGTCATTAATTTTTCTTTGTTATCTCAGTGGCACCATAACATCACGATTGAGTGGTCGTTGGGCAAGCCGATATAGTCCGTTATCAGGCATGATTTTAGGGGGTGTTTTAAGCCTAAGTGGTCTGTGGTTAGGCTTAATTGAATCACGCGTCACCATATTGATTAGCTTACTATTATTAAGCTCTGGTGCATTCTTCACTCATTCATTAGCCTATGCTTGGGTGAGCCAACATGCCAAAGTGGCAAAGGCTACCGCAACGGCATTATATTTGGTTCATTATTATGTTGGGAGCAGTTTAGGTGGTTTCTTCTTGATATATTGTTGGTTGCATGGCGGTTGGAATACTGTTGTTATTGGTGGAACATTGTTATACATGGTGATGTTTGTTTTTTGTGGATTATTAATTAAAGCGAAACAACAGTCTGTTTTACCGTTACAGCTCAATTAACGTTATTTATAACGATCAATCAATTGTGATGATTAATTTATAATGACTGCTTTCACCTCGACGAGCAAAAGCACGGTATTGGCCAATATGAACACTGTATTTACCGCTGTAAGGTAATATGTATTCACCATTATCATTTAGGTCAGCTGAAAAGGGGGTTAAATCAGCAATTCTCTTAAGTTTTTCGTCTAAGAGTATTACCCATAATTTCGAGCTTTTAGTATCAAGCGTAATGTTTAAATGCTGGCCTTTTTTAGCATAAAAAATATAGTTATTCACATCATAATTGGTCGTTGTTGTTATATATTCACCGCTATTGGTACCTGTTTTAAAGTGGATTGTTTCATGACTATCAGCAGCAATGGCCATAAATGAACAACTGCTTAAAATGAGTGCGGTAAAAAGTAATCCTAATTCTTTGATGTATAACATAATATGGTTTCTTAAATATTTGATGAACTAATCTCGTATTAGCTATTGAACGAGTGAAAAGTACGCAGTATTTAATCGGGGAAAAATACTGCGTATATGATGAGTATTATCAAAAATAGAAGATTGGTAAAGTAATGTTTAATCAGCGAGTGCCATTGCGAGCAAACTGATCGGGTGAATTGTTGTTAAATCAGTGTTTTCTTCAATTTGCCATTTACAAGTTTCACAATCAGTAATGGCATAGTCAGCGTTAGCACTGCGTATTTTTTGAAATAAATCCTCACCAATTTTCATAGATGTATCATAATTTTCAGTTTTAAAACCATAAGTACCCGCTAAACCACAGCATTGACTATCTAATACTTCAAGCTCTAGCCCAGGGATCATTTTAAGTAATTCAATGGTATATAAACTACCGCCAGTACGTTCAAGGTGACATGGCGTGTGATAAACCACTTTTTTATTAACGGGTTTTAGTTTAGGAGTATTACCATTCATAAACGCTTTGAGTAAAAACCGGGTGACATATTCAATCCGATCGGCAACTTTTGCGTTATCAATCTTTAATACATGCGGATATTCTTCACGTAAAGTAAAGGCACAGGTTGAAGAAGTTGAAACAATGGTTGAATTATATTTTTCAATAACTGCTTCAAAACTTTGGGTG
Source organism: Photobacterium carnosum (assembly GCF_002849605.1). Classification (GTDB taxonomy): domain Bacteria; phylum Pseudomonadota; class Gammaproteobacteria; order Enterobacterales; family Vibrionaceae; genus Photobacterium; species Photobacterium carnosum. Next base: position 30,198 of record NZ_NPIB01000025.1, read on the forward strand.
TTAAGTAATGCATTTTTCTTGGCTTTATCAAAGAAGCCATTTGCAATTAATGGTACGCCGCAGCATTTTTCTTTATCCAATAATTGCACTCCAATATTCATGGCATTCATGACTTTAATGAAATCTTGGCCTAACAGTGGATTATTATAATTTACGTAACAACCGTGGAAATAATGCACTTGTTGCGGATAATGGGTTTGATCCGTACAGTGCTTTTTATACCATTGGCGGAATGTGCCATGAGAATATTTAGGTAGTGTTTTATGATCATGAACGCCTATGGTTTTATGCATGATTTTTTTAACGGGTTTTAGGCCTGTAATTGCATTAATGATAGGAGCGAACGGTGTCGCAACAGTACCCATTAAATCGGTATGACTTAATACAAAATCACGGATTGTTTTAATATGAAGTGCGTGTTTCGCATGTTTACTGCGTGCAACCGCAATCATGTCACCGATTTTTACACCAGAAGGGCAAGCGGTTTCACAGCGTTTACAGTTGGTGCACAGCTTAAGCATATCATCATAAAATTCAGCACTTTTAATCCTTAATCGTTCACCATCTGGACCACATTGTTTAGGGCCGGGGTAATTAGGATTTGCTTTAGCAACAGGGCAATAAACGGTACATACGGTGCATTTAATGCATTGGTCAAAACTGGTATCTTGCTTGAGCATTAGATATTGCCCTCTGCTAATGATGGAAAAATTGCTGTGGATGTGTGTTTGTCATGTAAGGCGATCATTGATTGTGCAGCATGAAAACCCGTGCTGATAGCAACACCACTGCCACTACCTTCAAAAACAGGGTTGTAATGGGCTAAAATAGCGCCTGCACAGTAAAGGTTAGTAATCACATTGCCATTAAGGCTTGGTTGTAATTGTTGATTCGTTTCAACACCCATTCCTAAAAACGGATGCGGTTGGTCACTGAAAAATTGTGGTTGATACCAGTGCTGGTGGTTAGTTGATGCTAATGGCGCAATGTCTAACCCAAAAATAGCTTCTTCAATATGATGACGTTCAGCGTGTAAACCACGGCTAAAGAAGCTACCACTGGCTAATAAATAATGATTAGCGACTAACGGCATATCACCGTGATGACGCGTAAAAATACGTTGGAGTTGGTTATTTTCAAATTCGCCATGAGTGACTTCATCACCTGCAAGGATCAATCCACCTAATGATTTATAATAACCTTTCATTGCATCTTCCAAACGTATACCCAGTAATGATGGCGGCATCGTTGGAATTTCACATAATGTGTAACCAGTTAATTGTTCAAGTTTGCTAATAACTTTAAGACCTGTCCCATTACCAAACACGGCAGGAAGAATCACTAAATCAGCCTCACCAATAGTATTTTTCATCGCTAAGGCAAAACGTTGTAGTTTATTGTCGTCAGCTAAGACACGAGAAATATCAATTGAACGATATTCACACGGATTACGTTGCATTAATTCAGCGTCAGGCAATGCAATGGCGGCAGTGGTAATTTCCACGTTAGCAAAGTGGGGCAGTAGACGTAAATTATCAGCCGCTAATTGGGGTTGAAAATCACGGAAACCATCAATTGTAACTAATGCTAATTTACGCAATGACTTAGCGGGCTCAAACATCGGAAAAGGGTGCACTGTTGATTGTGATAACCACGTTGCTTTAAATGTCCCCATTGGTGTAATGCGTAAATGGTTACAATCATCTGCTTGATGGTGCAGTTTAATACCAATATTTTCCATTGTTTGCTGATACCAATCAATGGCTTGGCGAGTAACATCGCCCCCTAATTTACTGTAAGGATGTAGCGGGGATTGATTGGCTAAGGTTTCAAATTCATCAAAAGGATAGTGGGTTACAGTCCCATTAGGCAAACGACTTAATACATCAATTGAGCCTGAAGAAAAATGCAGCGCACTTTGACCTGCGGCAATAACAGCGGTTTTGAGTCCAGCTTGAGCACAACGAATAGCGCAGGTTAAGCCAGCAACACCACCACCAATAATTATATTATCAAATTTCATTATTTTTCCTCGCAGCTTGGATTGATAGTGCTGGTAGATGTAGATGTAGATGTAGATGTAGATGCTGGTGGAATATCACTCACACCAAATAAACCCTCATAGATCCAATAAGAGAACTCACCTTCGCGCAGAGCATCACCCCAAAAAACAGGTTTAATACCTTTCCAGCGTTCTTCAAGAAAATCACTGAGAATATGGCTGGCGTGGTTGCCATCAGTATTACCATATTCAGCAAATAAACCAGCAGCACGATAAGAACATAATTCACCTTGGCAAGGCCCCATCCCGACACGGGTACGGCGGCGTAAATCGACTAAATTATGCACATCCAGTTGCTTGATGGCATATTCAACTTCACCACAGGTCACCATTTCACATTCACAAATAATGGCTTGGCTTTTTTTGCTGTCAGTTAAAAATTGCTCAGCACGTTCACCATGACGGTAATAGGCAGATTGATAGACAGGTTTGGCTAAACTAGCGGTATGCCTAATGGCTTTTGGTTGTTCAGAACCGGGTAATGGTTGTTGATGAGTGGTGCAAGGGGTGGTGTTACCCAACTTTTTAGCGATAAGATCGGTTGTCCACTCAGCCATCATGCGGTAAGTCATTAACTTACCACCCGTGATAGTAATAAAACCGTCCATGCTATCGCGTTCAGCATGATCTAATAGCACGATCCCACGGCTAATATTACGTCCACTAGTATCGCCATCAACAGCAACTAATGGTCGCACGCCCGCATAAGCTCGTAATACCCGAGTATTAGCCATGATAGGTGCTAGTTTGGCCCCTTCTTTTAAGAGAATATCAATTTCTCTGCTAGTGACATGTAAATCATCAATATCTTTATAATCAATACGTTCAGATGTTGTACCAATTAATGAGATGGTATCACCAGGGACTAAAATATCGGCATCAGAAGGTTTACGACAACGGTTGATCACTAAGTTGTTAATTCGATAATCTAAGATCAATAATGATCCTTTGGCTGGGAACATCGTGATATTAAGATCGCCATACTCACAGATTTGTTGTCCCCAGATCCCAGCGGCATTGATAACTTGTTGAGCTCTAATTTCAAAGTGGGTATTGGTTTTTAAATTTAAACATTTAACCCCTTTAACGACGCCATTTTGTTGAATAAGCGCGGTGACAAAAGTGTGATTAAAAAGTTGTGCACCGTGTTCAATCGCATCAAGCGCATTGGAAGAAGCAAGGCGAAAAGGGTCAATTGTACCGTCGGGGACCTTTACCGCACCAATAAGCTGTGGATTACAGTTAGGCTCTAATCGTAATGCCTGTTGTGGTGTTAATTGTTCAACGTCAATATCGGCACTTTGACAGGCACTGATAAATTGTTGTTGAAATTGCAGATCGTCATCGGGGAGGGAAATAAATAATCCCTGTGTATCTTCTACACAATGGCGGGCAATATTTTTAAGAATACGGTTTTCAATGATGCACTCTTTGGCTGATTCTGGATCAGTAACCGCATAGCGAGCACCTGAATGAAGTAAGCCATGATTACGACCCGTTGTACCAGAGGCTAAATCGTCCTTCTCAATTAAGATACATTTGATACCGCGCAAGGCGCAGTCACGCATAATTCCTGTTCCTGTTGCGCCACCACCGATGATCACAACCTCTGTTTCTAACCAAGTCGTCATGTTCGCTTCGCTTATCGTTATTGAATATATTGTTAGCGTTGATAACGCCCACTATTTTAATAGGGATAATATGCCACTAAATTACATAACGTTTGGTGAGCGATCGCACACAAATGAGCGAACGAACATTTTTCGCGTTCCTTTTTGTTCATTGAAGTGTTGTTTGGATAATATAAAGCCAATGGCTGTCAATGAATTGTGGATAATTGTTAATAGAAGTCCCTCATTCGCATCTTGCTGTGACTTGAGTATAATTGTGCTCCTTTTATTTTTAATTGATGCTTATTATGATCGGCTATCTCGCATTTTTAATTCCAGCACTGCTTGGTGCGCAATGTATTCTTACGTTAGTACTCACCAAAGGGGAGATCTGCCCTGGCCAACGAGGGCGAGTGCATAAAATGTTGCCAGTATTGCTTGTTGGTTGGCTACTCGCTGCTATTAGCCAAGCATGGGCTGTATTGCCTTTATTGAGTTTGTTGTTCTTTACCGTCAAAGTAAAAACCAGTAAAACGCGAGATTCAGGACCATTAAAAGTACTTTATGGATCTAATTTACTGGGATTTATTAGTTGGATTTTATTATTTCCGATGATGGATATGCCTGAAGTATTGCTGAGTTTAGTGGCGATAGCTTTATATGGCAGTTTACTGGCTCATGTTTTATTGACGTTCTCACGTACGCGTTTACAGGCTTTCCACCGTATATTGCCGTTTGTTGGTTTTATCAGTGCTATTGTTTCGGTATTACTTTTAGTTTTGAAAGTGATTTTTATGGGAGAGGCTGCAACAGCACCTTATACCGTTGAAATTGTTATTTCATTATTGTGTTTAGTGGTAGCGATGCTGGTGTGGACTGGGCATATATTATTAAATAAAACGATCAATAAATGGCAGTTATTAGTGGCGGCTGCGCTACTTACATTTTCTGCGGTAATGCAATTAACGTTATTCTAATACTTAAATTATCAGTGTTATGAGCCTTTATCTTGGTAGAGATAAGGGCTTTTTTTATATTTATTTTTTACGAAAAGAAGAAAGGATCACATATCGTCTATCCTTAATAAATAGGTGCAATGTGAGTTGTGATCATTAAGCCACAATAAAGCGGTAAGGGGGAAGAATGGAAATCAATAATTTACTTGGTATGGATACCCATATTGTGATTGGTATAGTTAATGAGCGTTTACGATTAGAGTGTCATTCAATGGCAGAATTAGCATCTCGTTATGAATTAAGTGAGGCCGAGCTTTCTGAAAAAATGGCCCAACAGGGTTATCACTATGATCCGTTGAATAATCAGTTTAAGTAAATAGCGATGGCATTATACAAGGTGTTAAACCGTTTTAATGCCTTGTAAATGTTGCTGACATTGTTGTTTCGCCGTTGCAAAAAAAGCTTCTAAATAATGATGTTTTTGTTCTGAAGCCCGTACCCCTGCAAATAAACGCCGCCATAATCCCTTACCTAATGGTTTACTAACAATTAATCCTTGATGCACAAAATTATCAACCGCCCAATTCGGTAACGCCGCGACTCCCATTCCTGCTGACACCATCTGAATTAACATTAAACTATTATCTGCTTGTTTCCATGCTAATGGCTCAATGCCTGCGGGTTGTAGAAAGTGTTTAACTATATCTAGTCGGTTACGCTGAATGGGATAACTGAGTAGGGTTTGATCTGCAAGATCAGCCGCCACAATATGTGATTTAAAAGCTAATGGTGATTGTGGCGCAACGATTAAACACATTTCAAAATCAAACAGTGGCTCATAATGAATTTCATGGCGAGGTTGAATATCGGATGTGATGACTAAATCTAATTCGCCTTTTGCAAGGGCTGGGATTGGCTCAAAACTAAACCCTGATGAAAAATCAATATCCACATCTGGCCACAAGACTTGGTACTGTTTTAATGCTGGCATTAGCCATTGAAAACAAGAATGGCACTCAATTGCTATCTGTAATCGACCGGCTGTTTGGTGTCTACAGCTAACTAATTCTTGTTCTGCTGTTTGTATTGTAGGTAAAACGTTATCCGCTAAAGCCAATAGTACTTTTCCTTCTGCTGTAAAGCGTACTGGGCGTGTTTTGCGTAAAAAAAGCGGATTACCTAAACGTTGTTCCAGATCTTTTAATTGATGAGAGAGCGCTGATTGCGTTAGGCATAAATTATTGGCTGTTGCGGTGAGTGAGCCCGTTGTTCTTAATACTGTTAATGTTTTTAGATGCTTAAGTTCAATCATGTTCCATCCTTGGATCTTTGCGACATAAATTGATTGTTTTTTAATCTACGCTGTTAATTGGTAGTTGTAAACATCTAGACGTCTAAATGTCCATTTTAATGGTTGATTAGATGAATTACCAGTATTCCAACGTGAAATAAATTCATGATCATTATGAGATAAATTACCTTGTTGTCAGTGTTGTTGTCCGTCACTGTGATTAATCAATCGACGTCATCTTAGCCATTGTTTTTATATGGTTTTATGGTTGGTAAAATATTGAATTATAGGGATATAACAATGACAATAGCATCAAATGAAACGACCACAGCAGCAAAAACAGTTACTCATATACTTGGTTATCCACGGGTTGGAAGTCAACGTGAATTAAAGTTTGCTCAAGAGCGTTATTGGCGTGGTGAGAGTGATCAAGCACAACTGAAACAGGTTGGAAAAGACTTACGTCATCGTCATTGGAATGATCAAATTAAAGCCGGACTTGATTATGTTGCGGTTGGGGATTTTGCTTGGTATGACCATGTATTAGGAACCAGCATGTTGCTTGGACATATTCCAACACGCCATCAACAAGGTTTTCCTGATTTAGATACGTTGTTCAGTGTTGCACGTGGTAAAGCACCAACAGGATGCACCTGTGCTGCCGCTGATATGACGAAATGGTTTAATACTAACTATCATTATATCGTGCCTGAATTTACGGCGGAAGATAGCTTTAATGTCAGTTGGCAACAGTTGTTTGAAGAAGTCGCTGAGGCAAAAAAAGCGGGTTATAATGTCAAACCCGTATTATTAGGCCCTGTGTTTTATTTATGGTTAGGAAAAGAAAAACAACAAGGGTTCGATCGCTTAACATTACTGCCACGATTGTTGACGGCCTATCAGCAAATATTGACTAAATTAGCGGCATTAGGTGTCGAGTGGGTACAGATTGACGAACCAGCACTCGCCCTTGAATTGCCGCGAGAGTGGGCCGCGAGTTTTAAATTGGCTTATCAAGTGTTACATGGTGGGCCTAAGTTATTATTGACCACGTATTTTGATGATATTAGTCACCAATTAGCTGTAATTTCGCAGCTCAGTGTTGATGGTTTGCATATCGATTTATCAGCAGCACCTGCACAATTAGCCGCTGTAACTGAGGCGATTCCTGATCATTGGGTATTATCTGCTGGAGTGATCAATGGGCGTAATGTGTGGCGAGCTGATCTAGCTGAATGGCTAACCTGTTTACAACCAATTAAACAACAATTGGGAGCGAATTTATGGCTGGCAAGCTCTTGCTCGTTATTACATAGCCCGCTAGATGTCGATAGTGAAACAGATCTCGATGCCGATGTTCGTCAATGGCTCGCTTTTGCGAAACAAAAATGTGGTGAAATTACGTTATTAGCCCAAGCGCTTGATGGTGATCAGAATGCGGTTGCCGAATGTGCAGCTTATAGCGCTAGCATAAAAGATCGTCTGAGCTGTGAGCGAGTGAATAATCTGCAAGTACAACAACGGACAGCGGCAATTACGCCTCAATGGGCTGAACGCGATCTTCCTTATTCTGAACGGGCGATTCAACAGCAACACGCGTTACAGTTACCATTATTACCGACTACTACCATCGGTTCATTTCCGCAAACAACGACGATTCGTAGTCAACGTAGTGATTTTAAAGCAGGGCGTCTCACTGAGTCTGATTATAATCAAGCGTTACAAACACATATTCAAGAGGCAATTACTCGCCAGCATCGTTTAGGGCTTGATGTTCTTGTTCATGGTGAAGCAGAACGCAATGATATGGTGGAGTATTTTGCAGAGCAACTAGAGGGCTTTGTAGTGACGCAATATGGATGGGTGCAAAGCTATGGCTCGCGTTGTGTAAAACCTGCAATTATTGTGTCGGATATTTATCGCGCCCAGCCAATGACCGTTGAATGGATCCGCTATGCCCAATCATTAACGACTCAACTGGTGAAAGGTATGCTAACTGGCCCTGTAACGATATTAGGTTGGACGTTTGCGCGTGAAGATTTATCACGAGAGGCGATAGCAAATCAAATTGCTTTAGCGTTACGGGATGAAGTTACTGATTTACAGGCCGCTGGAATTAAAATTATTCAAATTGATGAGCCAGCAATAAGAGAAGGGTTACCGTTAAAACAAAGTCAATGGCAAGAGTATCTCGATTGGGCAGTCAAGGCGTTTAAGATCTCAGCCGCAGGGGCTGCACCACAAACACAAATTCATACTCATATGTGTTATAGCGAGTTTAACCAGATTATTGCGTCTGTTGCAGCGTTAGATGCTGATGTGATAACGATTGAAACATCACGTTCAGATATGGACTTACTCAAGGCGTTTGAAGCGTTTGCTTACCCTAATGAAATTGGTCCTGGCGTGTATGATATTCATTCGCCTAATATTCCAGACGTCGATACGATAACGGCATTAATTGATAAAGCCACGACATTAATTCCGATTGAGCGTTTATGGATCAATCCTGATTGTGGTTTAAAAACGCGGAATTGGACGGAAACTGAAGCCGCCTTAACCAATATGGTGACTGCGGCACATATTCTGCGTGAAAAATATCACAAGGTCAGTGCTGCATAATCTGTGAATAATAAAAAAGCCGTTTACACAGATTTCTTTATTATCGAAAGTGTGTAAACAGCTCTTATTTTTATTGAGAGGCGATTATTTTGCTGTTGTTGCTGCAACATCACGAGCAAACGTTAATGTATGCTTTGCGTTAGTCATCGTCATAGTATCACCTGAAATGTTAACTTTACTCCAATCAGAAAGTGATTGTGTAAACGTTTGTTCAACTTTCATTTCACTGTCTGGGCATAACATCATCGTCATTCCCATTTTTTCAATACGGAATTGACCGTCTTTTACTTCAGCCTGACCAAAGTAACGGTTACAACCAGCATGGCCATTAGCAGCAAGATCTGCAGCTAGTGTTAAAGTGGGTGCTTGAGCGGCTTCCGGTTGAGTAAGATCCTGATTATCAATCTGCACTAAAGACCAGTTACCATTAGCAAGCTCATTGCTTGTTACTGGTTGTGGTGTTTTTATAATACCTGTTGTAGAGCATGCAGCTAACATCATAGGGAGTACCAGTGCAGCTAATAGACGCTTTTTCATTATAGTTATTCCTGAACAGTAATGTTGATGAGTGAGCAAAAGAGCAAACACAATATGTGGCGGTTTGCTTGACAAAATAACTGTCATTTCTTTTTAAGGCATGTTCGTTAACGTCCATGCTAATTATGGGAATATTGAATAAAAAATGAGTTTACTTCAATACTTGCTCATAAGGATTATACCTATTTATTAGGTAATCTCGCGGGTTTATTTGTTACTAAAGGTATATTTGTGACATGTTTAGTGACATCTATGTGAAAAATGGGTGAATAAGCAAAGGGCGTGTTTTATTCGTTTTTTGAAAAAAATAAAAGGGTAAGTGAGACTTACCCTTTGAGAGATATAGCCTTGTTTATTATGACGCTATTTTTGATTCAATGGCTTTTTCAACCATATGCAAATGCACATCTTGTTGTGGGAACGGAATCGAGATGCCTTCACGATCAAATCGCATTTTTACTTCGCGAGTAATGTCCCAATATACATCCCAATAATCGTCAGTCTTAACCCAAGGACGAACAATGAAATCCACGGACGATGAATTTAATGTATGTAGCTTGATGGTTGGTTCAGGGCTACGTAAAACAGAAGGATGAGATTCAACGATATCTTGCAAAACACGCTCTGTTTTTTCGATATCATCACTGTAACCAATACCGAAAATCATATCGATACGACGTACTTTTTCATGTGTTACGTTTTTAATTATATCACCCCAAATTTTGCTGTTGGGTACGATAATAATTTCGTTACTGAATGTTTTGATTGTGGTATTTACTAAACTCATGTGGCTCACTTTACCTGTGATACTACCTGCTTCTACTAAATCACCGACATCAAATGGACGGTAGATCAATAGCATCATTCCTGATGCAAAATTAGATAATGTATCTTGTAATGCGAAACCAACGATAATACCGGCAACACCAAAACCAGTAAGGATTGGTGCGAGGTTTAAACCTACTTGTGATAGTGCGATTAAAATACCAATCGCAAATACAATTTTACCCGACATTGAAATAAAGAATTCTTGCATTAATATCGACATTTTTAAATTTTTTGTCGATACTGCACGTGTTACCATTTTACGAATAATATTCTTTAATGTTTTGAATACAAAGATAATAAAAACAAAAATAATAACTTTAAATATCATTTGCGGTAAATTTTCAAACAACCATGAACTAAAATCAGTTGTCCATGATGTAACGATTGACCACATAACTTTACTATTTAGTAAGTCATCAGTGACATTACCTGTTTGTTCAAATAACAACCGTTTGTATTCGGCTGTATCCAGTCCCATGCCGTCAGCAAGTTTAACTAAATCTGTTAAATTTTTAGTGTCACTACTGACTTGGCGCTGCGATAAAATTTGGGTAACTTGTAATGTTTTTAATTCATCACCCGTCGCTGATTTTATTTGTTTATCGTTTAACTCTAGTGCTTGGCTACCAAAAGTTAATGATGCAGACATGAAATCAAGACGATGTTCAATATTCTTTTTGAGTGCTTTAACCGAATTAGGTTGTGGTTTACCTAAATGCTCCATCCATTGGTAATTTTCCCATTCATCATTAAGAACGAGAATGATAAAATCACGGCTTTCAGTTAGGGCTTTTAATGCGACTAATTTATCCGTATCTTTTGCTTTATCGAGATCTTTTTGATCCCGTTCAACTTTAGTTTGTAAAAATTTTTCAGCTTCGGCTGCAAACTTTATTTGTTGTTCTACTTGTTTTAGTAGTAGCTTTTTATCCGCTTGTTTATCGTCAATTAAATCAGTTAGTGTTTGTCTTAATTCTTTGTTTTTATTGAGTAATTGTAAACGCACTACATCAAGTGATGAACCAGTTGTTGATGTTGCTTCTTTTGCTAATGTGTTTAGTTCAAGATTGAGTTTTTGAAGCTGTTGATATTCAACATTAATTTCTTGAGGGGGTGTCGGCTGTGGTTTTGTGTTAGCAAAACTTAGCGTAGAAACGAAGATAAGCATTAATACCAGTAAGCGCATGTTGCGGTAAACTCCTGCTGGTGATAAGGAAACATGATATTACCAATATATATTGCATTATTGATAACAAGTTATTTATTGTCATTAGACAAATGTCTGCAGATTATAGCTAAATCGACGCTTACGGCTATAGATATTCAAATATATATAGAAAAATGTCTTTATCATTACTAAATAGATTTAGGCGATCATTGATGGAAGGTCTGATTGGCATAAAAAATGACATTGAGTGAAAGTCCATGTCCAATCTGGCATCCAAGGTTCTTGTATCAGAATAATAAAAATATTGTGTTGCGCATAAGAGGGTATTAATTGTCGTAATAGCGGATAGCTAGACTTATCGACGAGAAGGATATTACAGTCACTATTAAGGATCTGATTGATAAAAAGGTCTGGATCTGCCTTTTTTATTAATTGATAGGTTTTAATATTAAGTAGATTAAATTGTTCAATAAATAAATTTTGCACTGGTGAATTATTAATTAACAGCGCAACTGATTTTATCGGAACATTGGTTGATGTAAGTACATTTATCCACGTTGTAACTTGATTAATCGGTTGTTTATAGCACATTCTTACACCTTATTATATACATCACTTATGAGTGATTGGCCTGTATAGATAAGATTAGCTTATAATTTTTAAGGTACTGTCATTATAAGGTTAATTTCACATTTAAGTGATGATAATCGTAAGCCTGTGCTATTAGTATTATTATGCTTCAGATGGTCGTTCATTGATGTTATCACGTACGATTTGACTGTTATCTTGAGCATAAAAACGGACTTGGAACTGCGTATCTTCAGTTAAGAATTCCACTTTATGCCAATATTGTGGTGGACTAATCGCAAAATCCCCAGCATTGATAATAACTTCTTGTTCAATATCACCACGTCGATCTTTAAAACCGTAGAATTTTAACTGACCTTGTAATACAGATATTTTGCCATAGACACCTGCACGGGTGTTATGCAGATGAAGAAACATTTTTGGAATATTTTCAGGCGTGAAAATAGGTGTGGATTTATAATTAACATAATCACTTGGAATGGCTGTCATGAGAATTTCCTTTGATTTATGATAGTAGCTTTACAAAACATGACTATAAAATACATCTTTATAATTGAGGTTGCAATGGTTTTATTTTTGTTGTGGTAATGCTTGTTTTTTAACTAATATTTTTAGTGTTAAATAAAAAAGCCCCTTCATAAAGAAGAGGCAAGTTGTACCATCGCTATTATTATTCGTTGCATCTTGCTTTAACCAAAATCACCGTTTACATAACCACGAGTACGATCGTCTGTTGGGTTATTAAAGATATTTTGTGTTTCATTATGTTCAACTAATTCACCCATTAAGAAGAATGCGGTGCGATCTGATATGCGGCGGGCTTGTTGCATTGAGTGGGTAACAATTACAATCGTAAATTCTTTTTTAAGGGTTTCCATTAAATCTTCAATTTTTTTAGTCGCAATCGGATCAAGGGCTGATGTTGGTTCATCCATTAATATCACTTCAGGTTTCATCGCAATAGTACGAGCAATACATAAGCGTTGCTGCTGACCACCAGAAAGACCAAAGGCATGAGATTTTAAGCGATCTTTGACTTCGTCCCATAATGCTGCGCCACGGAGTGATTGCTCAACGATAGTGTCTAAGGTTTTTTTATCTTTTACGCCTTGGGCTCGTAAACCATAAGCAACATTTTCATAGATACTCATCGGAAATGGATTGGGTTTTTGAAATACCATTCCCACTTTAATGCGTAATTGAGCGACGTCGATATTGCCATAGACATTTTCATCATCAATGGTTAATAAACCTTTAATGGTTACGCCTTCAATTAAGTCGTTCATACGATTTAGACAACGTAACAAGGTTGATTTACCACAGCCTGATGGTCCAATAAGCGCGGTAACTTGGCGGTTAGGGATCGGTAAATTGATTTTCTTTAATGCTTGGTTTTGACCGTAAAAAAGATCCAGATTTTCAATATTAAATTTGTTCATGTTTATATCCTCAGAATTTAGTAAGTCGCAGTATTAAAACGGCTAGCGATAAGCTTAGTAATTAGGTTAATAACAAGAACAACAATAATGAGCACGGTCGCGGTACCATAAGCTTGGTTCCATTCGTGTACGGTGTAGAGTTCTTGCGTTAGCTTGTATAGGTGAACAGTAAGCGTACGTCCTGAGTCAAACACACTCTCTGGAATACGTGCCACCATGCCTGCTGTCATAAATACCGGTGCAGATTCACCAATAACACGACCGACGCTGAGGATAATAGCGGTTACAATTCCTGGCATTGCACTAGGAAGGATAAGTCGCCAAATAGTATAAATTTTAGATGCACCCAAACCGTATGAACCTTCACGGTAAGTTTGTGGTACGGCCATTAATGCTTCTTCAGTGGTACGAATAATCACAGGAAGAATCAAAATACTTAACGTTAATGCACCGGATAAAATTGAATAGCCGAAACCAAGAATAACCACAAAAAAGGTCATACCGAAAAGGCCATAAATAATAGAGGGAATACCCGCTAAAGATTCAGTACAAAAACGAATAACTTTAACTAAACGGCTACCTACTTTTGCATATTCAGTAAGATAAATCGCGGTCATGATCCCTAATGGTGCCGCAACAGAAATTGATGCGAGTACCATATAGAGTGTCGAAACAATCATTGGCCAAATGCCAGATTCTTTACCGATAGTGGTATAGTTTGAGCTAATAAAAGACCAATCGACATGAGAGAGGCCATTACTGAGGATGTACCACATAACCCATAATAAAAAGCCAACCGTAACCCCCGCAGATAACCAGATAAGAGCGAGTGATAAGCGGTCTTTTAGTTTTTGTGCTGCTGGATTCGCATTTTCTAATCGACTCGTTTGAGTTGATAATGTATGACTATTATTCATTGTGAATTACCTCGCTCGCTCACGGTTTAGGTAAAGAAGCGCACCGTTTAGGGTCATAATAAACACTAACAGCACAATACCTGTCGCATACAGTGCGCTGGCGTGAATACCGGTTGCGTAAGACATTTCAATCGCGATGTTGGCGGTTAGTGTTCGTGCTGATTCGAGTAAACCTTCAGGCATAGCAGGGGAGTTACCCATTACCATGATAATTGCCATCGTTTCGCCAAGTGCACGTGCTACGCCTAAAATAACCCCAGTCATAATGCCGGAACGAGCAGCCGGAACGATCAGTTTAAAAATAGTAAATATTGATGAAGCCCCAAGTGCTAAAGACCCTTCTTTATAGGCACGAGGTACGGCACGGATTGAGGTTTCAGAGATAGTAATGACGGTTGGAAGGATCATTACAGCAAGTACAATGATCCCTGCAAGAATAGTGTTACCCGCGGGTACATTAAAGATGTCTTGAATAAGCGGTACAATAATAACCAATCCAAAAAAGCCATAAACAACCGATGGAATACCCGCAAGTAGTTCAATCATTGGACGAATTAAATTCGCTAGTGGTCTTGGTGCAATTTCTGCAATAAAGATTGCTGTCAGTACTCCAATGGGTACACCGATCATAACTGCGCCTGCTGTTGAAACAAGTGACGCAACAATCATTGGTGCAATACCGTAGAGTGCGGGGGGTAACCAATCTGTACCTAGTATAATGCCTGTAACGCCAGAGTAAGCAAAAGCAGCATAACCTTCACGGAAAATAAAGTAGCCAATAGTAACGAGGGATAAAATACCGATTGCTGCACTAAGCATAAAAAGGTATTTAAAGAACATTTCGCGCCAGTCGATACGTTTTTTTGACTTTAGCCGCGGCATATCCTGAGTCGATTTTTCAATATTTGCGATGGTCATAATCTACACTCCAGAAAGGATACCAATGAGTAGCCTATTTCTGAGAAGTCAAAAACGCTCAACTCACACACGTTGAGCGCTAAAATAAAAATTAGTTAATTGAGATGAAGCCTTTATCTGCAACAATTTTTTGCGCGGTTGGTGATTGAACCCATGTCAAGAAATCCAATGCTTCTTTTGAGGGGCGACCTTCTTTGTAAACCACAATAAATGGACGCTGAACACTGTAGTCACCGGCTTTAATTGCAGCGATTGATGGTTTATGCCCGTCAATTGTTAGTGCCTTAACGGTATTATCAACTGAACCCAGTGAAATATAGCCGATAGCAAAAGGGTTATTAGCAACCGTGGTTTTTAGCTGACCATTACCACTAGCAACTTGTGCTTTTTGAGAAATTGCAGAGACTTTAATATCGTTAATTTTTTTCTTTAGTGACATGATGTCTTCAAATGCACCGCGCGTGCCAGAAGCGGTATCACGGGTAGCAACAACAATCGGCTTATCTTCACCACCGACTTGATTCCAGTTTGTTACGTTACCTTTGTAGATTTCAGCAATTTGTTCTTTAGTTAAATCGGTTATAGGGTTGCTATTGTTAACCACAACGGCGATGCCATCACGAGCAATAACGACTTCTTTTATTTGTGGTGATTCTTCTGCGGTTTTTAAACTGCGAGATGACATGCCTAGATCAGCAGAGCCATCGTGAGCAACGCGAATACCTGCTGATGATCCTGGCCCTTGAACTTCTACAGTGACATCGTTAGATTTTGCATACGTCTCACCCAATACTTCCATGAGGGGCGAAACGGAGCTAGAACCTACAACAGAGATAGTCTCGCCAGCAAACGCCGTAGAACTAACAGCAAATGAACTGACAACAACAATTGCGCTGATAATCTTTGTTTTCATTTTCCTAATCCTTTCTTGTTGGGTAAAACGCCAATAGGTTTGAATGAACAGGACAAAGATTAAAAAAGTTATATGACAATAATGTTTCAGAAGTTTGAACACTCTATGAATGTTGTAATGAAACACGGAAAAGTATGTAACACGTTGTTTGGTTGTTGTATGTTATTTCTGATGAAAAGAAGGAATCAATATTCAGTAAATAACGAGATAACATATACTATCAACTAGAAATAGTATTTACGGTAACACCGGTATTAACGTATTTGAGTTATTATGATTTTTTATTAGATATAAAGGTTGTAGATGTTAAAAAAAGCACAGCAAATGATTGTTTTCAATGCTCTTACTAAACAACAAAGCTTTACTAAAGCCGCGCAGTTACTTGATATTTCACGCACTCAAGTAAGTAAATTGATTCAACAATTAGAACAGCGATTGGGGGTGCAATTGGTGCAACGCACAACGCGATCATTTGCATTAACCGAGGCAGGGCGTTTATTTGCTAAGCACTGTGAAAAAGTAGCGGAAGAAATAAATGAAGCAGAAAGTGAGTTATTAGGGAGTGAAGATAACTCTCAAGGTTTACTACGCGTTGGTATCGCACAATCTTTTGCTTCTAATCATGTTGCGCCTTATATCAATGAGTTTCATGCCCAGCATCCATTAATCAATTTAGAATTGAGTTTGTTTGATCATCGGGTTGATTTAATTGCGGAACAGCTTGATCTTTGGATTGGATTTATGGACTCACCACCAGAAGGCTTTGTGGCTCGTCATTTGAGTAATTGTGATTTTGTGCTGGTGGCAAGTCCTGAATATTTAGCAACCCATGGTGTGCCTTATCAACCAAGTGACCTAACGGAACATAATTGTATTATTTATTTTAGTCGTGAACGTAAAGATAATGTTTGGAGTTTTAGTCAGCAAAATAAAAATCAGGATATTAAAGTGACAGGTAATTATCGGGTCGATTCTGCGGATGCTGTTCGTGATGCAACGATTGCGGGTAATGGTATTGGCTATTTAGCAACGTATTTATTAACTGATGAGATCCGTCAAGGTAAGTTAATTCGACTGATGCCAGATTGGCAATTAACCCAACATATGCCGCTCTATGCGGTCTATCCAAGACATAAATTTTTACCCAATAAAGTGAATCTGTTTATTGCATTTATTCGTCGTCATATAGATATGGGTAATATTCTCTGTAAATGGTAATGATGTAAAAAACAGCGATCTCACGCAAACGGTTGGCTAAAAAGAATGAAAAATTGTTTCAAATTGTAATTATTAGAGGTAATAGTATCCCTCAGGGGAACTAATGCGACGATTTTCGTTTGCTTAGGTTGAAAATAATGCAATTTAATGGTGTTTTGTTAGATTACTGTTATTTGCAGTAACAATTTGATCCTTGTCACACTTTTTTTTATGAATACACTCTCTCCGCAATCGTTTACTACACCAAACATTGGGGAATAATTTTGCATTATCTCATCGGCATACTCGGTATATTTGTTATTTTTGTGGTGGGTTTTTTATTTTCTGAAAACCGATCTGCAGTGAACTGGCGCAGTGTGCTTGGTGCTTTTTGCATTCAGGTTTTATTTGCTGCTTTTATTCTTTATGTGCCAGTTGGTCGCGTAGTCTTAAATAGTGTGTCTGGTGCAGTATCTGGGGTTATTGAATATGGCCATGAAGGTACGTCGTTCTTATTTGGTCAGCTAGCTCAATTTAAACTGGGCTTTATTTTTGCGGTTAATGTATTACCTTCTATTGTCTTCTTCTCTGCATTAATTTCTGTATTATATTATGTTGGCATAATGAAGTGGGTGATTCGTGGTATTGGTGGCTTATTACAGCGCTTATTAGGTACCACACGCACTGAATCAATGTCTGCAACCGCGAATATCTTTGTTGGTTCTGTAGAAGCACCATTGGTTGTACGCCCATTTCTTGCTCGAATGACTCGTTCTGAATTATTTGCCGTAATGGTTGGCGGCTTAGCCTCTGTTGCTGGTGGTACCATGGTCGGTTACGCTGGTCTAGGGGTGCAATTAAAGTATCTTATTGCAGCAAGCTTTATGTCAGCTCCCGCAGGATTGATGATGGCAAAACTGGTTGTGCCGCAAACCGAAGGCGTACACAGCATGGAAGACGAAGATGACGGCGAAGAAGATGAACCTGTTAACTTAGTTGATGCGGCTTCTCGTGGTGCATTAAGTGGCTTACAAATTGCGATGGCGGTTGGTGCAAGTTTATTGGCTGTTATTAGCTTAATTGCGATGGTGAATGGTGGCTTAGGTCATATTGGTCATTGGATTGGAATTAATGATCTTAGTTTAAATTTGATTTTTGGTTACCTGTTTGCGCCTGTTGCTTGGCTAATTGGTGTGCCTTGGTCAGAAGCAACGACGGCTGCCAGTCTTATTGGTACTAAAATTGCTGTAAATGAATTTATTGCATTTGCAGAATTAATGAAACCTGAAACGTTAGCTAAACTAAGTGAGCACTCACAAGCTATTGTAACGTTTGCCTTATGCGGTTTTGCAAATTTAACGTCTATTGCAATGTTGATGGGGGGATTAGGTGGCATTGTGCCGAAACGTCGTCCTGAAATTGCACGTTTAGGTATGAAGGCTATTTTCGCAGCAACTCTCGCTAATTTAATGAGTGCAACACTTGCAGGTTTATTTCTTCCTGTTTAAGAGTAGTATATTCCCATTATAAAATTAAAATAAACAGAGAGCTTGGCTCTCTGTTTTTGTTTCGAAGATAACGTACTGATAGTGGGAAAATAATCAATGAAATCTGACAGTGATAAACTCATAGCTAAACATGAACAATTGATTCATAGTGAAGGGCTAACAGTATATTCACACACGCAGCGAGATGATGGCGAGTGGATACAGCATTCATTGATGATTGACGGCTATAACGTGCCTTTTAAGTTTAAACGTAAAGCAAGATATAGGACACTTACTGGTGCAAAAGTAAATATGACCTATTATGTTGATTCAATGATTGTGGCAGGTTTAGAATTTGAAATAATGAAAGTTGTCCGCATCAAGCGTTGTTAATATTCACAAGGAAGATAGAATGAATTGGTATTTTGCCGTTATTCGTAAATATGCCCAATTTCAAGGGCGTTCACGTCGAAAAGAATTTTGGTTTTTTACTTTAATTAACGCATGTATAAGTCTAGCTTGTAGTCTTGTTGATACAACATTGCAGTTACCAACTGTAATGGAAGGTTATGGTGTGTTAGGTGCGTTATATGCAGCTTTTGCCTTTATTCCTACCGTTGCTGTAACCGTTCGTCGATTGCATGATCAAGATCGTACCGGTTGGTGGGCATTAATTATGTTAATACCAATTGTTGGCATTTTAGTGCTGCTTTATTTTATGGTACAAAACAGTACCGAAGGCAGCAACCGTTTTGGTCGTAATCCAAAACAGAATGATAATTCGACACTAAGCGTTTAAATTCGTTGCTATCTTAATTAAATGAACATGACCCAGTCTTCGGATTGGGTTTTTTTATTGAATAGAAACAGAAACAGAAATAGAATCATTCATTCCATTCCTGAACAATGTGCTTTAGTATGATGTTATTAGCTAACTAAACTGTTTTGACCGAAACAGTATTTATATTCTGACCGAATATTGCTAATAAATTGAGTTTCATCGTTTAGGAGTACGATAATGACGCAACAGCACCAATATAAACACTATCAATCCCCCTCATCACTGGCATCGCATGGTTTCTTTTCTGATGCGAGATGCACTGTAATGGTTTTCTCTTCTGTCTCTTATTTTAGCTTCCGATTTAGTAACGGTTCTCTGTAACCGCACTTTTTTATTCGTTAAAAAATCACATGATATTACTAATGTATCTGATTTCAGATATATGGATTGTTATATCTAACAATAAGAAAAGAGAAAAATATGAATACTAAATTATTAGGAAGTTCGCTGATTATTGCGGGCACAGCGTTAGGCGCAGGCATGCTTGCCATACCTATGGTATTAGCACAATTTGGTTTATTATCCGGCTCTTTATTGATGCTACTTATTTGGAGTGGCACGACTTATGCTGCTTTATTATTACTAGAAGCAAGTATTAAAGTTGGTGGTGGTTTAGGCATGAATACCATCGCACGAAAAACGTTAGGTAAAGGCGGGCAATTAATTACCAATGGATTACTTTATGCTTTACTTGTTTGTTTATTAATGGCTTACATTATTGGTGCTGGTGATTTATTACAAAAATTAACCACAGGTTTTGGCCTGCAATTGTCATTAATACAAAGTCAGATCATCTTTACGGTGTTAGCCGGTTGTATTGTTGCCGCTGGTACGGGGGTGGTTGATAAGCTTAATCGTGTTCTATTTTTAATCATGATTGTCGTATTAATTATTACATTATGCGCTTTGATACCCGGTATGAGTTTTAATCACTTTTTTGAAGCCAGTAATAATAGCAATATTGATTTAATTAAAACCAGTGCGGTATTGTTTACCAGTTTTGGTTTCTTCCCTGTTATTCCATCATTAGTTTCATATAATGATAAAGCAAGCCATAAGCAATTAAGAAATATGGTGTTATTAGGCTCATTAATTCCATTAGGCTGCTATCTGTTGTGGTTGTATGCTGTTGTTGGGAGTTTATCAGCAGAGCAATTGATTAAGTTTGATAATGTCTCTGTATTGATTGATGCATTGAGTGCTCGATTCTCTGGTATACATATCATTTTGTCTGTATTTACTGGCTTAGCATTATTAACTTCATTTTTAGGTGTGGCTATGTCGTTGTTTGATCAGAATGTTGATTTGTTCAGACAGAATCGTGTTGTAACCTATGTTTTAACGTTTATCTTACCTTTGCTTGGGGCTATATTTGCCGCAAATCAGTTTTTAGCGGTGTTAAATTATGCTGGTCTGATTTTAGTATTTATTGCTGTATTTATACCGATGTTGATGATTCACAACATAAGAAAATCAGTTCAAAAAGTACCGAGTACTGATTATCAAGTTGCAGGGGGATCATTGGCAATGTTAATGAGTTTATTCTTTGGTTGTTTTTTAGTTGGTGCTCAGCTTATTTAGTAAGTGAGTAGTAGACATGAAACGCTCATTATCTTATCTGTGGGCGTTTTTTGTTTTTAAAACAAAGGATTAAACCTATTTAAAAAGGAGTAGGGTAGCCGATTGACCGATCTGGAATACCCTTTAAAGCCCTTTAAAGCCCTTTATATGACCAGTATAAAGTTTAATCATTTAAGTATATCGGTTACTTTGGAGTACGAATTATTATCGCAAGTAACGAATAAACTTTGTAGGAATGATAATACAAACTTTCCTCAATGAGGGCTATCCTCTAACCATTTTTCGTTAGAGTGCTTTTTTTCTAAAAGTGTAAACTTTAAATTACACAAGGTATCCTTGGGATCTAATCTTACTGTTTTTTTATTAGGTGAGTGATTAGTGTTGTTCTATTTTCTAATGATTAGAATGGTTGCAGGTATTTGTAGATGCTATGGGATAAAGCTTTAACAGTTGCTAAAAATGCAAGAGAAGCACAAGTATTGCTGCCTATTGCGACCATGAGCTCAGTTGTTTCTGAGCAGGGAATTGATTTTTTTATTAAGATCATGAATGATAATTTTACTAAAAAAATGCAACAAGGACTGACACAAAGTAATCCATTCTTGCCTTATGATGAACAAATGTTTGTTGATACTGTAGGTCATGAGCATGTGTGTCTATTAAATAAGTATCCAGTTGGTGAGCCTCATTTGCTGATTTGTAGCAAAGAATTTGTTAAGCAATCATCTTTACTTGATCTTTATGATTTTTCAGCTTGGATTCAGGGTGTTACTTATCCCAATGTCCTTGGTTTTTTTAACTCAGCATCAGAGGCGGGTGCGAGCCAACGTCATCGACATATGCAGTTAATAAAAACCGTAATGCCGTTAGAGAATATGATTTTATCGGGCAAGCTACCGTTTAGGCATAAATTATTTACTTTTGATCGTATCAACAGTGAAAAGACCTATTTTTGCTATTTGGCTGCAATGCATGATCTAGGACTGACACCTAAAAAAGTGACGTTAAATATTAACGAGCCTATAGAATGTTTACCTTATAATATTTTATTAACTCAGCATTGGATGTTAGTGATCCCTCGGCTAACGAATCATATTGGTGATATTTTTACTAATGCTTTGAATTACTCTGGATGTTTTTTAGTAAAAGATCAGCAGCAATATGATTGGTTAACAAAGTACGGTTGTTTACGGTTATTAACTGAATGTGTTGTACCTTAAAGATAACAATGACGGGAGTGTTAAGACTCCCTTTTTGATGGATTTGGCATTTTTATTACGGTTAAAAAACGTTTTGGGTAGCCGCTTTGGTAATAGCTTGTTTCAGTGACACCAAAGTGTTTTTTAGATGATGAGCTATGAATGAATTTAAGTCTGCCTGGTTTTACTTCCGTAATTATTCCTGCATGACCGGGTTTTCTTATTTTTAAATTTGTACCGGTAAAAATAATAAGATCACCGACTTTTGCCTTTTTTAATGGTGTTGATTTATCAAATAGTTGGGTATAGCTAGCTGTTGTTCTGGGGATGTAAATATCAAAATGTTTATATACGTATTGAATAAATCCTGAACAATCGAACCCTTTCGGTGTAATTCCTCCCCAAACATAACGTGTTCCGAGATATTGTTTTGCGAAAGAAATCATTTTATGATTTTCTGTTGTCTTGGTTGCAGTAGATTGGCGAATGTTTTTTTTATGGAATATACTTATTTCTTTGATTGTTTGGGGTGATGCATTTACGTTTGACTCGCAAGCAACGACGAACAATAAAGATAAAGGTAATATGGCTTTAAAATATATATTCATGGTATTTATTGTTTCTGTATTGATATTAATTAAGTGTGAGTAGTTTAATACTAAAGGTTTATTTTTAGCTTACAATAGATATTAAGCATTATAATTTTTATTAATATAACAATTTATCTAAATGAGATTTATTTACTTCGAGTTTTTATATGTCAAACAAAACATATCATAATATGCATCTGGTTATAATCAAAATAATGTCTGATAAGTTATTAAATACTTTCCAGTTTTCTTTTTTGTTCTTCATACTTTTATTTTCAAAAACAGTATTAGCAACACAGACATTAACTATTTGGTCTTCACATCAGAATCGTGATTTCTTAACAGTAATGGCAAAGGTATATGAAAAAAAACATGATGTTAACATCTCAATTGTACAACTTGATCCATCAGAGATAAAAGCAGAAATTTTATTAAGTGCTCAAGATGGTGGTTTACCTGATTTTATTGTTATTCCTTCTGATTTTTTAGGATTGCATAAAATGATGAATTTATCGTCTATTCCTGGTGATTGGTATAAAGAAGAACTAAGTTCAAGAGTAAAAGCTTCTGTAGAATTAGACGGAAAGTATTGGGGAATACCTCTGATTCAAGGTAATTTTTTACTTTTATATTATAATAAAAAATATGTGACACAACCGATTACAGATTTTAAAGAGCTTATTCAAATAAAAAAACAATTGCTGGCTAAAAATATTATACCAATAGGGTGGAATTATAATGATATGTATTATTTTATGCCCTTTTTATCGGTATTTAATGGCTGGCCTATTGCTAATGGAAAAATCACTCTTAATACACCAGCAATGGTTAAAGCTTTAAAATATTACCGTTCATTGGCAGATCAAGGCATTATTGATCGACATTGTGATTACCGTTGTTCCCAGCGTGATTTTGTTGAAGGTAAAAGTGCTTATTCTATTAATGGTGATTGGGCATATCATGATTTAAAAGTGATGTTGGGTGATGACTTAGGCGTTGCTGTATTACCTAAGGTCAATGGTAATACAATGCATCCAATGGCAAGTACATTTGTTTTGGCTATTCCTAGTTGTTCACTTCGCTTAAAAGATAAGCAGAAAGTAATTAAGAGTTTTGCAAAGTTTGTTCAGAAATTAAGCAATCAGCAGGCAGTGTATGAAAAAGCGCATTTATTACCTATATCTATGGCGTATTATAAGCAACTTAAAGTAAGAGCAAAGGGTGATAGTTTAATTATGTTTAATCAAATGGCATTAACGAAACCGATGCCATCAATGATGAACATGGCTATTTCATGGCAGGCTATAGCGATTGGTTTTCAACATTATAAAGCTGGAGCAACCGCTGAATATACTGCGGAACATATGCAAAAAATGGCGATAAAACAGCTTCAATCTTTGGATCATAATTGATGAAATTACGCTTAAAATCATCATTAGCATTATTAATGTTAATTATTGCTGTTGTACCTGCTGCGATTGTTGGTGGGTTACTTTTAAAACAACAATCAGATGTGGAAGAGAATTATCGTATTGATATGCTAGACCGATTATCTAAAACGATTGAGCAAGAATTTGATTATCGATTTTCATTACTATCAACAAGTTTAGATGTACTATCACGTGATAGACTATTTGTTCAAGCTATTGATAACTTTTTTCTTGCGGGTCATGTTAATACTTCTTTAGGTACATTAGTTAAAAATGCACCATTAATTCAAGCTGCTTATTTAGTTGATGATCAATGGGCTGAAATTGAAAGTTATAATGGTATTCGTGGCTTATCTTCTTTTTTTAAATTAAAAGATATACTTAGTTATCGTTTATCTCATCAAAATAATAACGGACGACAATGGGTTTTTTATTATAATGGTGAAGATTTAATGCCATTTAAATTTAATCCCACTCGTCGAGGGATCGTCGTTGGAGTACCTATTTTTCAATCGATGACAAATGGTTTAAAACGAGAACCATTAGGATATTTAATTGTTGTTGTACCAATAGAAAATATTATTAAAGTATTACGGCCTTATTTGAAAGATGGAGAACAAGTAGTTTTCCACAACAATGACAGAGGAAGTGTGAATAATATTGATGATATAAATAATATCATTATTACTCAAGGTGTTATAAATAATAAAACACCGACAATACATAAAACAATAAAGATCAAATTAGAAAATAAGTATATTTCAGAACCTATTGAATACATAATGAAAGTGTATATGGGTAAATATATTGGAGAGAATCCGTATATTAATTCATTGAAATATATAACATTATTTGGTGGAATTATTATTTTACTGTCACTTTTTAGTGCGGGGTTGATCTATCGTTGGATTGCTCGACCATTAAGTGGATTGATGGATGTGGTGCGAGCTTATTCCCACGGTGAATATAAAAGCGCCAATAAAACATTACGTTTTGCTGAATTTTTAATGGTTGAGCAACTCATTCGTAATATGGCAAAAACGATTCAAGCTCAAATGGCAAATTTGGCCACGACAAATAAAGAATTAAATATTGCATATTTAGAAAAAGAACAAGCGAACTTACAATTAGTTAATTTTAATGATCAATTAGAAAAAAAAGTTAAAGAGAAAACATTAGCACTTAGTCGTTCATTATTACGAGAAAAAAATCGACGTTCGATGTTGCAATCATTATTATCGTTTAGCCATGAGCTTCAATCAGGGAATATTATTGAAACGGTAATGACACAAGTGGTAGCTTTATATCCCATGGCTGGTTGGGCAATGAAAAATTATGCCGATAATAAAGGTATATGGGCCTGTGAAAATATAGTTCAGTCTCGTTTAGAAAATAAAGATATACAGCCTGAAAGTCATTATAGCGATTATTATCGTGTGCCAAGTAATGGTGAATATTTGCATTGTTTTAAAGTTAAAAATAGTCAGAATGACATTACAGGTATAATAGTAATGCAATATATGGCATTAGAACATGATGACTTTGAAGTGATTTCTTTATTTATTCGCCAATTATCAATTGAATTAGAAGGCCGGTTATTAAATGAAGAGCTGGCGCGAATAGCGGTTACTGATTCATTAACAGGATTAGCGAATAGAAAGGCTTTTGATCTAGATTTAGACGAGCATATTCAATTATTTAATCGTTATCCAGAGCGACATTTTGGTGTGTTTATATTGGATGTTAATGGCCTAAAACGAGCAAATGATTGTTATGGTCATAGTATGGGTGATGTATTATTAATTGAGACAAGTAAACTATTAGTTAAAACTTCTCGAGTGACGGATAAAGTTTATCGGCTTGGTGGGGATGAGTTTGCAATTATTTTAGAAGCAGGCGATTCTGAAAGTTGTAGCATTTTATGGCGTCGGTTAGAAAAAGTACGCAATCAAATTAATTATGCCTATTTGCCTGATGGAAAACGTGTTGAAATTCATTTTGCTGTTGGGTATGCCAGTACTGATCAATACTCAGTAGAGCAGATTTTTTTAGTTGCAGATAAAGCGATGTATAAAGATAAACATCATTTCTATGAAACTACGGGTATTAAACAGTAGTAATATAACCACTGCAATATACATAGATGTTGCAGTGGTTTGAATGTCGGAGGCTTATTTATGATTCGAGTAATTACTACCCTTTGCCATACGATCATATAAGATCACATTAACCGCCGCTGCTAAATTCATTGAACCTTTTGTTGGAACATAAATTGTTTCACGACAAAAATCAGTGATTTCTTTTTTTAATGTGCCATCTTCAGGACCAAAAATATAAAACGCACGTTTTGGGTGTTTATATTCAGGTAATGGCTTCGCATCATCAATTAAATCTACGGCAACCGGTACACAGCCGACAGGAATAATAGCTTTTAGATCTTCAACACCAATTAAAGGGATATCAAGCGCAGCATTTTTGGTATCAGTACAAAATTGCGCTGCATGATCATAACGAGTGCCAGTATAAAAGACAGAGTTGACACCATAACAGCCCGCTGCTCGCATAACAGAGCCGACATTTTCAGGCGTTTTGGGATTAAAAAGGCCTACACAAGAGTAACCCTGACTTTTTTTGCTCATATGTACATCTACTTTAGAAATTGTGGCGGGATTGTATACCTAAATGCGATATTTTTGCAGTAGGTACCATTATTTAGGGGAGAATAAAACAGGAACTGAGGCTCCTGTTTTTATGTGAGGTTTTACTTACCGCAACATTTTTTGTATTTCTTGCCGCTGCCACATGAACAAAGGTCATTACGGTTAGGTGTTTTGTCAAACATTGTCGTTATTGGTTTGTTTAATGTTGCCGTTAATTCTGTAATATCTTCTTCAACGTCAGCATTGATTGTAAATGATGCAAAAAGCTGTTGTTCTGCAAGTTCTACTTCTAGTTCTTGTTGGCGTGCTTCTGTGTTCACAATCAGTGTGAGTGGGTTGGTTTCCGTGCCAAGCTTATTTTCACGCTTTGTGTTATAGCCACAGCTGCTGTGTTTTGGTTTTTTTTCGATGCGGCCTTTAAAGAAAAATTTAGACATGGGATAACCTGTTTGCTATGTAATATTAGCGTTGTCATTGTTGAATGAATACGCTTAATAACGAAAAAGCCACCAAAAGTAAGGTGGCTGAAATTGCGGGCATAATAACCGCCATTGTGTCGCTTATCAAGCATTGAGCTAATGCCGTCGTAATAAAAATATTCAGAAGATATGATGAAAAATGTAGCAGACGATGTTTAATTCTTTGCTTGCCACCAAGTAATCGATTGCATTAGCCTGAAATTGTCTTCACAATTGAGCGGTTTTATAGAATTTAGTCGAATGTGGTTAGATGTTTAAATCTATTATATCAACGAAAAAACCTATCAAATTAATAGGTTTTTTCGTCTATCACTGTCGCCAATAATTGTTAACATACGCAGTATAGAAAATATAAACAGTGCTAAATTGTCTGATATGTTAATACATTAGCAATAAATGCTACAGATTGGATTTACTAATTAGCTAAAATGATAATTAAGGTATAACAAAAATTTTCAATTTTTATCACGAAAAACAGAGAACAAATTGAAAATTACGGCATAATAAAGCCCGTTATACCAAGCAATTGATTGCTATACCAGATCGAATGATCTGTAAATAAATGGGAACATGACATGGTTAAACCAGAAAATAACGCAATTGTGATTTTTGGTGCGTCAGGCGATTTGACTCATCGAAAATTGATTCCTGCGTTCTATCATTTATACGCTAATGGTTTATTGCCAGAAGATTTCGCTATTTTAGGTGTTAGTCGTACGGTATATAGCGATCAGGAATTTCGTGATAAACTGCGTTCTGCATTAGAAGAAAATGAAAAGACAGATGCAGCGATATTAACGGAGTTCTGCGAGCATTTATATTATCAAGCATTGAATACTTCAGATGCTGATCAATATACAGTATTAAAGCAACGTTTAGACATATTCAAAGATACTCATCATACTCAAGGTAATGCGGTTTTTTATCTTGCAACACCACCTAGCCTATATGGTGTTATTCCTGAATGTCTTGCGGCTCACGGTCTTAACGATGAAGCTGACGGTTGGAAAAATCTGATTGTTGAAAAGCCATTTGGTTATGATCTTGAATCAGCTATTTCTTTAGATAAGCAGATTCACGCATGTTTCCAAGAGCATCAAATTTACCGTATTGACCATTATCTGGGCAAAGAAACGGTACAAAACTTATTAGTTTTCCGTTTTGCAAACGGTATGTTTGAACCATTATGGAACCGTAACTTTATTGATTACGTTGAAATTACAGCATCTGAAGCGTTAGGCGTTGAAGATCGTGGTGGTTATTACGATGGCGCGGGTGCTGTACGTGATATGTTCCAAAACCACTTATTGCAAGTACTCGCAATGGTTGGTATGGAATCACCAGCAGCAATTAATGCTGACTCTATCCGTGATGAAGTGGTTAAAGTGATGCAAAGCTTTAAACCATTATCAGAAGATGATCTGACTAACCATTTAGTGTTAGGTCAATACACTGAATCTGATGTTCGTGGTAAACACCTTCCAGGTTACCGTCAAGAGCACGGTGTTGATGATGAATCTCGTACTGAAACCTATGTCGGTATGAAGATGTTTATTGAAAACTGGCGTTGGAACGGGGTGCCGTTTTATGTTCGTACGGGTAAACGTTTACCTACGCGAGTTACTGAAGTTGTCATTCACTTTAAGAAAACACCGCACCCAGTCTTTGGCGCAAATGCACCAGAGAACAAATTGATTATTCGTATTCAACCTGATGAAGGTATTTTAATGAGCTTCGGCCTTAAAAAACCAGGTGCAGGTTTTGAATCTCAAGAAGTGTCAATGGATTTCCATTATGACAAACTTGAATCAATGAATATGTTGACTGCTTATGAGCGTTTATTGTTAGATTGTATGAAACAGGATGCTACATTATTTGCACGTACTGATGCAGTAAGAGCATGTTGGAAGTTCGTACAACCGATTCTCGATTATAAAGAACAACCTGAGCATTTATTTGGTTATGCTGCTGGAACATGGGGACCAAAAGAAGCGGATGAACTATTAATGAATGATAGTCGTCAATGGCGTTTCCCTTGTAAAAACTTGGCTAATACTGATTATTGTGAGTTATAAGCATGATGAATTATAAAGTATTTGCGACGCCACACGATGTAGTGATTTCTCTTGCTGAAACGATGCAAGCGATAAGCTTACAATCTCAAGCGGTACATATTTCATTATCAGGTGGAAGTACTCCGAAATTGTTATTTAAAGCGTTAGCGCAAGCGCCTTTTGCTGAAAATATTCAATGGGAGAATCTTCATTTTTGGTGGGGCGATGAACGTTGCGTTGCGCCAACCGATGCTGAAAGTAATTTTGGCGAAGCGAATGAATTGTTATTCAAGCACATTATAATTCCAGCTGCGAACATCCACCGTATTCGTGGTGAAGCAGAGCCTGTCGCTGAATGTGCACGTTTTGCCGCAGAAATGGATGCAGTAATTCCACATAAACAAGGTTTACCTGCATTTGATTGGATTTTATTAGGCATGGGTGGCGATGGTCATACTGCTTCTTTATTTCCACATCAGACTAATTTTGATGATCCTGCATTAGCAGTGATTGCCACTCAACCACAAAGTGGTCAGCAACGCATTTCAAAAACGGTACGTTTACTTGAAAATGCTGACCGTATTACGTATTTGGTATTGGGTGAAAGTAAGGCTGAGGTCTTATCTGAAATAAATAGTACACCGTCGGATGAACTTGCTTATCCGGCAGCAAAAATTAAAGCCTCTCATGGCGAAACAGAATGGTATTTAGATGCAGCAGCTGCAACGTTGCTAGCACAAGGAGAATAATATGAAAGGCGATATTGGTGTTATTGGTTTAGCGGTTATGGGTCAAAACTTGATCCTTAATATGAATGACCATGGTTTTAAAGTTGTTGCGTTTAACCGTACCGTTTCTAAAGTAGAAGAATTCCTTGAAGGTCCTGCAAAGGACACTAACATCATCGGTGCTACGTCATTAGAAGATTTAGTTTCTAAGTTGGAATCACCACGTAAAATCATGTTAATGGTACGTGCTGGTGATGTTGTTGATGCATTTATAAATAAGCTTGTACCACTGCTTGATAAAGGCGACATCATTATTGATGGTGGTAATTCAAACTACCCAGACACTAACCGCCGTGTCGCAGAACTTGAAGCGAAAGGTTTATTATTCGTAGGTTCTGGTGTTTCTGGTGGTGAAGAAGGTGCACGCTTTGGTCCTTCAATCATGCCTGGTGGTTCTGAAGCAGCATGGCCTGTAATTAAACCTATCTTCCAAGCAATCTCTGCAAAAACAGCAGCTGGTGAGCCTTGTTGTGATTGGGTGGGTAAAAATGGTGCTGGTCACTTTGTTAAGATGGTTCACAATGGCATCGAATACGGTGACATGCAGTTAATCAGCGAAGCATACCACTTCATGAAGTCTGGTTTAGAGCTGTCTCATGATGAAATGCAAGCTATTCTTCAAGAGTGGAATAAGACTGAGTTAGATAGCTACTTAGTTGAAATTACAGCTGAAATTATTGGTTATAAAGATGAAGATGGTCAGCCTCTTGTTGAAAAAATTCTTGATACTGCGGGCCAAAAAGGTACAGGTAAGTGGACCGGTATTAATGCACTAGATTTGGGTATTCCACTAACACTTATTACTGAAGCAGTATTTGCACGTTGTGTTTCTTCAATGAAAGAGCAACGTGTTGAAGCAGAAAGCTTATTTGGTAAGACAATTGCTAAGATTGATGGTGATAAGAAAGAGTGGGTTGATGCATTACGTCAAGCACTACTTGCATCAAAGATCATCTCTTATGCACAAGGCTTTATGTTAATCCGTGAAGCATCAGAAGAGTTTAACTGGGATCTAAACTACGGCAACGTAGCACTTATGTGGCGTGGTGGTTGTATTATCCGTAGTGCATTCCTAGGTAATATTCGTGATGCATATGATACAAACCCAGAAATTAAATTCCTAGGTTCAGATACTTACTTTAAAGATATTCTATTAAGCAGCATGCCAGCATGGCGTAAAGTAGCATCAAAAGCGATGGAAATTGGCTTACCAATGCCAACAATGACATCAGCATTAACTTTCCTTGATGGCTACACAACAGCTAGCTTACCAGCGAACATGATTCAAGCGCAGCGTGACTACTTCGGTGCTCACACCTATGAGCGTATTGATCAGCCTCGTGGTCAGTTCTTCCATACGAACTGGACGGGTACTGGCGGTAATACAGCATCTACTACTTACGACGTATAATGTCTAAGTAATCGATATGATTAAGCCACCGTTTTGCGGTGGCTTTTTTTATGCGTGATGTATTATGAAGAATCTAGATTTAACTCGCCATACGCTGGCAATAGAGTAATGCGCGTAATTCCATATTTTCAGCTTCAAGCGCCACTATTTGCTTATGAGCTTCTGTACGCATATCTTCATTTGTTTTTCGTGTTTTTTCAAAAATATCGCTCAGTGCGCTAAATAACTCTTCACCAGCAAGCAGCATCTCTTTACCGCTGATTTCAATATTATAAGAACGTAATAAATCACGGGCATAGGTTGTTAAATCACCTTTTGCTCGACCTATTTGTTTATCAATTAATGGGCAAGTGTGAGGGTAGGCGAAACCTGACATATTCTGTACCTTTAAAGTCAAATATCCATAAACATACAATTGTTATAAACCTCCATGCCTATAAGGTTATTTTCGCTTACATTTTTGAATTGATCAATATATGAACAATAAGTTTACTGAAAAATAACCCATTAGCGATAATTTGCTTGTTTATAAAACGTTTTTGGCGAGATTATGTTTTTTTTAACTGGCTGGAGGGGGGCTGGAATATGACATGATGATAAATAAAACCCCCGACACCATGATGATGAAAGGGGCTCTGTATACTATTGTTGTGATTAACTCACTTCAATTGGCCCACCAAAGGCCGTTACAGGTGGTAATTCGCCTTTGAATTTCTCAATGCTCACCAAGCACGTTTGGGCGCTGGTTGCTTGTGCTAATTCGGAGGTTGGAATATCCATGGTTAGAGTATTTGGATCGCCATAGGTATCAATCGAACCAATCTTTTCATTTAATGGGCCGTACCATGCGCCTTCTTCGATACGAACGACACTTTGTGGATAGCTGTCTGTGACAACAGCACCTGCAAGTAATTGACCGCGATCGTTAAATACACGTACAACATCGCCATTCTTAATGCCTTTTGCTGCGGCATCTTTCGGGTTGATGTACACCGGCTCTCGGCCTTGGACGGTATAGGTTGCACGTAACTCATCTGATTCACACATTTGTGAGTGCAAGCGTTTGTCAGGGTGACAAGATTGCATCCAGAATGGGTGTTTATCAGAGCCTGGACCACCATGCGAACGTTCTGTTTTTTCAAACCACATTGGGTGGCCTTGACAGTGTTCATAGCCATAACGTGCAATTTTACGGCTGGATATTTCAATGAAACCTGATGGTGTACCTAGCGCATTGATTTCTGGATCTTGTCTAAAATCAGCGTGACGAACCCATGGCTTACCGGTGCCAAAATCTAGAAAACCTTGTTTCCAGAAAACATCAAATTCCGGCATGTCGAATTTGCCAGCGTTGGCTTTTCGGCAATCGTTATACAGCATTTGAACCCATTGCATTTCATCCATGCCACGGGTGTATTCTTTATTTTTATTAAAACGACGTGATAATTCAGTGAAAATATCAAAGTCAGTTTTTGATTGATATAACGGATCAACCAATTTTTGCATTGCGATTAAGCCACGACCACTATATGAGCCCATAACGTCAATATCGTTACGTTCAAACTGAGTACATGCAGGTAGCACAATATCAGAGAAACGACAGGTTGCCGTCCATGCAAAATCAATCGTAACAACGGTTTGTAATTTTTGAAATGCTTGCTTCATGCGGTTACGATCTTGGTGGTGATGCCAAGGGTTGTTACCGCTGATCACCATCATTTTGTAATCAGGTAGAATTACTTTAGAGCCGTTGTATTTAATTTCTTTACCCGGCTCTAAAATACAGTCGACAAAACGTGCAACAGGGATGGTACGACTATAACCATTGAAATCATTATTATCCCACTTGGGTTTCTGACCTTCATCTACGTTACGTGGGAAGCCACCGGGTGCTGCAAAACCTGTTGATGGAACACCAATACCTGAGTAATGGTGACCATAAGAAATACCACCGCCAGGTAAGCCAATTTGTCCTACCATCGCAGCAATAACTGCACCCATCCAGTAAGGTTGCTCGCCATGTTCTTGACGCTGAATACACCAACCAAACAGAATTTGAGTACGCTCTTTAACTAGCATACGGGCAAAATCACGGATTTGATCGGCGGGAACGCCACAAATTTCAGCAGCCCATTCAGGTGTTTTTTCAACGTTATCTTTGGTGTCGCCAGTTACGTAACCAATAAATTCATCAAAGCCCAAGCAATACATCTTGATGAATTCTTTATCATAAAGATTCTCAGTGTAAAGCGTGTGCGCCACACCCAGCATAAACGGTACATCCGTTTGAGGGTGAAGATAAAGATGGGTATTTTCTAGGTAACGTTGGGTCTTGTTTTTAACCGGATCAACCGAAATAACATTGATTTCACCTTTCGCTACTTTTTCTTTTAGTTGCTCAAGGTAAGGGTAAGACTCATGCGTTTCACAGTTCCAACCTACTTGGAGGTTTTTAACCGGATCGTTAGCCCATAAAATAATGTTTTTACTGTTGTCTAAAATTTCAGACCATGACGTACCTTGAGCATATACTTCCGTTGAACCTAGTACATAAGGCATGATCGTTTGACCAGCACCTGTTGAGTAGTCGCCAACCTTAGTAATGTAGTTACCGTGCATGCCGACAGCACGTTGCATGTGGCTAGTACAGCTATGGAACTGACCCGTTTGACGCCAGCCTGTTTGACCCGCATGGAGCGCCCATGGACCGTAGTCTTTTTGAATACGCTCAAGTTCACGGTAGAACAGATCTAAGGCTTCATCCCATGTCACACGAATAAAACGATTGTTACCGCGAGTCTCGCCGCTAAACTTGTGTTTTTTAAGCCACTCTAGACGTACCATTGGGTAACGAACACGTGATGGGTTATAGATAATGCCTTTAATGCCATTGAGCATTTCAGTTGGGTTTTTATCTATTTCAATCGCTTCAATTTGTTGTACTTTTCCCGCATAGATCTGAGCACGGAATGCACCCCAGTGAGAGCCAGAATAGCGCCATGTGCCTTGAGATATCTCATCATTAGCAAATACATTTGCAGAGGCGAGTAGGCTTGGGCCAATCACAGTGGCCGCACTTGTTGTGGCTAGGCCTTTTAGAAAACAGCGTCTTGATACTGACATAGTATTTACTCCATCAATGCTTAGTGTTGGCCATTAGAAAAATCAGAAGAGTGCTTTTGTAAGTACTTCAATACAATGGCTTCGCTATCACGGTCAAAGTTTACAAATGCCAACATTCCGTTAAACATCCCCGGCCATGTGTTTGCATCAAAGTGACTTTCAGCCGGTTGGGTATGGCACACTGAACAGTTAGTGGTATACGCTGTTTTTGCCTGAGCCCATACTGGTGTGATGTCATTGACTAATGAATTTTTAGGCATCCATACTGTGGCAGTAACACGCTGCCAAGGAAGACCAGTTAGGTCATCAACTTTCTCTTCATACTTATCAACCACTTTATCGTTTTGTGCTGATTCTTTAAGTAGAGAAGCAACCGGAATATTCATACCAAAATCTTCCTGAATCACGCGACCATAACCTTTATCTTTACGCCAACCGGCAATCTCTACTTCGATTGCATCATTAGTTTCATCGATAACTTTTACGCCAGAAGCTGGATTTAGAATACCGGCTTCAATTGTCATCGCTTTATCTTCGTAAACAGGAAGGAAGCGAATGCTATAAACTTCTTCGCCCTTGCTATAGTCAGTACCATGAGAAAGTTGGACTAACTCTGACACCATGCCACCACTGGTATCCATATCTTTTGGTAAGTGATGAGCAATACCTTTATGGCAATCTACGCAGCTTTGATCACGCTCTGCTGCATTTTTCATTTGAACACGCGCAAC
Organism: Photobacterium carnosum; assembly: GCF_002849605.1. Taxonomy (GTDB): domain Bacteria; phylum Pseudomonadota; class Gammaproteobacteria; order Enterobacterales; family Vibrionaceae; genus Photobacterium; species Photobacterium carnosum. Next base: position 65,618 of record NZ_NPIB01000025.1, read on the forward strand.
AGGGGACATTTTTTCAAAATCCATGCCTTTATAATCGTGACAATCACGACATTCCTGTGAACCGTTTGCTTTAAAGCGCTCCCATTCATGCTGTGCTAGCACGATACGGCGATCTTCAAATTTTTCAGGGGTATCAATAACACCAGCGAAGTGAGCAAACACTTCTTTGCTTGCTTGTATTTTACGAGATATCTTATCAGTCCAATCATGGGGTACATGACAATCTGGGCAGGTTGCTCGAACACCTGAACGGTTCTTATCATGAATAGTATTAACGTATTCAGGTACGACATTATCGGCATGGCAGCTTACACAAAATTCTTCAGTATTGGTTTTTTCAAGTGCAGTATTAAATCCGCCCCAGAAAATAATACCTGCAATAAAACCGCCAAGGGTTAGAACACCAAGGCTAATGTGAACACTTGGGCGTGATAGGGTTAGCCAAGCTTTTTTTAAAAATGCTTTCATTATTGTTTCTCTTTAAATGATGCTTGCAGCGTGAAGTAGAGGATCAACCACCGTGACCGGGAGGACCAAAAATAAACAATTGCAACATCCAGACTGTGAAACCATAACCGCCAACGAAAATGACACTTAAAATAGGGAACAGGAAAATGGTAATAAAAAGGAACATTTTCCATTCGCGGCTACGTGTTTTCTTGGCAGTAGAATCAGTAATACTGCTCATAAAACCTCCTAAAATTTATGTAAAGGTAAAAGTTATTTTTTATAAATAGATATATCAATTCTAATAACAACATGATCATAAAGTAGACAGCTATACTTATTCAATTAATAAATGCGTTATTCTGTTATTAAAATAGTATTTTTTGAATTCAAACTGAATTGTTAATATTAAAAGCAAATATGTGTAATTTAATTATTATTTAAGAGTGATTATTACAAAAAATGGAGAGCATAATTGTGGCGATGTTATATTTTTGTTTGGTTTATTAGGGTTTTCTGGGTGTGGTTGTTGGTTGTTGTGGTGCTATTCATAGGGAATATTGATTTTAAATTAAGAGGTAGGTGACAGGTGGTGCATTTCGTTAAAGCTATTACAAATAAAAATGTGAATAAAATAATATTTAAGGTGTGATATGAATAAAGTTGTTAATGGGAAAGGATGAAAAGAGAGAGCTATTAGATAGCTCTCGAATGAATATTAATCAATTAACTGATATTCACTGCGTAAAATATCAATAATTTCAGTTTTAGGATCTTGGCTTAGCGTTATCGGCTTTCCTGTTATTTTCTCAGCGATGCCCGTATAGATTTTAGATATCTGCATTAATATATCTTGAGGCAGAGCATTGTCTGCGGCTAATGCAAAACGTTCAGGCATGCGTTCTTTATTTAATAAAATATCTGGATCTGGAAAATAATTAAGTAAGACTTGACGAAAATCTTCTTTGGAATTTTCAATAATTTGTCCGTCACGATAAGCGACACCATCCCAAATTCGTGATGAATCTGGTGTACCGACTTCATCCATATAGATAAGTTTTTCATTACCACTCGTATCTGTGACGTAGCCAAATTCAAATTTAGTGTCGACAAAAATTTGGTCTAATTTAGCTAATTCATCACTAATTACGGTAAACCCATCGGCTAATAGTTTTTCGTAATAATTAATATCATCAGTATTCCGGAAATTAAAGGCTTGGTAGTTATTGATGAGATCTTCACGAGTCACATTAACATCGTCAGCTTCAGGTACATTTGGAATATCTTTTAGAATACCTTTGGTTGACGGGGTCATTAGTAATTGTGGTAATTTTTGGTTTTTCTTCAATTCTTCTGGTAGTTGAATACCACAGAATTGACGTTCACCTTGCGTATATGCTCGCCACATTGAACCTGTAATATATTGACGACAAATTGCTTCCACCATTACTGGTTTTGCTTTTTGTACAATCCAGACAAAGGGGTGGGGAATATCAAGAATATGACTATCAGCTAATCCATTGTCTTTGAATAGTTTAAACCAATGGTTTGAGATTGCATTGAGTGCAGCTCCTTTGCCTGGAACGCCTTTCAACCCCCCCTCACCATGCCAAATACAGTCAAATGCAGAGATACGATCACTGATAATCATAATTGCGAGAGGCGCATCAGGTTGAACGTTGTAGCCTTTTTGTTGAATAAGACGACGACTGTCAGCTTCTGTTAACCAATAAACAGAGCGTACTTTTCCACTATGAACGGGTTTATCAGTACGAATGGGAAGGTCGTCATTGACGGCAAGAACTTGATCTGCAAGGTTCATGGTGAAATTCCTATTTCAAAATGATGACATCGAAATACCGAATACTTAAGATCCAATTTATTTTAAGTACTCATTTTTTTTAGCATAATACGCGGTTAAATCTTGGACTACCAGTAAAAAAGCAAACGATTGCTTTTTGTTTTAAAATAGTACTAAATGTAAAGTATGGTAGTGGAATACCATACTTTACATCATGAGATAGTGTTTTATTGGGGATTAAAAACGTTGATAAAAGGCATGTAGATCACGAGGTGTAATATAAAACATGTGTAAGAACCATTGTTTAGTATCGTTTATATTGAACCAGTCAGGAGTGAATTGAAAATGACTCCAATTAGTGACAACGTGCAAAGCACCGTCATAGCTTGGTGCTAATTCAAACAAGATAACAATAATGATAATTTGAGCAAGGCTAATAAATGGTTTGGTAAAGGCAAACGGTTTAAGTGCCGTACCAAATGATGATTTAAAGCGTTTATTTGACAGATCGACGCTGTATATTTCATCTAAGACTAAATGCACGATACCACCAAGTAACACAAACCCACCCGCAAACCAGCTATCTGTTGCCGTGTGACCGAGTAATGCGCAAATATTGACACAACATAAAGCAATGAGACTAACAAATGAAATAGAGTGGCATGCGCCTCGGTGAACGGTACAACGATCAAATACGGCTTTGCCAAAATAACGAATTGTAATAAATAATGATACGACATACAGAATCAGTTCTAACATTGCCACATGAGTGTAGATGTGGCTAATGAGCAGAAAACAACAAAACCCCGCTAAGAGCGTAAACAAGGCTTTCATCGACGTTGAATGGTCTGAGTCTATGTCAGGTAAAAGTCCACCAATGGTGCCAAAAAAGGTCATCCATAGTGCAATGCTAGGGCTAATATGATCAGCAGACAACAGTGTGGTTGCTGTTAAGCCACTGACAATTGCTGCAATCGTGAAGTGGGTTGAGAAATTTGCCAAGAAAAATGAGTTCCAACTGGATACATATACAGGTATTTATCACTGTTAGTTATCATAGTTCAATATTTATCACACTTTTAGTGCAATTAATGAAAGTAAGTGAGTAAAAAAGAATCAGTTTGGATTTTGTTATAATGGATGTGACTAAATTACGCTGTAAATAAGTAGAGGGTCAAATGAGTATAGCAGCCGCATACTATTTAAAAAGAATACGGCAACTAGGTAGTAGAAGATGTTTTGATTAGCCCGTGATAAGTGCAGAGATAATACCGATGACACCACCAAAAACACCGCCCCAAATAACCAACCAGCCAAGATGTTCGCTGATCATTTTTTGAACCATTTCTTTAACCATCTTCGGTGTTAGTTCATTTAAACGTTGGTCAATAATATCTTCAATTTTATCTTCAATATCATGCAATGTTTCAGGTTTGATTAATTGTTGTTTAAGTGCAATTTTGAAGTTGTCTTGGTGGCTGATGTCTATTACTGACTCTTTCATTTTTGCGATGAATGGTTCACGTAAAGGTTCCATTGCTTCTGGCCCCCCCATCATGGTGATCATGCCACCAAATGATGAGTTCATGATGACATCAAGTAATGAATCAAATGTTGGTGCAAAATCAATCTTGTTGATAATTGGCTGCATATCAAGTGATGTTGATTGGTCGGTATCTTGGTTTAAAAAACGACTAATATTTTGTTGAGTGAAAAATTGTTCCATCATTAATGCTTTTATTGCCGCTTTAAATGCTTCAAAACGAGCAGGAATAACACCTGAGCCATAAAGCCCAGGTACTTTTTCAAATAACATATAAATGGCAAGCCAGTTGGTTAATGCACCTGAAAAGGCAAATAAGCCACAATAAAGAATAATATGTTGATTGCTAATATAACCAATAAATAAAAGTAGAAGAGAGAGGGCATTAGTCATGAAGCTTTTATTTTTTAACATGTGCAGTTCTTAGTCGTTATAACACCGATATATACGGTCATAGGGTCAGTAAATAGCATTGTGCCATTCAAAATTAGCCCAAATTCTAACAGATAGAAACAGACCAATGCTACATTTGTGTTCACTGACAGTAATAGTGGGTTTACGATTTAAACTTCAGATGGCAATTGTTATACTCGCCTGCTATGCATTTATTGTCTTACTGAGTATTTTTAATGACCCGTTTTACAGCTGAACAAACTGCTTTTATTCATCATCAGTCAGGTAATGCACTGTGTGTGGCTGGCGCTGGAACGGGTAAGACAACAACGCTAATAGGGGTTGTTGAACATAAATTACAGACCATTGTTGCTGACAATATGTTAGTGCTCATGTTTAATCGTGATATCCGTACTGATTTTAAAGCAAAATTAGTTCAAATTCCGATGGCAGCACGTGTACCTGTTCATACTTTTCATAGTTTTTGTTTTCAGTTATTAAGGCAGTCGGGGTATCTGTCCACGACGGGCTATCAAATCGATTTTAATAATGGTGACAGTGATAAAACCATTGCTAAACTTGTATTACGTCAAATGGCGGCACAAGAAAAATCGTATCAAAAGCAACAGACGTTTAAAGATCCTCGTACTATTGAATTGTTAATGAGTTTTATTGGATTAGTAAAAGCACATATGCTGCCACCAAAAGAAGTCTTTGATATTTCAGAAATTAACCGAGAATATGCCTTTATTGTTGACGCTTTTTGGAACTTTGAAACCGTACGTAAAGAGCGTAAACAGCTATTCTTTGATGATTGGCTGGTGGAAACAATTCAATTATTAAAAAATGATCATGCTTTATTGGCTTACTATCACCAACGTATTCAATTTATGATAGTTGATGAATTCCAAGATATAAATACCGCACAATATCAATTATTGAAATTACTATTATCACCACAAGCACAATTAGTAGCTGTGGGGGATGTCGATCAGTGTATTTATAAATGGCGTGGCAGTGCGCCACAATTTATGCTTAATTTTGAACAAGATTTTGCACCCGCAACAACGTATAGCTTATCGCATACATTTCGATTTGGTCATAGCCTAGCATTAACTGCGAGTCATTTAATTGCTAATAATAAACAGCGGTTTCACGACTTTCAAACTATCGCCCATGAATCCGTGGCAGATACGTCTGTTGAAGTGATTGGTACGGCGCGGCAAGTGGGTGAAATCGCACAATCAGTCGCTGATTTTATTTCAAAAGGTGGGCAACCTGCAGAGGTCGCTATTTTGGTTAGGCGTTGGTCACAAGCAATGTTATTTGAGCTAGCATTTTTAACTAAGAAAATACCTTACCATATGCCGATCGGTTCGGTGTTAACACATAGTCGTGAAGTAAAGTTGTTAATGGATATTATGATATTAGCAACGGGGCGTTTTTTGACATTAGCTGATAATGATAAAGCCAATTTATTGTTTAACTTATTATCATTTCCACACTGTTATGTACCAAATAAAAGCTTACGACCATTATGTGAGTCTTTAGCACAACGACCAAGTAATGAGTGGCTTCGTTTAATAAAGCAAACCGAAAAGATTCAACCGACACTTAATTTAGAAACCTTCAGTGATCGTATTGAGTTGCTATTAATGCTGCAACGCAAAGGTAATTTTAAAGCGCTGGTGGTTTATAAGCAATATCGTCGTGACAGCGAGCTTGATAATTGGATTTGGAAAACAGAAGCAACCGCAACAGAAATAGAAGAAGCGGTTGAACGCTTAGACAGTGTTGAAACAGTATTAGAATCAATGGATCAAAACTGTGATAAAGCCTTACAGTATTTTGAATATTATACTCAACAGTCAGTTGTTGAAAATCAGTCGCAAGATAACAATAATAGCGTACAACTAACGACTATTTTTAGAGCCAAAGGGTGTGAGTATAGTCAGGTATATTTACCTTATTGGGATAAAGAAGCGTTTCCTTATGTGAACCGATCATCATTGGGTATTTCGGCTGACACGGAAGAAGAACGTCGGCTTGCTTATGTGGCGATAACGCGAGCTAAGCATAGCGCTAAAATATATTATACGGTTGAGAATACCAAGAAAGATCATTATGTTCGTAAAGATAAAAATGCCAGCCAATTTATTATTGAATCAAAAGCAGATGTAGCCCAGGAAATCGGTCCTAAGTTATATCATAATGGTGAATTGCCATACCATAAATCATCTGTGGTGCAGGGGTATTATCGTCGTTTGGCTCGTATTGATGATATGCAATCACCACCAGAACCTGCCTCTATTTCGCAACCAGAGCCAAATGCAGCAGGGGAGAGTGTATATAGCTATGAATGGGCATTACAGCAACCGATTCCAGGTAAATCAGAGAAATTGATTCGTAGTATGGTGCAAACGAAATCAGTGAAGTATTTAGAAACAGAAGTAACACGTATTGTACGAGAATTAAAGCAAGCTGGCACGGCTAAACAAAAGGTACTTATTAATCGCCTTATTGTTGTTGCTCGTGCTAAAGCTCGTCAATATATTTAACTATTTGGGATAAAAAGATTTTATTGGTGGTCACGATTAGCGCGAGCTTCACGTTGACCGAGATTCTGCTGGACAGCAAATTCTAGTCGTTCTCGTAATTGACGAGATTTAATTTCAGCATTTTTGAATCCGAATGCTTGTAAGAATTTTTTTATCATAAAACGGCCTATTAACTCATTATTAGATAAAGAATAATCCTACTAATTGATTGATTATTCTTTAATGTTAGTGAATTAACATCGTCCTTGAGCTTCCTATTGCTCCATTATATCGTCTGTTTTAAGTGCACAGGACCCTATTGATATAAAGGATGTTAAAATTTTAATAAGTATAACGGATTAACTTGTAGTAAAACGTTGTACTTATGTGTTGATATTATGGCACTATTTTTTTACTGTCAAAGTAATATTTAGCAGTGATGACAAAAGCAGATAAGATGCTAAAAAAGACCTAGATCACACTTTTGTTGACTGGCTTTGCCATTTATCAACCACTAAAGCGGCAATTAAATCCCCTTCAACATTAACGGCAGTACGAAAAGTATCTAATGGGCGTTCAATAATCAGTAATATGGCGATAGCTTCTAGTGGAATACCAACAGCAAGTAGTACGAGTTGCATGCCTGACATTGATCCTGATGGCATACCTGGTGCGCCAATTGATGACACCATCGCCATAATGAAAATCATAATAAGTCCTGATGTTCCTAGCTCTATACCATAAAGTTGGGCTAGGAAAATGGCCGCAACCCCTTCAAAAAGAGCTGTTCCATCCATATTCATGATCGAACCTAACGGCAATACCATACTACTGGTAGGCTGCGATATACCTAAATCTTCTTGCGCTGTTTGTAATGATAACGGCAATGTAGCAGAGCTTGATGATGTCGCAAATGCCATTGCCATTGGAGCAGAGAGGGCGCGAAATAATGTTGAATATTTAATCCCTGTGAACAATTTCGCCAGTAATGGTAATACGATGCCACCATGAACTAACGTTAATGAAAAGACCAATAAAGCAAAGAGTGCTAATTCACCAAAAATGCTATTACCACTTTGAGCTGTAAATTGAAATACAATCGCAAATACAGCCAAAGGTGCAAGTTTGATTATCGCAGAGACGACTCGGTTAATCGCAATATTGAGCCCTGAAATAAGCTCAAAAACAGGGTGCTTAGGCGGTAAACTGGCTAATAAGGCAATGCCTAATAATAGTGAAAATACAACAATGGCTAATAAATTTGTCGTTGCAAGTGCTTGAAATGGATTGACTAATGCCATACTAAATAATTTCTCGGCAATAGCACCACCAGAAGAGGCGCTATTATCAATCAATTGAATATGACTTCCGATTGTCACTTGTGCTATATCAATTAGGTGTGGCCATTTAGGAATTGCAAGTGAGACCCCAAGGCCTAAACAGATCGCGAGGGTTGAGGTTAAGCTATAGAAAGCGATCGTTTTATAACCTAATGTTTTTAAACGAGAAGTTGAGCCTATGCTAGTAATTCCCTGTAATAATGAGAATAATACCACAATACCAACCAGCATCTTGAGTAAGCCGATATAGGTTGTTTTAGTTAACATTAGTAATTTAAAGGTTGTGGAGTGCTCAAAGCTAGGTTGTAAGGGTAAAAGAGAGGCAAGACCCCATGCAAATAGAGCAGCAACCATTAATTGGAAAGGTAACGATTTGAATAGACGACGGTTCATGGAAAAGGTCTCTGTTCGGTGTTCGTTTCGTAACGAGAATATAAAAAGAAGAACTTGGTATTAAAAGGCTTATTAATTATATCAGGTGCCTAATCCAAGAAATGTATTAAATATAAAGGGTAGTGTAAAAATAAAAACGCTCTGACATAAAATGCCAGAGCGTGGCAAATGCCATTCTCAATTAACGATGATCTGGATTTATATCCAAATAAAGTATAAGTAAAACAAAAATAATATCGTTAATAAGTTAATTGCTAATCCATTAGCGTATGGTATTGAACAAGTGAACATAAAACAATCTCAACGCATATTGCTATGCGTTGAGATGATGATAAGTATTTACTTATCGAAGTGAATAACCGTACGGATACTCTTACCTTCGTGTAGTAGCTCAAAAGACTTGTTGATGTCTTCTAGACCCATGTTAAATGAGATGAAATCGTCAAGCTTAAACTCACCAGCCATG
>NZ_NPIB01000026.1 GCF_002849605.1 Photobacterium carnosum
TAGAGACAACAAGTTGCATTTATGCTGAATAGACACTGCGGAGTGGTAGTTCAGTTGGTTAGAATACCGGCCTGTCACGCCGGGGGTCGCGGGTTCGAATCCCGTCCACTCCGCCATTATTGAAGAAACCCGAATCGAAAGATTCGGGTTTTTTTTCGTCTGTAGAAAATGGTTATTATAATGCTTTATACCGATCTAGAAAATTAATGGGTCAGGTTAGCCTAATCTCTTGAGCACATTTTAGTGATATCTACAGCTGATTCGTGTAAATATTATATTAGAAGTGAAGCTTGGTGGAATATAGATTGTTGAGATAATTAATCAGAAAAGCGCAGCAATTAAGGTTATTGCCGCGCATTGCTCAGTCGTTATAGAATTTGATTAAGAATATGATCAGCTTTAACGCGACGGATCCGTTTAATTAATTTATTCACTTTGATGGGGTAACTGTCGATTTTTTCGATTTGTTTATAGCTACCAATCAAGATGGTATGAGTCAGTATACAATCAATTTCTTGTTGTGTTTGTTGTGCTAGAAGTTGATTTTTGTCATGAATAAGAATCGCATTTTCTAAGTCAAGCTTCCATGCTCGTGGGTTTAAATTATTACCCGTGATAAGCATATATTGGTCGTCGACCCAAATACCTTTTAGATGAAAACTATTGTTGTCGTGTTTCCATAAGTGGATAGCTAATTGACGACTAGCAATCGCTGCCTCATTACTTTTCGCAAAGTTTCGTAGATTTACTTCATAGAGATAAGGTAAACCTGCGATAGTTTTAAAAGGTTCTGATGGTGGAATATAAAAATCGTTCGCTGTTTTATCACCAACAACAATCGTGACCTTTACACCACGTTTTAGAGCTTTAATTACTTCTTTACTGACACTGCGAGGAAAATTAAAATAAGGAGTACAAACAGTTAATGTATTTTGTGCGCTAGCAATTAATGTACAAATGTCTTGGTTGAGTTGATTACGACGTTTACCTAAACCAATCAGAGGTGTTAAGCCGACTTCATCAGCCGCGATGACTTCTGACGTATAGTGGTAGCTTGCTTGCTGTAATTCTACCCGTAGATCTTTAATTGCACTTTTTAATGATTTTGTATCTGGGCGTACAGCTTGGTTTAAACAATTAACAGCATCACTTTCGACTAAGGTTTCAGTGATAAATTGCGCCATGCTATTAGCTAATTTACTATTTTTAATAACATGATAGCGATCGTAACGATAGCGGTCGTGTTGCGCAAGATAGACATCATTAAGGCTCGCACCGCTATATATTACGGTATCATCAATAATGAAGCCTTTTAGATGTAATACTCCAAATACTTCACGATTTCGAACCGGCACACCAAGTACTTCAATTGGGTGCTGGTATTTTTCCGCATATTCACGGTATAACGCAGCATTACCATCAGATTGACTTGCACCTATAAGGCCACGCTGAGCACGGTGCCAGTCAACGAATACTTTAATATCTAATATAGGATTACGTTGTTTTGCTTCGTATAGCGCGGTTAGTATGCCGCGACCGGCTTCATCGTCTTGTAGATAAAGAGCAACGATATAAATACGGTGATGTGCTGAATCAATTTCTTGGTATAAACGCTTCCTGAAAGAACTCGCGTCAAAAAGAGTCTCTAAATTTTCGGGCTTGTGCGCAATACGCGGCAGCTGATCTATATGCTGCCTGTTAGCAATAGCTGAATCCATTATCGCCTCGTTTACACGATCTATTAAAGAAGATAAATTTGAGTTAAGAAGCGAATTATAACAGAAAAAATACCAAGTCAACCTATATCATTGTCAGATATATAACTGCCTCACTAAATTGTAATTATGGCTTAGTGTTATATTGCATCGGAATGAGTTTTTTCCCATTATTACAGTAACGTTCAAATCGCTGTTGTAAATCATGAGGTAATTGTTGGGGTTGTAGTGTGATAAATCCAGCATGTTGATAGAGCGTTTCAAGTTCTTTAAATGCAAAGCAATAACACGGTTTTTGTTTTATTTGTGGCAGGGCGTATTGAAGTAAGTGAGTTGCTATTTTTTGACCTCGGAAGTCAGGTTTGACGAGCAGGCCCGTTAATAATTGTAATTCGCCAATAGATTTAAATCGGACACAACAAACAATGCCTTGTGGTGATTCTCCAACCCATAAAATTTCATCACGTTTGGCTTTCCCTGCGGGATAAAAATCTTTATAGAGTTTATTGACGATGGGTAAACGAATTAAATTTAACGGTTGATAGTGAACTTGGCTCATGGGAAAACACTGCGTTGTGAGATTGAATCGGGTAAAATGAATCCAATAGTATAAAGATATGGTCTCAAATTAACATGAAAGTTTTACATGATCATGGGTTAGCGCCTTATCATACCTTTGGTATTGATGTTACTGCCACACAGATTGTTGAAGCCGAAAATATTGATGATTTTATTCATATTTGGCACGATTCAAGTTTTAATAATATGGCTAAATTAGTTGTAGGACACGGTAGTAATTTACTTTTTTGTGAAGACTATCAAGGTGTCATTATTCTTAACCGTATAAAAGGCATTACTCTAAAAGAGACGGCAGCGAATTTTTGTCTACATGTTGGTGGCGGTGAAGATTGGCATCAATTTGTTCATTGGTGTGTCGATCGTAATATTGGTGGTTTAGAAAATTTAGCGTTAATTCCCGGTTGTGTAGGATCGTCACCGATTCAAAATATTGGTGCTTATGGTGTCGAGCTTAAAGACGTATGCCAATACGTCGATGTACTTGATGTTATTACCCATGAGATTAAACGTTATGACGCTGAGACGTGTCAGTTTGGTTACCGAGATTCTGTTTTTAAGCATCAATTAAAAGACGGCCATATTATTGTTGCCGTTGGCTTTTGTTTGCCGAAAATATGGCAACCTAAAATTGCGTATGCACCTTTGAATCAATTTGATATAGCAACGGTCACGCTTCAGCAAGTGTTTGATACTGTTTGTGAGGTTCGTAAAGCAAAATTACCTGATCCTGCTGTGATTGGTAATGCAGGTAGCTTTTTTAAAAACCCTATTATTTCTAAAATAGCACGTGATAAGCTACTTGTTGATTATCCTGCAATGCCTAGTTATGGTATTGATAATCAGCATGTAAAATTAGCAGCAGGTTGGCTAATTGATCAGTGTGGTTTAAAAGGTTATCAGATTGGTGGTGCTAAAGTACACCCACAGCAAGCACTGGTATTAACTAATGTTGGTACGGCAACGGCGCAAGATGTTATTCAGCTCGCACAGTTCGTGGTTGATAGTGTGGCAATAAAATTTGATATAGCATTGGAACATGAGGTGCGGTTTATGGCAGCTAACGTTGAAACGAATTTGGCCGAGATACAAGCATAATGAAAGAACATTCAACCCGTTTAGCTCTTATTCGTTTATTAGCGGATGGCCATTTTCATTCGGGTGAAAAATTAGGCCTGGCGTTGGGGATGTCGCGTGCTGGCATTGCGAAACAAATTAAAATCATTCAGCAGTGGGGGCTTGATTTATATAGTGTTCAAGGTAAAGGCTATTGTTTAGCTGCCCCGATTGAATTATTGGATAGTCAGCGAATTACTGAATTGGTTAATTGCCCTCAATTAGAATTGATCCCTGTGATTGATTCGACGAATCAGCATTTGCTTAATCAGATCGGACAGTTACCCTGTGGCGCAGTTTGTTTAGCTGAATATCAACAAGCGGGGCGTGGACGACGAGGTCGACAGTGGCAATCTCCTTTTGGTAGTAATCTTTATTTATCTACCTATTGGCGTTTAGAGGCGGGTGTTGCTGCGGCGATGGGATTAAGTCTTGTTGTTGGTGTTGCGATTGCTGAGACTTTACAGCAACTTGGTGCGCCTGATATTCGAGTAAAATGGCCTAATGATCTTTATTATCATGATAAAAAATTAGCGGGTATTTTAGTTGAAATGACAGGGAAAGCTGGTGATGCGGCACATTTAGTCATTGGAATGGGATTAAACATTGCGATGCCGATAGTAGCTACAACGATGATAGATCAAGCATGGACGAATTTAAGTGCCGCATGTGTATCGTTACCATCTCGCAATGTTTTAGCGGCAACATTAATTGATCGTATTCATCAGACTTTAAAAGAATATGAGGATATTGGATTAAGTGGCTTTGTTGAACGCTGGAATAAAATTGATAACTTTTTAAATCGCCCTGTTAAATTATTAATTGGTGAACGCGTTATAGAAGGTATTGCTCGTGGTATTAATGAGCAAGGTGCTTTATTACTTGATACTAATGGTGATATTACTGCTTATGTTGGTGGTGAAATCAGTCTTAGAGGTTGTTAATGCAGTTATTAATTGAAGCGGGTAATACCTACGTTAAGGTTGCTTTATTACAGGTAAGTGGTCGAGTCTCGTTGATTGGTAAATACCCCAGTAAAAAATTAGAATTAGTACTTGATCCTATTTTAGAGCAGAAAATCAAACGGATTGTTTTTGCCAGTGTTGGACCCGTTGAGGTTGATAATACTATTCAGCGTATTGCGCAAGTGGCGAATATACCTGTGTTACATGTGAAAACGATGCGAAAAGATTTTGGGGTTAAAAATGGTTATAGTGAATATCAATATTTAGGTGTCGATCGCTGGTTAACATTGGTCGCTATTTATCAAAAATTTAAACGGCCGACGGTAATCGTTGATATTGGTACCGCATTAACATTTGATGTATTAAGTGGCGATGGAAAGCACCTTGGTGGTTGGATTGCTCCAGGTTATCAATTAATGATGAAAGTGGTATTAGAAAACACCACCAAAGTGTTTTCAGATCATGACCATAGCGATCGTTTAAGCTTGGCTGATAATACAGCTGATGGTTTAAAAAACGGTTGTCGTGCTGCATTAATCGGTTTGATTGAATATGGCCTAAAAGAAGCCCGTGAAAAATTAGCGGTAGAGCCTGATGTTGTACTGTGTGGCGGTGGTGTTCGGCATCTTCCTTTAGATGGTATTAAAAATTATAATCATCGTTCAGAATTAGTTCTTGAAGGGTTGGCTTTGTATGCAAAATGTCGATAATGGATGAAATTACATCAATTAACAAAAAATAATAAAAAAAAAGTACTAAAGTATTGCATCAAAAATCATCATTATCTAAAATGCGCATCAATTAAGCCGACTTAGCTCAGTAGGTAGAGCAACTGACTTGTAATCAGTAGGTCACCAGTTCGACTCCGGTAGTCGGCACCAGTTTTAAGAATTTCGGTGGGGTTCCCGAGTGGCCAAAGGGAGCAGATTGTAAATCTGCCGGCACTGCCTTCGAAGGTTCGAATCCTTCCCCCACCACCATTATTCAAATAGTTAAATAGCGCTACGAGTAAATAAGTTTTTTGCGGGCATCGTATAATGGCTATTACCTCAGCCTTCCAAGCTGATGACGCGGGTTCGATTCCCGCTGCCCGCTCCACACTTCTTGTATGCTGATATGGCTCAGTTGGTAGAGCGCACCCTTGGTAAGGGTGAGGTCGGCAGTTCGAATCTGCCTATCAGCACCACTCTTCAGTCAATATTTATCAATTTGTTATATACTCAACAAACCCATGTTTGGTTGTGTGGTCGTAATGCCACTAAATACCGTGCCCAGAGGGACTATCCATGTCTAAAGAAAAATTCGAACGCGTAAAACCGCACGTTAACGTTGGTACTATCGGCCACGTTGACCACGGTAAAACAACTCTAACTGCTGCTATCTGTACTACACTTGCAAAAGTGTACGGTGGTACAGCTAAAGATTTCGCATCTATTGATAACGCTCCTGAAGAGCGCGAGCGCGGTATCACAATTTCTACTTCTCACGTAGAATACGATACTCCTGCACGTCACTATGCACACGTTGACTGTCCTGGACACGCCGATTATGTTAAAAACATGATCACTGGTGCTGCTCAAATGGATGGTGGTATCCTAGTTGTTGCTGCAACTGACGGTCCTATGCCTCAAACACGTGAGCACATCCTACTTGGTCGTCAAGTTGGTATTCCTTACATCATCGTATTCATGAACAAATGTGACATGGTTGATGATGAAGAACTACTTGAACTAGTAGAGATGGAAGTTCGTGAACTTCTTTCTGAGTACGATTTCCCAGGTGATGATTGCCCAGTAATCATGGGTTCTGCACTAGGCGCGCTAAACGGCGAAGCTGAGTGGGAAGCTAAGATTGTTGAACTAGCTGAAGCTCTAGATACTTACATCCCAGAGCCAGAGCGTGCTATCAATCTACCATTCATCCTTCCAATCGAAGATGTTTTCTCAATCCAAGGCCGTGGTACTGTTGTAACTGGTCGTATTGAGCAAGGTATTGTTAAAGTTGGTGACGAAGTAGCTATCATCGGTATTCACGACACTATCACTACTACATGTACTGGTGTTGAGATGTTCCGTAAGCTTCTTGACGAAGGCCGTGCTGGTGAGAACGTTGGTGTTCTTCTACGTGGTACTAAGCGTGATGAAGTTGAACGTGGTCAAGTTCTTGCTAAGCCAGGTTCAATCACTCCACACACTACTTTCACTTCAGAAATCTATGTGCTTTCTAAAGATGAAGGTGGTCGTCATACTCCATTCTTTAAAGGTTACCGTCCACAGTTCTACTTCCGTACAACTGATGTAACTGGTACTATCGAGTTACCAGAAGGCGTTGAAATGGTAATGCCTGGTGATAACATCTCTATGACTGTTACTCTAATCGCACCAATCGCGATGGATGAAGGTCTACGTTTTGCTATCCGTGAAGGTGGCCGTACAGTTGGTGCTGGTGTTGTTGCAACTATCGTTGCATAAGTTACGCTAATATCGTTGAATTAAATTTGACGATAGAGCACTAAAAAGGGCATCATTTGATGCCCTTTTTCTACACTCTAACTTGAAACTGCGTATTTTTTGTTCGAAGTGTGGAAGTGAAATTTCGTAAAGATGAAGTTTTTAATAATGTTATTAAAGGGTTAGCCCTTTCCTTCATCCTAGACCTCGCTCTCGCGGGGTTATTTTCGTCTAGATGATTAAGACTAGTTACAGGTTGGTTGTATGAAAGCAAATGCCGAAAACCAAGAAAGCGAAAGCAAAATGGATGGCCTGAAATGGGTCGTGGTTTTTGCTTTGCTAGCTGCTGCTGTGGTTGGTAATTACCTATACAGTGATGTTTCTGTTGTTTTGCGCTCTTCTGCCGTGGTAACCCTTGTGGTTATTGCTGGTATTTTTGCAGCACTAACAGCAAAAGGTAAATCCGTGGTTACGTTCGCACGTGAATCGCGCATGGAAGTCCGCAAAGTAGTGTGGCCTACTCGTCAGGAAGCTACGCAGACAACCTTTATTGTTCTAGCAGTCACTATCGTAATGGCATTAGCCCTTTGGGGTATCGATGGTATTATGGTCCGTTTAGTGCGCCTAGTTACTGGCGCGTGAGGTAAGAATTCATGATCGAAGCTCCAAAAAAACGTTGGTATGTAGTACAGGCTTTTTCAGGTTTTGAAGGCCGTGTAGCGCAATCACTACGTGAACATATCAAAATTCATGGTATGGAAGAGCACTTTGACGAGGTTTTAGTACCGACGGAAGAAGTGGTAGAAATGCGTGCCGGCCAACGCCGTAAAAGTGAGCGTAAGTTTTTCCCAGGTTATGTACTAGTACAGATGGTGATGAACGATGAGACATGGCACCTTGTACGTAGTATTCCTCGCGTAATGGGATTCATTGGCGGTACATCTGATCGTCCAGCACCTATTTCTGATAAAGAAGCCGATGCGATCTTAAACCGTCTGCTACAGGCTAGTGAGTCTCCAGTACATAAAACAGTATTTGAACCGGGTGAAGTAGTACGTGTGACTGATGGTCCATTTGCTGACTTTAATGGTACGATTGAATCTGTAGATTATGATAAGAGCCGTGTTAAGGTTTCTGTATCAATCTTCGGTCGTGCAACACCTGTAGAACTAGAGTTCGGTCAAATCGAAAAGAACTGATCAAATTCTGCTCAACTCGTATTGTCAGGGGCGTGGAATTAGGCTATAATTTCGCGCCCTTTCGTTAGACGGGGAGTCTGTTTGTTTAAAGATAGACGTTTGAACCCAAAATTAGGTATATAGCAATGGCTAAAAAAGTAGAAGCTTACATCAAGCTGCAAGTTGCAGCTGGTGCAGCAAATCCAAGTCCACCAGTTGGTCCAGCTCTTGGTCAACATGGTGTAAACATCATGGAATTCTGTAAGGCGTTTAACGCTAAGACTGACTCAGTAGAGAAAGGTCTTCCGACTCCAGTTGTTATCACTGTTTACAGTGACCGTTCTTTTACGTTCATCACTAAGACACCACCTGCTGCAGTTCTTCTGCTTAAAGCAGCTGGACTTAAGTCTGGTTCTGGCCGTCCGAACACTGACAAAGTGGGTACTGTAACTGAAGCTCAGATCCAAGAGATCGCTGAGACTAAAGCTGCAGACATGACTGGTGCTGACATTGAAGCTATGAAGCGTTCAATTGCTGGTACTGCTCGTTCAATGGGCCTAGTGGTAGAGGGTTAAGAAAATGGCTAAACTGACTAAGCGCATGCGTGTTATCCGTGACAAAGTTAATGTTACTCGTGAATACGACATCACTGAAGCTATTGCTCTTCTTAAAGAACTAGCGACTGTTAAATTCGTTGAAAGTGTTGACGTTGCTGTTAACCTTGGCATCGATGCACGTAAATCAGACCAAAACGTTCGTGGTGCAACTGTACTACCTAACGGTACTGGCCGTGATATCCGTGTTGCTGTATTTACACAAGGCGCAAACGCTGAAGCTGCTAAAGAAGCTGGCGCTGAGCTTGTAGGTATGGAAGATCTAGCTGCTCTTGTTAAGAAAGGCGAAATGAACTTTGACGTAGTTATCGCATCTCCTGATGCAATGCGCGTTGTAGGTCAACTTGGTACCATTCTTGGTCCACGTGGTCTTATGCCAAACCCTAAAGTTGGTACTGTAACTCCTAACGTTGCTCAAGCAGTTAAAAATGCTAAAGCTGGTCAGGTTCGTTACCGTAACGACAAAAACGGTATCATTCACACTACTATCGGTAAAGTGAACTTTGATGCCGCTCAACTACAAGAGAACCTTGAGTCTCTTCTAGTTGCACTGAAGCGTGCTAAGCCGTCTTCAGCGAAAGGTACTTTCATTAAGAAAGTAAGCATCTCTACCACTATGGGTGCAGGTGTAATGCTAGATCAGAATTCTCTGACTGCAACTGTAGCGTAAACTGATTTGCAGAAGCGATAAGTTAGTGTATAATTTATCGCTTCCGAATTCGTGGCTGAGGTTGATTGTTTTCAATTAACCTCCGTCAAAGACCGTAGGTGTTTTTCGGAACTTAATTTACCTACGTAGACGGTGCCAGAACATGATTGATGTAAGTCTTTTTTGGATCTGCGCCGTAAAACTCTCCTGCCAACCGGCAGTGAGTGGTGTAAATACTGGGGTTACCCAGAAATTATCCAGGAGCAAATCCAATGGCATTAAATCTTCAAGACAAAAAAGCAATTGTTGCTGAAGTCAACGAAGCTGCCAATGGTGCCCTATCTGCAGTTGTTGCTGACTCTCGCGGTGTTAGTGTGTGTGCAATGACAACTCTACGTAAACAAGCTCGTGAAGCTGGTGTTTACTTAAGAGTTGTTCGTAACACATTAGCACGTCGTGCAGTTGAAGGTACTAATTTCGAATGTCTACAAGATGTTTTCGTTGGTCCTTCACTAATCGGCTTCTCTAATGAGCACCCAGGTGCTGCAGCGCGTCTTTTTAAAGACTTCGCTAAAGAGAACAAAAGCTTCGAGATCAAAGCTGCTGCATTCGAAGGCGCTATTGCTAACGCTGATGTACTAGCAACTCTACCAACTTACGACGAAGCTATCGCACGCTTAATGATGTGCATGAAAGAAGCGTCTGCTGGTAAACTTGTACGTACTATCGCGGCTGTACGTGATCAGAAAGAAGAAGCTGCTGCTTAATTGCCGCGTTTTATCTGATTACTATTTAAATTTATTGTTGACTTTAAAAGAGAATTGTTATGTCTATCACTAACGAGCAAATCCTAGACGCAGTTGCAGAAATGTCTGTAATGCAAGTTGTTGAGCTTATCGAAGCTATGGAAGAAAAATTCGGTGTTTCTGCTGCAGCTGCAGTAGTTTCAGGCGGCGCAGCTGCTGAAGTTGAAGAGCAAACTGAATTTGACGTAATCCTAACATCTTGTGGCGCAAACAAAGTACAGGTTATCAAAGCTGTACGTGGCGCAACTGGTCTTGGTCTTAAAGAAGCTAAAGCTGTAGTTGACGGCGCTCCTGCTGCTGTTAAAGAAGGCGTAGATAAAGCTGAAGCTGAAGCTCTTAAAGCTCAATTAGAAGAAGTTGGCGCTTCTGTTGAAGTTAAATAATTATTATTTGATTTCATAGCCTTTTATGGCTATTGGCTGGTGGCAAAAATGCCACCGGCCTTTTTGCGCTATAGACTGGTGGTATTTTTACCTTGTTTTGTATCCACTGTCTGCGTGAAAAATATTCTAGTTTTATCGGAATATTCCTACTATAAAAACAACGATTAGTCACTACCCCCGCATGTGATATGGGGTAGTTTGGATCACTTATCAGCGATCTGAGGAACCTATGGTTTACTCTTATACCGAGAAAAAGCGTATCCGTAAGGATTTTGGTAAGCGTCCACGAGTTTTGGATGCACCATACTTGCTATCGATCCAGCTTGATTCTTTCCAAAAATTTATCGAGCAGGATCCAGAAGGGCATTACGGTCTAGAAGCTGCCTTTCGCTCTGTTTTTCCAATCCAGAGCTATAATGGCAATTCCGAGCTGCAATACGTTAGCTATCGTCTCGGTGAGCCGGTCTTCGATGTCAAAGAATGTCAAATTCGTGGCGTAACTTATTCTGCTCCACTACGCGTGAAGCTACGTATGGTCATGTATGACCGTGATGCACCGGCTGGCACCGTAAAAGACATTAAAGAACAAGAAGTTTACATGGGCGAAATTCCGCTCATGACAGATAACGGTACATTCGTTATTAACGGTACCGAGAGGGTTATCGTATCTCAGCTGCACCGTAGTCCTGGTGTATTCTTTGACAGCGATAAGGGTAAAACCCACTCCTCAGGTAAAGTGTTATATAACGCTCGTGTTATCCCTTACCGTGGTTCATGGTTGGATTTCGAGTTCGATCCTAAAGATAATCTATTCGTACGTATCGACCGTCGTCGTAAATTACCTGCGTCTATTATCCTTCGCGCACTTAACTACACAACTGAACAGATTCTTGACATGTTCTTCGATAAGATTAATTTCGAAGTACGCGGTAAGTCTCTAGTTATGGAGTTGGTACCTGAGCGTCTACGTGGCGAAACTGCAAGCTTTGATATCGAAGCAAACGGTACAGTTTACGTAGAGCAAGGTCGTCGTATCACTGCTCGTCATATTCGTCAATTGGCGAAAGATGGCATTGATAGTATCGTAGTACCTGTTGAATATATCGTTGGTAAAATCGCAGCTTGTGATTACATCAACGAAGAAACTGGTGAACTGATTGTTACGGCTAACCAAGAATTAAGCTTGGAAGCATTAGCACTTCTATCTCAGGCTGGTCATAAATCTATTCAAGTTCTGTTTACGAACGACTTAGATAATGGCCCGTACATGTCAGACACACTACGTGTGGATAACAGTACTGATCGTCTAAGTGCATTGGTAGAAATCTACCGTATGATGCGCCCTGGCGAGCCACCAACACGCGAAGCAGCTGATCAATTATTTGAAAGCTTGTTCTTCTCAGAAGATCGTTACGATCTTTCTGCTGTTGGTCGAATGAAGTTTAACAGCTCTCTACTTCGTGATGAAATTACTGGTTCTGGTATTCTAGACCATAATGACATCATTGATGTTATGCGCAAACTGATCGATATTCGTAACGGCAAAGGCGTGGTTGATGATATCGATCACCTTGGTAACCGTCGTATTCGTTCTGTTGGCGAAATGGCTGAAAACCAATTCCGTGTTGGTTTAGTTCGTGTTGAGCGTGCTGTTAAAGAACGTCTAAGTTTAGGCGATCTTGATGCAATCATGCCGCAAGATCTAATTAATGCGAAGCCAATTTCTGCGGCAGTGAAAGAGTTCTTTGGCTCTTCTCAATTGTCACAGTTTATGGACCAGAACAACCCGTTATCAGAAGTTACTCACAAACGTCGTATCTCGGCGCTTGGTCCAGGTGGTCTGACTCGTGAACGTGCTGGCTTTGAAGTTCGAGATGTACACGCGACGCACTACGGTCGTCTATGTCCTATCGAAACTCCAGAAGGTCCAAACATCGGTCTAATCAACTCGCTAGCAGTATTTGCGCGTTGTAACTCTTACGGTTTCTTGGAAACACCTTACCGTAAAGTTTTAGATGGACAAGTAACTGATCAAATCGATTACTTATCAGCAATTGAAGAAGGTCTATACGTTATTGCACAGGCTAATGCCGCGCTTAACGAAGATGGTTCTTTTACTGATGAATTGATCACTGCACGTCAAAATGGCGATTCAGGTTTGCACCCACGTAACCATGTTCAATACATGGACGTTGCAACAAATCAGATCGTATCAGTGGCGGCATCGCTTATCCCGTTCCTAGAACACGATGATGCTAACCGTGCCCTTATGGGTGCGAACATGCAACGTCAGGCAGTTCCTACTATTCGCTCTGATAAGCCTTTAGTTGGTACTGGTATTGAACGTCAAATCGGTGTTGATTCAGGTGTTACTGCTGTCGCTAAACGTGGCGGTCAAGTTCAGTCTGTAGATGCTTCTCGTATCGTTATTAAAGTTAACGAAGACGAATTGATTCCTGGTGAAGCCGGTATCGATATCTACACTCTAACTAAGTACACTCGTTCTAACCAGAACACATGTATTAACCAGCGTCCAACTGTACTACCTGGCGAGCCAGTAGCACGTGGTGATGTTCTTGCTGATGGTCCTTCAACAGACCTTGGTGAGCTAGCGCTTGGTCAAAACATGCGTATCGCGTTCATGCCTTGGAACGGTTACAACTTCGAAGACTCCATCTTAGTTTCTGAGCGTGTAGTTCAGGAAGATCGTTTCACAACTATCCACATTCAAGAGCTTTCTTGTGTGGCGCGTGATACGAAGCTGGGCTCTGAAGAAATCACTGCCGATATCCCTAACGTGGGTGAAGCAGCGCTTTCTAAGTTGGACGAATCAGGTATCGTTTACATCGGTGCAGAAGTTAAGGGTGGCGACATCCTAGTTGGTAAAGTAACCCCTAAAGGTGAAACACAACTGACTCCTGAAGAGAAGCTTCTACGAGCAATCTTTGGTGAAAAAGCTTCTGACGTTAAAGATTCATCTCTACGTGTTCCTGGTAGTGTTACTGGTACGATCATTGACGTACAAGTATTTACTCGTGATGGCGTTGAGAAAGACAAGCGTGCTCTTGAAATTGAAGAGATGCAGCTGAAAGAAGCGAAGAAAGACATCACAGAAGAATTCCAGATCCTTGAGGGTGGTCTTCTTGCTCGTGTACGTACGCTTCTATTATCTGCAGGTTACGGCGAAGAGAAAATCTCTACAATGAACCGCGATACGTTGTTTGCACAAACGCTTGACGACGAATCTTTACAGAACCAATTGGAACAGCTTGCAGAACAGTATGATGAACTGAAAGCTGAGTTCGATAAGAAGTTTGAAACTAAACGTCGTAAAATCACTCAGGGTGATGACTTAGCACCTGGCGTACTTAAGATTGTTAAAGTATACCTAGCTGTTCGTCGTCGCATTCAACCTGGTGATAAGATGGCAGGTCGTCACGGTAACAAGGGTGTAATCTCTAAGATTAACCCTGTTGAAGACATGCCATACGATGAAAAAGGTCAAACTGTTGATATCGTACTAAACCCATTGGGTGTACCGTCACGTATGAACATCGGTCAGATCCTTGAGACTCACTTAGGTCTTGCGGCGAAAGGTATCGGTGACAAACTTAACGATATGCTGAAAGAACAGCAGGAGTTACATAAGTTCCGTAACTTCCTACAACGTGTTTACAATCTTGGTGATACTCGCCAGAAAGTTGACATTGCTGAACTATCAGACGACGAAGTACGTACACTTGTACAGAATCTTCGTAACGGTCTACCTATTGCAACGCCTGTATTTGATGGTTGTCCAGAATCATCTATCAAAGAGTTGTTGCAACTTGGTGACCTACCAACGTCTGGCCAGCTGAAGTTGTTTGATGGCCGTACTGGTGATGCATTTGAGCGTCCTGTAACTGTTGGTTACATGTACATGCTTAAACTGAACCACTTGGTTGATGACAAGATGCACGCCCGTTCTACCGGTTCTTACAGCCTTGTTACTCAGCAGCCGCTGGGTGGTAAAGCTCAGTTCGGTGGTCAGCGTTTCGGTGAGATGGAAGTATGGGCGCTTGAAGCTTATGGCGCAGCGTACACCCTTCAAGAAATGCTAACCGTTAAGTCAGATGACGTTAACGGCCGTACGAAGATGTATAAAAACATCGTTGACGGTGATCATCGTATGGAACCTGGTATGCCGGAATCATTCAACGTATTGTTGAAAGAAATCCGCTCGTTGGGTATCAACATCGAGCTGGAAGACAAATAAGCTTGGGTTAGTCACCTATACTTATTAGTTACTCCGGTATAAATATGAAGGCGCCAGTAGTCCTGGCGCCTTTATGGGTCAACTCCTCACAGGAGCCGAATGTGAAAGACTTACTTAAGTTTCTGAAAGCACAACATAAGACCGAAGAATTTGATGCTATCAAAATCGGTCTAGCTTCACCTGACATGATTCGTTCATGGTCTTTTGGTGAAGTCAAAAAGCCAGAAACAATCAACTATCGTACCTTCAAGCCTGAGCGTGACGGTCTTTTCTGTGCACGTATCTTTGGCCCAGTAAAAGACTACGAGTGTCTTTGTGGCAAGTACAAGCGCTTGAAGCACCGTGGTGTGATTTGTGAAAAATGTGGTGTTGAAGTTACTCAGACTAAAGTACGCCGTGAGCGTATGGGTCACATTGAGCTTGCTTCACCTGTTGCCCACATCTGGTTCTTAAAGTCACTTCCATCTCGTATTGGTCTGTTAATGGACATGCCTCTACGTGATATCGAACGTGTACTTTACTTTGAATCATATGTCGTTATCGAACCTGGTATGACCAACCTTGAGCGTAGCCAACTGCTTTCTGAAGAGCAGTACTTGGATGCACTTGAAGAGTGGGGCGACGAGTTCGACGCGAAGATGGGCGCAGAAGCGGTTAAAGCACTTTTAGGCAATATGGACCTAAATGCTGAAATCGAAAACATGCGTGAAGAGCTAGAAGAAACTAACTCTGAAACCAAGCGTAAAAAATTAACCAAGCGTCTTAAATTGGTTGAAGCATTTCTACAGTCTGGAAACAACCCTGAGTGGATGATCCTGTCTGTACTGCCAGTATTACCGCCGGATCTTCGTCCGTTGGTACCACTAGACGGCGGCCGTTTCGCGACTTCAGATCTTAACGATCTTTACCGTCGTGTTATTAACCGTAACAACCGTCTGAAGCGTCTACTTGACCTGGCTGCTCCTGATATCATCGTACGTAACGAAAAGCGTATGTTGCAGGAATCTGTTGATGCATTACTAGATAACGGTCGTCGTGGCCGCGCTATCACAGGCTCTAACAAGCGTCCTCTAAAATCTTTGGCTGATATGATCAAAGGTAAGCAAGGTCGTTTCCGTCAGAACTTGCTAGGTAAGCGTGTTGACTACTCTGGTCGTTCTGTTATCACCGTAGGTCCATACTTACGTTTGCATCAGTGTGGTCTTCCTAAGAAGATGGCACTTGAGCTATTTAAGCCATTCATCTACGGCAAGTTAGAAGCACGTGGTCTTGCGACTACTATCAAAGCTGCTAAGAAGATGGTTGAGCGCGAAGAAGCGATTGTTTGGGATATCCTAGACGATGTTATTCGTGAACACCCAGTAATGCTAAACCGTGCACCTACATTGCACCGTCTTGGTATTCAGGCGTTTGAACCAATCCTTATCGAAGGTAAAGCGATTCAGCTTCACCCACTAGTGTGTGCGGCATACAACGCCGACTTCGATGGTGACCAGATGGCGGTTCACTTGCCATTGACACTAGAAGCGCAGCTTGAAGCGCGTGCTTTGATGATGTCTACCAACAATATCCTTTCACCTGCATCAGGTGATCCGATCATCGTACCTTCTCAGGACGTTGTATTGGGTCTTTACTACATGACGCGTGATCGTATTAACGCGAAAGGTGAAGGTATGTACCTTGCTGGACCAGCGGAAGCTGAGAAAGCATACCTTACTAAGACGGCAGAGCTTCACGCTCGCGTTAAAGTACGTATTACCGAATTTGTGAAAGATGAGCAGGGTAACTTCGTCGAGAATACTGGACTAGTTGATACTACTGTTGGTCGTGCAATGCTATGGCCTATCGTTCCTAAAGGTCTGCCATTTAGTCTTGTAAACACTGAAGCACTTGGTAAGAAGCAGATTTCTATGCTTCTTAACACTTGTTACCGTACGTTGGGCATGAAAGATACTGTTATCTTTGCTGACCAAATTATGTATACAGGTTTTGCTTACGCGGCACTTTCTGGTGTATCTGTTGGTATCGACGATATGGTTGTACCTGCGGCTAAGTACACTAAGATCGCTGAAGCTGAAGCAGAAGTTGCTGAAATTCAAGAACAGTTCCAGTCAGGTCTTGTGACTGCTGGTGAACGTTACAACAAAGTTATCGATATCTGGGCTACAGCCAACGAACAAGTTGCTAAAGCGATGATGGATAACCTGTCTTTTGAAACTGTTATTAACCGTGACGGCGAAGAAGTACAGCAAAAATCGTTCAACAGTGTATACATGATGGCCGATTCTGGTGCGCGTGGTTCTGCTGCACAGATTCGTCAGTTAGCAGGTATGCGTGGTCTGATGGCTAAGCCGGATGGCTCAATCATCGAAACGCCGATCACTGCAAACTTCCGTGAAGGTCTAAACGTACTCCAGTACTTTATCTCTACTCACGGTGCTCGTAAGGGTCTTGCGGATACAGCACTTAAGACAGCGAACTCCGGTTACCTAACGCGTCGTCTAGTTGACGTTGCACAAGACGTAGTTATTACAGCAGATGACTGTGGTACTTACGCTGGTATTACCATGATGCCTCTTATCGAGGGTGGTGATGTTAAGGAACAACTAGGTGATCGTGTTCTAGGTCGTGTTGTTGCTGAAGACGTTCTACTTCCTGGTACAGACGAAGTTCTAGCGCCACGTAATACACTTCTTGATGAGAAGTGGTGTGAGATTCTAGAATCGAACTCTGTTGACCAAGTTAAAGTACGTTCTGTTGTAACGTGTGAAAACGACTTTGGTTGTTGTAAGTTCTGTTACGGTCGTGACCTTGCTCGTGGTCACCTGATTAACTCAGGTGAAGCAGTAGGTGTTGTTGCCGCTCAGTCTATCGGTGAACCTGGTACACAGCTTACAATGCGTACGTTCCACATCGGTGGTGCGGCATCAGCAGCAGCAGCAGATAATAAGATCGTAGTGAAAACTACTGGTTCTATGAAGCTGCATAATGCGAAGTTCGTAACTAACAATGCTGGTAAGCTTGTAATTACTTCACGTGCATCTGAGCTAAGTATCATTGATAAGCTTGGTCGTACGAAAGAAAACTACAAACTGTCTTACGGTACGTTGCTAACTAAAGGTGATGGCGCCGAGGTTGTTGCTGGTGAAACAGTAGCAAACTGGGAAGCTCACACTATGCCAATCATCACTGAAGTGGCTGGTCGTATCCAGTTCGTTGATATGATTGATGGCGTAACAGTTTCTCGTCAAACAGATGATCTTACAGGTCTATCTTCAAGCGAAGTAACTGATGCAGCGGCACGTCCAGCGGCAGGTAAAGATATGCGTCCAGCTATCAAACTTGTTGATGCTGATGGTCACGATGTAATGATCCCTGGTACTGATATGCCAGCTCAATACTTCCTACCAGGTAAGGCTATCGTTCAGCTTGATGACGGCGCAATGGTTGGTATCGGTGATACATTATCTCGTATTCCACAGAAATCTAGTGGTAACCGAGATATCACGGGTGGTCTACCACGCGTAGCTGACTTGTTCGAAGCGCGTAAGCCTAAAGAACCAGCTATCTTGGCTGAAATTACTGGTGCAGTATCGTTCGGTAAAGAGACTAAAGGTAAGCGTCGTTTAATTATCACGCCAACTGATGGTCAGCCGTACGAAGAGATGATCCTGAAGCATCGCCAACTTAACGTTTTCGAAGGTGAAAAAGTTGAGAAGGGTGACGTAATTGCCGATGGTCCTGAAACTCCGCACGATATTCTACGTCTACGTGGTGTTCACGCAGTAGCAGAATACATCGTTAACGAAGTACAGGAAGTTTACCGTCTACAAGGCGTTAAGATTAATGATAAGCACATTGAGACTATCATTCGTCAAATGCTACGTAAGGTAACTATCACTGTTTCTGGTGACTCTGACTTCCTAGAAGGCGAGCAAGTTGAATTCTCTCGCGTAACGATTGCTAACCGTCAGCTTGAAGCTGAAGGTAAGACATTAGTAAGCTTCACTCGTGACTTACTAGGTATTACTAAAGCATCGCTTGCGACTGAGTCATTCATCTCAGCAGCATCGTTCCAGGAAACAACACGTGTACTAACAGAAGCAGCTGTTTCTGGTAAGCGTGATGAGCTTCGTGGTCTGAAAGAAAACGTAATCGTGGGTCGTTTGATCCCTGCGGGTACAGGTTTCTCTTATCACCTACGTCGCCAGAATCAACGTAATGTTGAACTGGAGCCAGTAGCACCACAAGTTGATGCAGAGCAAGCCTCTCAAGACTTAGCGGCACTATTGAATGCAGGTCTTAACGACGAGAATTAATTCTTATCGTGACTGATTCTAAAAGGCATCCTTCGGGGTGCCTTTTTTATTGGCTGCGATTTAAGGTTTAGTTTTGGCGGAGTTAGAAAGTGGGAAAAATGATCCCGAGGTGCGAGGTGGTAGATTTTATTCGACATGAGAAATAGGTGGCAGCAAGGTCACTGCCACAATAATAAATGATATTGCTATTACTGCTGGTGGTTAAGCTCCGGGTGGGCAAGCAAGACTATCACTGATTAATTCAATCAACTTATCTTCTAGCGCAAAGCGTGATTCCATTAATTCACCAATTTTTGATAAGTCACCATCAAGAGTTTCTAATGGATTATTATCATTGATGGCACCGTAGCGATCATTGAAATTTAATAAGGGTTCGGTGGTTAGGGTGATTTTTGCATAAAGTGCAGACATTTCTTCTGTTGGCGAAAAGCCTGTTTGATGCCAGCGTGCCATTACGTTATCGTAAATCTTGAAGTGACCTGCTGAAATATAATCAACGAGATCTTCACTAAATAAACATAGTTTGGACGCGGTAGGTAGATGACGATTATCATCATTGGGAGTGATACCGATTAGCTTACAGTAATCGATCAGAAGTTGCTGGCGCATCATTAGCCATTGATCAATAACATCGTTATGGCCGCCCCATTCTTTTTTAACTTGTTCAAATTTACTAAGCATGAGCACATCCTCATGATCTATCAGCATCTTAATTAGATGCTTGTGCGATCTGGCTCTTGATACAAGAGATATGATTTCGGATAAATATTCCGTTTCATGATTAGATTGCCAGTAAATTTACGCCGCTGCAAGGATGAAAGTAATAAAAATGTTAAAAAATGAGAATCTGGCTTATTGGTGTGTGACTAGAAATGGCAAGTTATTGTTACAAAACGGCTGTTTGCCTTTATGTTCAAGTGAACAGCTCATATATAGCACAATAACTAAACGAATTATTGGTTATTTTGACTCAATACCTGTGTATTGGTTGATTGCAGAAAGTGGTTTTGATGAGGCTGATTTCTTTAATTTAAGGCTATTACTGGCTGGTGATAGTACGTTATTTGCTTTAGCTGGTAGATCTATTCAACTTGCGTATATGCAGCAAAGTCAGCGCTTTTGTTGTCATTGTGGGCATAAGCTGCAATTAGATGCCAACGTGCTAGCGATGCATTGCTCAGATTGTGACAGTGTGCATTATCCATGCGTATCGCCTTGTGTCATTGTGGCTGTTCGCAAAGGTAACCAATTGTTATTAGCTCAGCATCCTCGTCATAAAACGGGGATGTATACCGTGATTGCGGGGTTTATTGAACCGGGTGAAACCGCTGAGCAATGTGTCGCGCGTGAAGTATTAGAAGAAACTGGGATAATGGTTAACAATATTCGTTATTTTGATAGTCAACCGTGGGCATTTCCATCTAATTTAATGCTGGGGTTTACCGCTGACTACGCTGGTGGTGAGATCAAACCTGATTATGAAGAATTAACCGATGCAATGTGGGCCACCGCTGAGCAGTTACCTGAGATTGCACCTGTAGGTACTATTGCGCGACGACTTATCGACAACACCTTGATGTTGAATGATGAAAACGATATGCATTAATCAAAGGTTGGCAAATAATTGCACTCGGTTGTTAAGATTAATGAGTGTTACAATATGATTCAGAATTAACCCGTGGAGTCTCAAATGAGCGAATTAAAGAATGACCGCTATCTACGTGCGTTGCTGAAGCAACCTGTAGATTGCACACCTGTATGGATGATGCGTCAGGCTGGACGTTACTTACCTGAGTATCGTGCAACACGTGGTGTTGCTGGTGACTTCATGTCGCTATGTAAAAATGCTGAATTAGCCAGTGAAGTAACGCTTCAACCTTTGAAGCGTTTTCCGTTGGACGCTGCGATTTTATTTTCTGATATTTTGACCATTCCAGATGCAATGGGATTGGGATTGTATTTTGAAGCTGGTGAAGGTCCTAAATTTAGTCACCCAATTACTTGTAAAGCTGACGTTGAACGTATTGGCGTACCTGATCCTGAAGGTGAATTGCAATATGTGATGAATGCAGTCCGTCAGATTCGTCATGATTTGCAAGGTGAAGTACCCTTAATTGGTTTCTCTGGTAGTCCATGGACACTGGCGACATACATGGTTGAAGGTGGTAGCTCTAAAGCTTTCACTAAGATCAAAAAGATGATGTACGCTGAGCCTCAAACATTACATCTATTGCTAGATAAACTGGCTGATAGTGTGGTTGAATATTTAAATGCTCAAATCAAAGCCGGTGCGCAAGCGATAATGGTATTTGATACGTGGGGTGGTGTCTTAACCCCTCGCGATTACAATGAGTTCTCATTGCGTTACATGCATAAAATCGTCGATGGTTTAATTCGTGAGAATGATGGTCGTCGTGTGCCCGTAACACTATTTACTAAAAATGGTGGTATGTGGTTAGAGCAAATTGCAGCGACGGGTTGTGATGCGATTGGCCTAGATTGGACGATTGATATTCGCGATGCTAAACGTCGTGTTGGCGATAAAGTTGCCCTTCAAGGTAATATGGATCCATCGGTACTTTACGCTCAACCTGAACGTATTCGCCAAGAAGTTGCTTCTATTCTAGACGGCTTTGGTGATACAGGTACTGGTCATGTATTTAATTTAGGCCATGGTATTCACCTTGATGTACCGCCTGAAAATGCAGGCGTGTTTGTTGATGCTGTACATGAGCTATCGAAGCCATACCACAAATAATTATCACTTTAGAAGTACGTTTTAAACGGGGTATTTCTTTTGCGGCTGATAAAAAACCACGCCTTTTGGGTGTGGTTTTTTTTTGTCATTATTTAATGGGAATTAAAAAGGCGCACAAGTAAAGCAGGATCTTACTAGGATCGTTATTGTTATTGATATGTAAATTACTGATATCATTAATGCTTAGTGGTCTAATGTATTAGTAACCTCTTTTAAAATCAATGAGATAGTTAAGTTTTTGCTGTTGTTGAAAATGGAAGTAGTTGGCTTTAAATATCGTAAACACTTGTTCTGGGAAGCTTTCTGCTGCGATGTGTGGCGTAAGAGTGATCTTTGGGTGACGCCAGAATGGATGATCTGTTGTGAGCGGTTCTGTTTTGAAGACATCAATAAAAGCATGACAGAGATATTGTTGCTCAAGTGCAATTAATAGTCCTTTCTCATCCACGGCATTACCACGACCAACGTTAAAAAATAGCGCATTTTTGCAATGACTAAAGCGATCTTGATCAAAAAGATCATCGGTGTTTGTGGTCGCCGGTAAAATGGAAACGACATAGTCTGCTTGAGTAAGAGCAGTGTTTAAGGCTGTGATGGCATAGGTTTTCTGAAAATCCGCGCTGGCAGTGATACCGCTGCGGTTAACGCCAATGATATGGCAGCCAAACACCGCTCCAACTTTGGCTAAATGCTGGCCTATGGTGCCTGTGCCGATAATCACCATGGTTTTACCCGCCATGGATTGATAAGGATGTGATTGCCAATGTGATTGCTGTTGTTGCAGTTTATAACGAGGAAAATGACGCTGGTGGTTGAGAATGTGACCCAAGATATACTCGGCGATCAGAGGGCCAAAGATCCCGCGAATATTGGTGAGTCGATAATCTTGTCTTATCTCGGGTTTAATGAGCGCGTCAATACCTGCATAAGTGGATTGTAGCCATTGTAAATGTGGATATTCAGCTAAATGAGGGGCGACTAAAGGCGGATCCGCAAGCAAGACGGTGGCTTGTTGTGGATCTTCGGTTATTTCCAGTTGTGGTAGCTGTGCGTTAGTCAGTAATTGTACATAACGCTGCTGTTGACGTGAGACGATCTTAACTTTGATCATGCTTTTCCTTTTGTAGCCTTCGTTTATCAAGTAAACTTCAACCTAAATCACTACTGTAGATTATCCCATGCTTAAGAATCCAATCCAGTTACGTTTAGAAAAATTAGAACCTTGGCAACATCTGACTTTTATGGTGTCGTTATGTGAGCGTATGTATCCTAACTATGCTTTTTTCTGTGCAGAAACACAGTTTACAGATGGCCAACGTTACCGAGTGATCTTAGATAGTGTGTGGGAGATCCTCACGATTAAAAGTGCCAAAATTAACTTTGAAGGCCAGCTTGAAAAGTTGGAAGACATGGTACCAAGTGAAAATGATTACGATCTGTATGCTGTACGTCCAGCGATTGATGCTTGTGTAGCACTTGCGGATCTTTTACATGCGATGTTAGATCGTGATCTGATGCTGGAAACCGTGGTTAAGTTAAGTGCTTTATCTGCAGAAACCGTGGCGGATTTAGAGTCTGCGCAAACAGGCATTGAAATTACTAATGAAAATCAAAAAGAAAATGAAGCGGTATGTGCTGAGTGGGATACTCAGTGGGAAATTTTCCGTGCTTTAAAAGAAGCGGAAGGCCGTGATATTGATTTGATTAAAGACTTACGTGCTGAATTGCGTGATGAGCCAATTAGTAATATAGGTATTGAATTGTAATTAGCCATTAAATGGTTAAATAAAAAAAGAAGCCAATGGGCTTCTTTTTTTTTGCCAGTGTTATTTTATTGTTCAATATGTTGCTTAATCATTATTTGAACTGTAATGAATAAGTGAGCTTAGTGACGTAATAACTAGACATTATAATTTTTATGTTAATTATTTGTTTAATTCGCATTAGTTGTTTATGCTATTTCTAAGTTTAAAAAGCAGTGAATATGACTGGTTATAGAGTGAACTTTACGCCATTCCACTTATTTTATTTTGGCTATTGTAATTGTAGCCCGTTGGCGTTTATAACATAACTATTGCGTAGCACGTAAGCTATGACATTCGTGGTCTGTTGGTTAGAAGGAGCAAGTATGAAATATTCTATCGTAAACACTGTTGTATCTTGCTTCAGTCCTACAATTGTTGCTAATAGCAAATCAATAACTACTTCGCTCCTCCTGCTCTCTTTGAATCTTATTCAAGGCTGACAGGCCATACCCGTTTTTCTGTCAGCTTGTGAGCAAGTCGGCAGGATAAACCACTCTACATCCCGTCTCGCTTTCTCCAAGCTGCAAAGTAATTATCAAGGAATACTATGTTAAGTACCCGTAATATCGCCGCCTTAGGCTTCATGACTTTTGCCATGTATTTAGGTGCTGGAAATTTAATTTTCCCGCCCTATTTAGGTTATCAGGCAGGGGATAATTTTCTCTCTGGTATGGCGGGTTTTTTATTAACGGGGGTCGGTTTACCTGCTATAGCATTAGTGATTGTGGCTTGGGTGCGTGGCTCTGATAACTTAACCGCCGCGTTACCGAAACCGCTAGCAACAGGATTTTGGGTGATGCTGTTTATCGTAATTGGCCCTGCTTTTATTATTCCTCGTACTATTACTGTTGCGTATCAATTTAGCTTGGCACCGTTTATTGGCGATAGTGGCTTAGTTCCATTTTCTATTGTGTTCTGTTTAGCGGCAATTTTATTTTCGTTATATCCGGCTAAGTTAGTCGATACCTTAGGTAAGTGGCTGACACCTGTGCTGTTGACGATTTTAACCATTATGGCGATAGTCGCACTATTGTACCCATCAGGTCAGGTTGAAGTGCCATCAGGACCTTATGTGACGGACGCGATGGCTGAAGGTATGACGCAAGGTTATATGACGATGGATGCCTTGGGTTCAATTGGTTTTGGTTGGGTGATTTTCAGAGCAATTGAAAGTATGGGGGTTAAGTGTCCTAAAGCTATCGCGAAATATACTTTTATTGCCGCAATTATGTATGCAACAGCAATGGCTCTAGTGTATTTATCGCTGGCATATATTGGCGTGACCAGTGCTAATTTAGGGACTGATTTCTCAAATGGTGGCGAAATTCTTACTGCCTTTACGCATGCTCATTTTGGTGCTTTTGGTACTATGATTTTGGGTGTAGTGTTGGTACTAGCGTGTTTGACTACCGCGATTGGAGTGACAACCGCAGGCAGTGAATTTTACAGCCGTAGCTTTAGTAAAGTAACTTACCCTAAAAGTGTCTGGGTGATCATGGTGCTATCAGGTTTGATTGCTAATGTTGGTTTAGCGCAGTTATTAGAGGTGACATTACCGGTTGTGGTAGCACTGCACCCTATTGCGATTGCGTTGTTAATGATTGCACCATTGCGTCACCAATTATCGCAAACTGCGGTATTAACCGTTATGGCAACGGCGGCGGTATTTGGTTGTATTGATGCGGCTCATATTCTTGGCGTGATGCCAACAGCGGTTGATAACGCTTTAACTGCGCATTTACCGTTATATCATTATTATGCTGGCTGGATCTTACCAACGGTAGTGGTATTGGTGGTTGGTTGGACTGTTAGTCGCATGAGTGGCTATAGTTATTGCGTGGATAATAATTAATCTATAAATCGTGATTATCGATTGCGGTTATAATGAAATAACAACAATAAAAAAGGGACCGTAATGGTCCCTTTTTTTGTGGCTAGTATTAATGATGTTGATTACATATCATCATCATTATTTTCAATCATCTTATGTTTTTTCTTCCACTTGTCCCAACGTTGATAAGCCAGTTGCTGCATGTCAGTATTTTTATCGGCTTCATCAACAATTTCTTCGCCGACTAAACTTTCAAAAATATCTTCCAGTGTTACAAGGCCTTGCACAGTACCGTATTCATCAACGATAAGGATTAACTGTGAACGCTCTTTCATTAAGCGCTCAAATGCTTTTGGGACACTAACATTATTCATGATCACGGGTAAGGGACGCATTAGTGATCCCAGTTCTTGACCACCTTTACCCGCTTGGCTTTCTGCAAACAGTTCTAAGCGGTGGACGAAGCCGACGATGTTATCACTTTGTTCGTTGAATATTAACGGACGAGAGAAGGGACTGCTTTTATATTTGTCTAAAAATTCGTTGATGGTTTGCTCGGCATTGACGCGGAATAATACCGGACGTGGGGTCATTATCTTGGTGACGCTAACATCTTTAAATTGTAGCAGGTTGGTTAGGATTTTAGACTCACCAGCACCCAATTCGCCTGATTCATGGGCTAGCATCGCCATCGCTGATAATTCATCACGTAGTTTGGGTTGGACATGACCATGAGCAAGACGACGGGTTATTTGTTCCGAAACCCATACTAATGGCATTAATAAGATCACCATCCAACGTAATATTATGGCACTGGTTGGCGCTAATTGACGCCAGTAAGTTGCACCGATTGTTTTTGGAATAATTTCTGACAGTAATAAAATACCAACGGTCAATGCGCCTGAGAATACTCCCAACCACTCACTACCAAAGACGACGGTTGCTTGTGCGCCTGCTGTTGCTGCACCGACGGTATGAGCGACAGTATTTAGGGTTAGAATTGAGGCTAAGGGTCGATCTATATTATTTTTGAGTGCGGCAAGTTTAGCTGCTGAGGGGTGGTTTTGTTGACGTAAAGTGCCGATATATCCCGGCGAAATACTCAATAAAACCGCTTCTAAAACGGAACAAATAAACGACACCCCTATTGCTACAGAGATGTAAATCGTAAGCAGTACCATATCAACCTGTCAATTAATCAGCGAATTTCGGCTATATTAATCGGGGCTAGTGGAAATAAAAACAACTCTTTTTTGAATGTTATTAGTAACATTTTGTGAACTTTAGCTCAGTTTATGGTTAAAGAGTCTCCATTTAGACAGATAAAAGCCGACAAACCTTTGCCACATGGGCTTCTTTTGAATTAGAGTTGGACAGTATTAAGCCCAAAACCTTAGAAGGGAAACCTAATGAACAAGACCCAACTGATTGACCTGATCGCAGAAAAAGCAGACTTGTCTAAAGCACAAGCAAAATTAGCATTGGAAGCTACTCTTGAAGGCGTTACTGATGCGCTTAAAGATGGTGACCAGGTTCAACTAATTGGCTTTGGTACATTTAAAGTGAATCATCGTGCAGCACGCATTGGCCGTAATCCACAAACAGGTGCGGAAATTCAAATTGCTGCGGCTAACGTACCTGCGTTCGTTTCGGGCAAGG
Organism: Photobacterium carnosum; assembly: GCF_002849605.1. Lineage (GTDB taxonomy): Bacteria > Pseudomonadota > Gammaproteobacteria > Enterobacterales > Vibrionaceae > Photobacterium > Photobacterium carnosum. The sequence continues at coordinate 27,080 of NZ_NPIB01000026.1, forward strand.
CACTTAAAGACGCGTTAAAGTAATTGAAAATAGCGCCAGTTTGCATTAGCGGCTGGCGTTTTTTTTATGACACGTATAACGCTTTCTCTGGCGGTTGTATTTTTACTTACAGGCTGTGCGGCAAGCGACATGGCTGAAAATGCAGTAATTACGCCAAAAACTATCACTGTTGCTCAAATGGCAACTGATGGTCCTCATTTTTATTGGTATACCTTCCGTCCTAATCTACCTATAAAGCTCAGTGAGCGTGTTTTTACCTCAACTCAAGGGCAATATCAGGCTAACTATCGTTGGCGTTCAGGACGGCTGTTTGAGCTCTATCAACAGGGTCAGCAACATATCGATGGTTCTCTGGTTCCATTCCAATTGCAATTACGATTTGATAGCCACGGTTTAGCGGTGTTTCAGCGTTATCAGCAAGGGAAAAATATCATTCCACTAACTAACGCTAAAATTGACAAATTACGTCAGCAAGCGAAAGTACTGGCAGCCACCGTCGAACAACTGTCTGATCATCAGCAAACGTGGGTTCAAGGGCATTGGTAACAACAGCAGTTTATTCCTTGTCAGCAACAACAGCCGGTAGAGGTGATTGCTCAATCCACCGCTGATAAATTATCGGGTCAGGGGTATATGGCGGTAAATGGTAAGTTACAACAGCAGCAATTGGTGGTTGATGATGTGTTATTGCAACGCCAACAGCAACAGTGTTTGGTGGCACCCAATTTATTGAAAGACTGATTCGCAACAATACTGGTTGATGAATAATATTAGTTATAAAAAAACGCGCCTTGAGAGCGCGTTTTTTAGAATTGAAGTATGGGGTTTATTGTTCGCGAGCAATGGCACGATAACCAATATCATCACGATGGAACATGCCATTCCATGAGATTTGCTGTGCTAACGCATAAGCACGTTGCTGAGCGGCTAGAACTGTATCACCCATCGCCGTGGCACATAATACTCGCCCACCGTTAGTCACTACATCACCGTGAGCATTATTGGTTGTACCTGCATGAAAGATTTTCTCTCCCGCTCGCTCTTGCTGAGGTAAGCCGCGAATAATATCGCCTTTTTGATAATCAGCAGGATAGCCGCCAGCGGCTAGTACGATCCCAATAGCCGCGCGTGGATCCCATTTTGATTCAACACTATCAAGTTTGCCATCAATTGCCGCTAAACAAAGCTCAACTAAATCAGACTGCATCCGTAGCATAATCGGTTGGGTCTCAGGATCACCAAAACGGCAGTTGTATTCAATCACTTTCGGGGTGCCGTCAGCCATTACCATTAAGCCCGCATAAAGAAAACCTGTGTAAGGTGCACCTTCTGCTGCCATACCTTCAACTGTCGGGTAAATCACTTCTTTCATTACGCGATCATGAATTTCCTGCGTAACAACGGGCGCTGGTGAGTAAGCGCCCATGCCGCCAGTGTTTGGGCCTGTGTCGGCATTACCGACACGCTTATGATCTTGGCTGGTGGCCATTGGCAATACATTCTTACCATCGACCATGACGATAAAGCTAGCTTCTTCGCCATCAAGGAACTCTTCAATAACGACCCGATGTCCCGCTTCACCAAAGGCATTGCCTGCAAGCATATCGCGGACGGCAGCTTCTGCTTCTTGTTCTGTCATGGCGACAATCACGCCTTTACCTGCGGCTAAGCCATCGGCTTTAACTACAATTGGTGCGCCTTTTTGTTTTAGGTAAGCCAAGGCGGGTTCGATTTCAGTAAAGTTTTGGTAATCAGCGGTTGGAATGTTGTGGCGAGCTAAAAAATCTTTAGTGAACGCTTTAGAACCTTCAAGTTGCGCAGCGGCTTGAGTCGGGCCAAAAATGGCTAATCCAGCAGTACGAAAGGCATCAACAACACCAAGAACGAGTGGAACTTCGGGGCCAACAATCGTCAGTTCAATGTGGTTGTTCTGCGCAAACTCAACTAAACCCGTAATATTCTCAACGCTAATATCGATATTTTCTAATGTAGGTTCAAGAGCAGTACCAGCATTACCTGGGGCAATAAATATTTTTTCAACATCAGGGTTTTGTGCCACTTTCCAACCCAGTGCATGTTCACGGCCGCCATTACCAATAATTAGTACTTTCATCATTTTCCCTTTGAGTGCTGCGCTAAAATTAAACGTTAAGAATGTTGTCGTTGATGAGGTGCTACGGTATTACATTAACGTAATATATTCAGACCCTTGATTGAGAATCTGAATATATTTATTGGTTACAAAGTATTAATGGCGGAAGTGACGCATGCCCGTAAAGACCATTGCCATGCCATGTTCATCTGCTGCGGTAATTACTTCATCATCACGCATAGAGCCGCCCGGTTGAATCACACAAGTAATACCCGCTGCTGCGGCGGCGTCAATACCATCACGGAACGGAAAGAAAGCATCGGATGCCATCACGCTACCCGCGACTTCTAGATTTTCATCGGCGGCTTTAATACCCGCAATTTTAGCTGAATACACGCGGCTCATTTGACCTGCGCCGACACCAATTGTCATATTGCCTTTTGCATATACAATCGCGTTAGATTTAACGTATTTAGCTACTTTCCAGCAGAAGAGAGCATCACGTAACTCATCCGCCGTTGGTTGGCGTTGTGATACCACCGTTAGATCGTCTTGCGATACCATGCCTTGATCGCGATCTTGAACCAGTAAACCACCGTTAACGCGCTTAATATCAAAGCCTGTGGTTTTGGTTGACCATTCGCCACACTCAAGTAAACGCAGGTTTTTCTTGGCTGCGATAATCGCAGTCGCTTGGGCTGATATTTTCGGTGCAATGATCACTTCAACAAATTGACGATCAACAATCGCTTGTGCGGTTGCCGCGTCAAGTTCGCGGTTGAACGCAATAATGCCGCCAAAGGCAGAGGTTGGATCGGTTTTATAAGCACGATCGTAAGCTTCAAATAAGTTATCACCTAAAGCCACCCCACATGGATTGGCGTGTTTTACAATCACACAAGCGGGAAGATCGAATTCTTTGACACACTCAAGTGCCGCGTCAGTATCGGCAATATTATTGTATGACAGTGCTTTGCCTTGCAGTTGCGTTGCGGTTGCTACTGAGGCTTCTTGTGGATGTGCTTCAACATAGAATGCGGCTGTTTGGTGGCTGTTTTCACCGTAGCGCATGTCTTGTTTTTTCTCGAACTGTTGATTGAAAGTGCGGGGGAATGTTGACTCTTGGTCACCTTCTTTGTTATCGCCGTAAGAAGGCACCATCGTACCGAAGTAGTTAGCAATCATACCATCGTAGGCGGCAGTATGCTCAAACGCAACAATGGCTAAATCAAAGCGAGTAGCATGGCTTAGTGAACCATCATTGGCGCTCATTTCTGTAAGAACACGATCATAATCATCAACATTAACCACAATTGTGACATCTTTATGGTTTTTAGCGGCTGAGCGCACCATGGTTGGCCCGCCAATATCAATATTTTCGACCGCATCTTCTAAACTGCAATTTGGGTTAGCAACAGTTTCAGCAAACGGATAGAGGTTAACGACCACCATATCAATCGGATTAATACCGTGTTGTGCCATGATTACGTCATCAATACCACGACGGCCTAAAACGCCACCGTGTACTTTTGGGTGAAGGGTTTTGACGCGACCATCCATCATTTCAGGAAAACCGGTGTAGTCAGAAACTTCAGTGACTTGAATGTTTTGTTCTGCAAGTAAACGAGCGGTACCACCCGTAGATAAAATTTCTACACCACGGTTGGCGAGGGCATGAGCGAATTCAACAATACCAGTTTTGTCGGATACGCTAAGCAGCGCACGGCGAATAGGACGAACGTTTTCCATTGCTACCATCTCTCTAATACACAGTGAATAGGATATTTTTCAATACCAATCCGCAGGGATTAGATTGGCGTTGAGAAATATCCTCGGCTAAAATCGAGCAAAGCTAAGAATTAGTAAACGATATGTATCAATCTGATGCCTATTCTACATGAATATTGCTATTGCGCAAACGTTTGCTATTTGAGTGTGATCACTGAAATATTGAGTTACTCGAAAGGACGTTTAAATGTATTTAATAGGACAACTAGCAAAATTATGTAATGTCAGTAGTGATACATTACGTTTTTATGAAAAGAATGGGTTGATTGAACCTGCGGGTCGAAGTGACAGTGGTTATCGTCTCTACAGTGAGGATGATTTATCACGGGTTAAATTTATTTTACGGGCGAAAGCGATCGGTTTGAGTCTCGGTGAAATATGTGAGTTATTGGATATTCGACTTGAAGCAAGTCAACATAGTTGTGCTGAAGTTAAAGCGATCACGCAGGCTAAATTAGATGAAGTGGATAGTAAAATTGCTGAACTACAACGGATCCGTGGCGCTTTAAAAAAGATCAATGACGCTTGTTGTGGTCATCGTAATGATGACGCTAGCCATTGCTCTATTCTTGGCGCGTTAAATTACAGCGATGATATGGCGAATCCTGAAGTAAAACCTGAGCCTTGTCATTTAGGTCAATGTCATTGTGATGATTAATCACTTGTCGTATTTTTGACATTATCAATCATATTTTTGATGAATATTTATCGTTAGTGGTTCATTTGAAATTGTGATAGTTTTTGGGCTTAGAAGATTTGCTTTACCTGTTTAGCAATAAGGAAATTCAATGTTAAAAGTGAATGAATATTTTGATGGCCAAGTAAAATCTGTTGGATTTGAATCAGCCGGTGATCATGCCAGTGTTGGTGTGATGGTTGCGGGTGAATATACGTTTTCGACCGCTGCCCCTGAGCGTATGACTGTCGTAAAAGGTGAGCTTACCGTAAAACTTCCAGGTCATGTTGATTGGGAAACCTATGGTGCTGGTGATGATTTTGAAGTTCCTGGTGATAGCGCATTCCACGTTAAAGTGACCAAAACTACAGCTTACTTATGTGACTACCTATAAGTTGCCTTAAGCCGATTAGTCAGTAAAAAAGCTTCGTTACGACGAAGCTTTTTTTATGGGTTACGTTTAAGCAGAGTCGCGGCAAATAAGTTTTGGTGCGAGAATTAAACGTTGAATGTCAGTATTATTGTTATTCATTTTTGAAAGTAAGCGCTTACCTGCTTGTTGGCCAATTTCTCTTACTGGCGAGCTTACAACGGTCAGTGATGGCTGAATTAATGTAGCTTTTGCAATATCATCAAAGCTAATGATTACCTTTGATATGCGACATGTTTGATTTGTTCTTGGTTTAATGTATGTTTTATGTTGTGTCAGTGCAATATAAGGAAGTTACGCATGAATCAGTGCAATAATTGTCAATCATATGATATTGAACGAGTACGCCGTAAATTTTATCAACGCTTTTTTATTCGACGTGTTATTCAGTGTCGTCAATGCGATTATGTGCAGAAATTTTTTAAGTACGATTTTTTAAATAAATCGAATACGGCTGAAAATAAATAATAATGAGCCGCTAAATCACAACGAAATAATAGTGTAATAATATGCTGATTAATCTGTTCTTTCGATAACGAAAAAGCCCATTTCATCGTGATGATGAAATGGGCTTTTTTACAATCATTAAACCAAATTGGTTTAGTTCATGCCATATTTCTTTAGTTTCTTACGTAGCGTACCACGGTTGATACCCATCATGGTTGCAGCGCGAGTTTGGTTACCGCGAGTGTACTGCATAATGGTGTCTAGTAGTGGTTGTTCAACTTCTGCAAGCACAAGCTCGTACAGATCGTCGACTTCCTGACCATTTAATTGAGCAAGGTAGTTTTTAAGGGATGCCTTCACTGAATCACGTAATGGTTTCTGTGTGATTTGGTCTTGTGAAGTTACAGTTGTAACTGTTAACGCTTCGGAAGTCAGATTTTGTTCGAACATAATTCTGTAAGCTCTTCTAGTATTTATGCAACGTTTTCGAAGTAGCCTTGCAGCGCATCGATTTGCTGTTGAGCATCCTCGAGTGCGTTGAAGGTCCGGCGGAAATCACCTGCTGGTGCATGCTCTTTCAAATACCAAGACACGTGTTTACGTGCAATGCGTAATCCTAGGTAATCACCATAAAATTGATGAAGTGCCTTAACATGCCCCAACATAATTTCGCTGATTTCGTCTATTGACGGTGCAGCGAGGTGTTCACCGGTTGTTAAGTAATGGTGGATTTCTCTAAAAATCCACGGCTTCCCTTGTGCAGGTCGGCCAATCATTAGAGCGTCGGCACCCGTATAATCGAGTACAAAGCGTGCTTTCTCCGGGCTATCGATATCACCGTTAGCAATAACTGGGATCGAGATGGCTTGTTTCACCGCTCTAATGTAGTCATATTCCGCTTCACCTTTGTACATGCAAGCCTTGGTACGTCCATGAAGGGCGAGGGCTTGTATGCCGCATTGTTCGGCGAGTTTGGCTATGTTGACACAGTTCCGATTATCGAGATCCCAGCCAGTACGGGTTTTAAGCGTAACGGGAACATCTACTGCGTCCACGACGGTACGAAGAATATCTTCGATAAGGTGGGGATATTGCAGTAGTGCAGAACCTGCTAATCGTTTATTTACTTTCTTGGCTGGGCATCCCATATTGATATCGATGATTTGCGCACCGTTTTCAACACTGAATTGCGCAGCTTCGGCCATCAATTTTGGATCAGCACCTGCTATCTGAACCGAACGAATCCCTGATTCACCTTCATGAACCATACGATTGAGCGATTTAGACGTTTTCCAGAGGTCTGGATTCGACGACATCATCTCGCTAACAGCCATGCCTGCGCCGTAGCGAAGGCATAATTCACGAAATGGCCGATCGGTCACACCCGCCATTGGCGCGACTATCAGTTGGTTTTTAAGTTGATATGGACCGATATGCAAAATGTCTCTACCTGACTGTGCCAGTAAGGGCGCGCATTTTACGCATTTTTTACGCTGCTGAAAAGGCCAATAATTGAGCATGATGATTTTGTTTGTCAAAATCGCATGATTTTCAATCAATTGACACTCTAAATTAATTAATAATAATCAACAGCAGCAACCAATTACCATGATTTTTATGCTTTATGACCAGAGATACGACACCATTCTTCGCGTGTCATTACTGGATCTAATGTGATTTCATCGCTGTAATAGGTCGAAACATCTTCAGCTTGGCTTTCAAGTACACCTGAGATTGCTAGGTCGCCACCATTTTTCACTAAGCTCTTAATCACTGGTGATAATTCACGCAATGGACCGGCTAGAATGTTAGCAACAACGACATCTGCTTGAATGCCTTGTGGTTGATCTTGTGGTAGGTATAGCTCTAGATCGCCAGAAACACCATTGCGTTCAGCGTTATCACGAGAAGCTAAAATAGCTTGTGGGTCGATATCAATACCGATTACTTTTGCTGCGCCTAACTTAAGTGCTGCAATGGATAAAATACCTGAACCACAGCCAAAATCGATCACAGTTTTACCGACTAAATCTTGACCGTCTAACCACTCAAGACATAATGATGTAGTTGGGTGAGTACCTGTACCAAATGCTAAACCTGGATCTAACAGTACATTGACGGCTTCAGGGTCTGGTGTTTCATGCCAGCTAGGGCAAATCCACAAACGGCGACCAAAACGCATTGGGTGGAAATTATCCATCCATTCACGTTCCCAATCTTTATCTTCTAACTGCTCGATTTTGTAAGCAAAATCATCAGCAATTAGTGGGCTATTTTTTAGCATGTTCAGCACGAAATCCATGTCGGCTTCAGCATCATACAAACCAATCACATCAGTATCGCCCCATAAACGGGTTTCGCCTGGCATAGGCTCGAAAACTGGCGTGTCTTGTGCATCAAGGAAAGTGGCGGATAGAGCACCAGTCTCTTCCATTAGCATGTCGCCAATTGCTTCTGCGTTTTCTGCAGTAGCGTTCAGTTTAATTTGAATCCAAGGCATGGGTTATTCGCTTATTTTGTGACTACTTGAACATAGGGGGCGCAGTCTAGCATGAAATTTCACCAATCCCCATTAGCAGATGCTAAACAATCTATAAAAAAAAGAGAGTATCTGCTGATACTCTCTTTTTTATTTTTAGTTATGTTAGCTAAATTAATAGGCAAAAATCAGTTAACGTCGGCGATTTTCGGTTTATTAGGACGGACATAACTGCCGATAATAAAGGCGATTAGACCTATAATTAATGTCGGCACGATGGCATGCATACCTCCCATATCGGGTTTGCCTAATGACAGCGCTAGGTAAGTGCTCAGTCCAACAATCATTGATGCAAAAGCGCCAGTTGCAGATGCTTTTTCCCAATAGAGTCCCAATACTAAAGGCCACAGGAATACAGCTTGTAAGCTACCAAAGGCTAATAAGTTGAGCCAGATGATCATATTCGGTGGGTTCATTGCCGCCACAAAAACCAATGCTGAGAAAATAGCAGTTACCAATAATGATAATTTAGGTAACTTGGTTTCAGCGGCTTCACCCTCGGCAATTTTAGGATTGATATAATTAATATATAAATCTTTAAGTAAGGTTGCAGACGCTTGAATTAATTGAGAATCAATGGTCGACATAATTGCTGCCATTGGGCCTGCTAAGAATATTCCTGCAACTGCTGGTGGTAATACTGTCACCATTAAGATTGGCATGATCTGATCGGGACTGGCGATATTTGGCACGATAGCGCGGCCTAGCGCACCGGCTAAATGCATTCCAAACATTAGTAGCGCGACCATAATAGTACTGATCACCATTCCTTTGTGCAGTGAGCGACTGTCTTTATAAGACATGCAGCGTACTGCGGCGTGAGGTAAACCGATAACCCCAAAACAGACCAGAATCCAAAAGCTCAGCATAAATGGTTGGCTTAAAAAGTGGTGGGGGCCATAAGGGGAGACTAATGCTGGATCAATACTATGCAGTTTGGTGACGAGAGCCCCAATACTACCACCAGTATGAACGATCCCAACTAGCAGCGCGATCGTACCAATGATCATCATGATCCCTTGAATGGTATCTGTCATGACTACCGCTCTAAAGCCACCAATGGTGGTATAGAGGCCGACAGTGATAGCAAATAGCATTAGGCCATGGGTATAAGATAACCCCGTTACTGTTTGTAATAATCGGGCTCCACCAACAAATTGGACAACCATGGTGCCAAAAAAGGCCAGTAGTAGTGACAAGGAAGCAAAGATCACCACGCCCTTATGTTGGTAGCGAGCGTATAAAATATCATTGAGGGTTAACGCATTATGGCGTCGAGATTCAATCGCAAATTTTTTACCCAGCACACCTAAGGTTAACCATGCTGCGGGAAGTTGGATCATGGCGAGTAATACCCAGCCTAACCCCATTTTATAAGCGGCACCCGGTCCGCCAATAAAAGTACTAGCACTAGCATAAGTGGCAGCAAGGGTCATTGCTAATACAAATCCTCCCATACTGCGGCCACCAACAAGGTATTCAGTAAGAAAGTTACCTTTGCTTTGAAAACGGCGGGTATAAAGTGCGACGCCAAAAACAGCGGCTAAATACAACACTAAAGGAATGATAAGTTGGCTATTCATGTGGTTTATCGTCTGTTATTTCAAGCGGGAGATCGCGGTAAATAAATTTCACCATTAAGGCACACAGAATGGTAAAAACAATTGGGCCGATAATGCATGACAGTAGAAACCATAATGGGAACCCAAAATAGAGAGTAGGCATGCTGAGATCATTAATGGCGGGGGCAAACCCATAGGCGGAAACATACCACCAAAGAAAATAAGCTAACGCGAGTCCTATCGCCCAGCGCGCTTCTTTATGCGCTTGACGGTAGCGAGCAGAAAGCGTTTTCATGCGGTTTCTCCAGTTATTATTAGTAAAGGACTGATCAGTGATAGTCATCAAAAAAGGGCGCTATTGTGGCAAAAGATAGGGCTTTATGCCACGTCTAGTATGCAGCGTATAAAATGTGCTGATGTTCAAAATAAAAAAGGCCACCCTTAGGCAGCCTTTTTAACGTTAAATAACGTTATTACTGTAAACCAAGCTTCTTCTCAAGGTAGTGGATGTTAGCACCACCTTTTTTGAAGTTTTCATCAGTCATAATTTCTTGATGAAGTGGAATATTTGTTTTGATACCGTCAATGATTAATTCACTTAATGCATTACGCATACGTGAGATCGCAACGTCACGGTTTTCACCATACGCAATCAACTTACCGATCATTGAATCATAGTAAGGCGGGACAGTGTAGCCAGTGTAGATGTGTGATTCCCAGCGAATACCCATGCCACCTGGCGAGTGGAAACGCGTGATAGTGCCAGGGCAAGGTAAGAAGCGCACTGGATCTTCAGCATTAATACGGCATTCAACAGCGTGGCCGCGAATTTGAATGTCTTTTTGGCTAAATGATAATGGTTGACCAGCTGCAATACGTAATTGCTCTTTAATTAGATCAATACCCGTTATCATTTCAGTGACTGGGTGTTCAACTTGAATACGGGTGTTCATTTCAATGAAGTAGAACTCACCATTTTCATAAAGAAATTCAAACGTACCAGCGCCACGGTAATTGATTTCTAAACATGCACGCGTACAACGTTCACCGATGTATTTACGCATTTCTTCAGTAATACCTGGTGCTGGTGCTTCTTCAACCACTTTTTGGTGGCGACGTTGCATTGAACAGTCACGCTCACCTAAATGGATTGCACCACCTTGGCCGTCAGCAAGGATTTGTACTTCAATATGACGTGGGTTTTCAAGGTATTTTTCCATGTAAACCATGTCATTATTAAAGCAAGATTTTGCTTCCGCACGGGTCATGGCAATCGCTTCAGTCAGTTCATTTTCAGAACGTACAACACGCATACCACGACCACCGCCGCCACCAGAGGCTTTAATGATAACTGGGTAACCAATACGTTTAGCGAAAGATTTGTTTTTCGCTTCATCGTCATCAAGTGGACCATCAGAGCCTGGTACACAAGGTACACCGGCTTTTTTCATGGCGCTGATCGCTGAAACTTTATCGCCCATTAGACGAATAGTTTCTGCTTTAGGGCCAACAAAAACAAAACCTGAACGTTCAACTTGTTCTGCAAAATCAGCATTTTCAGATAGGAAACCGTAGCCAGGGTGAATCGCTACTGCGCCTGTGATTTCTGCTGCACTGATAATACGAGGAATATTAAGGTAACTATCGATACTACGAGCGGGACCAATACAAACGGATTCATCTGCTAATAGTACGTGTTTAAGATCACGGTCAGCGGTTGAGTGAACCGCAACGGTCTTAATACCTAATTCTTTACATGCGCGAAGAATTCGAAGTGCAATTTCACCTCGATTCGCAATTACTAATTTGTCTAACATAGCCAGGAGCCTCGATTACTCGATGATTACAAGCGGTTGGTCGAATTCAATTGCATCGCCTTCTTGAGCAAGAATAGCAATAACTTTACCTGCTTTATCTGCTTGAATTTGGTTCATCATTTTCATTGCTTCAACGATACATAGTGTATCGCCAATGTTGACTGATTGACCTACTTCAGCAAAGTTCTTTGCTTCTGGGCTTGGTGCACGGTAGAACGTACCGACCATTGGAGAAAGAATTTGATGACCTGGTGCAACAGCAGGCGCTGTTGGTGCTTGGAATGTTGCAGGTGTTTCCACGACAGGTGCTGCTTGAACAGGTGCAGCCATAGGGGCAACAGCATACTGTTGTGGCATTGCTGATGCAGGCACATTACGACTGATTCGAACTGACTCTTCACCTTCAGAAATTTCTAACTCTGCAATACCAGATTCTTCAACCAGTTCAATTAGCTTCTTAATTTTACGAATGTCCATTATTTTTCTCTTTATATATTGTTCAGTTAGCTATCAGCATGCAGGCGATTAACTGCTGCCTGTAGGGCGAATTCATAACCGTCTGGGCCAAGGCCGCAAATCACTCCAACGGCTTTATCCGATAAGTAAGAGTGATGACGAAAAGGTTCACGTGCGTGAACGTTAGATAAATGTATTTCAATAAACGGAATAGCAACTCCAAGTAAGGCATCACGAATAGCAATGCTAGTGTGAGTGAAAGCTGCTGGGTTTATTATAATAAAATCCACGTTAGCGTAAGCTTGGTGAATAGCATCAATTAACTCATGTTCTGCATTTGATTGAATGTGTTCTAATGTCACACCTAAATCGATGGCTTTAGTCGTTAATTTATGAACCAGTTGCGTCAGTGTTTGCTGACCATAATGTTCAGGCTCACGTATACCTAGTAAATTTAGGTTAGGTCCATTAATCAATAAAATGCGTTTAATGGTTGGCATTTTGAGGTCTCATCACTTGTTTATAAAGCTAAACTCGAACAACTTATTGCTATCTGCAAGTTGACGTCCATGTGTCCTTTTCTTTACTACCAAACATTAATAGTGAACCAATTATAGAGAATTCAACGCAAATCGCAGCAAAATACTGGTCTAATCACCACTTTTTGCGCGAACATGTGTAAGCCGTTATAAGAATGTTAGTAGATGTTAATACGTTCATCCTACGTCAATGTAACGTAACTAAGTGCAAGAATTTAGTAATAAAACTGTGTTTTTGTCCGTTATTATTACGGTGTGATAATTGAGCTTAAAAAAGATGATTTATGTACTTATTTAATAGTGCTATTTCAATAAATATTATCGATATCGAACAGATTAACGCGATACTTTAGCGTTAAGTTGCTTATCCTAAGCTGAATTCATTTTAAATTATCATTAATAACTGCATAAAAAAAGACCACGCGCGTGGTCTTTTGATTTCAGTTAAATGGATTTTTTGTTCATCGTTAATCGGAGTTAAAGTAATTGCTGTTTTTCTGCAATCAGTTTATCAACTACACTGGGATCGGCGAGTGTTGAGGTATCACCAAGAGAGCTCGTATCACCCGTAGCAATTTTACGTAGAATACGGCGCATAATTTTTCCTGAACGGGTTTTTGGTAATGAATCAGTCCAGTGAAGAAAATCTGGGGTGGCAATGGACCCTATTTCTTTTCGAACCCAATCTTTGACTTGTTTGTGTAATTCGGCACTTGGATATTCACCGTCATTAAGAGTGATATAAGCATAGATAGCTTGACCTTTTATGGCATGAGGGACACCGACAATTGCAGCTTCCGCTATTTTATCAAAAGCCACTAGAGCCGACTCAATTTCAGCCGTACCCATACGGTGACCTGAAATATTCAGTACATCATCAACACGACCAGTGATCCAGTAATAACCATCTTCGTCGCGACGAGCGCCATCACCAGAGAAATACATGCCGGGAAAGGTTGAGAAGTAGGTTTGTTCAAAGCGTTCGTGATCGCCCCATAACGTCCGCATTTGTCCCGGCCATGAATCGGTTATCACTAAGTTACCATCAGTGGCGTCTGCTAAAATATTACCTACATTATCAACCAGTGCCGGTTGTACACCAAAAAAGGGCCGTGTGGCTGAACCGGGTTTAAGGGCGGTTGCACCAGGAAGTGGGCTGATAAGAATGCCACCTGTTTCTGTTTGCCACCACGTATCGACAATCGGGCAACGACTATTACCAATGGTGCGGTGATACCATTCCCATGCTTCAGGGTTTATCGGCTCACCGACAGATCCCATGATCCGTAATGATGAACGCTTGGTACCTTTGATTGCATCATCGCCTTTGGCCATTAAAGCGCGAATCGCGGTGGGAGCAGTATAGAGAATGTTGACTTGGTGTTTATCAACCACTTCGCTCATACGGCTGGTGGATGGATAATTAGGCACACCTTCAAATAAAACGGTGGTCGCGCCATTCGCGAGGGGGCCATAAACTAAATAGCTGTGACCTGTGATCCAGCCGACATCGGCAGTACACCAATAGACTTCACCCGGTTGGTAGTCAAAAACATATTTAAAGGTCATGGTGGCATAAACCAGATAACCGCCGGTGGTGTGCAATACCCCTTTAGGTTTACCTGTTGAACCTGATGTGTAGAGAATAAACAGCGGATCTTCAGCATTCATTGGTTCAGGTACACAGTGGTTAGAAGCGACTGCTGTTATTTGGTGCCACCAGACATCACGTTCACTGTGCCATTCAACATTGCCACCGGTGCGTTTAAACACTACTACTTTCTCAATACTAGTAACCAGTGGGTTAGCGAGTGCATCATCAACATTTTGCTTTAATGGTACAGCCCTGCCACCACGAACCCCTTCATCGGCGGTGATCACTACTTTGGCGTTAGAATCAATAATACGTCCAGCAAGGGCTTCTGGGGAAAAACCACCAAAGACGATAGTATGCACAGCGCCTATACGGGTGCATGCCAGCATGGCAACGGCGGCTTCTGCGACCATTGGCATGTAGAGACAGACCACATCGCCTTTACGTACGCCTTGGCTTTTGAGGGCATTAGCAAACTGACATACCTGTTGGTAAAGATCGTTATAGGTTAGGGTCGCATCATCATTAGGATCATCACCTTCCCAAATAATCGCCGCTTGATCGCCACGATCAGCCAGATGGCGATCAATACAATTGGCCGACACATTAAGTTCACCATCTTCAAACCATTTTATGCTGACATGACCACTATCAAATGAGGTGTTTTTTACTTTAGTGTAAGGGGTGATCCAATCAATGATTTGACCATGTTGACGCCAAAAGCCTTGCGGATTAATCGTTGATTGTTGGTACATCTCACGATATTGGTCGTCGTTAATATGAGCACTATTCGCTATTGCACTATCAACTGGATAAATATGAACCTCACTCATCCTTGTTCTCCTTGAGTTCTTTCCCTATTGGGTGGTGTTTGCCATACAGAACAAACAACGGTCTAAGCCGTGTTAATGGTTAAAGTGGAGGATTATATGATTTACGACAATTAGACTTTAGGATGAGATTTCGGTGTAATTTGATCCCATTGAGCTGTTGCATGGGGTTACATTGTATTTTGTGCGCAGCTTAAGTTGTTTGGTTTATCGTGAGGTTGGGATTGAGTGTGACAGTCGTCGCATTTAGGTTGTAAATGTTTGTTATTTTAAGATGAACATTACCGAACGATTACAGATTAGTGGTTGCTTTACGGCATAATAGAGCCGTTTTTCATCTACCACATTTTGAGACCTATTATGTTTAAAAGTAAGCCTTATGGTTGGACATCCCAATATCTATTGGGATTTTTCTTTTCTTATGGGGTGTATCTACCTTTCTGGGCTATTTGGTTTAAACATATAGGCGTCGATGACTCTGATATTGGTTTACTACTTGGTTTGGGCTTTGCGGTGCGTTGTATTGCTAACTTAGTTATTACGCCAAGGATCCATAAAGTTGAACATTTAATTCCTGCCTTGCGAGGGTTTACGTTACTCGGGCTGGTGGCCTGTATTATCTATATTATTTGTGGTGGCAATCTCTGGGCTTTAGCTGCGGTAACGGTACTCTTTAATTTATCCGCAGGGCCAATCGTACCCATTTCAGATGCTATTACTAACCACTATGCCAAAGAAGGTCATTTAGATTATGGTCGTACTCGCTTGTGGGGCTCAATTGCGTTTATTGCTGGCTCAACCGTTGTGGGTGTATTAGCTCAGCGTTATGGGGCTGATATTATTCCGTGGGTGGCTTTAGCTGGTTTAGGTTTTGCACAAATCATGGCTGCTCGTAATCCCGTAGTTATGCCTGTTGATGTTAATAGTCATCAACAAGCTCGTCCCGCATTAATGCATATTCTACGTGATAGCTCAGTGATTAAATTGATGTTAATTACCGCATTATTGCAGGGCAGTCATGCGGCATATTATGGTTTTAGTTCGATTTATTGGCAGAAAATAGGTTTTGATGAATCTGTCATTGGTTATTTATGGAGTTTTAGTGTTGCCGCTGAAGTGGGGATGTTCCTGGTAAGTAAGCGCTTATTTGCTAACTGGTCGATTAACAATATGTTCCGCTTGGCGGCCGTTGGCGTATTAGTACGTTGGGGCTTAACGGCGACTATTACTGATCAGTGGGCAATGTTTGCGGTGCAGTCATTACACAGTGTGACATTTGCAGCGGCTCACCTAGCAGCTATTCGTTATATTGAGCGTTCACCTAGTAATCATATGGTGGCACTACAGTCGTTGTATAATGCGATTCCGTTAGGGGCGGTGATGGCTGTTTTAACCTCCATCAGTGGTTGGGTTTATGGCGATTGGGGCGCTGATGTGTTTTGGATTATGGCGGTAATGGCAGTGCCGGTATTCTTTATTCGTTTACCATTACCTGGTGAGCAACCGCAGACTTTAACGCCACAAATGAATTAAGTACGAATACAATCTAAATAGCGGTGATAAGCGAGTCCATTAATGGACTCGCTTTTTTTGTGGTTAACAATGGTGGCGGTATTTGATGAAAATAAGCCCTAGCTCTTATTTATGACCGACCTCAATTGAGCCAAGGTTAATAACTCCGTTACAGTGGAATAAGGATCATTGAGGGACGTTGATAATGGATACAAAAATCACAGTGAGGGAGCTAGAAATCTTAGCGGCAAGGTTTGTTGGTCGTAAACGTATTCAACACGCTTTTGCCCTATTTTCAAAGCAACAACAATGTCAGCTTGTCGCTGAACAACAAGCATCACCAACAATCATTTCATATACAGAGCAAGTGCTAGCGTCTGTTTTTGGTGACTTATCAGCAAAGTTAGTACTTACCTCTGCATTGCAAGGTCGTGACATGCAATTAGACGATGTTGTGACCATTGTTGACGAAGCATCGGAGATGTTTGATTTTAGTCGCGGTTTATTACAAGGCGCAATTGAACATATTAGCCAAGGCATCGCTGTGGTTGATAACCAATTACGGCTGGTGGCATGGAATCAACGCTATCTTGAATTATTTTCATTTCCGGTGGGATTAATTCAGGTGGGATGCCCGATTGCTGATTTGATTCGGCATAACGCTAATCAAGGATTATGTGGCAGTGGTGATTCGGAACAGCATGTAGCCAAGCGGATCCAGCATCTACAACAAAGAACTCCGCATATTTCATCCCGAGTTCGTGCTGATGGGCAAGTGATTGAGGTGCAAGGTAACCCGATGCCAAGTGGTGGCTTTGTGATGAGTTTCAGTGATATTACGGTGTTTCGCCAAGCTGAAATGGCATTAAAAGAATCAAATGAAAATCTAGAAGCTCGCGTTAAAAAACGCACTCAGCAATTAGAACAACTCAATAAAAAATTGGTTGTTGCGACTCAACAGGCAGAAGCACAAGCGCATTCTAAAAGCCGATTCTTAGCCGCGGTCAGCCATGATTTAATGCAACCGCTTAACGCCGCCCGATTATTTTCATCATCATTAGTTGAAGTAAATGAGGGACAACAAAGCGCTCGTTTAGCTGCTCATATCACCAGTGCGTTAAGTGCCGCTGAAGATTTGATTGGTGATCTATTAGATGTCTCACGTTTAGAAGCCGGTAAGCTGGAAGCTCATATTGTGCCATTACGAGTCAGTGATGTATTGAGTGTATTACAGGCTGAATTTGGCGTATTAGCTCAACAACAGCAGCTTGATTTTAGTGTGGTAATGAGTGAGGCAGTAATCGTTTCGGACAGTAAATTATTACGCCGAGTATTACAAAATTTCTTAACCAATGCGTTTCGCTATAATCCAAAAGGACGGGTGTTATTAGGTGTACGTCGACAGGGTGAGCGGCTATTAATTGAGGTTTGGGATAATGGGCCAGGGATCCCAACGGAGAAACAAGCAAATATTTTTGATGAATTTACTCGAATGGATCAAACGGGTGCAGAGCATGGCTTAGGGTTGGGGCTTGCGATTGCACGCGGGATTTCTCGAGTATTAAATCATCCATTAAGCTTTCATTCATGGCCTCAACAAGGAACCGTATTTTCATTATCAGTTCCAAGGGGGATGCCCTCGATGTTGTCGTTACAACCGTCGCCATTATCTTCTACAGGTAATGTGTTATTGACCGGACTAAAAGTGCTATGTATTGATAATGAGCCGAAGATATTAGTTGCGATGATGACCTTATTAGAGCAATGGCATTGTGAGGTGCGTGTTGCTGAAAATAAAGCTCAAACCTTGCAATTATTAACAGATGGTTGGCGACCTGATGTGATTTTAAGTGATTATCATCTTGCAAAACAACAAACAGGGCTAGAGATTTTGCAGATATGCCGATCTCAATTAGGCTTGCATTTTAAGGGCGTGGTGATCAGTGCTGACCGGTTGACTGAGAATCAAGCAATGATCCGTCAACAAGGTTTTAGTTTTCTAAGTAAGCCTATTAAGCCGCTGAAGTTAAGAGCAATATTAAACCAGTGTTTAATGTTTGAAAAATAAAATGACGCTTAAATTAGAGCGTCATTATTAAGATTGATAATAATAAGTACATAATGAAATTTGAGCGTAAAGCTTATTATACGTCGAACTAATTAATGTCGAACTGTTGTAATAATATCACTGCTTGAGTGCGGTTCTTAACCTCAAGTTTGCGAAAAATTGCGGTTAAATGTGCTTTGATCGTCGCTTCTGAGATATTGAGAATAGAGGCAATTTGTTTGTTTAATAAGCCTTCAGTTAACATGGTCAACACCTTATATTGTTGAGGGGTTAACGCTGCAATTTTTGTTGTAAGCTGTTGTTGGTGAAAGTTATTGTTATTGATCGTCGTTGGGAAATAAGGTTCGCCATTAAGAATTTGTTTTAAGGCATTTAATAATGTCTGCATGTCACTGGATTTAGGAATAAAACCAAATGCACCATGATTATAAACTTGTTGCACTACTTCGTTTTCTTCACTGGCAGAAATGACCACAATAGCCAGTTCTGGGTATTGCTGGCGTAATTGGATTAGCCCTGACATACCACTGGATCCGGGCATTTTTAGATCAAGTAATAATAAGTCGATATCCCCTATTTTTTCTAACAGTGAAAATAAAGAATTCTGTGAGTCAGCTTCTAGAAGGTTGGCACTGCTGATAGCCATGTGAATTGATTGAAAGAGAGCACTACGAAACAATGGGTGATCATCAGCGATAACGATGGTGTATTGAACGTTCATAGTTGAACCTATTCTTGTTATTAGTTTTTCACGCTAACATTTCAGTAACAAAGGCGCAATTTAGTCACTGTTGAGATTGGATCTTGATCATGCTTGAGGGCTCACTTTTGTAATTTGATTTGTTATTGCGCGTTATTTTGTGAGACAGGTGATGATGAGGGAAAAATGATTGATTGTTGTAAATGATGACTAAAATTTTCAGCATTTATAAAGCCACTTATTTTTATCTGTGGTAATGGATTACCTTGAGAGTCCCAAAATAATAAGCTTGGAAAACCGATCACTTCGAGGTATTGCATTAGTGCAATATCAGCGCTGGAATTAGCGGTAACATTGGCTTTTATGCGAGTGAATTTATTTAGTTGTGGAATAACATTGGCTGCAGGAAAGGTCTGTTGAGTTAGCGCTATGCAGGGGGAGCACCATTCTGCATAAACATCGAGTAGCACTGGACGTTGTTGTTGAGCGGCTGTTTTAAGAGCATGTTTTAATTCTGAAATTGAGTTTACGGCTGTAAATGTAAGCGCAGCGGGTGTCGGTTTATTATTAAGTAAGTAGCCACTCACTATGGTTATGATCGTTATGATTAATATCACTAAGGCGTATTTTATTTTAATATTAGCCATCAAATAACATCCTTATTATCGTTAGTCTTCGTTATACATAATTACATATGGTTCTATAATTAGCTTAGCCATTATTTATGACCTGCAAAAAAAAAGCTGCTCGAAAGCAGCTTTTAATCATTGAGTATCAGTCGTCAATTATAAAATAAAGCTACCGAATAAGAAGCCTAAAGCCACTGATGTAGAAATGGTAACAACCCCTGGAACAAAGAATGGGTGGTTAAAGACTAAGTTACCAATTCTCGTTGAGCCAGTATCATCCATTTCTACTGCTGCTAATAGTGTTGGGTAAGTTGGCAATACAAATAAAGCACTTACCGCTGCAAAAGAAGCAACCATGGTTAATGGAGCGACACCAATAGCGAGTGCGGCTGGCATTAATGCAGTCGTTGTTGCGCCTTGTGAATAAAGTAGCATTGAAGCAAAGAATAAAACTAATGCTAGCATCCAAGGATGGCTACTTAATAACGAGCCAGCGACTTCTTTAATACCATCTACGTGACCATTTACAAAGGTTGCGCCTAGCCATGCTACACCAAGGACACAAATACAAGCAGTCATGCCTGAACGGAACGTTGCTGCTGATGGGATTTCAGCTGCATCAATTTTAGTGATCCATACCGTTGCTGCTGCTGATGTTAGCATTACCGCAATAATCGCTTCGTTACGACCCAATGTTGGATGAGTAATTAAACCGATAGAATTAGAGATAGCGGCGGCATAACAAACTACAAGTACAATCGCGGTAATAAAGATATAAGTCGCTTTGCGTGCTGTTGGTTTAATTTCACGTTTACCTGCTTGTTCAATATTGACCAAGCCTTTAGCTAAACGATCTTTATAAACAGGATCGTCTTTTAGCTCACAACCCATAAAGTTAGCCACAAAAGCGCCGACCATACAGGCAATAAAGGTAGTTGGAATACAAATGCTTAATAACGTTATGTAGCTTACGCCTACTGGTTCAAGGATTCCTGAGAAGAAGACTACTGCTGCTGAAATAGGTGAGGCAGTAATTGCTATTTGTGAGGCAATAACTGCAATAGAAAGAGGGCGAGAAGGGCGAATGCCTTGGCCTTTAGCCACTTCAGCAATAACAGGGAGGGTTGAAAAAGCAGTGTGTCCAGTACCTGCTAACATTGTCATTAAATAAGTAACGATAGGTGCATAGAAAGTAATGCGTTTAGGGTGTTTACGAAGGAAGTTTTCAGCAATTTCTACTAGCCAATCCATACCACCGGCAACTTGCATTGCGGCAATGGCTGTGATCACTGACATGATAATTAAAATAACATCGATAGGGATTAATGATTCACTGGTGGGCATACCAAAAACGAGGGATAACACTAACACACCAGCACCGCCGGCAAAACCGATACCAATACCGCCAATTCTAGAGCCTAAATAAATAAAGCCCAGAACGACCAAGAGTTCAATTCCAATCATAGAATTTTTCCTGTCTAAAAGTTTAAAAGATCAAAATAAGGGAGGATTTAGTTGCAAAAAAAAAGCGGATAATCAAGTGACAATCCGCTGGTATTCTCAGGAGCTAACGTATTTAGTTATAACGTTTAGCTTTATATTGAGGATGCATTAAGTTCTCGATGGAGAAGATATCATCTAATTGCTCTTCAGTCAGTAATCCACGCTCAAGTACGACTTCACGTACATTCTTACCTGTTTCTGCACAAATCTTACCAATAATGTCACCTTCGTGGTGACCAATGAATGGATTTAGGTAAGTTACGATACCGATAGAGTTAAATACGTAGCTTTCACACACTTCTTTATTAACTGTAATACCTTCAATACACTTATCACGTAGGTTAATACATGCATTTTTAAGTAGGCTAATTGATTCGAAAATCGCTTGACCAATAACAGGTTCCATTACGTTTAACTGTAATTGACCCGCTTCTGCTGCAAAAGTAATCGTGGTGTCGTTACCAATAACTTTAAAGCAAACTTGGTTAACCACTTCAGGGATAACAGGGTTTACTTTAGCTGGCATGATAGAAGAGCCGGCTTGCATTTCAGGTAGGTTAATTTCGTTTAGACCAGTACGTGGGCCTGAAGAAAGTAAACGTAAATCGTTACAAATTTTAGATAATTTAACTGCAGTACGTTTTAGCGCACCGTGAACCATTACGTAAGCGCCACAGTCTGATGTTGCTTCGATTAAATCTTCAGCAGCAACAACAGGTAAACCTGTGATTTCAGCAAGACGCTGAACTGATAATTGTTGGTAACCAGTAGCTGCGTTTAGACCAGTACCAATCGCTGTTGCACCTAAGTTAACTTCAAGCAATAGTTGTGCAGTGTATTGAAGGTTTTTAATTTCTTCTTTTAATAATACGCCGTATGCATGGAATTCTTGACCGACAGTCATAGGCACTGCGTCTTGAAGTTGAGTACGGCCCATTTTAAGAATGCTAGCAAATTCAGTTGCTTTAACATCAAATGCTGTTTTTAGGTAATCTAGTGCTTCTAGCATGCTAATGATGCTGTTGTAAACAGCTACGCGGAAACCGGTAGGGTAAGCACAGTTAGTTGATTGTGATTTGTTTACATGATCATTTGGGTTAACGATATCGTAGCGACCTTTCTCTTCACCCATAATTTCAAGTGCAAGGTTAGCGATAACTTCGTTAGTGTTCATGTTAACAGATGTGCCTGCGCCACCTTGGAAAACGTCTGATGGAAATTGATCCATGCAACGTCCAGTTTCAAGAATAAGATCACACGCTTGAACAATGTAATTACCGATATCTGAAGGAATAGCGCCAAGCTCTTTGTTGGCCATTGCTGCGGCTTTTTTGGTAAAGACCATGCCACGTACAAGTTCAGGAACATCAGAAATTGTTGTGCTTGAAATATTGAAGTTTTCAATTGCACGTAAAGTATGGATACCCCAATAAGCATCCGCGGGAACATGGCGTTCGCCAAGTAGATCTTCTTCTATACGTGTTGCTACATTGATTGTTGCATTGTTTTTTTCAAGATCAATCATCTGAGACATAATATAGCCCTTTACGAAACTTTGTAATTAAAAATCAATAAGTAAGCCAACAGTTATAGCGATAATCCATTGTCGCAAAATTGTGGCAAGATGATCATACCTGACACCTTAATTGGTGCCGATAATACTCCCCTCAACCGCTAAAAACATAATCCAGATCACTTTTTAAGAGAGCTTGTTAATATTTGCACAGAAACGCGATCTCTTTCACAGTTTCTGTTAACAGTAGCACGTCTTTTTACCCATAAAATGAATAAAGATGACAGAATGTGAACAAAATGTAAGGGTGTTATAAGTATTTTTGGACCGAATTCAAATTGTAATGTTGTATTATTTGTTAATACACGTTGATAGTTCAATGAAATGGGTCATGGGTTAATGAGAGTAATGATTAGGTAATATTTGTTGTTATGCGTTAGCGTAAAACTATTTAAGTAAGGGAGGTATTTGTGTTTCCACTATTAATGTTGCTGTTTATTGTGGTGCCAATGGTTGAAATTGGCTTATTTATTCAAGTTGGAGGGTTATTAGGTTTATGGCCAACAATTGCGATTGTTTTTTTTACTGCAGTTATTGGTGCATCGTTAGTCCGAAGTCAAGGGATTGCAACCTTAACTTCCGTTCAGCGTAAGTTACAACAGGGTCAAATGCCAACCCAAGAAATTGTTGAAGGGATGCTATTAGCGGTGGCTGGAGTGTTATTATTAACCCCGGGATTTATGACAGATGCGTTAGGGATAGTATTATTATTGCCACCATCAAGGACTAAAATCGCGCAATTATTAATGCGAAAAGTAACGCTTCAACATGGTTTTAATCACTTTGGTGAGGGGTTTGAACATCATACTCATTCACATGATGCTGCTAACGGTGATGTGTTTGATGGTGAGTATGAACGTAAAGATGACCATAACAATAACAATTCAAATCATCGTTTACCGTAAATGAAACATGAAATAAGCTAATATGTTACTAATAAAAAAAGCAGCTTCGGCTGCTTTTTTTTATTCATGCTATTCATATTAATTAAGGTGGCGAAAGCATATTTTTACGGAGTTTTAGTGCATAACAATAAGCACCAATACCACTGATGATATTTGCGATAGTAATACCAATAAATAATCCTTCGGTGCCATAAATATAACTGCCTATCCATGCCGCGGGTACGAGTAACACAAAAAGTCGTAATAGATTCCAACATAGCGCATTAATCGTTTTATGTAAGGCATTCAGCGCGCTAATTAGCAACATACAAATAGCCTGTAATCCATAACTGGCGGGAACGACTAATAAATAATGCCATAGTTGATTTTGGACGATGACATCTTTTGAAAATAGTGCGGCTAATGGCATGCTGAGTGGCACCATCGCAATAAATACCAACAATTGAAATCCGATAGCAAAGTGCATGGCGGTAAATAATGCACTAAATGCGCGTTGTGGCTTTTTCGCCCCTAAGTTTTGCGCCATAAAAGGCATTAATGCCGAGCTGAGTGCCATCATTACAATGACCAATAATGATTCAACTCTCATTGCTGCACCATAAGCCGCAACGGATGCGGTGCTTTGGCTAGCAAGCATGGCCATTAATAATGCACCAGAGAGCGGATTAAGTGCGGTTGATAAACTGGCAGGCACACCAATATGCAATATTTGCTGCCAATCGCTTTTTAATAAATGCCATTGCGGCAAAATCAGTAATTTTTCGCGGTTATAAAGTAGATGCAGTGAAGCAATAAGTGCAAATATCCAACTTATACCACTGGCAATGGCCGCACCTTTAACGCCTAATGCAGGAAAAGAGCCATAACCAAAGATCAATAGCGGATCTAACAAGCCGTTAATTATGCCAGCGATCACCATGATCTTAGCAGGATTTTTAGCATCTCCAGTTGCACGAATAGCACTATTACCCGCCATTGGGATCACTAGTAGAGGGATCGCGATATACCACACCGTCATGTATTGCTCGATAATGGGTAATAACTCACTTGACGCTCCCATTAAGGTAAATAGTGGCTTAATGGTGAGTAAGCCAATGATCGAGCCAATAATCATTAACAACAGGCTGAGTAATAGTCCATGAGTGGTTATGCGAGCAGCACTGTGGCTATTACCTTGACCGAGCATTCGTCCAATACTGGTCGAGATACCAACGTTCATGCCCATGGTGATACAGTTCAAGCCAAAGGTGACGGGAAAGGTAAAACTCACAGCGGCGAGTGCATTAGTGCCCAAGCGTGAAATGAAAAAAGTATCGACTAAATTAAACATTAAAATCGCGACCATACCAAATACCATTGGCACCGTTAAACGACGTAATGCATCAGGAATGGGGGCCGATAATAATCCATGTTTATCTGACTTGAGTAGTGTTGCCATAGTGGTCTCAAAATAAGGATGCTTGCATACCCTAATGCAAAGTGTGTGATCGGGCAAAATTTCTCAAATAAATAACAAAAAAAAGCTGCCTAAACCTTGCGATTTAGAAATTAGACCCAACATCTTACCCATATAGAAAGTCATACAAGTGAAAGCTTGTGGGCTTCAAATCATGAACATTACCTTAATTATCAGGAGAGACGACCAATGAAAATTCGTCCTTTACACGACCGTGTTATCGTTGAACGCCAAGAAGTTGAATCTAAGTCTGCCGGTGGCATTGTACTAACTGGTTCTGCGGCTGAAAAATCTACTCGCGGTAAAATTCTTGCAGTAGGTAAAGGCCGCATTCTTGAAAATGGCACCGTACAACCACTTGATGTACAAGTGGGTGATGTGGTTATTTTTGCAGAAGGCTACGGCACTAAAACTGAAAAAATTGACGGTAAAGAAGTTCTTATCATGTCTGAAAATGACATTATGGCAATCGTTGAATAATCCGATCACATTAAATTAAAAATTAAGAAAGGAAATCCCAAGATGGCTGCTAAAGACGTTAAGTTTGGTAACGACGCTCGAATTAAAATGCTAGAAGGTGTTAACATTCTGGCTGATGCGGTAAAAGTAACATTAGGTCCAAAAGGTCGTAATGTTGTGCTTGATAAATCATTTGGTGCACCCACTATCACTAAAGATGGTGTATCTGTAGCGCGTGAAATTGAATTGGAAGATAAGTTCCAAAACATGGGCGCACAAATGGTTAAAGAAGTTGCTTCACAAGCGAATGACGCGGCGGGCGACGGAACAACAACAGCAACAGTACTTGCACAAGCGATTATTGCTGAAGGTTTAAAAGCCGTTGCTGCTGGCATGAACCCAATGGATCTTAAGCGCGGTATCGACAAAGCTGTTATTGCTGCGGTTGCAGAACTAAAAACATTGTCTGTACCTTGTGCTGATACTAAAGCTATCGCACAAGTAGGTACTATCTCTGCAAACTCTGACACAACTGTTGGTAACCTTATTGCAGAAGCAATGGAAAAAGTAGGCCGTGATGGTGTTATTACGGTTGAAGAAGGTCAAGCACTTCAAGACGAGCTAGATGTTGTTGAAGGTATGCAGTTTGACCGTGGTTACCTATCTCCATATTTTATTAATAACCAAGAAGCGGGCTCTGTAGATTTAGACAGCCCATTCATCCTATTGGTTGATAAGAAAGTTTCAAATATCCGTGAACTTCTTCCAGCACTAGAGGGCGTAGCTAAAGCTTCTCGTCCACTACTTATCGTTGCAGAAGACGTTGAAGGCGAAGCGCTAGCAACATTGGTTGTGAATAACATGCGCGGTATCGTTAAAGTTGCTGCTGTTAAAGCGCCTGGCTTTGGTGATCGTCGTAAAGCAATGCTACAAGATATCGCAGTACTAACAGCTGGTACTGTTATCTCTGAAGAGATTGGCTTAGAGCTTGAGAAAGTTCAGCTAGAAGATCTTGGTCAAGCAAAACGTATTACGATTACAAAAGAAACCACTACTATCATTGATGGTGCTGGTGACGAAACAATGATCAAAGGTCGTGTTGCACAGATTCGTCAACAGATTGAAGATGCAACCTCTGACTACGATAAAGAAAAACTTCAAGAGCGTGTAGCTAAACTTGCTGGCGGCGTAGCGGTTATTAAGGTTGGCGCTGCAACTGAAGTTGAAATGAAAGAAAAGAAAGACCGTGTTCAAGATGCATTACATGCAACGCGTGCAGCAGTTGAAGAAGGTGTTGTTGCAGGTGGTGGTGTTGCTCTTATTCGTGCAGCATCTAAAGTTATTAACCTTGAAGGTGATAACGAAGAGCAAACTGTCGGTATCCGTTTAGCACTTCGTGCAATGGAATCACCACTTCGTCAAATCGTTAAGAACGCAGGTGAAGAAGATTCAGTTGTTGCTAATAACGTACGTGCTGGCGAAGGTAACTACGGTTACAACGCTGCAACGGGCGAATACGGCGATATGATTGCAATGGGTATTCTTGACCCAACGAAAGTAACGCGTTCAGCGCTTCAGTTTGCAGCCTCTGTAGCGGGTCTTATGATCACTACTGAAGCGATGATCACTGATAAAGCATCTGATGCTCCATCTATGTCTGATATGGGTGGCATGGGCGGTATGGGTGGCATGGGCGGTATGATGTAATCCATTTATAACCGTAGAGATTAACGTCTCTTTGTTATAAAAATAGTATCAAAAAAGTCGAGCATAGCTCGGCTTTTTTATTGCCGCTATAAAAGCCACTGTATATTAATTTTAGCTATTGATTAGCTGTTGTCCTTTGCTAACAGTTCACTTGGAAGATCGCTGGAAAAGCTGTACGTAAATAAAATGCATATAAAACAGCTAGTTAGGTTGTTATTTTGTATGTAGATTAAATAGCGTTAATTGGTTCAGCTATTAGCTGTATTTTTAACTAAAAGCTGACCATAACTCAATGGTTGAGAGTGATGATACTTATTTATTTATTAATAGAGGTAAGCGTTTAATAAATTAAAACTGATCATGATTGGAATAAGTGCATGGATAAAAATCCAAGTACAGTTTTATTTATAAATTTAATCTTTTTGTTGATTAATATTATTTAAGTTTATTTTACTGTTATTTTATTACGGTACTATATTTGGCTTTAAAGAAGGTTATTTGCAAAATATAAGTTATTTTATACATGGATAGTTATTGGCTTATTATTTTCTTTTAGCTGCTTATTTTAAAATAAATTGAACAGTGAGGTTTGGTATTAATATTTTATGGTGTTATTCGAGAGGAAGGTTAACATTTATTTATCGCTGAGGGAGAATAGTGACAGAGTTAAAGTAACCTAACTAACTATAGCTTGATAGGTAAAAGACCTGAAAAGCTGTACGCTTATTTAGTCTTTTATTATCAGTCACTTAAATTCAGTTTGTGTTTTTTGGTCGCGGTGTTATTTATAGTACATAAAATAGCTGACATTTTTGTGTATAGCTGTACGTTTTGTGTGGCATTGTTAGATTAAAGAGTGCCATTAATCATTGAGGCATAAAAAAGCCCCTGTAGTGATAACAGAGGCCATTAATATATAAAGACATACTATAAAAAGAGGTCTATTAATTCTAGCTTGGTAGATGTTCTTGGTTTAAGGCTACCCACGCCGCCATAAAGCAGACTACAAATGATTGAATGTAGCCACGTAGATCAATATCACCTTGCACTAGCACATCATCCGCGTTGGGCTCCATATTAAACGAGACCTTATTATCTTTAATGCTAAAGAATACACGGCCAATTAAGATAAAGTTGTCACCATCATCATCTGGGTTGTAGACCATTCCGGCGCCAATTTGATCGTGCTCAGTAATTTGTAAGGCACTGAATGCTAATTTTTCTGCGCCGTCAAAGCCAAAGCCTGCATAACGCTTACCTTGTTCTGGTTGTTGCAGTAGTTGTGAGATCAGTTGTGTATAGGTAGTCAGCGCCTCTGCTGGCACTTCATTGGTATTTACTTGTCCCATACTATATGGGTTATCATCTTCTACCATTTCAACATCATAGCTAAAATCAATCATGACTAATCCTTTTTCAGTTCTATCGTCATTGTATTGTTTATACGTTAGCGTAATTTGCTGGTTCGAGGTAGTACTAATCAATATATTGCTTACTGAGTGTTTTAAAGATCACGTTATCGATTCATAACCCGTTTTTTTTGATAGCTGGACAGTCATGGGTTTATTTGGGAAAAATGCAGAGATTGATGGCAATTTTACTACCATGTTACTTTAGCTATAGTTTGCAGCGCAAAAAGCTCAAAAAGCTGTACGATTATTTTTCGTTTAATATCAATGATTTGCTGTTGTTTTTGTTCAGCACGGGAAGGTGTTGGTAATGAACACCTTTTAGCTGTTATTTTGATAAAAATATGAACGTTATTGTTTGGGTAATAAAAAGCAGCCATATAAGGCTGCTTATCGATAACGTATTCTTTATAAGTTATTGATTTTTTAAGTTACGACGGCTTTTTCCTGCATTTTTTTCAATATGATCAATGATCATACCTGCAATATCTTTGCCTGTTGCCGCTTCAATACCTTCAAGGCCTGGAGATGAGTTAACCTCCATGATCAGTGGTCCGCGTTTAGATCGTAATAAATCAACGCCAGCAACACTGAGCCCCATCGCTTTTGCCGCAGCAATCGCAGTTTTACGTTCTTCTGGCGTAATTCGAATTAATGAAGCACTGCCACCACGGTGTAAGTTGGATCGGAATTCACCTTCTGCTGCTTGACGTTTCATTGCTGCGATGACTTTTCCCCCAATCACAAAGCAACGAATGTCAGCACCACCGGCTTCTTCTATATATTCTTGCACCATAATGTGAGCTTTAAGGCCTAGAAATGCTTCAATCACACTTTCTGCTGCTTTTTGGGTTTCCGCTAGAACAACGCCAATCCCTTGAGTGCCTTCTAAAAGCTTTATGACTAGAGGCGC
The DNA here is from genome assembly GCF_002849605.1 of Photobacterium carnosum. Classification (GTDB taxonomy): domain Bacteria; phylum Pseudomonadota; class Gammaproteobacteria; order Enterobacterales; family Vibrionaceae; genus Photobacterium; species Photobacterium carnosum. The sequence goes on from NZ_NPIB01000026.1 coordinate 56,684, forward strand.
ACCGCCAACCATTTTAATCAGATCTAAAACATCATCAGGTTTACTCGCAAAACCGGTAACAGGCATACCAACACCTTCACGGCTCAGTAATTGTAATGAACGTAGTTTGTCGCGAGAACGTGAAATTGCAATAGATTGATTCACAGAAAATACATCCATCATTTCAAATTGACGTAATACCGCACAACCATAAAAGGTAATGTCTGAGCCAATGCGAGGAATGATGGCATCAAAGCCAATCAGATCAGTCCCTTCAAAATGAATCGAGGGTTGAACTGAGTTGATATTCATGTAACAGCGAAGGGCATTGATAATAACCGCCTCATGGCCTCGTTGTTGACAAGCCTCATGCAGACGGCGGGTTGAATATAAGTTTGCGTCCTGTGACAAAATGCCAATTTTCATTGCGATACTCATGTAAGGGAGCGGGTTGGCAGCAGCGACGACGTTTGGCGACGCCTAGAACAATAAAGGGCTGCGTATGAGGCGCGACTATGCATGTAAATCATTAAAAAATCGAGATCTGCCACGATGATTTTTTTTAATGGTGAGCTGCAATAAAATTGGCGGGTCATTAAAAGTAACATCATAGGCTAATAGCTTTTGAGATATATAGCTAACAAAGCTGTACAAGCTGTACAATCATTATAAAACAATGACTTATATATTGTTATTGTAGCGCCTATGATAGGCTGAAATGTAAGTGTGTATTTTTGGTGTTTTTGAGGTGGAAAGCTGTACAACTTAATGGCTATCGTCATCAGCTGTGATCTATTACTGACTCGCGATAACGAGTCAGTATGGTAATAGTGGTGCTGCATCGAAAAGAAGGGAGTTGTAACCGTTAAAATTGTAGTTATTTAAGTCGTTATTCAAGTTGAAGATCAAGTGGGGTTTTGCTGCTTCTGCCACCAATCTCGCGCGCTAATGTAGGGACTAGATAGCCAGAAACATTATTGATTAATCCAGCCATTAAGATACGTGCCTGTTGATCACTGACAAAGAAGTGTGCAGCGCCTTGTACGTGATCCAGTACGTGTAAGTAGTACGGTAATATCCCAGCATCAAATAAGGCTTCGCTGAGGTCTGTAAGTGCTGTGACGGAGTCATTAACCCCTTTAAGGAGTACGCTTTGGTTTAGCAGGGTGACCTTAGCGAGCTTGAGCTGTGTCATCGCCGAGGTTAGCTCATTATTGATTTCATTGGCATGGTTAATATGGGTCACCATGATAATTTGTAAACGACTGCTAGCAAATAACTCACACAGTGCTGGTGTGATGCGATGTGGGATCACAACGGGTAAGCGGCTGTGAATACGCAACCGTTTAATATGTGGAATAGCGGCAATATGTTCGAGCAACCATGTTAATTCGTGATCTTTAGCCATTAGTGGATCACCACCAGATAAGATGACTTCGTTAATGTGTGGTTGGGTTGCGATGTAATCAAGACTTTGCTGCCAGACGGTTTTATTGCCTTTGTTATCTTGATAAGGGAAGTGACGTCGAAAACAATAGCGACAATTCACTGCACAACCGCCTTTAACGATCATTAATACACGGTTATGGTATTTGTGTAACAGCCCTGGAATGGGGTTATCTTGCTCATCAAGAGGATCAGTTGAGTAGCCTTGATGAACCTCAAATTCTTGCTCTAGCGGCAGTACTTGGCGCAATAATGGATCGTATGGGTTGCCAATTTCCATTCTTTCGACAAAACTTACAGGAACGCGAAGCGCGAATAAATTTTTAGCCGCGAGGCCTTTTTGCCAAGGTGTTGGATCAATTTTAAGCCAATTGAGTAGCTTTAAGGGATCAGATATCGCATTAGCTAGATCATTCAGCCAGTTTTGCTCAACAGATGGCACGTTTCGGGGTATGATATGCGACATTAAATACAACTCGAAGATGTTAAGAGGATTAGAATGGCGTCTTTCAGCACCAATGAATTCCGCAGCGGAATGAAAATTATGCTTGATAATGAACCATGTGTCATTATCGAAAACGAATTTGTTAAACCTGGTAAAGGTCAAGCGTTCAACCGCGTACGAATCCGTAAACTTATTTCAGGTAAAGTTCTTGAAAAAACGTTTAAATCAGGTGAATCAGTTGAAGCTGCGGACGTAATCGATACTGAACTTGATTACCTATACAACGACGGTGAATTCTACCATTTCATGAACAATGAAACATTTGAGCAAATTGCTGCAGACTTAAAAGCTGTTGGTGATAATGCGAAATGGTTAGTAGAAAACGATGCGTGTACGTTAACGCTTTGGAACGGTAACCCTATCGTTGTTACTCCTCAAAACTTTGTTGAGCTTGAAGTAACAGAGACTGATCCTGGTCTTAAAGGCGATACACAAGGTACTGGTGGTAAGCCAGCAACACTAACTACAGGCGCTGTAGTACGTGTTCCTTTATTCATCGCAATTGGCGAAGTTATCAAAGTTGATACTCGTTCAGGTGAATACGTAAGCCGTGTGAAGTAAATTCATATTGAGCTTTAAAAAAGGTCGCTTTGGCGGCCTTTTTTGTTGGCTGAAATTCAGGGTTATGATGTTTTAAATCTTTAAATAACAGCCATAAAAAAAGCACCGCAAGCGGTGCTTTTTTAGATTGTGTATCAATGATTATTTAATCATGAACACAAAGATGATTGATAACGCAGTCACTAAGAACGCTACTGCGTAACAAGCAATTTTACCTACAACACCAGTATGAAACTTAAGGTCGTGCATACCATGGTGTAGACGGTGCATACCATGCCACATTGGCAGTGATAAGGTAGCAATGACAAATAATGCACCAATAAAGCTGGTTGCAAAATTAGCAGCGCGATCATAGCTCATCGCTTCTGGGCTAATAATACCCAGTGGAACCATGATACCTAGTACTAAAATAGTAACTGGAGAGATCATTGCAAACCAAGTACCACCGGCACCAAATAAACTCCACCATACTGGTTCATCGGAACGTTTTGGATGTAAATTAATCACGAGCGGCTCCTTAAACTAGCGCTAAAACAATGGCGGTGATGACAGCAACAACTGCCCACTGTGCAAGAACGATAATTTTCTTATCCAGTTTCTTGCCCTTAATGCGAATTGGCACCACTTGCGGCATCATGCTAAAAAATGTTTGCGCGTGGAATAAACTGCCAGCTAACGCAAGAATATTTAGAATGATTACAATTGGGTTAGCCATAAAATTTAGCCAACCTTGCCATGCTTCAGGACCTTTTACTAAACAACCTAAACCGAAGGTTAAGCAGATAGTAAAGAAAATGAGCGGTAATACAGTAGCTTCACGTAGCATGTAAAAACGGTAGAAAGAGCTGTCTTTCCACCATGTACGCGTCATTTCACGAACGTAAGGTTTACGGTTGCTCATCCTTATGCCTCCTGAGGCTTCAACATTGCAATAACGAAATCTTTCGATGATTCGACTTTGCCTTGGTTTACTGCAGCTGCTGGATCAACGCTCTTTGGACATACTTCAGAACAGTAACCTACAAACGTACAACCCCAAGCACCATTTTCACTGTTGATCAGTTCCATACGCTCATGTTGGCCATGGTCACGGCTATCAAGATTGTAACGGTGTGCCAGTGTTAGTGCAGCTGGACCGATAAATTCAGGGTTTAGACCGAATTGCGGACACGCTGAGTAGCAAAGGCCACAGTTAATACAACCAGCAAATTGCTTGTATTTTGCCATTTGCTCTGGTGTTTGGATGTTTGTACCATCTTCTATTGTGCGGGTATTACCAATAATATAGGGCTTAATCGCTTCAAGACGCTCAATAAAGGGAGTCATATCGACAATTAAGTCTTTCTCAATCGCAAAGTTTGCTAATGGCTCAATTTTTACGCCATTAGGGTAATCACGAAGAAAGCTCTTACAAGCTAACTTAGGTACGCCATTAACCATCATGCCACATGAGCCACAGATCGCCATTCGGCAAGACCAGCGGTAGCTTAGGTGTTTATCAAGATGATCTTTGATGTAACCAAGCGCATCAAGTACTGACATAGTGTCGTTGAACGGTACTTCAAATGCTTGTAAATATGGTTCTGCATCTGTTGCTGGGTCATAACGCAGAATTTCAATTTTTTGAATGCGATTGTCTGACATTATGCCTTTTCCTCTTGAACTTCTGACTGCGCTGCTTGAGCTTTTTCATGTGCTTCGTGAGCTTCAGCTTCAGCACCGTATAGACGAGCTTTTGGCTGTGATTTCGTGATCTTTACATCGCTGTAATCAATAATTGGCGCGTCGCCATTGTTATAGAATGCCAATGTATGTTTCAGGAAGTTCACATCATCACGTTCAGTACAGCCGTCATCTAGACGTTGGTGCGCACCACGAGATTCTGTACGTAGAATCGCTGAGCAAGCCATTGCTTCTGCGACATCAAGACCGTAACCCACTTCAATGGCATATAGCAGATCAGTGTTAAAGACTTGGCCTTTATCTTGAATGCTAATATGTTTAAAGCGTCGCTTAAGCTCTGCTAGCTTATCAATGGTTGCTTGCATCAAATCTTGTTGACGGTAAATACCACAACCCGCTTCCATGGTGTGACCCATTTCAGTACGGATTTGAGCCCAGTTTTCATCACCTTCTTGTGCCATTAGGGCATCAATACGTGCTTGTACTGCGTCTATTTGGATATTGATTGAAGCGTCGTTCCAACCTTTGAATTCTTCAGCGCGTTTAACAGCGTGTTCACCTGCAACGCGGCCAAATACTACAAACTCAGCCAGTGAGTTTGAACCTAGACGGTTAGCACCGTGAAGACCAACAGAAGCACATTCACCAACAGCAAATAGGCCTTTAACGCGGGTTTCACAGGTACCGTTAGTTTCAATACCACCCATGGTGTAGTGTACGGTTGGGCGAATTGGAATTGGCTCTTTTGCTGGATCAACGTTTACGTATGCTTTAGCTAGCTCACAGATGAACGGTAGACGCTCATGTAAGTATTCTTCGCCAAGGTGACGTAAATCAAGCATTACTACATCACCTAGTGGGTGTTGAATAGTGTTGCCTTTTTGCTGTTCATGCCAGAACGCTTGCGAAACTTTGTCACGAGGACCTAGTTCCATGTATTTGTTTTTTGGATGACCCACTGGTGTTTCAGGGCCCATGCCATAATCTTGTAGATAACGGTAACCGTTTTTATTGACGATAATACCGCCTTCACCACGACAACCTTCAGTGATTAAAATACCAGTGCCTGGTAGACCTGTTGGGTGGTATTGAACAAATTCCATGTCACGTAGTGGTACACCGTGACGGAATGCCATTGCCATACCATCGCCAGTTACAATACCGCCGTTAGTATTACAGTGGTAAACGCGACCTGCGCCACCTGTTGCTAAGATTACTGATTTTGCTTTAATACAAACCAGTTCACCTTCTGCCATGTGAATAGCAATCAGACCTTGAACTTCGCCATCTTCAATTAAAAGGTCAACCACGAAGTATTCATCGTAACGTTTGATTTGCGGGTATTTGATAGATGTCTGGAATAGGGTGTGTAGCATATGGAAGCCAGTTTTATCTGCCGCGAACCATGTACGCTCAACTTTCATACCACCAAAACGACGTACGTTCACTTCACCGTTTTCTTTACGGCTCCATGGGCAGCCCCATTGTTCCATTTGAATCATTTCGCGGGTTGAATTCTCTACGAAATATTCAACCACATCTTGTTCGCATAGCCAGTCACCACCACCAACGGTATCGTTGAAGTGATTATCAAAGCTATCTTCGTCTTTGATAACAGCAGCAGAGCCGCCTTCAGCTGCAACTGTGTGCGAGCGCATTGGGTAGACTTTTGAAATAAGTGCAATTTCTAGTTCTGGGTTTGCTTCTGCAGCAGCGATGGCAGAACGTAGGCCTGCACCACCCGCGCCAATTACAGCGATATCTGTGGTAATAGTCTTCACAGCTATCCTCCGAAGATTAAGACGGTAAAAAAATGAAAAGGTACGTCGTGCGTACCTATCCTTGAAATCCTGCGCGTATTTTATGGAACCTCATTAATAGAAAATATGATGTAGACGCGTCTTTTTACCGAAATAATCAAAAAATGTAATCTGATTACAAAGTTTGTGATTATTGTCACAATTTTTCATGTTCGTTCATTGTTAATAATTTGTTTCGTTTGGTATTAATTGTTTATAGCTCATTAATGACGTGTTTCATTGTTTGGTTGTAACATCTTATGATGAAAGATTTAATAAGCTATGCGCTGCACAATGCGACTGTTTTTTGTAATTATTTTGTTAGTAACAATTTTGTTTTTGTTGGCTATTTGTTCGTTATTGTGCGGTTATTTGTTTTTTTAATCTCTGTTTACATGGGCTAGTTATGCTTTTTTATTAACACTGTTCATTTTTGGTCATAATAGTTTGGTGTGGTAAATAAATATAAAGCAGTCAATATTTGGTTAAGTGCGAGGCTTTGTTAGAATTAGACCATTATTTCCTTTTATGTAAGAAGAAACTGTTATGTCTCAGCCTTGGCAACCTACTGCGGAGATTACACAACTAAGACAACGAGCAGGGTTAATCGCGATAATTCGTCAGTTTTTTGCAGATCGTGATGTTATAGAAGTAGATACACCGGCAATGAGTCAGGCTACGGTGACGGATGTACATTTACATGCGTTTAAAACTGAATTTGTCGGCCCTGGTTATGCCGCGGGTCAAACATTGTATTTGATGACCAGTCCTGAATTTCATATGAAACGACTATTGGCGGCTGGCAGTGGTGCTATTTACCAAATTTGTAAATCATTCCGTAATGAAGAATCAGGACGTTACCATAACCCTGAATTTACAATGCTAGAGTGGTATCGACCTGGATTTGATCATCACCAGTTAATGGCTGAGATGGATCTGTTGTTACAGCAAGTATTAGGGTGTGGGGCAGCAGAAAAAATGACATATCAACAAGCATTTATTGATGTGTTAGCGGTGTGTCCACTTGAAGGGTCAATGGCTGAGTTAAAAGCCGTTGCTGCTCGATTAGGGCTAGCAGACATTGCTGAACCTGAGCAAGATCGCGATACCTTATTACAATTACTGTTTAGCATTGGTGTTGAAGCTAAAATTGGTCAACAAGTCCCCGCTTTTGTGTATGACTTCCCTGCATCACAAGCGGCTCTGGCGCAGATAAATCCTCAAGATCCACGTGTGGCAGAGCGATTTGAGGTTTATTTTAAAGGCATAGAATTAGCGAATGGCTTTCATGAACTTGCTAATGGTGATGAGCAGTTACAACGTTTTGAAGCTGATAATCAAAAACGAGTTAGCATGGGACTACAATCACAACCGATTGACATGCACCTTATTGAAGCGTTACGGGCTGGATTCCCTGATTGTGCAGGCGTTGCGTTGGGGATTGATCGGGTGATTATGCTGGCATTAGAACGTGATCATATTGATCAAGTTACGGCTTTCCCGATTGAAATAGCGTAAATATTATTCTTATCCTACAGCTTGATTCCAAAGATGTAGACGTAAAAAAGCACGGTATTTATGACCGTGCTTTTTTGTCATCAAATATCCACCATGCACCAGTTGATATTAGTAACGATGAATCACTCGTTTCATACTGAGGCAACGTGCATTTAATATCGAAGATCTGATTTGGTGTAAATAAATGATTGAATTAAACGGCAAGTAGGATTTCAAGGCGTTTAAACCGTGCGATGACTATAACGTTACTCTTTTTTAATTGCAACTGATTATCATTTGCAATTAGTGGTTAGTCGATTACAATTCGCGCATTAACAGGCTGTAGTGGACGGTTATTGTCACCCATCATTTGATTTAGTTGCTCAATTTGAGCTGCTGAACTGGTGAGATGGCTTTGCATAACATACCAGCGAACACCTTCAGTACAAGGTGGTGTGGTTAATGAACCATTGTAACGGAAATATTGGCGCTCACGTGGCAGTAGTGCGTTCGGGGTCAGATCACCATTAAAGTCAATGGTCTCACCTTTGGTTGGAATTGTTTTTAACAAGGTGGTTAATTCATTATTTGCGCGAGGTCCATTTTCAAACATCACTGAAATAACTGCAATATGACCGGTTGCATCAACGTTAACGAAATGCGCTTCTAACGGGTATTGTTTGCCATCAATATAGTTTTCAGAGGGGGTGTGAAAATGAAACTGTTTTAGAGTGTACGTATCACCATTAATCACCAAGGTATTATCGCCACTTACATTGGCTTCTATCGTGTGGCCGTTATTAGTTAAACTGGTGATTTTACCATCATAGCTAATTTGTAAGGGCTGAGTTTGGGCTTGAATCGGTGATTGAATGTCAATGGGACTTTGGTTTTCGCCGCCACAAGTAGGGTAACTGTTAACCCAATGTTCAGTGCCTTTTTGAGTGCTATATCCCCATGCGGCGTCGGCGTGTGCAGAAAGAGAGAAGCAAGTCGCTAACGCGAGTACTAATGCTGACACTGTATTTTTTTTCATGATGATTACCTATAAGTATGAAAATTATCCCGACCTAATCGTAGTACTTGATCTGCGAAATGGCACACTAACGTTAGCATACTAATCTTTTGGTTTGAGATTAAAAGTACGACCAAAGAAACGGTTCAGTTTATCGCTATCATATAAAGTGAAAGAAAGATTATCGATGAGAAAAAAGAAATTAAAGTCAGGCATTAAAGAAGAGATACGGAGTAAAGGCATACTCCGTATAGTTTGTTTTTATTTATTATTTCACTAAACGTTCAGCGTAAGGTTGTCCCATGCGGGTCACTTGGTGTGGTTGCATATTTTCTACAAAACGAATGCTGTCTTTAGGGAATAAATTGATAACAGTTGAACCCAATTTAAAACGGCCCATTTCTTGGCCTTTCTTTAAATTGATCGCTTGCTCACCAGTGGTAGGGTAATTCCAACGACGAATCTCAGGTCCCGTTGGCGGTGTTACTGTGCCTGCCCATACTGTTTCGATGCTACCAACAATAGTGGCACCAACCAGCACTTGAGCTAATGGACCAAACTCAGTGTCAAACACACATATTACACGCTCATTACGGGCAAATAAATTAGGTACGTTAGCTGCGGTTAATGGATTAACAGAAAATAGATCACCAGGAACATAAATCATTTGGCGTAGTACACCGTCACATGGCATATGAACACGGTGGTAGTCACTAGGTGAAAGATATAATGTCGCAAACTCCCCCCCCATAAACTTATCTGCTAAATCGCTATCACCGCCTAATAATTCACAAGCATTAAAATAGTGCCCTTTTGCTTGAAATAAACGTCCCGCTTTAATTGGGCCAAATTGGCTTACGCATGCATCAGCAGGATGGCTAATAATATGCGAGTCATTGTTAATTGGACGGGCACCTTCCATCAATTCGCGTACAAAAAAACTGTTGAAGGTTGAATAGGCGGCTGGATCTGGAATGCGTGCTTCAGCCATGTTGACGTTATATTGTTTGATGAACCAACGAATAATAGTAGTAGTTAGTTTTCCACCTTCATAAGCCGCCAGTTTACCCATTAAACGAGTTAATGCATGCTTTGGTATACAATATTGAAGGCCAATCTTAATCTTATCTAACACAATCATTCTTCCAGTAAATATTAATTAATCAATAAGTTAGTTATTCTTTTCTTATTTGGAAGAATAACGATAACCTGTAATAATACCGAACTATTGTAATAATGTCAGTTATTCTAGTGCTACGCAGAGAGTGGAGAAGGCAAGCTAGTCAGTGTTAATTAGAATTGTAGTCGATAAAAAATAAGCCTAAGAAAATAATTAGTTCTCTTAGGCATATATTCATTATCAGCTTGGCTTGTTACGTGAAAATTGACGGTTTGCGACAGTTTCCGACATGCTTTCAATAATTTTATGGTAACTGTTATAACGTGCACGACTAATATCACCACGTTCAACTGCTTCGCGAATGATACAACCAGGATCGTTACCGTGTTTACAATCACGGAATTTACAGCCACCTAAATGTTGACGAAACTCAACAAAGGCTTCAGTAATTTGTTCGGGCTCTAAATGCCATAAACCAAATTCACGTACACCTGGGGAGTCAATTAAATCACCGCCATCAGCAAAGTGATATAATCTTGCCGCGGTGGTGGTGTGTTGACCTAAACCAGAGTTTGTCGAAACATCACCAATATCAGCTTCAACATCAGGCATTAATGAGTTAACCATGCTGGATTTACCAACACCAGATTGGCCAGCAAAAATACTGACATGATCTTGTAAATCAACTCTTAGGTCATCAAGTCCTTCACCAGTATCGGTACTGACTAAGCGTACGCTGTAACCAATGTTTTGGTATTGCGTTAACTTTCGTTCAACGTCAACTCGTTGCTCTGGTGTAAGTAAGTCGACTTTATTGACAACGATTAATGGCTTAATACCAATAGTTTCAGCGGCAATAATGTAACGGTCAATAATGTTAAGCGACAATTCTGGTAGAATCGATGACACAATGATAATACGGTCAACGTTTGCTGCTACCGCTTTAACGCCGTCATAGTAATCAGGACGGGTCAACATTGTTTTGCGTTCATGTACTGCTTCTACAACGCCTGTAATACCTTGTAATGCTTCAACACCAGGACGCCAGACGACACGGTCTCCAGAAACAAGGCTCTGAATACTACGACGTAGGTTACAGCGATGAATAATACCCGTTTGCGGATCTTCAACATCAGCGTGTTGACCAAATCGAGTAATAACCAGCCCTTCACGGGCACTTTCCAATAGAGCTTCATCCCATTGGACTTCGTTTTTAGCGCGATTTAGGCGCTTATTTTGGTTAGAGCGGACACGTCGGCTCTGACCTTGAGTCAGTTTTTTCTTTTTTGCCACAAGAATATCGTTCTATTTGGTTGGCTTTCGGTATTATCATACATGGTTTAGTTATAAAAGAGGCAATATCGAATGACAATCAACGATCAGAACCTTATTTGGATTGATCTGGAAATGACCGGATTAGATCCAGAAACGCATAAAATCATTGAAATCGCAACGGTCGTGACCGATCCACAGCTTAATGTGTTGGCTGAAGGCCCTGTTATAGCTATTTATCAGCCAGAAGCTGAATTAGCAAAAATGGATGATTGGTGTACAACCACACATACTAATAGTGGTTTAGTCGAGCGTATTCGTCAAAGCACTATTACCGAAGCACAAGCCGTTGCTCAAACTATTGCGTTTTTAGAACAATGGGTGCCAAAGGGTGTATCACCTATTTGTGGTAACAGTATTGGTCAAGATCGTCGTTTCTTGTATAAGCATATGCCAATGCTTGAACAGTATTTTCATTACCGTTATCTTGATGTAAGTACACTTAAAGAATTAACGCGTCGTTGGAAGCCAGAGTTACTTGATGGCTTTTCTAAAAAAGGAAGTCACTTAGCATTGGATGATATTCATGATTCAATTGCTGAGTTACGCTACTATCGTGAGCATATTTTCAATATTTGATGTGAAAATAAGCAGTTAGAAAAAAATCTGCGTTTTTTGGTTTAAGAACTATTGCATCCGACAATTTTAGTCGTATAATGCGCAGCCTCGAAAGGAGATAACGAGTTTGTTTTCTTTCGTTGTAAATCGGACGCGGGGTGGAGCAGCTTGGTAGCTCGTCGGGCTCATAACCCGAAGGTCGTTGGTTCAAATCCGGCCCCCGCAACCAATCCTCTTTTTTTAAAAGAGATGTGATGCGACACTAGCTCAGCTGGTAGAGCGCAACCTTGCCAAGGTTGAGGTCACGAGTTCGAGCCTCGTGTGTCGCTCCAAATTTTCTCGCAAGAGAAAAGCTTATGGCTTCGGCGGTAAGTGGAAGTTGTCACCAAACTTTAATGGTGAAGAAAAATCGGACGCGGGGTGGAGCAGCTTGGTAGCTCGTCGGGCTCATAACCCGAAGGTCGTTGGTTCAAATCCGGCCCCCGCAACCAATCCTCTTTTTTTAAAAGAGATGTGATGCGACACTAGCTCA
>NZ_NPIB01000027.1 GCF_002849605.1 Photobacterium carnosum
GAGCACCCGCGCTGATTATACATTAACTCGCCTATCCCCTATCATTTTTTTGTCATTTCGTTCTAAACCCATAAATTAAGTAAATTTTTGCTTTTTGGCCTCTATTAAACATAATAGGTATATCGCGTACCAGTGAACACTGTTCAATTGAAATTACCTTCCCTAACAGCCAAAACCACACCTTTACCTACCTAAAACGGTCCATATTTTTGTGACTAAGTTGTTAATAAAAACTAACGATCTACTTTTAGCCTAAAATATGCCTCTAAGCCCTAAAAGATCATGGTTTGTATGTATTACCTATGTATTACCTATTGTTTATTGCTATATCTCTTATATACATTTAATATGTACTACATAGGTAATACATAAATTTGTTTTTCTTTTTGCTACATGTATTACAGTGGTTAATTAAATTTTAATGTGTATTACATATGTAATACAGTGAGGTGTTATGAGAGTTATATCATTAGCAAATCAAAAAGGCGGAGTCGGTAAAACGACAACGATCGTTAATTTGGCCTCTGAATTAGCAAAGAAAAATAAAGTCTTGGTGATAGATCTTGATCCACAAGGAAATTGTTCAAAAACACTTTCAAATGGTCAAACTAGTTTTGATTTTAATGAAACCATTGCTTGTTTGTTTGATAAACCCAAGATGGTTAATATTGTTGATTTGATCATCCCAGCACAAGCTGCTGATAGTTCGATTGATAATTTATTTTTAATTCCTGCTGATTATCAGTTGTCGCGTGTAATCGAAACATCATTAACAAAAATTAATCGTGAGAGAATTTTAGAAAAACATTTAAGTAAAATATCAAAAGATTATGATTTTGTTCTGCTTGATACTCCCCCTAATCTATCTTTAACTACTTTAAATGCAATACAAGCGTCTGAATTGATTATTATACCAATTGATTCTGGTGCTTATTCTCTTGATGGAATATCTCCTCTATTGGATGCTGTTGATGAAATCAAAGATGACGAAGCAAACTATTGCATACTAAGAAATGAGATAGATAGCCGAAATACATTAATTAATAACTATATAGAAAATGAGTTAGAGGTTGTACGAGATAATGTTTTGAAAACAGTAATCCGACGTTCAGAACATTTATCCCAGGCTAATGCTTTGTCTATGCCGATAAGGTTCTATAAGAAAGGGTCTATTATAAATAATGATTATAGTTCCTTGGCTAAAGAAATTAATGCAATATGTAATACATAGGTAATACAGATATGGATAGTAATAAATTATCAAATAAAGGTGCTAAATCGTCATTATCGTCTCGTGCAGATAGACAAAATAAAACAACTATAACTACAGTACGAAAGAAGCCTTTAACAACATATAAAGTACCTCCTTTGACATTACGTTTATCGTTAACCGATAAGCAAAAAGTGCAAGATTGGGTTGAGGATCTTCAAGAGAATACAAACAGAAAAGTGTCTGCCGCAAAGTTATTTAGAGCATTGACCTCAATGAAAGATGATATAGATAACAATAAGTTATTAGAGTTGATGAATGACATGTAGTAAGTATGTATTACACATGTAATACATAATAAAAACCCCCAAGTAACTTTCTGACGGGAACTTAGGGCTTAGTGTGAATAACTATAGGAATAATTCACTAATAGACAATACTATTATTAAGCTGATTTGCCTAGTGCTATCAGTCGCTATTGCTTGCCTATCGGCTACATTAGCAACAAAATTCATGTTCTCTATCGGGCAAGATATGGGGTCGCCTATATTAATGGCGGCTTTAGGTCTCTTACTTGATTTGGCTAAACGCCAACAAGCCGCTAAACAAATCATTAAGTCTCAACATACCTTGTCCCAAATCCCTATCCTATTAACTAATATTGACGAGCTATCTAACCAACAAGCGACTTTCTCGGGTGGTGAATCTGTTGTATCAAAATATGGCGCCGTGTCATGCTCAAATTTATCTTGATATCAAAAACGCAGTATTGGCGAAAACAGTTAAGCCAAGTCAGCGTGGGATCAATGAATCATTTCGAGGCGTTGGACGTGATCTGATGAACCAAGTGCTTGAAGAGTTAAAAGGCGTGGGTTTCTTAAAGCCTTATAGAAAGGGGTATGCGTAATATCGAGCGCGGCTACATGAATTATTACTTAATCAATCAAATTGAAGATATTGCGGATTGGGCGAGTGAAAATAGTGGTACGTCTTATGAGGATTACATTAAGTTATTTACGTTTGAAGTAGATAAAACATTTAAAAATCATGGTAAGCGTAACGCTGCTATTTTTATCGCCGTTAAGTATGGTTATGTGCCAAATAAAGAACGTAAATGTGAGTTTGCTTGATATATAGATAAAAGACGCAGTGTCTATAATGTATATGTGTATCTAAAATAGGCACTGTATTGATTGTATATATGTGTTTTTCTTAATGGGTTTATTGGTATCACTATGTTAGATAATGTTTTTCTTAAATATATTGATGCGTATTTATTGATTTTTGGTGAAATTAATACGCAGGTGATGATGCGAAAGTTTGATATTTGTCGAGCTAAATCAAGCCGTATTTTTACTATTTATAGAGAGGGGAGGCCAACGAATATGCATTATGATAGTTCAAGAAAATGCTACGTAAAAGGTTTCGTCTTTGAGCCTCTTCATTTGAAAGATGAAAGTGCTACTCAATTTTTAGCGGCTATTGATATTGTTTTTACAAAGTAATGGCCTTGTAGCACCCCTACGGGGCAACCACGCTACGCTTGCCCTATTTCACACGCGCCCCATCACATGTTCCATGCTCGTATTGCTAGTGAAACTCAGCCAGCAAGCTGTCTTCACCAAAGGTCAGGTCAGGGCTAAACAGCAACAGCATTCAATATAAGCCTGGATAAAATGTGTTATCCCCTCGCAAGCGAGGACAAATTTTATTCAGGTTATCTCTCACTAAGCATTCCTTCTCCTGCCGTCGAACTTACGCAGCTTTCGCCATTTCCTGCGGTTCTTGTAAGTGCTGATATCTGCCTCATAAGTCATTGTTTCCCTGTTTGCTCCTTTTCATCCTCGTCACCGCTCTGTCTGTTAACCATCATCTCTCAGAACCCCATTGAAAAGGGAAGCTGCGCCGCGTTGCGCCCTTGTCAATGAGAACCATGAGTAATGAGTGGACAGTCAGGCGATAACGGAAATGAAAATACACTTAAACAGGAAAACAGCCATGACTTACTCATCAACTATCAACACAACAATCACAGCTCAGCAAACAACGACGAAGGGCGTTGCCCTTAGAACCCAAGGCTCCTCCAAAAATGAATCTTCTAAGCGCAAAAGCAAAAAGCGGGTGGCTAAAGTGGCGAAAGATATGTACCAGATTGTCACTGATCGCATTATTGCAGCCCTTGAGAATGGCGTTAAACCGTGGGCGTGTCCGTGGGATAGAACACAGCAATGTGACATGTTACCCATGAATTTTAAGAGTAAGGCGCAATATTCAGGCGTAAATATTTTGTTACTTTGGTCTGAAATCGTAGAGAAAGGCTATTCAAGCCCGTATTGGTTAACTTACAAACAAGCGGCAGAATTAGGCGGCAATGTAATCAAAGGGCAAAAAGGGACCGAGATTATTTTCTATAAAATGTGGGAGAAGAAGAACGAGCAAGGCGACGAAGAAAGAATACCTATGTTGAGATCTTTTGTCGTTTTCAACTTAGACCAAGTTGAAAATATTGAAAAACCAGTAATGGTCATTAAAGAAGAGCGCACCAAACATAACGAGTTTGAAGTGATGGCCTATATTGATAATGCCATTTTAGCGACCGGTGCGGTGATAAATCATTTAGGTGTTCGAGCGTTTTATTCTCCTAGTCAAGATACTATCACGATGCCAACACAAGACCGTTTTACCTCTTCAAGCGATTATTACGCGACGTTATGGCATGAATTAACCCATTGGACAGCCAACAAGCGTCGTTTAGACCGTAAATTAACAGGTGGCTTTGGCTCTAAAGATTATGCCTTTGAGGAGTTGGTAGCAGAGTTGGGCGCGGCGTTCTGTTGTGCTGATTTGGGTGTCTTTGGTGAGATACAACATGATAGTTATATCGCATCATGGCTTAAAGCACTTAACAATGACAAAAAATATATTTTTAAGGCCGCCAGTCTTGCCAGTAAAGCACACCAATATTTATTACCACGATAGCAAAGATAAAGCGGGGTAGCCCCCGCTTTAAGCGTGGATTAAATCAGATGTTCTTCTAGGTTTTTATCCACTAAAAATTTAGGAGTTCGGCCTTGGCCTGTCCATGTCTTTGATTGGCCGCTTTCGTCTGTATAAGTATATTTTGCAGGGCGCGGGCTGCGAGGTGTTGTCGCTTTCTGCGTAGTTGATGTGTTGGCTACATGGGCCGCTAACTCATTAATATCAATACCATCTGCCGCTAACATTTCTTTATAAATAGCTAACTTATCGTTTTTTTCTTTTTGTTCCGCAAGCAATGTCAATTCTTGGATTTTTTTCTCTTCCAGTATCTTTGATAAGTTAGTGGTGATTAATTCCAATTCTTCGACTGTTTGATTTTTTAGTAGGGCTTTTGCTTGACGGTAGCGGGTCAATGTGTCGATAAATTCTTGCATGTTGGTGTGTCACCTTATTGTAAGTAATGTGTTTTTTTGTAATTGCGCGGTATGTTTGCGGAGCTGATTATACTTTAAATAGCTTGTTTTTTGCTGATTGATTTTTTGATTTGTATGACCACTCGATCTTATTTCCTATCTGGTTTGACCTTGGGCGTTCTTTTTGCTTCGGCAAAAAGTCAGCTTTTCGCTGCGCTCCTGTCGCTAACTTGCCCCTCTAAAGGCAACAAGTTGCCAAGAGGGACTAAGTTCCAGACAGGCAATCCTAACGCAAAAGCTGCACACCCTGCTTAGCGAATCTTCCCCTCATTATCACCTCACTCTGATATATCCCCCGTGTCGCGGCCATGCTGCAAGTCACCATCAGAATACCTTCACTGCCAGATTTCCCCTTTGCCTATTAACCGTCACCTAATCCGATTTGTCTTGCAAGGGAAATACATGCTGTATCCCTAAAGGCAACAAGTTGCCAAGGGCTACTAGCCCCTTGACAAGAAAAATCAGCTCAGGTGCTCGGATAGGCATTCAGAAAAATCAGGCAGCAAAGGAGCCTCTCATGAATACACGCAGTAAGACCGCAACACAGTTATACACACCAAAGCACGCTGAAAGTGCAGTGCAGATTAGCTTAGCAGGGCGCGAGGTGGGCTCTGAGTCAGTGGGGAATATGGGTTACGCGAATAAAGGCTTGTCATCCCTTGACGGTCAGCAAGAGCAGGCTACCGCGCTACGCGCTCCATGTGCTACGCACATATCGAGGGCGAACAAACGTAAGGCATTTATCTTTCGTAAAGCGTGGGCGCTGGCAGCCATGAAAGCGTTACGTTTTGGTGGCCTAAAATGCACTTACTTTGCTGCTTGCTTGAAAGTCGCTTACCGACAATGTGCCGCAGATTGTGAACAACACTTATCACGTTATAAAGCATTGATGGAGGAAAACAGAAAATACCTAACCCAATTAAAAAATCAATTGAACCATTACAAAAACAACAGCCATTTATTAAACCAGAACGAGGTGATCACCGATTTATTACCTCGCATTAAACAGGCTGAAATTCGCCAGTCTTATTACTTTGATTTGTTGTTAGGTTAAGGGCGGTAACGAGTATGAGTATTGTGAGTAGACCCCTTAATCATAATGAGCCTGACTTGCTGATAGGTAATGAACATCAATGTTTAATCATTAAAGATCTTGATAGCAACGTAGTAGCAAAAATACACGCCCCACACAGCGGATATACACATGACTTATTAGAGTCAATTGATTATTACGCGCACAGTCCCGACGGTTGGGAAGCGTATTTGGGGAGCGTTTGGATAGGATCATTAGAAGTGTAATTAAGGAGAGACAAACATGGCCTACAGTGCGATACGTTTTGAACAACCTCAGATCGTGCATACCGCAAGCAGTAGCGAGATAAACAAACTCGTCATTCAATATCATGTTAAAGATTTGAAATCGTACATAAGGGGAGAGGAAACCAAAGAGGGCGCAAAATGTTCATTTCAACAACTGCAAGCCATAGGGTTAACCCCGTGTGAGATTGCCAAAAAAACGAAGTGCAGGTTAAAAGAGTTAATCTTTGCATAAAGAAAAAGGCTTAAAGCATTACCTACTAAATAACTGCTTTAAGCCCCTCATGTAACGTTAAGGAATATAAATCCATGACAGAAATAAGTCAAGGCGAAGTAATCAATGATATTACGCCGATTGCCTTTAATTTAGGCTCAGTTGTATTAACTCGCGGTATGGATGAATTATGCGGCGGCAATCATGCGTTATTGTTACCGTTATTAAATCGGCATGATAATTGTGATTGGGGGAATTGTTGCCAAGAAGACGCAATTCAAAATAATTGGGCAACACATAACGAGCTAAGAATAATGTCAGTGTATGCGTTCTTAGGGGAAGCCGTTTGGATCATTACCGAATCGGATCGCAGCGCAACCACCATTCTATTACCCACTGAATATTAATAAATAAGGATACCCCCGAAAGGGGGTATATAAAAAATATGACTAATCAATATTATGTATCAGGGTTATTAAATGAGTTCGGTTATTATGTGCTGAATCCTAATAACGTCTTAATTCTTGAAGATGATTTGATCATTAATAATGTAACCATTGTAAATGATATCTTTGAAGGCGTTACCGAGTCTGATTTGCATTTATTTCGTTGTCGTTTAATTGATGTTGAAAAAAAGGAACAAGAATATGCCTAATCACATTATTAACGTTGTAAAGATTGAGAGTGATGATAATTCCAAGCAAGCGCGTATTATGTTATGGCTGTTAAATTATCAAGGTGTGTTTGATTTTAATCGCATTATACCAATGCCGAAAATAGTAAGAAATACACGCACACCGAATAATAACAATGCCGAGCAATGTATAAAGTTAACGGGCTGTTCTGATTGGTATTCATGGTCTAATACGTATTGGGGGACAAAATGGAACGCGTATGATCAAGATGTTTATCATAATGAGGTTATCTTTAAACCGTGGCATTTATCCTGTAAACCTAAAAACGTTTTATCAGGTGCAGTATTAAGAGGATATGTTAAACGTATCAATAAGAAATATTTTAAAGCACAAGTTAAAAGTATGGGTGTTCCTGAATGTATTCAATTTTCAACCGCGTGGTCAATGCCAGAGCCGATTTATAAAGCAATATCAATACGCTTTCCTGATGTTGTTTTTCATATCCAATATGCTGATGAAGACAGAGGCAGTAATTGCGGTGAAATACGGTTAAGAAATGGCATTGTTATAAAATCAAATATTGCCCCATGGAATACTCACTTAACCGAAGAATATAAACAATGGGAACATTTCGCTAACCAAGTATGGGAAGGTGAAAGCAACGAATAATTAAGTTCTCTAAATTAAGCCTATATCTTTTGATATGGGCTTTTTTGTGTTTAGTATACTGCGTTATTTCCCTCGAAAAATTCCAACGATTTATTTCACTATCATTCAACGTTGATTATCGTCGTGATAATAGCGATCTGATAGTCAAATAAATCGCCGCCCACGCTGTAAGGTTTATAGTTAATATAAATAGATAGTCACACGGTGTATTTTTTATCCGCGCACGTTGATGTTTTCTTTTGTCATTCGACAATGTGGATTTTTATTTATGTTAACCATTGGCAAAGAGCGAGCTTAGCAGGACGGTGATGATAGGCATTATTTACCTTCTTTTGTTTTGTGGCTTTATTTTATTGTGCTAGCTCGGACGCAAAAGTTTATCGCAATAATAAATCATAGTGATGGCGTCCTTAGTATGGCTACGCCATAAATGATCGTGTTTATTCTTGTATTCTTTTCTCATGGTTTTTTATTACGTGGTAAATCTTGGCGTAGTATTCCCCGTTTATTGTTAACTTTCCCGACTGGCTATTATGCCCCTATAAGGAAAATCCCCTTAAATAACTGAATCCGTGGCGTAAGGTCTTATTTTACAATGGCGGGTTTTGAGGGTTCAGAAGATGATGACACCCCTCGCACAACTTTTGTTGCGCCTAAGTGGTTGTCTGTAAAAGAAAATCACTATATTCAGGCATTTCCAAAAATATCATTCGCGTCATGTCGTGGTGAGAGTATGTTTCGATTCCTTTTATACTCCATTGAGAGTATGCCTTTATTATCAATAAGATAGCTAAAAAATGCCGTTTGAGAGTATGTTTATACTCTCAATATAAAATCAATACTAACAATAACTTATGAATTGTGAGAGTATGGTTATACTCTCTGTGCTCATTTGAGAGTATGTTTATACTCCCGCGTAAAAGAGGGGTGATAGTATGTTTATACTCTCTGTTTTTATATTTTTAGGAAATGAAAATGAAGAAAAATAATAAAGTGCAAGTGTTATGCAGTAGTCAGCTCTATGATCGACTTGATGCTGAAAGAGAAAGAACGCAAGCATCATCACTCGCGGATGTTGGACGTGATTTGTGGGAGTTTGCATTAGCGATTAAAGAACGGCTTGGTGAGAACAAAACAAAATCTAACCGTGAGATACTGGAAGAAGTCTTATTGTCTCAATACCAATTAGAATCATTAATAAAACAAATGTACGTAGCAGGGTATAATCCAACATTACAAGTAGAAAGTGTGATATTAGAAAAGGCAAAAACAAATTTTAAAAATATTGAGAAGAACGCCCAAGAA
The DNA here is from genome assembly GCF_002849605.1 of Photobacterium carnosum. Lineage (GTDB taxonomy): Bacteria > Pseudomonadota > Gammaproteobacteria > Enterobacterales > Vibrionaceae > Photobacterium > Photobacterium carnosum. The sequence goes on from NZ_NPIB01000027.1 coordinate 8,803, forward strand.
AAAACAACGCAATTTATCGAAAATAAAGAATAAAAAAATGCGACCACATTTCTGTGGTCGCCTTGTGTTGTTATATTGAAAAATCATCTAATTCTTTTTCTATTATACGCCCATGGTCTTTTTCTGTTTGATGATTCGATTGCTCATAGTCATCAATAGCATGGTCAACCTCTTTATTCGTTAATATCTCGCCATAGGTGATATCCTTTTTATCGGTATCTGAATGGGACAATTCAATGTCTTTATTATCAGGTAATGACGAGGCGATAATATCTTTAGCCAATTGGTCGATAGCATTTGTTTGCGTGTGATGTTCACCTTTTAATTGTGTAATGTCATCATTAACCTTATCACTGATAATAATCCCGATGTCTTGTGGCAATAATCCATTGAGAGCTTCCGTGACAAGAGAAATACTGTGACCTTGCTCGGTAAGTTTATGGGTAATATCATGGATTAATGCCTGGTTAGATAATTGACTGTTACTTGCCATAATTATTATGTGCTCACGTAAGGTCTGAGTATTCACTGTTCGTAAGTCATGAGGATTATTCACGGCGATAATATCAACGTCATGTTGATTCGCCCCCATTAATGCAATGCCATTTTCAATACCAATCGCTATTACGCTAATATTCGGCAGTGTCCCTTCATTTAATACCATCGCATGACCTGACTTATTTCCCATTAATCGTTTTTGCGTATTAAGGTTAGCAATGTCACCTTGTGGCGTTAAGTAGGTAATTTCCACGGCTTCTATATCCCCTTTATTATTGGTTAAACTCGTTAATAAAGCAGGGTGGGTGGATTTTGTTTCAGAAGAATAAACATTGTCGTGATAACGTAAAGCAGTATGACTTTCTACGTCATGATAGGTTTGATTATTAATATATGTACTCGCTGGCGTGTCTTTAATGTCTACCCCTTGTTCAAAGTAATTGATGGCTCTTTCTTTTAATTCACTGACTTGTACGGGTAAGGTGGTTAATAACGTGGCGTGTTTTTCATTTTTAATTAAATCGTGTTGCTCTGGGTGGGTTAACATAGTTTCCGCTAACGTAATGGCTTCTCTAAAGCTAATTGATTTTGACGCCATGATTAAATTAATCATGTTACCTTTATCGCCTGTTGTCCAATCACGGAAATACCCTCGACATTCTCCCGTGAGTGATATTTTCGTTTGTGATTTTCCTCGTCCAAACGCTAAATAATCTTTATCGGATTTACTGTTATTAGGTTGGCCTAATAATGATATAGCCAGTGATTCAGTATATGGGGTTAATTGGTTGCCGAGGTCTTTTGCATAGAGTGATAATTTAAAGTGGCCATCTTGTTGGTATTTCGGGTTTTCATTAGGAAGGTCAGTTGTATTAAAATGCCGTTCGTTGGGGTTATGGGTTTTATTGATGGTTTCAATGGCCGAGGTATTATTATCATGATGATTCAGCCAACTGTTCATCAATGATTTTTCATTATCCGTAAATATCATTGCATGTTGACTGGCGCGACTGATATCAATATAAGCACGGCGAATATTGGTTAATTTCGCATTGGCACTGATAACCGATATAACATTATTTACCGTTGCCCCTTGCGCCATATCTGCTGTCTTGGTGTAGCGGTAATCCCAATGGCTACTTTTCATGTCTGATAGAGGGAGCATGACGGCTTGGCCGTCTTTCCCTGTCACCGTCATGGTCTGAGTGTTGACCTTTGATACCGTAAGTTCAGTGTTACCCTGTAACGCTAATTCACGGTCAGTTTTACGCCAAGTAATTTTATCCCCTTCGGTTAATGGCTGTTGGCTACTGCTCCATAAGGTTGTCATTTTATGGTCATGTTTGGCTGGGATAAAGGTCGTGACTTTACCACTACCTAAGTCGGTGACATTTAACAGTGCATGTTGTCGGTCAACCTTATCAATCTGTAAGTAAGTCTCTCGGCCAGTATTGATAATTAACCCTTTTTGATAAGGCATCATGGTTTTTAACTCTTCTTTTGTGGCACCAACTCCTCGTAATCGCGTAACAGAGGTATCGCTGCCTGAGGGTAAGTCCCCCATTGCTTTTAAGCCACGGCGAATTAATTTAGCAAGTAAATCACGCTCACGGTTGGAATACGCAATCATTAAGGTGTTATCTCGACTCTCAGGGGTGCGAGATAAATACTCTTTGGCTGCAAGGTCATAGAGTTTGTCTTTCGCTTGTTGATGGTCTTCTGAGGGTTGGCCTGTGTTGATGTATGTCGATATCACGGTATCAGTGTGCATTGATGGCTGATGATAATGCTGATTATCAAGCGGTGACTGGGCTTTAACCGCTGCCAAGGTGGATTCAGGGTGTCGATTAATGACTTGTTTAACGGCACTTAACAGTTCAGGGGTTTGTTGACGCTTAATGTCCTTCATCACCACGGTTTCAATGTTTTTAGTGCGATAGGCCAATTCAAACGGTTTACCTGCTTCTTTGGATTGAAGCTGGTATATATCCCCTAAAAAGGTGGCTCTTGCGCCTGAATTGTTTACCAGTGTGGTAAACGCATCGAATTGGGCGTTAGAGGCCATTGAGCTTTCATCGAGTAAGAACAGGGTGTTCGCGTATTTTTCAGGCAAGGTGTCACCTGTCATGACATCTTTGAGTAAGGATTGCGTGGTTTGAGCGGGAATGCCTTTCTCTTTTAACTCATTGACTGCGGCGTGAGTTGGGGCAAGACCAAGTACCGTAATAGGGGTGTTTTTTTGTATGGCCTGTGCTTGCTCAATAAGTAACGTCCCTTGCTCTAGCATGGTGGATTTACCTACACCCGCAAACCCTTGAACAATGGTGTATTGGTCATTGGTGGTCGCAATGAGGCGCACACCGTCCTTTTGGCCATCGGTCATCCATGCTTGTTGTGCCAGATAAGTATCTGCTTGTTGTGGTGTTGCAAAGGCATTGACTGCATCTTTCCCCGCCTCTAAGTGGTTAAGTATGCGTTGCTCGGTTTCAAGGGCTTCTCGGGTAGTCCAACGTGTGCCATCTTGGTAATCCGCAGACAACACACTGTCTTGGGCTTTCAGTTGATGTAAGTGTGCCTTGATTTCAGGCTCCAATACCGTTGTTCCTTTTTCATCCATGGCAAAACGGATAGCCTCCATCACTAAATCTTCATGCTTAAAGCCCGCTTTTTGTTCACTGACATGGTTAAGTGCAAACATCACCGCTTGTTCAATGAGGGGTTTATCCGCTTGTTGGTGTAATAATGATTGCACGGCCACGCCGACATCATGATAAAGGGATTGTTGGGTTTGGCTATTGATGAACTTACTGATATCACCGGTACTGGCAAGCACCCGTGCCATGGTTGAGGGTTGAATACTCGATTTACCCATTTGGGCTTCTAGCTTTTGTTGGTCATTGGTGAAAATATGCAGAGTTTTACTTTCTTGCTGCATCAAGTCATACAGCACTTCTTTTGAGGCGGTATAGCTTTGCATATCAACAAGGGTGGTCTCTTTGCCCGAGGCCGCTTGATTGAGGGGGGTGGCGTAGCCATAAGATAATGCGGTGTCCTTAAATTGCGAAAGGGACACAATGTGTCCCTTTCCGTTGTCATCCTTGAGGCTTAATCCGAGCCAGCCTATTTTCTCAATGGTGACGTTATCGTGTTGCTTGAGGTTGGTTTGGTAAATATCACTGTTGATCCGCAATCTATCTCCCGCAGCGACTTCTAATGTTGATGGCTGACTGACAAAGAAGGTTGTATTTTTTGCATCAGCGACATTGAAATAACGTCGATTTTTGTCAGCATCAATTAACTGTAGCGTCTTGGCTTTTGTGTTCACTTTTTCGACTTTATAGCGTGTCATCTTCCCGTCGTTTATCTCATTAAAAATCATGCCTTTTTGATAGTTCTTGATAGAGGCTTGTTGCTCAGGTGATAAATACACGGGATTGAGGACGGGAATTTCAACCCGTTTTTCACTCAGTTGACCAGTTTTATCAAGCTGATGGCGAAGGGCTGCATTAAGTTTGTCATTATCCGCTTTATTGGTTGCTAACACTTGGGTATTGGCTCGCTCCTGGGGGGATAATTGCTGATAGTGCTCTGCAATAACTTGATGGCGGTCTTGCTTATCAACCTCGGTGGTATGTAGCGCGGTTTGACTTTGGTGAGTCCCTTGCCAGCGGCTAACCTGTGTATTGCCTTTTTGCAGGATATCCATGGCATTACCCGCTCGTAGTCCTTGGCTACGTTGGGTGTGGTTAAGAAACACAATTTTATTGCCTTGTGATTGAGCTTGTTCAATTAAGGCTTGTGTGTCTTTGATGCCTAATTTATGGGCGTGTTCAATCACCAATATACTGTCTTTGGTTTGTTGGCGAAGGGCGGGTTTATTGTTGTATTGGTGGGTGGTGTAAACCACATCCGAGCGGAAGGCATTTTTAACCCACTGCGTCACAGAAAAGGCTTGTCGCTTAACTTGTTGTTCAGTTTGTTGCTGCACTAATTTATTCGGAGTGATGAAGTGGATCGCCTTGCCTGAGTTTTCAGTGACATGCAGGAGTGCTTCACTGATTTGTTGACTTGAGCCGATAAGATTAATCACATTCACTTGTTTTTTACTGCTTAATACGTCCCTGATAAGCTGTTGGCTCTCGCTTTTAAGGCGAGTTTGCTCAAGGCTTTTTTCATCTGCATGAACCACTAATCCGTGTGATCGCTTATTGGTGGTTTCAATCAGTTTTTTTTCTGCGTCCAGCAGTGTTGGCGTTGTAAACAATGTTTTATTTTTATCTAGCGCAATGAGCTTGTCTTCTTTGATCGTATTATCTAATGCCTGTTTAAATTGGCTAAACTGAACGATGTGCTCAGGGGCAAATTTATCTAATGCCGTCGTGATGATTTTTTCATAGGAAATCGCTGTATTACGATCACTTAAATAATTGACGCTGTTTTCAATCGCTTGAGTGATAGCGGGTAAAATAGGTGCTTTCGGTGAGTGTTCAGGGTGGTGCGTTTTCGTATGGGATTGTGCAACAAAAGTTAAACCATCAAAGCCTAATTTTTCATTCTTCTCTAACCATTCTTTTTGCAATGAATGCTCAGGGGTATAAGTTTTGGCTTTACGGGTTTGGTGAGCAATATGATCCCGTGACTTTCCTGTGTTAATGCCGAGTCCTTCAGCTTGCTCTAGGATTTGTTGGCGACGAGTTGAATTAGATTCAAGTACATCTTCTGGAATACCTGCAATATCAATTTGTCCTTTACCGAGTGATTGAATGTTATAGCCCATTTGCTCAAGACTACGGCCAAGCTCACTATGGTATATACGGGTGTAATATTTCTGATTTTCTAAAATACGCTCATACGTTCCTTGAGTCTCAAACCCGTTTTGAATGGCACTTGATGCCAGATTTTTAAGACTGCCGTCTTTATCATGAGTCATGTTAGCAAGCAGAGCGTGAGTATGCAGTTGAGGATCATTTTCACGGCTGGTTTTATGCTGAACTAAACCAAATAAGAGGTTTTGGCTATTGGTATAACTGGCTTCTCGCGTATTAGGATCAACTTGTCGGTATTGAGCTGTATCCTTTTCTATCATGCTGATGGCTTTTTTAGTGGCGTTTTCATGAGCGTCTATAATACGGTTATCACCATAGACTAATGCGAGTAGGCTTGCTCCTTTAGGGGCTGAAAAAACTAAATCATAGCCCGTTCGACGATTATCTGATCCTGCACCCTTAACTGCACTGTTATCTAATGTGCCATTGAGCACCGTTTCTAATTTTTCATGGGTGATGGCTTGCCCTAAGATGCCTTCTTTTTCAGCGATTTTGCCGTACCATTGGGTTGTTTGTTCACCACTTTTTTCAGCAAGGTAGTAATTAGCCGTTGGGTTTTCTGTGGGTTGTAGGCTGGATTCTTTGTCAGAGCGTTCGAGGTTATCTGGCGTAATCGTAAATTCAAGTTGGTTAATATGAAATTGTTTTTCTTCTTCAAGGTAATAGTTGCTGGCGCCACTGGCACTCGCGCGTAATGGGCTGAGTGAAAGCATGATGATTCCTATTTAATCAATGGGGTGGATAAAAAGATAAAGAAAGGCGATAAGGGGCAGTAGTAATAAGACCATGACATCAAAGGGCATCATATCCTCCATTGTCATCCTCATTTTCTTGTTCAAAACAGGCTAAATTATGATGAATAACATCAGCGTCAATAACATTTGAACTGCCTATTTTTTGATCGCCAAGAAATGCATCAATAGCTATATCGACTGATGAATAGTGTTGCGTGGTGTTGGTCATACAGAGTTGATGGTGATCCCATCCATGAGTCGGGGCATCAATACGATTAATCAGTTGGCCGTCTTCGCTGATTATTAATAAGGGCGTGTTTTTATAGGTTTCAATGAAGGCAGTAACCGTGGGGTGGTTAATAATAAAAGAAATCATAGGCTATTATCTTTTAATGATTGTATATGATTGATTTTTAAAGTAATGAGCGCAAATAACGCTCATTGTTATACGATGTTGTTAACCTTCTTGGTTACTACATATCCATGCCGTCATAAGGATTTACCGTGGTATTGTCCATATCATGTAAGGCTTGTTCCGTATGATCGGGTGTGGCGAGTTGGGCTCGCATTTCAATGTCTTCTCGCTGTTTTTGTTTTTCTATGTCTTGATCATCGTTCTGCTCTTTATCACTGATGGTTTTCTGCATCCGTGTTTCTTCTTCCTGTTGGCTGTCTTCATCCCCCTCAAATTGATTCTTATGAATATCTAATAACGCCTGACGATCCTTTTCAGGTAACGCAGTCAATGCCCCCAGTTGATAGTGTGTGAGTAAGCTATCGAGCTCTTTCATTTGGTCACTGCTTTGATAGTGGCGTTTCTCAAAACTTCGGGCGATGGCTGGCATTTCATCAAACTTGAATTTCAGCTTAGTGATCGGGTAATTACCAAATACCCGTAACCAACATTGCAGATCATCTAACTGCATGATCTCCGACGGTAATACCGCAGGGCGGGTAATGGTTTGATGGCCTAATGAAATACCGTCACGGACACTGTTGGCACCGTAGCTGTATTGCTCTTTAGATATCTCAAGTTCTTGTTCTCCTAAGTCATCACTGGATTTTTTCGCCATGGCGTGTGAGGGGTTACGGGTATAAAAACGGGTGTTGAGTAAATCCACCATTTCATCAGCGGCATGTTGGCCGTAAATTTTGACGAACTGCGCATAGGACTGAAAACCAATCAGGTAACAGCCACCATGCTTACGCACTTCGGCTAAGGTGCTGGCAAGATCGGGTAATTGATGCAAACTGGGTAATTCGTCAGTGATGATCCAAATACGGCGATCCGGGTTTTCATCCAAGGATAAAATGGCGGTAGACGCCGTGGATAACCACATCGAAATTAACGGGCGTAATGACGTATGTTGTTGTGCGTTAGAGGTTAAATACAAAAAGCCTTTTTCATCATCATTCTGTACCCAATTATTGATAGAAAAAGCCGGTCGCACTTGGCCGTTCTCGTCAGGTTTATCAAGTCCTTCCATATAACGCAGGGATTTGATGTAGGCCGCCAACACGGATTTGATAGAAATCGCCGTTTTTTGCGACTTTTCAGAGACTAAACTGGTTGATTCTGTGCCATCAAGGTAAGCGGCAAGGGTGGATAATGGCGCTTTAAGTATCAGCTCTAATAAGCGTTCCATGGTGCAAGGCTCATTATCTTGCGCCATTTTATAGGCGGTGTTGGTGAATATAGTGCGTGAGGCTTCAATCCAGAAGGGATCACCATTGCCTGTATGTGGCACTAAGGCGGCGGCTAAGTTTTCATAATCACTGACATCATTCGCGTCATTCCAGATAGACCAATTGACTGACCGTTCATCAAAAGGGTTCAGAATGTAGTCGGTGGCAGGGTTATAAAAACGGGAAACAAAGGTGCAGCCTTTATCATAAATCACTGCTTTATCACCACGATCACGTATCCAACGTAAGAGTTTGCGGATCATGACGGTTTTACCTGTACCCGTAGAGCCGCCCATGTAGATATGACGTACTTCAAAATTGTTGGGTAATAAGTGGAGGCCATCAAGAGAGAATGTTGAAATATTTTTGTCTTTTTTAAGTTGGGCGGCCAAGGCGTCAGGGGTGGCAATACGTGTGCCTCGAACAAGGCAATCCGCGGTTTGTTCTTCTCCTTTTTTTCTGAAATACCGCATGATCAAGGTCATCACGCCCGTTACGATGATGAATGCGAACACAAAGCTGAATTGTAAAATAATCCATGCCCTATCAACGATGGCATTGAGTGTCGGGCTTTCACGAAGTTGTTGAACGGTGTAGGGGAAATCAGCGCCGTTAGCATGGACGATGATCGTGTTATTGGTATTGAGGCTCCATTTTGCTTGAAAGTAATATTTGAGTGAGGCAATGGTCTCTGCATCAATGGATAGATAAGCGATGCCGAGTGTTAACACAATGACGGCCAAGGCGTACCAATGAAAGATATTGCCAATGATTTGAAAATACATGCGCCAGTTATGGAAAAATATTTGGCCGCCCCGAGTAAAATTACTGGTGCGGGCTTTTGGGCGAGCGAGTTTGTTCATAAGTATTCCTGATGAAAGGGATAAAATAAGGGCTATAAGCATAAATATGCTTAGTTAAGATGAATAAATATTGTCCGAAGATCGGTGTTCTCGTAGAATGGGTGTACAAAAACACAGTTAACCGAGGCGATGAATATGAGTACACCACCAACGATGTCACTAACAGCAAAAATAGATCTGCTGCGAAAGAAGGGATTGTCAGACGATGAAATTGATCAGTTGTTGGCATCACCCGCATCGAGTGAGCCCGTAAAAGCATCGCCATTTAATATGGCCGAGATGGTGAATAACGGCAGTTCGATTGAAGAGTGGAATAAGCAAGTTGATGAAACTGAAAAGCTCTATATCAATACAGAGGCGTTTTCAGTGTTGTTTGTTGGGATTATAATAATTAGTGTAATCCTTATGGTTAGAGGATTTATTGAATTTCATATAGCTATATCAATTGGTATAATATGTTTTGTTTCGATTGCTTTAGTTCAGGTATTTAGTGCACCAAAATACCGTGAAAAGATTAAATTTTTTGTTAAAAAGCGGTAGGTCATACCGCTTTAAAATCGAGTTATCGGTGTTTTTCTATTTCGGTTAAGTCCTTGTCTATTTTGGTATACTGCTCATGTGATGTTTGTTCTCGTTGTTGTTGTTCTGTTGCGTCATATAACTTTTCTTGTTCCTGCTGTATATTTTCCTCGGCAACATGTTGATTAAGTTCTCGTTGGTTACCGTGCGTCGTTTTTAATGCCACACTGTCTGCTTGATAATGCTGTTGTAAGTTTTCACCATTAACACTTTGTGGGTCGCGGTTCATACTGCTGTCATCCAATGCCGCTTTAAGCTTAGGGTTATAGTTAGCGTATTTTTCCGCCATGAATGCCTGAAATAATCCCTCTCGCTCTTCAACGATAGAAGGATTACTGCCATTTAATAGCGCTTCAACATGCTCTGGGCGACGTTCAGTAACATAGGCTTGGAACTCAGGGATCAAGTTGGTGTTGAGGCTTAACGATCCTGATTGCGAGTCTTGTAATGCAGCACTGTACGATTTTTCGCGTAAGTAACTGGTATCAAGGCTTTCAGCTAAATCTTCTGTTTTTCTAAAGCTGTTATTAAACGTAGAAGCGGCTTGTTGGTTAATACCCCGTAAGTCACTGGTATTGGTGTTGTTGCTAAAGGATTCTAATTGACTCATTAGGTCATTGAACTGATTTTGTTTACTGCCACTGATGCGTTCAGTGCGGCCTTTATTAGTTTCATTGGATTCTACTTCTGAGTTTGTACGTCGTTGCCCTGCTGTAGCAGTTCCGCCCACTTTGAAATTACCAAATTTCCCAAAACCCCCTCCAAGAGACGCTCCTCCTGATGCGTTATAGTCAAAATAATTATCAACCATGCTCTTAGTTGCCTCAGATTTTGATGTCCCTTGCGTATGTGCCACATCCGATATCACCGAATCCATTTTAGATAAGGTGTCGTTGTAGCTGGCGCTCTTGGTGTCTTGAGTGCCACTGCCATAACTTTTGTTATGATTGGCACTGTTAGTTAGGCTCAATAAGGCGTCAGATGTTGAGCCGAGTGAGGTATTGTAAGAGGTGCGTTGTTGCGCAGTGGTGCGTTCCGCTTGACTTAAATTCTGTTGTAAACTGCGGCTTTGCACTTCATTACTGCTGATATCAAACCCTAAACTCGATATACCTCCGCGACTGTTGTAAACCGCATTACCGTTAGGTAAGGCCGTCACACTCGACCCGTCAGCCCGTTGAGTGGTGGCGCCATAGGCTTGATTTAAAAAGGCCATATCATGCTTATTGCCTGACATCGAGTTAGATTGCCATGTGTCCATTTGCACGATGCCATAACCAATATCACCCGTTGCCGCGGCTGCTGATGGTCTCGCTGCACTGCTGTTGGAGAGGCCAACAAATTGTGTGGCTAAACTGCCCGCAATAGCCGTACCCCCTTGAAGAGCAAACTTGGCAATAATCGGTACACACATCATCAGCCATCCTGCGATGGCCGCGAATCGATAGTGCATCGCTTGTAAGGGGGTACTGGCATCAAAACTCATGCCTTTATATATATCATTGGCATCGGCCCCCGCACTTTGCAATGAATAGGTCATTATCATGTTGATGAAGGTAAAAAAGAGCGGCCATGTTGCAAGGTAGAAGAATCCCCCGAGGTAGCCTTTTAATACTTTTACCGTCATACCAGGAATAAAGCAGGTTAAGAACACCAAAATGGATGAGCACATAATGAGTAGCATTAAGGCTGAATGCACCATCGGCAGCCAGTTTTTCGCGTTATTCCCCATCGTGACCATAGTAGATTGGGTTTGCATTTGGCTCTGGGTTTCTGCGTAGTTAATGGCAGCCGCCGTGGCATTTTTTGAAGCGGCACTGTCATAAAGCCCCGAACGCACCGCATTGATAGCCATGTTTTGTTTCATGATATTAGTGGCTGACTGATTAATATGATGGAACGTGCGGTAGCTGTTTTGAATTGAATTTTTTAGCAATGCTTCTTCTTTGGCTATCTTGCTACCAAAGGATTGTGTGCCGATATAAGCAAAACTCTTGTCGGCTTCTGCAATGAACATCTTCTCCAGTTTTGGTAACACGTCTTTACAGGTTGGGAAGTCATTGTCCATGGCAATACGGCGTACTGGAGAAGGACGGTGATTGTGTAAAAATGCAAAGATATCACCCGCATTCGCAAATTGGTTCCATGTGTATTTATTATTGATGGTGATATCTTTTCTTATACAGTTCGCTACATATTGCCCCCATAACCCTTTTAGTTTGGCATCTTGGATACCAATAGAATTAGAGAGGTTAAACAGCTTTGACCCAAATAACATGCCGGATTTGGAGTAGGCTTGGTCATTAGGGGTAATAAAGATGAAATCTACAATATTTGATAACCCTTGCATGAAGGTGGTGCCATAATGCGCAGGGATAGCTACCCCAAAGGGGACGTTATCCACCGTATAGGCTTTACCTTGTTGGCTGGCATCAATGATATGGACTGTGGTGGTTGGGGTAAGTAAAAATGTAGGGATAATCAAGTTGAGCGCAAACCATGCCGCAATGCCATTATGGTCACGGGTTAAGAAAAACCGAACAGCGGTCATCAATAACGCTATCATGGCGATGATAGACAATAAGTGTGTCCAACCTTGACCATGAAAAAAAGTTGCTAGAGCATTAAAGACTCTATCGGCGGTATAACCGCCGGAAAAGACATAAACATCCATAGCCATGATAATTATTCCTTAAATTGTAAATTGGCCCGAGTTTTTGCAGAAAAGTTACCTTCCACCTGTTTTTCAAGCTGCATCATGCTTTCAATGATGGCGTGCTCAGCCTCAAGGGTTTGGAGGGCTTGAATACGGGTTAGGCGTAATTGTTGGTTGACGGACTCAATAACGGCATAGAGTTTGTCGATATCATCAGGGTTACTGCCATGACTGCTGATAGATCCTTGAATTACAGTGAGGGCGTTTTGTAAGTAACTGGCAATTAAGTCCGTTGATATCACGTCACTGTAGGCCGCAACATTGGGTTGCGTCCCTGACTCTAAGGAAACGGTCATCATTTTAAGAATGGGTAAGGTGATGGATTCTAAAAAGGCTTGTTGGGCTTTCGTTAAAGGGGTGTCTGTTTTGTAATTCGTCACAATATCATTGAGTAACTTAGAGATTTTGATTTTGAGGGTTTTGTCTTTCTTAAATTCATAATCGACTTGGGTCGGTTGTAAACATTCGTTTTGGCCTTGCTTATCGCAGCGATAGAGTTTGACCGTGCCCCCTTCAAGGATGTGTTTGACCAAGTTATTATTGGTGGTAAAGAGTGACGGATAACGCTGCATGTTGGTTTTTGCATCATAGATAATGGTGCCTGACAATGACATAAAGAACTCGGCTAACTGTTTGTCCCCCACTAGAAAGCCATTCTTCATTAATGAATACCAAATGATATTACGGTTGGCCGTGATAGCGTCTTTGAGGTTAGGATCTTTGGTGGCGTTGGCCGTTTGTTTATTGACTTCCCCTTCACTGTTACAGCCATTCTTGGCGGCCGCCCAATCAGAAAAGCTGTTGTTTTGTGTTCCCATGGTGGCGCAGATGTACTGTTTATTACCTACCCCTGCAAACCCTGACAGGGCAGCAACACTACTTTGCGCCGCTTCACAGGAGTTAACTGAGAGTGAGTTAATGCGTTGAGCAATAGACTCTAAACGGTCTTTGACGTTTTTAAGTTGGGGCGCCCACGTTTGGAGGGCTAAATCCACTGCAAAGGGAATGGCGCTTGAGACAATGGATTTTCCCATCGCAACCAATTGATCACTGTTAATGTAAGAAAAACCACCGGCGAATAAATCAATGCCTCCGCAACCAGCACTGATTGATGGTAAAGAGACACTAGCAATTTGAGCTTGTCGTACTGGGGTGCGAATAAAAGCGGAGCCCCCGGTGTAATAACTGGCCGCTTGGCCTTTATAGGCTTGTGGGGTGGTGGTGTTGTAATTTAAGCCATCAAAGAATTGACCTAAATCACCGTCAATACTGGCAGCCGCGGGTGTTGAAAGGGTTAATGCAATCAGAAAGGGTAATAGCTTCATTGTAAACGACTCTTAATGTGAGGATAGGTCAGACTGGCTTGATAGGTGGTGTTGAGTGCCGACAATGGCACATTACCGATAGCCAGCGGGACATGTTTACGGTTGTTTAGATTGACTAAAAATAAAGCAGGATAGGTGGCATTACTGCTTGTTTGATAAAAGGTCATTAAAATATCTTTGGTGGCCGTTAATGGTTGTGGGTATTGCGGTAATCCCCGACCATCCATTGAAAACGCGTAAACGGGTAAGCCGGTTTGTTTGGCAAATGCCTGTAAGGTAGGGGCGAATTGGTGGCAATAAGGGCACGTTGAGCTAAAGATGAAAGCCAGTCCGTATTCTTGGGTATTAGCTTGCGGTGTGGCCGCTTCGATTAATGGCGTTGGGTTTTGCTGTGCCTTCACTAAGGCGTCAGTGACACTATTAGCATGTACAGGCATGAGCATAGTTAATAATATGCATATCAAGGGGGTATGTTTTTTCATTAGATATTCTCGAAAAGTATGGGGTGGGTCAAATAATGGTAATTATTGATTTGTTAATAAGGCGTATTGAAGGTAAAAAGAATGGATGACATGTTATTTAGTCGTCTCATGTCATTTTTTTCGGTGATAATTAGAAGGGCCACGTTAAGGATAACGTGGCCTTTTCTTCATCCAGCCGTTACAAACTCCTCAAGTGTCACCACACTGCATTGCCAATCCTTCGCTAATAATGTTGCATCATCATCTTCAAAATACGTTGTATTCATTTGATACCTCAGCCCTATTAAGGGTATTAAGCCGCGTCTTGGTGTGGCCTCTTTTCTCGCTTGTCGTACCTTATTGATGCTCGCATTCCAAAATAACACTTCACCGTCTCGTTCTTGGGTGGCACATCGTGCCCCTTGCGGCCAATGGGTAAGGTGTTGCTGCATGAGTTGGGATAATGAATATTCAGTGATGGGTGGCGTAGGGTCTTGATCAAGATTGATGGTTATTCTTAAATTCATGATGTGCTCACTTAAAAATCAGGGGCGTAATCTGTTGCCACGTTAAGGAAACGACCGAGTAATTCCTCTTGTGAAATAAAGCCATAGGCTAATGGTTTGATGCTGTTGGTTTTAGGGTTAACCAGTAGTAATGCGGGCGAGGTTTGAATATTCAGTTTACCGTCATTGCGTTTGTTATCCCTTATGGTCGCTAGCGTTTTACCGTCTAAGGTAATGCCGAGTAATTCAATGCCGTATTGGTCAGCAAAGGCTTGAATACTCGGGGCGAGTTGTTGGTCTAACGGGGTATTGCCGTTATAGGCAAAGAATAAGCCGTAACCTTCGTTTGCCAGTGATTCAACTGCCGCGACCTTACGGGCTTTGATTTGAGCGTTTTGAGTTTGTCGTGCCAAGGATTCTGTTGGGTGTTTCATTCGATAGGACAGGCTTGGATCTTCGAGTAAGGCTTCTTTCCATGTCATGCCAAAGTCAGTGGTCTTACCATCAATGAAATGACTTAACCGCATGAACGCCAGTGTGTTTTCAACCGTAGGGTTAATGATGGCTTTGTTTTGCACCTCGGCCATGTACCCCTGAAACCATTGCATTTGCTCGGTGGCCGTTAAGGTTTTCTTTGGCGGTGGCGTTTGCGTCACACTCGCTTGGGGTGGCATTGGTGGCGGCTTGGGTTTAAGTTGTTGGGTCGGTGATGATGGCGTGTTATACCAGCGCCACCCTTGCGGGGTGGCATGGGCGGCACCTGCCAATAACAGCAGACTCAATAGAATGAAACGTAAGCACATTGTTCATTTCCTTATACACATTAACTGTAATGGGTCGTTATTGAGAAAGGTCGCTGTATTTATCATTAATACGGTCTTGGATTTCCTGCATATTGGGTAATTCCATGTTGGCGTTTAAATCCTCATAGAAGTCACTCATGTCTATTTTGGAAAAATCCACTTGCTGTAATTGTTCTGGCGTAAAGCCTGAACAATCAGGGTGTTTTTTACTGCCAAACCCGAGGCCGAGTTGTTGCTTGCCTTGTTCTTGAATGATGCGGGTCATCTTGCTATCAAACTGGCAATAGCTTTTCTTCTTACGAATACAGACCCCAAGGACTTTTTCAGCGCAGTATTCACCGAGTTCAATGGTGAGTTTTTTCTCTTTGGCGTCAGATAAGCTCTTCTCTTCTTCTGAGCATTGAGTCAATCCAATGTTATTACCCCAACCTGAATCGGCGCAGCAATCAGAAAGTCCAATGGGCTTTTTACTGCATGAGGCAGCATTGCCCGTAAAGACCCGTAGATTTTCGGCACTAAAGGATTTAGCCGCTTCCCCAAGGGCTGCTAGGCCAGAGGCCGCTTCTGAAAAGTTATCATTCTGCTTTTGCTCTTCGTCATAACAATCCCCGTCAATACAAAAGAAGGTCTCACCACATTGGAGGTTACTTGCTTTGCAAGTACGCTCTTCACAATCGAGGGTGACGTCATATTCCAAACACACGCCTAAAATCTGGGTTTTGCAGGTTTGGCTTTTTTCAACACAGGTCAAAGGGGCGCCTGTCACTGCGCGGGTAGGGGTTAGGTAGGTATCACACGTATTCGGTGATTCACATTGCCATGTTTCTTGTTTTTCAGTGCAATTCCCGTTACTGCATGTGGTGTCTGTTTTAATACAATTAGGTGGAATGGCATTACCACAGCTATTACGCCATGTCATGACGGGGGTTGCGTGAGAGTACTTTATCGTGACACTAGCGCCTGTTACATAGCCATAATCATCCGGGGTGTAATGTAAGCGGTATTGGCGCTCGGTGGTGTTCATGACCACTTCCTCAGCGGGGATGGATGATGTATTGCGATAAATTTTGTAATTTCCTTGGTTGGAGTGACCGGTATCATAGAGGCTGCATCGCCAGCGACTGCCCTCTTTCTTGGGTAACGACCGATGATTGATTTGTCGTGATATGGATGGTTGTTTACGGAGGCAATAGTTACGGGTGTGTGCACTGATTGAGAGTGTGGGTAACGTTATAGAAAGTAATGTTGTTGCCTCGGTTGGTAACGTGAACGTCCATGTGTCATTTCCATTTTTAATCAGGGGGACGGTGGCGGTTTTTTGTTGTTCTTGATAATGGTCAATGATATAGCTCAATGTACAACGGATAGGGT
This sequence comes from Photobacterium carnosum, assembly GCF_002849605.1. GTDB lineage: Bacteria > Pseudomonadota > Gammaproteobacteria > Enterobacterales > Vibrionaceae > Photobacterium > Photobacterium carnosum. The sequence goes on from NZ_NPIB01000027.1 coordinate 25,171, forward strand.
TGCCTGTGGGTTTCGAGCATTGACGGGTAGCATCAATATACTCACAGAGTTGGCCGCCTTCACAATCAATGTACTTATTCGATATACCATGACTGATGTTATAGCTGTTATCCATGAACCCTTGTGCTTGCCGATAGGCAGGATCATTGGGGTCAATGGGGCGTTTGGGTTGGTTGTTAAACCCTGATGTAATGTTGGTCGCATTAGGGTTCGTGACCAATTGTTTTTGCCCTTCGGCCACTAAGGCTTTGTCATTACCAAAATACTGCTGTTGTTTAGGGTTGCGCATTTCCTTAATACAGGCTTGGTCTTTGCAATAACTGTCAGCAGTAAATCCTTGTACGGTGGGGTTATTTAAACTGCGTTCAATGGCGGCTTTGGCATCAGGGACTTCTTGGTGAAAGCGGTTGCCAATCGCGTTGGCGTGGGCGTTAAGACTGAGCAATAACCCTATTAGGCAATAACGATAATATGTCATGGTAAGGCTTTCCTTGCGATGGCGTGATAAGCGCCCTCACGGGCAACGGTATCGAGGGCATCAAACAGCGATACATTGCCATAGACCACATCGTAATTTTTAGGGTCACACGGGGGTTTATCGGTGCAGGTATTGGGTTTCATGACCACAAACGCAGGCACTTGCTTGATACCAAATTGTTTAAACCAAATCGGGTTAATGGAGACCCCACCCAAGGGCGATTGCCCTTGTTGGGGCTGAACCAGTTTTTTAACCTTGGCGATGGTGGTATTAAAATCGTTGCCAAATATCCCTCTAATCACGATAGGTATATGCAGTTTTTCTGCCTGTAACAGCAATTGTTTCAGTGAGGTTTCAGGCATTCCCAAGGAGACAAAGACAATGATCGACGGCGGCGCTGCATCGGGATTGTCTTTGGGGGTGACTTTCTTGATGGCCTGTTGTCCCTCAACCTTCGCTTGTTCTTTGTATTGCTCGGCATGTAAGAAGGCGTTGAGGTGTTGTTGCTGAATATCAGGCGTAAAAAAAGAAGCGGCTTGGGCTTCTTTTTGTTGTTGCAGTGCGTGTACTTCTTGTTCTGTCCAGCTCGTCGCGTAGAGGGCGGGGCTAAAGAGTAGCCATAAAAAAGGGCTTATTCGCATACGGCCTCCTTGTCATTGTTGGAAAACCGCAGTAGTGCGGGTATCCAAGCGAGTAGATATGCGGTGATAACAATGAGTTTAAGTGCGGTCATGAATATTGGTAATGACAGACTTAATGTTGATGCACCTTGTAAATATTGCCATATAGCCGTTGCGATAAAGTAAAACACCACACTGACGGGAATGATCATGCGTAGCGCGTCAGTGACAACGTGATAGACAATCGATTTAGCGAGGGTCAGTGACATCGTTGGCGATGACACAATGGCAACTAATCGGCTTTGACTGGTGCCAGATACCGTGTCATGGGTCACGATGGCATACAGGGCAAGGTTAAGTAAAAGCAGCAACCCCGCAAAGGTAAGTGTGGGTTGGTTCAATAACATGGGAAACATGAACGCGAACATAAAGCCTTGGTAGCGTAAAAAAGGGGCGTAAGCAGGTGAAGACGGCATAGTGATAACAGTCCTTTTATTATACGTTTTGAGGATTGAATGAGTCAGCGAGGTGTGGTTATATATAAATAGCCACATCTCAATATGTTGTTTAATCTTCTGCATGATTAAATAATCAGCCGTATCAGTGTTAACTGGTACGGTTTTTTTTGTGATAGGAGGTATCATTTTTACATATGTGTGTTATGTGAAAAATTATTCTTGTGGTACATATACCTTGTTGTGTATGTACTCATTATAAAAAAAGTAACCGCAATGGATACTCCAATTACCGTATCAGTTTTTTTCTGATACGGTATTTTTTTGCCTACTATTTATCGACATCTCGTCGCCATGATAGGGTTAATATTACCTTGTAGTTTTTCTATGCGTTTAGCTCGGGTACATTCCCATTCTGAGACAGGATAGAGCTTATCCCATGCCTGCATTAATTGTGCTTGTTGGCGACTGAGTTTATAACGTGGATAAACGGCATCCATGTATAAGTAAGTGCGAGCGATACGGCCACGGGCTTGAGCCGGTGGCTCAGCCTTTCGATGATCAATTTTCATGGTGCATGAGCCAAAATCACTATTAGTATTAGGCAGTAAAGTGAAGGTGTAGTTTGAACGCAAGGCGTTCACGCTCCCTATAGCGGGGAACAGGTTATACATATCACTTTGCATATAACGGTAATCGTTATTGGTTTTCTCTGCGCATTTTCTTCCTTTAAAGGCGTGGCCTTTACTGTTAATGCACGCGGGGTGGCCTTCGCGCCATTCGGTAAAGGTACGGCCAAAGTTTTCCGCGGGAACGACATGTTCCCATTCAATCCGTTTAGCCCGTTTAACATGCGTTGTTGATGTGAATCCTGGTGGAGGAATGACAGTTTTGTTGGCGGTGAATGCAGCCCCGCAATAAAGGGTTTCTCGATGATCAACATACACAGAGCGTTCTAATGTACGTTTGGCCTTGTTAAAAGAGTCTTGGGTGGTATTTCCTGCCGCATGTGCGGCTGGGAGGGTGAATAATAATAAACTACTGAAACCAATATAATAAAAGGGTGTCATCGTAACCTTCCTTGTCATGTTAAAGGAAAACGCAGTTGCGTTTTCGCCATTGAACAAAGCCAAAATTATCCCCTGTTACCGGGTTATCATGGCCCGATTCCCAAATTGCCGTTGTGGTGCCATACGGATAGCAATTAGTGGCATTCGGTATCACGTTGGATAATTGATACCGATAACGGGATTTTGGCAATATTGGCATCGGATGCTGATAACAAACGGCACCATCAGTACCTAAACTTTCCCAAACTATCCCTTGGCGATGCAGTTTGTAGTTTAATCGCTCAGCCATCAATACCGCGGATTGCATTGGGGTGTCGCGGTAGGTGGTATTCCCCGTGAGCGGATAAGCTGAGCCTTGTGAGCCCATACACCAAAAGAGTGCATCAATCGGTAGCGACGATCCTGCTGATGTTTTTACGGACTCGGCCACACACGCCAGTTGTGCTATTGGGTTGCCGAATAAAATAACCTCGGGGTTAAGGATGAATGATAGTTCATCATCATCCCAAAAGGGGTCAAGTTCCGTTAAATAACCGATATCAAAGTTATCGAGCGACATACAGGCCGCTGATTGCAATATCTGTAACCAATAAATCAGTGGGTACTTATACCAGTGCGCTTGATAAAACGCCCCATCACTGCCATCGGCTTTGTCTTTATGGGTGCTCGCGCCCCCAATTTGTTGTGACATCCCCCCGCCTAATGAAAACCCGAGATTGACCATACAAAAAGGAACACGGGTAACGTCCGTGATGGCGTAAGGCTCCCAGTAGCCAATATTCAAGCCAACCTGCATAAATATTGGCGGGGGTTTAGGACAAAATGAAATCGGCATGGTGGGGTTTTTAGTATCAGGTCGCTTTGATGGAATAAGAGGAACGCTACCAAGAGTGATAGGGAAAATACACTCCCAACAAATATCAGTAATGGGGTTCATGAATCGAGCCCGACATGCGGGCCCTGATGCGCTGGCCGTGTTGGTGGTGGCGAGCAAGCATAACCCCACTACCCACGACAGGAGTTTGAGCATATTAAAATCCTTAATGGCTGGTAAACAAGAAGGTATATCGAAACGAAAGCGATTATCTTGTTGATTTTATTGGCGCGGGTTGTTCGTTGTGTGTGTGAGTGGCAATATTGTTGTATCCATGGTCGGTTATTTGTCACGTTGGTAGCTTTGAATCAATAAGTCAATTTCATCCTCAAGTTTGCTAATACTGATTGCGGAAATTAGCTCTAAGAGATAAACCACCCCAAACACAAGCAGGAAAACATACCGTCCAAGTCCTTGTAGATCCGTGGGTGATAATGCGGTCACTATGGGTATTGGGGTAAATAATAGGCCGATTAACGCTAGCGTGAGCAGCATTAAAAAACCTTTGTAAATAGTGGGGTAAATAGTGTTGATACCGACAATGATAATTGTGCTTAGAACGAGTCCTAGCGCTTTCATACCGTAACGTAAATATTGAAACATGATATGTCCTTATATAAAGAAAGCGTACAGTTAAGGGGGGCTATTCGCTTTGAATGGATCCTGTATGGCGAGATAAATCAGTGTGAGGGTGATGATGTGGATAGCGTGGTGGTGGGTGATGCGTTTTATCCACGAAGAGACTCGCTAAGGCTCGCTACTTCATGGTTAAACCACCTCTTAGGTGAACAGAATAAAGAACAACACTATTGAGACAGTGGTGTGTCTTTTTCATGACTGACATCAAATTCTTGCAGTTGCCAATGGGTATTCACTTGCTTTGCAACAGTAGGAACATGCTTTACTGTCAGTTTGCGTGTGATATCCCCGCGTTGGTCAAAGTAAATCCGCTGATGTAAAACCTTAAAGACCGTTTCAGGCTCCCCATTAATTAAAATCCACTTGATTGTTTGAGTGGGGATCGCCTTGGCTACCTTGGCTTGGTAGGTTTTCGCCCACTGTAATTGTTGTGGATCATCCCCATCTAAAAACACTAACTGCTTGGATAGGGTAAAGTGTGGCAGTTGTTGACCGTTCGGCCATGTCGAGGCATCAAACGGATTGATTTTCAGTCCTTTTTTAAATAATACCCGCCCTTTATCATCTTTGATGTCACTGGCTAAGGTGAGTGTGGGATCAACGGTGAAGGTTGTCGGGCGGGTGGTAGTGGTGATACCCGCCACAGGCGGGGGCCGTTGTACGGATTTTTTTACTTGTTCTTGAAACTGCGTCTTCATGTTGTCCATTTCCCCTGTTTGCTCATAGGTCATTAACCGTTGTTGTATCCAATCGAGCATGTCGATTTCAGCAATGGGGAAGGTAGGGGCTATCACGCCAAGGTCTTTGGCGTGAAGAGACGATGAAAGCAGCGCGACAAGTAAGACCAGTCGCTTCATGGGGTTACTCCTCGATGGGGTACGTTAACTGTGCACGTAAGGTTGCAATATCTGCCCGTAATACCGCACTTTTGCATTGTGCTTGCTCAACTTCAAACACGACACGCCCTAGTGGTATTTCTTGCATAATATTGGGACAGTTAGCGTGCAATAGCGCCATGGCAAGGGCGTTATTGGTTTCATTGTCATGGTTGTCTTTTTTGATATAACACAGTATCAGGTTGCTTTGGCGGGCATGGCGAGCAAATTCAAGTAAGACGTTATTCTGTTTGATCGCATGTTGATAATGTTCGTGAAGCTGCATACACGTATTCCTATGATGGGAGGTGGGAAAGTGCCAGTGAGACTTCTTTTTGTAACGGCTGCGTGACATTAGGCGCACCTTTAATGACGGCGGGCTCCACTAATAATATAACCTTGTTTTGATGGCTATAACGGGTCAGTACCGTGTCTAGCATCATACTGAATTGACGGGTTTTTAGTGTCAATGTGCTGTCATCTAACCCTTGTTCCGCTAAGTCCTTGCTGTAGGTTTGAACCGTGCCTTTTAAATCAAACACGGCGAAGCGAGGCGGTGGATTAACCAAATGGTTGATGATTAAGGTGGTCGGTACACTGAGCGCGACGGATAACACTAACGTAGGTAAGGAAACATTAATCGTCATGGGCATGTTTATCCTGTAAGTACTGGGCTTTGATGGTCTCAAATTGCGCCATGTCATCGGGGTAAAAATGCCATGCGGTCTTATCAACAGCATCCAGTAATGGTATGCCGCTATCGATAAGTTTTTCACAATATTGATACTCGTTAGGCTCAGTTGAGAGCAAGGCTCTTGACCACGGGTCAGCAAATAACCGGTGGAAGGTGACTTGCGTTCCTGCGATTATCATCGCACTTGAAAACCCTGTTTTTGGGGCTTCAAGAAAGCTTTTTACTAAAGCGACATGAGCAATGTCAAAGGTGGTTGGTCGTTCTTCTACAAATTTCGTAAAGCTCGACCCTTGCCGTAAGATTATCTTGATATCCGAGTTGTTATAGGCCGCTTCGGATTCTTCGGATTTGAAAAAGTCGGTAATACTTTGGGTGACACTGGCAAAGCTGCCGCCGAATTTACGGGCAGTGCGGTAGCCTTTATCAATAAATGCCCGAGATTGGCGGTTATTGCCACTCATGAGTGACCATGCTTCCTCGATGATGCACATTTTTGGTGTGCCGCGACTGCCTGCAAGGTACATAGCTTGGTTTATCGACACGATAAGTGCAAAGATAACGGGGCGGAGCACGTTATCGCCAAAACCATCAAGTTCAATGGTGGTTAAATGCACATTCGGATCAAGTTGAGAGGGTTTATTGAAAATATCGCCATAAATCCCCTTGGACACAAACTTATTCAGTTGGTGGCCTAAGTCCTCAATGCGGCGGTCATTATTGCGTTTTTTCGCAATTGCAAAGAGGGCCTCTTGCACATCATCAATCAAGGTGGCTTGTTGTTTGGCTTCCCACGCCATCAAAATCGCATCCTCTAGAGCGCTTTCAAGGGTGTCATCCAAGTCGGTATTGGGCGCGGCCATGGCCGCAATTAATCCCGTGACACCCCCTAAAATTTCAGCCATTGGGTGAACGTCATTCCCCTCGGCGGGACTGTCCTTACCACTGTCTAATGCTTGGCCTTCTTTAGTTTCGATGGCTTTGATGTGGGTAAATGGGTTTAAGAAGATATCTTTTGAGGTCATGTAGACCCCATCCATGGTTTGGGTGAGCTTTTTGTATGAATCCCCTTTGTCCAATATCCAGACTTTTCCCCCTTCACTGAATACTGAGGTACAAATTGCTTGGGTGATGAACGACTTACCACTGCCTGACGCCCCCGTTATCGCCATGTTGTAGTTATCGGTGCCACACCGAAAGGGATGAAAGTAGTTGATTTGGTGGCGCATGGTCGGGAGCAGTAAACCGCCTGTTAGGCGTTTGAACTCCGCGACCACAGGGAAAAAGTTCACCAAGTTTGAGGTTTTTACTTGGCGTACTCGCCCAGCGACTTTGCAATCATTGAAGAATTTGAGCATGTTAAACGGCAATGATGCTAATAATGTCTGCCCTTGTATCATGTTGGCTTCAATGATCGTCAATCCCGCTTCTCTAAAGGCGCCGCGGGCGGATTCCATATCAATCTTCATGTCTTCTTGGTTGGAAAACAAGGTTAAGGTGAACACCATCGACGCGATTTTAAATTCATCCCGTAAAAAACCTTCTTGTAAGGCTTCACGCTCGGCCAGCTCTTTTTTGACCGTTGGCATGAACGCCGCCATGGGAGATTTAGCCCATTTACTTAATGCCCGTATTTTGGTGTCATTCACCACCTGTTGCTTGCCGTTAGGCTCAATACGAAAGTTACAACTGATACGAAACGGACACCGTAGGGCATTGGCGGACTTTTTTAATGAGGCTAAGCAATTAGAGAACGCATACAACCGAAACTCCGTCGGGAGTTTTCGGAGCGTAAAGTTGATGATGCGAGTATGGGCGGGGGCTTTTTGGTGTTCAAAGGTGCATTTACTTTCCACATATTGACGGTGAATGAGAAATTCACTGTCGAGCTCCAGCATTTGTTTGTGGAGTAATTCATCCTCGTTATAAGGCACTTTTCTTGGGGTGTTACGGCTCCCGTTAAAATTCAACACCTGGCTTACATGGTCAATCATGTCACTGGGTGTCATCGACTGATGATCAAGCCCTGTTTGACTGAGGCCATATTCCAACGTGGTTTTGATGTCACTGACCACGGACTCTTTTTCTTTGGAGGTACAGAAGAAGTAGCTTTGGTAATTTTTTAAATCAAATCGGCTAGAGGCGCCCATGCGGGTATTGAAACCATGCCGTGCGGCATGGTGCGCATAAATGGCCTGATTTTCAGCGATGGTTGCCACAATGCCACCCCGTTTGGAGGCGTTTTGGGTGTTAGCATCAATAAAATGCCCGACTTGGTTATCACCCGTTAAGACAAATTGATAATCCCACTTATCCCCTTCGGGTAAACGGCACACCAAATCATTCAAGGCCATCACTAAATCATCATTCGCGCCGCCCAAGACGTTCAGCTTTTTACCAAAGCCTAGCGAGCTTTGATTTTCAAACAGTCCCGTTTCATCATTAAAATAACGGTAAGGCAGGGTGTTATGCAGGTGCTCGGCTTCTGGGTGGCTGTGTTTCTCTAGGGTGGATAATCCCCCTCTGGCAATGGGTTTGCTCATGGTGGCACCTTATTGTTGGGGTTGAATAGCTATTGGGAACGGCTGCCATTGGCTGTGCTGGAGCACGGTATAAATCACTGAGGTTGCATGGTAATTACCCTCGGTGTCAATGTAGGGAAAGACCGTGATTTCACGGACTTCTTCTCGTTGGCGAGTCGGTTGACCTGAAGGGGCGGCTTGGGTGGTAAACGCGACCGTTGGTGCATCAATGACAGTCGCTTGTGGTGGAATAAGGGTAATAGGTGGAGATAATGGCAGTGTGGTTGATATCACTGTTGCGGCCGCACGGTTAGCTTCAACGATAATATTTCCTTTATGGTCAGTGCGGTATTGGCCGTTATCAACGGCGGTGTTGATATCAGTCATCGACACACAACGGGTTTCGCCATCAATAGCATTACAACTAAAATCATCATTCATGCCTGCGGTACAGCCACTTAATAGCAGTAATGCGGCAATGGAAAAATACATTCGGGATAGGTTCATGATCATGCCTTCTCTAATACGGTTTTTGAACGGTGGGCGTGGTTTGACGTAAGGCGTCAAAGGCTTGTGCTTTGGCGTTGAGCTGAGGTAATAATTGGTTGGCTAACGGGTTTATTGGGACGGTTTGCCCTCCCATCATACTCATGAGTGGGTTGGTAAAATTTGCCACGGTCTGACTGATGTCAGCGCCACTCACTCGTTGTTCGTATTCCGCAATCTTATCGGCATCCAGTGGAAAGCCTTCAAGGAACACCAAGTTCGCGATACTGCCAGGATTTAATTCAATAATTGGGTGATATTGCTCGGCCAGTTTGATGTAGTAATCCGCCAGTTTCGAGCCTATATTTTCAAGGGCAGAGCCGCCCATGTTCATGAGTGCATCACTGGGGTTGATGGTTGACACCACGCCCGCAGGGCCCGTGATGGTTGAAGATGATGCGTTTTTAGCGGTGTCTCCCAGTCCCGTAAAGAGCCCTGATATCCCCGCCATTTGAATGATTTTGCCATTTCGCATCACGGGTGTGCCGCGAATGCCGTTACGGCCAAAGTTAAAGGCGGTGCCTTTCACAGGAATATCCAGTATTTCTTCGGTGCCATTTTTATCAAAAATACAACTCATGCGCTGTAAGCGAGCAATGCCTCGGTTTGAGGAGATTTCGCCGTACACGGACGCGGTGACAAAACAATCTTTGATGTGCGAGCGTTTGCCGTTAGGCAAAATGCCATCATGGATCGTGCGGAACAAAATAGGCGCCGTGTCTCCTTGTGCATTGACCCCCGCGTTTGCATCCGCCGCGCCGATTAAGATCGCAGTAACAAAACTCCCTGTAGGGACGTAGTTTTTACTGCTACGACGGTAAGGGATTTTAGGTGTATCAGGGTAGCGATAAGCAAAGGTTTGTATGCCCGGAGGTGATTGTCGCGGTGGGGATACGTCACCATAGCGGCCATCATCGGTGTTACCAAAGGGGTTAAGCGGCTCTGTTGTATTGCTTTGGTTATCGTTGCCTGTTGTTGAACCCGTGTTATAGCCCCGCTTATCAAACTCGGTATTGATGATATCCATGTTGTTATCAAGTTGCGTTTGGACTTGCTCAAGGGTGTCATCGAGCTTTTTATTGAGTTGGGATAAATTACGCTCAAGGGTATCGGACAAGCTGTCCCGCTGACGTGTTAATGAATAGACCTCTTTGGTGAGTTTCGTGATGTCTTGTTGTTGCGCTTGCAGGGCGGATTGGGTGTCTTTATCACTGAAATCTGGGGTAATGACGGCGCCAAATTCAGGCGGGGTGTCGGTGTAAATTACAGGGGGTGCAGTAATGAGCTTAAAGGCGCCATAGCTGGCGCCTAATGTGGTCAGTAACACCCCAAATACCACCCAATTACGTTGACGAGTGGCAGTATTATCCACATCAAGCGGCGCGTCACTGTCGAGGCTATCCGCCGATTTTCGGGTGAATAACTGGGAAAAGGAAAAAGCCATCATTGTCCCCCTTGGGTGATTTGGTAAAGGTACACATTCCCCTGTGGGGGAATGCTGGTTGCTGACAGCGACACGGCGCGAACGGCACGGGTATAAAAGTCCGTTGTTTTCATCGTGACACGGTTAGCGGTGTTGTTTTTTACCCGATAAATGACCCCTGTCAGCGTATCTCCTTGCATTTGAGTCAGGGGGACCAAGGTTAAGGAGGGATGTTGAGGCAGTGGTTGCACTTTAACGAGTGTTAACATTGTTGCCACAAAGCCATCAGGAACGGATTGGGTGGTCGAATACAGCATCATGCTTTTCATGAGGGTGACGAGCATCGTTTCATAAGGGCTGTTTTTCTCAAACGCGGTGGCGGCACTGCGTTGTGCTACATCCCGCTGGGTTGAGATAAATTGGGTGGTGACGGCGGGAATGGCTAAAGGTTTAACGAATGCCCCAAAACTGTGTCCTTTTTGGGTGGTGACGTACAAGGTAAAGGGCTCTTGCACGTTAAGGGTAACGAGCATGGCCCCTTGTGGATCAATGGGCGGTGCAGCTTGTTCATCATCACCACCAACGGGTAAGGTACAAAATCCCGTTGGACAAGTGACAGAGGTGATGTTGTCGTCTTTGACGACTAAACGGTTGATATCTAAAAAGGATAAGTTGACATCGACGGTATCGTTATTCGCAAAGGGGACAATAACAGGTGGGGCGGCATGGACAGCGTGACTGGCAAGACTGAGGCACAACGCCATCAATAACGGTGTTTTCATGGGACTCTCGATATAAAAAAAAGGCGCACATGGCGCCTGTTTAAGTGGTGGGTGACACTTTGGCGATACTGCTGAGTTCAATGCTCCCCGCGGGGTAGCTAAACTGCACAATGTAGGTCGCGGTCTCTGGCGCGAGAGCCCGAGATCCAACGTATTTTTGTAATGTGCCCGTGACTTTGACGGTTAAATCATTTGCAGCAATTTCCACTTCTTTAGGAAAAAAGGTCGAGGAGATTTTCTGCGCTTTGATTTCCTTGGCCTCAGCTAATAAGGTGGGTTGCATCAAGTGGTAATCTTTACTGCTGACGTAATTCAAGATTTGTTGGTAGTTGCGGCCAACGTTATCAGGGGTGACATTGAATTTAAGGTATAAGACGTACTCGGCCATGAGGTTGAGGTAGCTGTCACTGACCGATTGGTTCGATACGGTAAATTCAGTAGAGATAGTCGGTGGAACAAGGGTGCGGGGTTGATTAAAGGCCACGTAAGCTAAGGCGCTGCCTAAAACCATGACCACCATCAGGCAAGAAAAAAAGCCAATGAGTAGGGCTTTATTGAGTAAATGAGCAATCGACAGGGCATCCCTGCGGTTTTCAGCACGCATGATGGGCTTCTTTAGTTCAGCCAATAGCGTTGATTGGCGGGAGGTGTGTGATAGAAAATGGCTCGGCTGATGGTAGGCGGGGCATACCAATACAAAATTAAGGGGATAAAATTATCCCCTTTACTTTGTTTGAGTGTTCGCAAGGCGTAAAAGACAAGGGCGGCCAAGGCCACCCCGGTCATCATGTATTGCGCCATGGCGAACAGGCCGAACACAATTCCTGCGGGCAACACTACGTCAAGGGGCATTCCCATGACGATACGACCTTGGTCGATATAGTGTGGCAGCTTAAAGAAATTCTGTTCATTTTCCATGGTTTACAGCCCAATTACCGAGCCAGCAGCACTTAAGAAAATCATACCAACCACGAACCCCCCGATTGCACCTGCCCAATTTTTGGTGACAAAGCCGGTAATAGCACCGACAGCGAGGCCGATAACCGTGATGGCAAACCAGAGACCTGACGTTCGTCCCGCAGAGGCTTTGATTTCATCTTTGGTGCCTGCAAATAAATCTGCACCTGCCGCGTATGCGGTATCTGGCATCAATAACATCATGGCAAATAATAGAGTGACAGTAATGAGCATGAGGGGACGTAAACGGCGCATTGGAAAAAGGGATGTTAATGACAAAGTGTGAGTGGGTGGGTGTGTCAATACTGACATGGTAAAGCTCCTTATTAATGGAATTGTGCGCAACATGCGCACACCAGAGCAACGGCTCTGGTGTGGACACGACGAGGAAGTGCAAGAAGGCCGACATACCCAACCGTCATCGTTAGGATTAAGTACAAACTTCACCAAAAAACGGACTATTGGCCTTCTCGCAAATAAAAAAGCCCTTCATGATGAAGGGCGCATAAATAATGCTGTTTAAAAACTGGCTAGGTTAAAACTGTCAACGGGGTGCAATGAAGGCCGTGGCCTTCATTGATGAATAAACGGTGGCAGTTAACGACAGCCACGGTGTCGTGTAGCGACAATAAAGAGTATAGGAATTGATTCATTAACGGCTCCCACACCGAACTTATCCCTGCCGATGGCTGACTGCGGGATGCGTTGCGTCACAGTTTCAAACTTTTTTTAAAAGTATGAGGTTTTAAATAGACCTTTTGCCCGACGGCCGCCGTAGTCATAGCGCGATAATTCTCATTATCGAAAGAATTTCTTTTCGTTATTATGGCGACGACACGAAATTCATCGTCACAACACCGCCTTACGACAAAGGGGGTGAAGGTTGTGTATATAGGCAATAGCGTTGAGTGAAAAATAATCAACCAACATAATGAAAATACCTATCATTTAAAGGGTGACACGGCCCTTGCTCTTATTTGTAACAGCGATAATTTTTTGTCTGGTCACGTTGTTAAAGAGCAGGAATAGCCTCTAAATATGCGAACATTTAACATAATAAAGAAATCGCGCACTAATGGTAATAGTTTGAATATAAAAGATAAAATGGGAAATTGTGGCTTTTTTTGCCACTTTCAGTGGGGAATAACGGAGCAGTTTGATTAAAAAGAGGACGATAAAGCGTGACAAGTGATATTGCTTAAACGTATAATCTGTGATTATCACTACAGATTATAAAAAGTCAATGTAAATCAATGGCTTAGTGCGCGCAATCTTTATTATGTTAAACTTAAAAAAGAAAATGCAGATAATTTGCCGTGTAGCCTTGATATTATCTCGCCTTTTTTACTATAATGAAGGCAGTTCTTGAGGTGAGAGTGCAACATATAGCGCTCTGCTCACCATGTAGGCGTAAAGCTTTATATGGTGTATTTTTACATTGAGAATTAGAATGTGTCAGACTCTCAATCTGACCAGATAGCATTCGTAACGAAGCCGCTCCCCCACTAGGTAGCGGCTTTTTTACATCCAAAATGTGGGAAAAAGCGTCACTTGATCTTTGTGATCTTTTGGCTTACAGTAATGATTCAATGTTTGGCGTGAGACCCAAACATCACAAATCCTAGTGGAATTTAAATATGACTCTTTTTATCGTGGGATACCCTCCCCTCTTGCAACTCAGATGCGTTTTTTCTTTGCTTTTATCGTTAGTGTGTCTTTCAAAGACAGACAGGATGAGCACAGGGATAGCATCATATGTCCTCTTCTAAGCGTCAACACCCTAAAAATAAAGCAAAAAGTACCGCTTCTGCACGTCAATATGCTGTGACGAGTCGTATTACCCAATTAGGCGCCCAGAAACAGATGGTGTCGGGCAAGGCGAAGTTCCCGTATTGCACCAAGCGGTTATTGTTAGCGTTTGCTCACTTTATTGATAACCCACATTGTTACAGCGGTCAGCTTCATGACTTGCACTATTGCCAATCCACTGTTTATGGGTTGCAACAGCGTCAGCGTGAAACGTGCGTTAAGGTGATGGTCGCGATGTGTTGCGATTTGGAAGTCGAAACCCATCAGATCGGTAAACCGCAGTTAGACTACATGGATACCATTACGCACCACACTATCATGAGAAATTATGAGGCGTGTTGGGGTGAGGCTATCAGTGAGAAACGGTATTACCATGCCGTTAAGCTGTTTAAACTGGCTGATTTCTTGGTGATCGACGCGGTATACCTGCAAGATCGTGATCTTTTAGTCAACTTAGACCTAAAAGATGAAGATTTGCCTCGGGTGTATTCCAAACCTGCGTATAAAACGGTGACACAGAAATTCATTAACGTCTTTAATCTCGAAAGTGATGAAGGGGTGGTGAAATCAAAACTACGCTCTATTGCGAATCGTGTTAAAAAGGGGTTGAAAACTTTGTGGGTACGTTATGAAGCGTTCAGTGATGCGTATATCTGGAAAAAACGTCAGCGGGCGATAGTGATACGTACCGATGCCGTTACGCAGCAACCCCGAGCGCGTTACCCTCAAGGACGCGTGATCAAGCCGTCTATTCTGGGTGGTAACTACACCACCGAACACTAATCATGAAGAATTTTTGAATGCCGCTTAAGTGCGGATTTTGTCGTACCTGAAAAATAAGACCGTTCAAAAAACAAGCATAACACCCTGAATGTGTGACGATAGTGATCGACGATGGGGCTTTAAGTTGTGAGGTACTGTGGATAAAACGGGGCTGTTAATACGTGTTGTGGGTAAGTCTGTTTATTACTTTAAAAAACGAAAGTATGAAAAAACATTATGAAAAGAAAGCGGTTCTTTAGTCTCTAATCTATAGAGATAGATTAGAGATATATAAATATATCTCTATTTAGAAAAGGACTTCGTCCAAAAAATACCTCCCCTTCAATGACCCACCATTATTAATCTCAACACATCACAAAACATTGAACGGGCCCCATCGAGGCACCTAAAAATATAACGACCTCAATACCATTACTTCAACAATCAATAATAGAACACGTGGTATCTTCCTTTTGTCATTCGACAGGAAAAGCCGGTATTTATGGCTACCTACAGCAAAGAGCATGCCTAGCAAGAAGGTGGTGTTTGAAAATATCTTTAAATATGGGGTTAAAACGAACGTATAGCCGTTATCTTAGGTTTTATGGTAGTAGGCTTAGTATATTTCGCTACGCTCAATATAAGAGCGTAGCAGCGTTTTAACTTTCTCTTTTTTGGACAGATCTGTTTTATTTTAAAATATGTTTTATGGTAAAAGAGGCAGTAAACATTAGATTAAGAGTATTTAGTATGAAAGGTTCAATGAATGCCAATACAGAGAATAAAAAAATAATGAAGGCTCTGAGTATTATGCAATCCCATGCGATTAGGCAATCTAGAGTGGCGAGTCATCATGATGATTCAATAACCTCGCATTATTTTAGAGGTGCGGCCAATGAACTGTTTTTATTAGCCGATGCTATTAGAAATAAAACGTTAGATGAATTAATCGAAGAAAAAGAAAAGAGTTATCAATATTTAATTGAAAATAATGTATTAAACCATCCAATCAAAAAATTCTAATGGGCTGTTAGAATTAAGACCCTAAAAAGTGACGTTGTCATTTTCTCGCTAAGGCGACCAATGACAACGTGATAGCCTTAATTAAAAGATCATCATTATATCTACTTATTATTAATGAGATAATTTAGCCCATTCGCTTGCACTGAGCCCTGTTGTTTTCATGATAATGTCTTTATCAATACATTGACCACCATCGCCAAATATCCCTCAGTTATCTCTTCACTTTGTCGCGCCACATTTAACACTATTTTTCATTTTATTTTCTGCATGGCTCTCTGTGGGTATTTCCCTCTTTGGCTTGCTTTAGTATAAGTTTTTTATTTCAAGGCTGTCACGGCTTCTTTAGGCTGGTTAAAATTGATTTTTGAGGTGTATTTTATTGTGTAATTCTCTGTGGCTGTCAATTATTACACTTTATGGTTTACAGTTTACACAATACACTTTACAATAACGTAAAGTGTAAAACCAATTAGGGATTAATGATGAAAACACCTTCAGATATAAAAACGCAAGTCGTACAGGTATGCGAAACGTTATACCAATGCGGTGATATGGCGTTAAAAAAAATCACAGGTCGCCTTGTGGCTAAAGAGACAGATTTCTCGCACACGGCTGTCATGCCTTATGTCAATGAATGGCGAGAAGAACAATATCGAATGGAATCTGAGGCGTTAAAACAAACCTCAATGAGTGAGGTTTTGGTTAAAGCATTGCATCAAGAAATCACTACTCGAATGCTGGCGCTGAATACACTTTGTGATGATGAAATGGCTGTTAACCGAATAGAGCTTGAAGATACCCAGCAGATCGCGGAAGAGCTTTTTCAATGTAATGACGTACTGGAGCAGAAATTAAACGATATAACCGCTAAATATAGTCAGTTAGAACAAGCGCTTTCGATAAAGACACAAGAGGTGATTGATCTTAACGTTACCCTGTCGCAGGTTATCTCTGAAAAAGAAGAAGAGGTGAAAGCGGCTGAACGCATTTATGCTGAATTTGAGATGAAGTTGATAGAACAAGCCACCCACCATCAACAAGTCGTTACTGAGTTAAGAGCTGAGCAGACTCAACGCATGACTGAATTAAATCAGGATCATCATGATAATATTGAAGAATTAAAACAGTCACATTCTGACCTTCAAGAACAATTACGGGCTGATATTGACAAATTATCCAATAATTTAAGTACGATGACGGCGCAATCTTCCTCTCAATCTGAAACGATTGGTCAGCTACGTGCTGAACTTGAAAATAAAGCGTCTCTGAAATCAACATTAGATGTTATTACTATTGAAAATAGAGAGCTTGAACTTAAACTTCATGCGGCTCAACAAAGTGTACAGTCAGCGGCGTTGTCGGTATCAAAACTTGAAGTAGAACTCCTTGATCATAAAGAGCAAAGAAATAAAGCTCAGACAGATCTTGTTCAGGTTAACGAGAGTTATCATTTATTAAATGAAAAGTATGTAGATTTACTGTCTAAAAAACACTAGATGTTATGAGTAACATCATTTCAAGGCTGTAATGCACGGTTACAGCCTATGCGCGTTATTTTGGTTCTGTCGCATGGGAGGGAACTAAATAGCCTATGTGGTGCTCAAAGTTCTGTTTTTCACATTAACTCGAGCATTAAATGGACTTCTCTGGCTACCAATACCCATCAGATATTATCCTTCAAGTGGTACGTTACTACGTCTCATACAAACTAAGTACACGTAATATCGAAGAGATTTTTACTGAGCGTGGTAGTGCTATTGACCATTCAACAATAAACCGCTGGGTTATTACTTTTGCACCGAAACTAGAGCAGAACGCTCGTCAATTGAAACGTAAAGTATCCCCATCATGGCGCATGGATGAAACCTATATCAAAATTAAAGGCGAATGGTGGTATTACTACCGAGCTGTTGATAAATATGGTGACATCGTAGATTTTTATCTAAGTAAAGAACGCGATGAAAAAGCAGCGCAAGCCTTTCTACGTAAGGCAATCAATACTAATGGATTGCCAGATAAAGTAGTCATAGATAAGAGTGGAGCCAATGCGTTGGCTCTACATAATCTGAACGTCAAATTATGGCTAAGCGTTGTTTTTATACTGAACTTAATTGAGATAGTCGATGTAAAATATCTCAACAACATCGTTGAGCAAAGCCATAGGCCAATAAAACAAAAGATGGTTCAGGCGTTGGGTTGGAAATCTGTTGAGGGAGCGACTGCCACGATGTCAGGGCAAGAAGTTTGGACTCAGATAAAACGGGGGCAAGTTGGTGATTTAAGTTTGTCAATTTGGGAGCGCTTTTACGCGCTCGCAGCATAATTGTGTCTGGAATTCAGCACGTTTGTACTTCACCAAAACTGTGTGACAGAACCCATAAACGTAATAAAGAGGCGGTTTATCAGTTCATTAGGCGCTGCTTGATGGATAGGAATCTCAATCGCTTTTCAGGCGAGTCTTTCTGAACTAATGTAACCATTTTTCCAGCGCAGATGAAATAAACGTTCTCTACATTGTATTTCTGTCTCGTACATTTGCATAAATTCGGGTATAGAGAAGCCTTTCTGAAATCGAATTGAATTATTAGGCATGATGTTACTCTTACACTTCAATATCTTGAAGTCTCGGCGATAATTTAACAGTGGCTGTTAAATAGTGGTAATCAAGTATATTAATAGCAGATAAAGATAAGTAAGAGTGGTAAACATGTAATTTATCTTACTGTTTTATATGTATATACTATAAAAAGAAAAGCGAAAGTTAATTATGATGACCATGCTTGGTTGTGTGGATAGGAAGAAGTATGTTAGCTAAAAAAATGGTTGCGCCGCAAGATATGCAAAATGGCGCTACATTCAAAACTAAAAAATATGGTGTTGTTCGTATTCTCGAATATTACAATACACATACAGTTATTGTTTTTTTTGAAAATACAGGAAATATTCGAGCTATTAGTGCAGCAAAGTTAAGAAATGGGCTTTTAGCCGATCGTTCTGTTCCTCCTGAATCTATTATGGTAGGAGAAAAAATTGAATCATTGAAACATGGATTATTAACTATTGTACAAGTTGAATCAGAAAATATTATATTATTGAAAAACGATAGTGGCGAAGAAGTTCGATTATTATTACCCACAGTAAAAAAAATGAAATTAAAAGCGAGTGAAGATAAAATTATAAAAGAAGAACCTAAACTGCCAATGTCGTTAAGTGCTCTGACTAAACGAAATAAAAAAACTAAAGATATAAATACGTTATTGAAAAAGATGTTGACAGATTATGGTAAATAATAGATGGATTATTATCTATTAGCAGTATTTAATTATATGAGTTTTTATCAATCGATTAATGAAATAGTACAACATCCATCACAGTTTTAATTCTCTTATAAAATAGTAATAAATCTTCTTGCTTAATAAGACCGTATTAAGCAGATCTACGTCACAATCTCATTTTGTGTTTGTGATTCAAGTCTGGTTTATTTGGAAGTTTACCCTTTAATATTTCCGCATAATAAAAAGACAATGAAATAGTTCATGTCTAAATATCCTACTAAAGAGAATATAAAATGAAAAAAATTCTAGTTGTATGTGGAAATGGATTGGGTACTTCATTAATGATGGAGATGGCGGTTAAAGATGTAATCAAAAAAATCAGTTTAGATGCCGAAGTTGATCATGAAGATTTATCTTCAGCCGTATCAAGTCATGCTGATATATGGGTAGCAGCAACTGATGTTGCAACACAATTAGAAGCAGCAGGAAAAATAAATATTATTAGTCTTAAAAATATTTTTGATAAAGTATCTATCGAAGAACAATTAATAGCTTTGATTTAAGGACTTATTATTATGGTTGATTTTTTTAAATTTATGCTGAGCTTATTAAAAGAGCCAGCAATTATGGTTGGCTTAATTGCTTTTATTGGGTTAGTTGTACAAAAATCTGATATATCAACCATTTTAAAAGGCACTATTAAAACGGTAATGGGATATTTAATTCTCGGTTTTGGTGCGGGTGCATTAATTGGTGCATTAAATAATTTTTCAACAATATTTACAGAAGCATTTGGTGTTAGTGGTGTTATTCCTAATAACGAAGCAATTGTGGCTATAGCACAAGAAGCATTTGGTTATGAAATGGCCTTAATTATGTTTTTTTCCTTCATCGTTAATATTATTTTAGCTCGAATCACACCTTTAAAATATATATTTTTAACTGGTCATCATACTATGTTTATGTCGATGTTGGTTGCTGTTATTTTATCAACAGCTGGCATTAAAGGCACTATATTAGTCGCGCTAGGTTCAATAATTGTTGGTTCTTTAATGGTAATTATGCCTGCGATTGCTCAGAAATATACAGTAAAAGTAATGGGTACAGATCAGCTTGCAATGGGGCACTTCTCAACGCTTTCTTATGTTGTTTCTGGTTATGTTGGCAGTAAATTTGGTGACACATCAAAGTCAACAGAAGATATTAATGTACCAAAGAGTTTAATGTTTTTACGTGATACACCAGTAGCTATAGCGACAACAATGATATTATTTTTCTTATTGGCATCAGTATTTGCTGGTAGTGAATTTGTTGAAAGTATTTCTGGTGGTCAAAATTGGCTAGTCTTTACGTTTATGCAATCCTTAATTTTTGCAGGTGGTGTTTACATCGTATTACAAGGTGTAAAAATGTTTATTGCGGAAATTGTACCAGCATTTAAGGGGATTTCGGATAAATTAGTACCAGGTGCAAAACCTGCTTTAGATTGTCCAATGGTATTTCCAATGGCTCCTAATGCTGTATTGATTGGTTTTTTATCATCATTCGCTGCGGGTTTATTAGTAATGAGCATACAAGGAATGATGGGATGGACAGTTATTGTTGCTGGTGTTGTTCCTCACTTTTTTGTAGGCGGTGCGTCTGGAGTATATGGAAATGCTATGGGAGGCTTACGCGGGGCAATACTTGGTTCATTTACACAAGGTATCTGTATTTCTATCTTACCGATGTTATTACTTCCAGTATTAGGTGGTTTGGGCTTAGAGGCTACAACTTTTTCTGATTTTGACTTTGGTGTTGTTGGATTATTCTTAGGATGGATTGTTTCATGAGTTTATTCGATTTAGTTGGTAATGATGGTATTGTTATCACATCAGAAAAGCATTTAACCGTTGATTCTGCATTAGATTTAATGTGTTCAATTTTAATAAAGAATAAAAAAGTAGATTCTTGTTATTTAGAAGCAATTAAACAAAAACATCGAGAAATTGGTGCTTACTATGTACTTGCTCCTAAAATCGCAATGCCACATGCTAGACCTGAAGATGGTGTAAATGAAGCGGCGCTTCAACTTACAATATTTAAGTATGGTGTGGATTTAGAATCAGAAGATAATGGTGATGTATATTTATCAATAACATTAGCAGCGGTAGATTCAGATAACCATATTAATACAATAATGGCATTATCTGAATTGTTTCAAAATGATGAAGACATCGACGCAATTATTCAATCAGATAATATAATAAATATTATAGATATATTGAAAAAATATTAAAGTATGTAACATATAAATAGAATAATTATTAAAGGCTACTAATGGGTTAATGCCAATCAGTTAAGATCTAAATATTTAGGTTGAACGATCCTCGTAGTATGTAAGAATCTGAGGATATTTATATTCTCGGATTTTTTTATGGATGTCTCACAAGCCTTAAATATTATTAATGATTGGAAACCAAATAAAATTGAAACACTGTCTAATTTATTATCCTTAGAGTTACCTGATACCACTATTTAACAGCTACTGTTAAATTATCTCCTATACTTCAAGATATTGAAGTATAGGAGTAACGTTATGCCTAATAATTCAATCCAATTTCAAAAAGGCTTCTCTATACCCGAATTTATGCAAATGTACGGTAAGCGTGTGGGGAATTACACGTTGATTTTTACATTCCAGGGTAAAACAGATTCAACATCACCAGGATTTGTACACCAATATTCTAAACAGTGGGCGATGTAATCATAAGGAACCAAGCCGTTAGCCTTCGCGGTTTCTATAAAGTATCGCACTTGATTGTGCTCCTTGTGTTGATGCTGAAAATAGCCAATTCTTTCGATCTATCACAAACGGTTTTACTGCGCGCTCTGCACGGTTGTTATTGATAGATAACAATCCATCGTCGATATAACGTATCAACTCATGACTGATAGCCTTTTAATAGTAAAATAGGTTCAGTATCAGCGGGCAATGTTAATTGTGATTTCCCAATAGAAAGCTGAATAGTTGATAATGGCGCATCAGTGACAGGACGAGAGGCATCTACTTTTAAGAAAGTAGACGCATTTGTGTTTTTATTCCATGACGCTTTATGTGCGCTAAATGTTTTTGGGTGAATATCATTACGCCGACAAAATTCAACAGCACTCAGACCGCTAGATTGATGCTCCTTAAAAAAAGCCTGCCATTGCTATGGTGTTCTTTTTTTACTTCTTGGCATGATTACGTTCTCGTTAAATGAAAGAACGCAATATTACGAATAATTATTTATGGTTGTTAGGTGTGGTTCCCCACACGCTTACTTGTCGTCACCTATTGGTTCAATTTAAGTTAGTTTCTTTGACTGGTTTATTATAGGTGGTTTCTTAAGTGCTAAAATGCGGTTTGAGAGGTAATGTGAACTGGTTTCATTGGGGTATACTTAAAAGAATGGCGGAAATAACAGAACAACAAGGCATAAATAGGTGTCCCTAACTCATTTATGCTCCAAAACGAGTTAGGTCAAATACTCATTTATATTGTGTTAACGTGATTCTGGATTAGTTTTATTTACTGTGTACATTAAGCCACAACAGTATTTGAACAGTTATAACGAAGCATGGTGATTTTATCTGTTTGGTTTCGTATTTAATAAGACTGATTAAATACATTTCTTACTTTCTACATCCTCTCAAAAGCATTAAATGTAAAAAATGTCACCAAGCCCATAATATATAGAGATTATATCGATTATGATGAAAATATTTTATGAGTATATTTTTACGTAAAAGTAAGAATGCTTACTAATAAGCTGTTATAAAGCGATGGAGTTACGATGGAGATTTGTCGAAAATTAAATGAAGCTTGTAATAGCGCTTTTGAGGAAGTCTTATCGCAAAGTGGTGAGCGTGTTGAGATCCTAGATTTATCAAAAGTTCTATTTAAGGAAAATGGTAAGCTAATAACTGGAGGCTTATCACTGGGAATTAAACTCAATACAACTGGGATTTATATCTTGGAGTCACCGACCGGAGAGCTTGTTTATGTTGGTCAAGGTGGAAAACAAAAGTCAACCCCTCTCAATGATCGCATACTTCAAGAACTTAGGCTTTATACCAAATCTCCTAAAGGTAGCAATGGTGGGACTATTAGCAAAAACATACAACAGATAGACAATATCAAGTTCGAAAGTAAAGAACAATGGAGGCTGTTTATTTCAAGTTACAAGTTGAAAATATTGCATTCAGAAAGTTGGGAAGTTTCAATTAATTTGATAGAAGCTTTTATCATGGAAGCTATCAAGCCTAAATATAATATCAACAAATAGTTTTATAACAAGATAATCAACATGATGCTATTACACTCACCATTCGCGGTTTAGAATATATGAAGTGGTCAAGTAAAACTGGCCACTTCAAAAGGCTGAAATTTACTAATGTAGTTACTGATGTTATATAAAAGCGTTTCATCTTAATCAGTTGGTAACCTATCTTAACCACGAAAAATGACTCTCTCAACATAATTACCGTTTATATCTCGCCTCTCACATCTAGCATCTGTTTGTTTAGTATCTAATATCGGTTTTCGCTTGGGAGCAATCCATTTGCCTCTTAGTAGTAAAATAGCGAGGGAAAAGTCCAAGCGATATATTCTTGACTCAAAGAGCTTCCAGCGGTGAATAATGCTGGCAGCTTCATTATAAGTAAGTATTTGCGGTTGCCCTGTAACGCACTTGATGGCGTTCCTAAAAGTTGTTGCCTCCCAATTTTTGGGATTTTTATACATATTTCGGATAATCATTTCTGCTTTTTCATGTTCCTCTTTCACCGTTAGAGTACGGGTTTTATCTCTTAAGGCCGCTGTTTTCGATGATCCAGTATCAAAACGTTTAATCTGAACAAGATTGGAATTTGATTTTTTTGGGATTGCAATAAATCCCAAAGCTTCAAGTTGACGTTGAAATTCTGTTTTAGCCATATATAAATACCATAAATATAATATCTGATGAGTACATCATGTTGCTTTGGCTTCATCAATAATATGCAGTCACAATTCAATAAAGTTACAAGTCATATGCGATAACATTATAAGAGACTGTTTTTTAATTAAGTTATAAGTGTTTTATTAATTATTGAGGTAGATTTTTCTATAGATATAAAATTAATCAGTAAAAAATTATAAAAATCAGCTTTACACTTATTTGTTGTTTGAGTATATTAATCCCATCATCACAGAGGGAGACAAGGGAATGGCTAAGACAAGACACATCAATCAGCGTATGAATCAACGTGGTATCAATGAACAAATGCTCGAAATTGTAAAAATGTTTGGTGTTGATAACGGAGATAAGATTTTCCTCAATCGGAAGGGGATTAATGCTGTAGAAAAAGAACTAAAAAGTATCTTAAAACAGATTGATAGAATGAAGTCTCGTGGTGGAATTGTCTTAGTTGAGTCTTGTGGTTCAGAGATTACGACTTATGGATTAGATAGTTACAATCGTACTCTAGTACATTAATTTAGAAGGGAAATATCGTGAAAAAAGAATTGCTATCACTTGTCGAGTCACAACGAGGCTCATTGTCTCCATTATTATTTTCTCAAGTATTTGCTGCAAGCTGTGTGTGGGTGAAATTGGAAAATGAAAGCACTTTTAGTAATCCAGATTTATTATTCGAAGAGTTTATTTGTAATGAAATATTGTCTAGCTATTTACTTTTAGATTATGAATTCCCGGTTCAAGTATCTTGGATTGAAAAACTCAAGTTTTCACTGAACGCACTGTTATCTACTGGGGTTATTAATTATCAAGATTTATCAGATGCCATAATTGAACTAGTTGATCAATCTGGTAAATATAGTAGTGAGATTGATATCCCAACTGAAGTGGTAGAACTAGGAGTAAAATTGCTTAATAAAAAAATTTCTACCGTTTACTGTCCGTTTACTTCTGGCTATTTATTTGCTCATAAAATTGGTTCATATGACTATGCAGCTTGTGAGACAGCAAATATGACAGATGCTTTTTTTGGTCGAATTCAAACACTATTACTTGATCAAAACGTAAATATTGTTGTTTCAGATCCGATTAAAACACCAACGTTAATTGGCGAAGGTGGGCTACAACAATTTGATTCTGCTATTGCATTACCTCCATTTGGCGTTAAATATGGAAAAGATGAAATCCATGATATTTGGGGACGATTTCCTGAAAAATCATTAATGGGGGATGTTTATCATTTACGTCATCTTCTTGCTCATTCTGATTACGTTGTTTGTTTTGTGACAAATGGATTTTTATTTCGTACAGCAGCAGGAGAGAAACAGTTTAAGCAGGATATGATTGAACATAATTGGCTAAAAGCGGTAATTTCTTTACCGAGTAATTTACTTAGTAATACAAGTATTCCTATCAGTCTTGTTATTTTAGATAAAAATAAATCTGATGATTGTGTGACATTTATTGATGCAACTAGTGATCATTTCATTGATAAGGTTAGTCGTGTTAAATACAAACTTATTAATATAGATTCGATTCTAACTATGGTTGCATCGAATAAAGACTCACAATATTGCAAACATTCTTGTGCTTTAGACATTCAACATAATGATTATAATTTATCTCCATCTCGTTACACAAAAACACCAGAAGAGATCGAAGCTGAGTGTTTTTTAAGCCAATTTAAAACATCAAAACTCTCTGATTTAACCGATATTATTAGACCACAAGCAATAAATCATGATGAAAATGGAACGAATAAGTTTATTGAACACAATTTAACCAGTCTAAATAATTTCGGTCAATTAGTCGGTGAAGGGAAACCAATTTTTGTATCAGCAGAAAATATAAAGAAAGCATTAAAACAAACAATAAAACCCAAAGACGTATTGATTTCATGCCGAGGAGCTGTTGGTCGAATAGCTTTGGTTGATAGTGAGATTAAAGAAAATATATTAGCTAGTCAGGCGTTTGCTATTGTTCGAATAAAACCAGATGTAGAAGGAATTACTAGTGAATCCCTTTATCAATATTTAATATCAAAACATGGGCAAGTAATGCTATCTGTTTATGTGACAGGCACTACTGCACAAATGCTTAATGCTAAAGATTTAGGGGATATTGATATTCCTTTATTTAAGCAAGATAAATTAGATGAGTTGTACTCTATTCGTATACAAACGATCAATTATCAGAAAAAAATAAGTCAGATAAAAGATGAGATTATTAATCTTAATTCCAATTGGGTTAATAGTTAATATTATTTTTTATCTGAATAACAGACTTAAATAGCTTTATGTGGTGCATAGTGGTGCATAATGTCATATAAAAATCAAAAGAGATCCTTATGAAACAAACAGAGCAACAATTCTTAAAAGAGCTAGAAAACAAGCTCTGGACAGCCGCAGACAAGCTACGTTCATCGCTTGATGCCTCACAATACAAACACGCTGTACTTGGCTTAATCTTCGTTAAATATGTTTCTGATGCATTTAAACTACGCCAAGAAGAAATCAAAGCAGACCTAGCTAATCCTCAACATGAATATTACCTAGATCCTGCTGATTTTTCAGAAGAAGAGTTAGCGGCTGAAATCGCTATTGAGCTTGAGCAACGTGATTATTACACTGAGAAGAATGTGTTCTGGTTACCGATTGAGTCACGTTGGCAGTTCTTGCAAGACAATGGCCCTGTTGTTATTGGTGGTGCCGATCTCGATATTGGTGGAAAAACTAAGAAGATCACCTCTGTAGGTCACTTAATCGATAACGCGCTTGAGGCTATTGAACGTGATAATACAAAGATTAAAGGTGCACTTAACAAGTCATACTCTGGCTTACAAATTGACCAAGCTAAGTTAAATGAGCTGATTAACTTAATTGCGACTATTCCGTTTATTCATGCTGATCTAAACAGTAAAGATATTCTTGGTCACGTATACGAATACATGTTGGGTCAATTTGCGCTTGCTGAGGGTAAAAAAGGTGGTCAGTTTTATACTCCTGCCTCTATCGTAACCCTAATTGTTGAAATGATTGAACCGTTTGAAGGTCGTGTGTATGACCCTGCGATGGGTTCTGGCGGTTTCTTTGTGCAATCAGATAAGTTTATCGAGCGTTATGCGGGTAAAAATGAGATTGATCCAATCACTCAAAAGCGAAAGATTTCGATTTACGGTCAGGAATACAACCACACCACATGGCAGCTTGCTGCAATGAACATGGCTATTCGTGGTTTAGATTATGATTTTGGTAAAGAGCCTGCAAGTACCTACACTAACGTTCAGCACCCTGATTTACGTGCTGATTTCATCATGGCGAACCCACCATTCAACATGAAAGAGTGGAATACGGGTGTTGATGATAACGATCCACGTTTCAAATACGGTCAGCCGCCAGCCAATAACGCTAACTTTGCGTGGATGCAGCACATGCTTCATCACTTGTCTGCTGATGGCTCTCAAGCACTGTTATTAGCTAACGGTTCTATGAGTTCAACCACCAACAACGAAGGTACTATTCGTCAGGCACTAATCGAGAATGATTTGATTGAATGTATGGTGGCACTACCGGGTCAATTGTTTACCAACACCCAGATCCCTGCATGTATTTGGTTCTTAACCAAGAATAAAACAGCTCGCACCGATAAAGCGGGACGTAAACTACGTGCTCGTAAAGGTGAAGTGCTGTTTATTGATGCGCGTAACCTTGGCTACATGAAAGATCGTGTTCTGCGTGACTTTAGCTTTGATGATATTCAGAAAGTAGCCGACTTATATCATGCATGGAAAACAGGCGTAGAAGTCAATGGCATCGCTTACGAAGACCAAGCAGGTTTTTGTAAATCAGCAACGCTAGAAGAAATCACTAAGCATGATTTTGTGCTGACTCCGGGGCGTTATGTTGGCGCAACTGAAGAGCTAGACGACGGCATTCCATTTGGTGATAAGATGGCAACGCTAACCGCTAAGTTGAGTGAGCAGTTTGCGGAGTCAGCAACGCTAGAAGCTGAGATTAAGAAGAACCTAGTGGGGTTAGGTTATGAGCTTTGAAGTTAAATCAATAGGGGAAGTATGTTCTGTCGGCGACGGCGCTCACAGTAAAGTGACAAGAGTTGACGAAGGCATCCCCTATCTTACGTCTAAGAATATTGGTCAAGGTTTTTTAAAGTTAGATAAATTAGATTACATATCCGAAGAGTCTTTTGAAAAGTTGTTTTCGAAAGATAGCAAAGCAACAAGGCGACCTCAGGCGGGTGATGTATTATTTGGCATCATCGGTTCTTTTGGTAATACATATTTATATAAAAAATCTGATTTCTTTGGTTTTTCTAGTTCTATAGGGATATTAAGACCTGATCCGGAACTGCTTGATTCAGAGTTTTTATATTATGTGGTGAGTAGCAAAAAGTTTAGGGACAACCACGCCAACCACAACTCAGGTTCAGTACAGGGGTATACAAATATACCTACAGTCAAAGGACTTGCTATTCCAGTTCCGTCACTCATAGTTCAAAAACGAATTGCGAACATACTGAAATCGTTAGATCGAAAAATTACTGTCAATCAACAAACTAACCAAACCCTAGAACAAATGGCGCAAGCCATCTTCAAGTCGTGGTTTGTCGATTTCGATCCTGTTAAAGCCAAAATGAATGGCGAGCAACCAGAGGGTATGGATGCGGCTACTGCCTCGCTATTCCCAGAAAAGCTAGTTGAGTCTGAGTTAGGTTTGATTCCTGATGGGTGGTTGGTAGATCAAATTGGTGCTCATGTTGATGTAACTAAGGGAAAGTCATATAAGAGTGTAGAGCTTCAAGAATCTACTACAGCCCTGGTTACATTGAAGTCATTCAAGCGTGGTGGAGGCTACAGAATGGATGGCCTCAAAGAATACACTGGTACTTATAAGCCACAACAAGTGATTAAAGCCGGTGAGTTAGTTATGTCTTTGACTGATGTTACACAAGCAGCTGAAATTATAGGAAAACCAGCATTAGTTATTGATGCTCCACAATATGACACTTTAGTTGCATCACTTGACGTTGCGATTCTTCGCCCGAAAGAAAGCACTGCAAAGCAGTATTATTATGGACTAATGAGTACGTATCGTTTTCATCGCTACGCTGAAAGTTTTGCTACAGGGACAACAGTATTACACTTATCGTCCAAGGGAATTACAACATTTAAGTATGCTTGCCCAAGTGCAGAATTAGTTAAAAAATACAACGAATTTGCGACACCAATTTTCGATAAGATTCAGGCTAATATTTTGGAATCTCAAGAACTCGCGAAACTTCGTGATTTGCTACTTCCTAAATTGCTTTCCGGCGAAATCGAGTTAGGGACAAGCGAAGAATTGGTTGAGGCAATCTAATGGCTACCCGAGTAGAAATGATTATAGAAACGCTTAAGGCGCATCCTGAGCAAAAATTTACTGCTCGGGATTTAGCTAAAGTGTTTATTGAACGCTATCCAAATGAAATGGCAGAAAAGCAATCCAACCCAAGATATGACACTACTGAAAAGCTAATCGCACAACTTGCGGCTGAAATCGGTGGTGAACGCACAGTCGCGGCAAAAAAAGCTTGTCCGAATGTGGTAACACGAGATAAACCAAGACCTCGCATTTATTTTTGGGATGAGAATCCCGCGCACGAAACTGTTGATTTGCAGACGGATAGTGAGGATTTAGGTGTTCCTTATGTGAATATGCCTTTCGTTGTTCAAAATTTTAAGGAGCATGATTTATATCCATTGCTGATAGAGTTTTTGAATAAAGATCTTGGGTTGTATTGTCAGCGTATTGATGAGCGAAAATCGAAAAATTTACATGGAAATGGTGGGAATCACTGGTTACATCCTGATGTGGTAGCGCTTGAGCCTCTTGATCAAGGCTGGAATGAAATTGTGCGCAGTTGTGTGCGTAGTGGCAATCATAGCTCGGTTCGTTTGTGGTCATTTGAAGTCAAAAAGCATCTGACAAAAGGAAACGTGCGCAAATACTTCTTCCAAGCCGTTTCAAACTCTAGTTGGGCTAATTTTAGTTACTTGGTTGCAACAGGATTAAATAGTGATGTTGAAGCAGAACTTCAAATGCTATCGAGCTTACATGGTATTGGTGTGCTTATTCTCGATACTGAGTCTCTATTTGATAGCCAAATACTCATACCAGCCCAAGAGCGCAATAATGTAGATTGGCAGTCGGTTAATAGGATCGTCGCGGAGAACAGCGATTTTCATCACTACATCGAACAGGTCGGGATCTATAACCAGACGGGTCGTTTGATTCAAAGTGCTTGGAATAAATAATAAGGAAAATAGTGGTCATGATCACTGAAGACCAACTAGAACAACTTTGCCTTGATTGGTTTGCAGACCAAGGCTATCTATACAAAAATGGTTACGATATTGCCCCTGATGGTGATACACCAGAGCGTGATGATTACCATCAAGTCATATTAAAGCAACGCTTACTTGAACGCTTAGAAATCCTCAATCCAGATTTACCGTCTGATTGCCTAAGTGTGGTTGTAAATACTGTCAGTACGCCTGATACGCCTGTACTGATTAAAAGCAACCAAGCTTTCCATAAGTACCTGATTGAAGGTGTGCCTGTTGAATACAGCGTGTTTGAGGATGGTGAAACCAAGACTAAGCATACTCATGCTCGATTAATGGATTTTAACGAACCTGATAACAACGAGTTTTTGGTGGTGAATCAATTCACCATTACAGGTAAAAAAGGCAATCGACGCCCAGATGTAGTGGTATTTATTAATGGTTTGCCTATATCTGTGATTGAACTGAAAAATCCTGCCGATGAACATGCTGATATTTGGAATGCGTATAACCAACTTCAAACCTACAAAGAAGAAATCTCCGATCTGTTTGTGTTTAATGAAGCTTTGGTTGTCAGTGATGGTTGGACAGCGCGTGTCGGTTCTCTAACGGCGAATAAAGAACGTTTCTTACCATGGAAAACCGTAACCGGTGAAGATGACAAGCCATTGCTAGAGTTTCAGTTAGAAACCATGGTTCGCGGCTTTTTCAAACCTGATTTACTGCTTGATTACATCCGCTATTTTATTTTGTTTGAAACTGACCACGACAGTATTATTAAGAAGATTGCGGGTTATCACCAATTCCATGCCGTTCGTGCGGCAGTAGAAGCCACAGTGAAAGCTAAACAGGCTGATGCTGATCTGCCTATGGTGGCTGAAAGAATGGGAAAGTATCAAGTTCAGGCGACTAAGGGACTAGATAAGATCAAAGCCGGTAGCGGTAAAGCTGGCGTAGTTTGGCATACTCAAGGCAGTGGTAAGAGTATTTCAATGGTGTGTTACGCCAGTAAACTGCTGCAACAGCCTGCGATGAATAACCCAACCATTGTTGTTGTAACCGATCGAAATGATTTAGATAGCCAACTGTTTAATACTTTTGGTATGGCGAGTGGCACATTAAAGCAGATCCCTCAGCAAGCAGATGATCGAGATGAATTACGTGAACTGCTATTAGGTCGTCAATCTGGCGGGATTATTTTTACCACGATTCAGAAATTTGCGTTATTAGCAGAAGAAACAGAGCATCCTATTTTATCTGAACGTGCCAATATTGTTGTGGTATCAGATGAAGCGCACCGTAGTCAATATGGTAATAAATCTAAGTTAGTTCCAGTAAAAGATGCTGACGGTAATATCACGGGTTCTAAGTATGTGTTTGGGTATTCCAAATACATGCGTGATGCGTTGCCTAATGCGTCTTTTATTGGTTTTACAGGCACACCTATTGCTATGGATGATAAAGACACCCGTGGCGTATTTGGTGAGTATGTTTCTGTTTACGATATTCAAGATGCTGTCGATGATGGTGCAACAGTACCCATCTATTATGAATCTCGCTTAGCAAAATTAAACATCAACCAAGATGAAATTGAAGAACTTAATGATCTGGTTGACGACGAAATCAGCGAGGAAGATGAAACTGATACTCGTGAGAAAATCAAATCGCAATGGGCAACACTAGAAAAGTTGGTTGGTTCTGAACCTCGTATAGCTCAAGTGGCACAAGATTTGGTTACGCATTTCACCACTCGTACTGAAACATTTTCCGGCAAAGCTATGATTGTGGCGATGAGCCGAGAGATTTGTGTTGATCTGTATAACGCAATTGTTGCAATTAAACCTGAATGGCATCATGACGATCCTGATAAGGGCGCAATTAAAATCGTGATGACAGGATCAGCGTCTGATAAGGCGAAGATGCAGCCCCACATTCATGATAAAAAGACTAAAAAGCTATTTGAGAAACGTTATAAAGACACTAACGATGAACTAAAGTTGGTGATTGTACGTGATATGTGGCTAACAGGTTTTGATGCACCATGTTGCCATACCATGTATATCGACAAACCAATGAAAGGTCATAACTTAATGCAGGCAATTGCCCGGGTTAACCGTGTTTTCAAAGATAAACCCGGTGGTTTAGTTGTTGATTATATTGGTATTGCGAGTGAGCTTAAAAAAGCCCTTAAAACCTATACCACCAGTCAAGGTAAAGGACAGCCAACCGTCGATACCGCCGAAGCCTTTGCTGTATTAATGGAAAAAATTGATATAGTTCGTGGAATGTTTGCAACGCCAGTCGATGGGAATGTATTTAACTATCGACCTGATTTTGAAACCAATGCTTTGCGTTTGCTACCGGGAGCAGTAAATCATTTATCAGGTTTATCGCATACCAATAGTAATGGTAAAGAAGAACGTGATGGTAAGCGTCGTTTCTTAGATGTGATGGCGGCGATGACCAAAGCTTTTTCACTTTGTAATACGATGGATGAGACTCAAGGTTATAAGAACGAAATAGCCTTTTACTCTGCGATTAAGACGGCATTTGTTAAACACTCAACGGTTGATAAAAAACGCAGTGACGAACAGCGGAATAGTGCACTAAAGCTGATTTTGGATAACGCCATTATTGCTGATGGTGTGGATGATATCTTCTCTATGGTTGGGCTTGATAAACCCAATATTGGTTTACTTTCTGATGAGTTCTTGGAAGACATGAAGAACATGAAAGAGAAAAACCTTGCAGTTGAACTACTTGAAAAGCTTTTGCGTGATGAAGTTAAAGCACGAATGAAGAATGACGTAGTTCAAGAGAAGAAATATTCAGATCGCATCATGGCAACACTGCAAAAGTATCATAACCGTAGTATTGAAACGGCTCAGGTAATCGAAGAACTGATCAAATGGGCGAAAGAGATGGCTGCTGATGCTGAAATGGCATCTGGGTTAAACCTCTCTTCTGATGAAATCGCTTTCTATCGAGCGTTAGTGGTGAATGAAGCCTCTGTACGTGAACTGGGGGATGATACTTTACGGAACCTAGCTATTGAGTTAACGCAACAATTACGTAAGTCAGCAACAGTAGACTGGCAAAAACGAGAAAGTGTTCGAGCACGAATGCGTAACCTTGTTCGTCGCCTACTACGTCGCTGGAAGTACCCGCCAGATAAAGCAGACGAAGCTATTAAGCTCGTTCTTGAGCAAGCAGAAGTATTGGCTGACAGCTGGTATAAGTAAGGTTTAAGTATAAAGGCAAGTTTATAATACCTTGCCTTTTATATATCAGCCCTGTTGAAACCAACTTCGCCAATATCACTCTATATCTACGAACATCCCCGCCTATTTTACATAACATCTGTAATGACTACCAAATTTATAAGTTAATGAATAATCGTATTTTTTGTAATTAATCTGCAAATTAAATCCAAAGTGATAATTTAGAATCTAGTAACATCATTAACAAAATAACAATGTGAGTTTATCTCTGTTTTAATTTAGAAAAACCCATTAAAACACCGGCTATTCTGTTCGTTTTGAATGAACAGCGATCACGTTGTTAGTGCAAGTTAGTAATGTCACATAACTCTCCCAGATAGAAATGTCACACTGTGTCAGACTCTTTCATCAAGGTAATATTCATGGCTCGTTGTTGTGCGGCTCGGCTAATGTTCCTTTTACTTCGAGTTCGTTCCGGAGTGTTTTCTCTCTGGTCTTGGCTTTGCTTAGCAAAGGCGAGTACTGCACTTAGTCGTTTGTTATCAACGATGGCTGCTTGGTTTACCGTTCGAAGTTTATCGAAAACAGAATAAGTTAATGGTTGGCCACAATGCTTAATACTAATGGTGCCATCAGGATAGTCGTAAACCATGATGGGTTTACCTATTAAACGGTTATTGGCATCGTTTGGCTCGATTAAGTAAACAACTTTATCGTATTGGATAGTGAGAGAGCGCGTGAGTACACGGCTTCGCTGACGAGCGAAGATATCATCAAGTTCACTTGATGATTCTCGTAATGGGCGATGTGCGTCGTGGAGTGAATAGGGTGTTCGTGCAAAACGTTGATTAAAATCAGCAATAAATTCAGGTAACCAGGTGTTGGCTTCTTCAATCGAATCAATGCCAGCAAGACGCATTTCTTTAATCAGACGGTCTTGTAGTGTTTTATTAGCACGCTCTACACGTCCTTTTGCTTGAGAACTATTAGCACAAATTAAATCGATGTTAAGTTCAAACAAAGCACGACCAAACTCAGTCATTTGCTTACCTGTTTTTACTTCACCGCGATTGAGTCTAAATACTGAATGTTTGTCGCTGTAAAAAGCGATAGGTTTTCCATGCTCTTCAATGTATTGGCGGGTGATATTCATGTAATCAAAGGTTGATTCAACATCACTAAATCGTAAGGTCATGAGTCGACCTGTCGCATCATCGATATACACGGTGAGACAACATTTCTCTGCTCGACCTTCAAACCAATCATGGTGAGAACCATCGATCTGTACTAGTTCACCTAGGCATTCACGACGATAACGAGGTTGATAAACCTTTGGCTTTGCTTGACGTTTAGATATCCAAAAACCTTCCGCCATCATCCATTGACGTAGCGTTTCAGTTGAGAGTTTTAGTTGGTGTTTTTCACGCAATTTTTTATTAGCAAATGTCGGTCCAAAATCGATATAGAACTGACGAACAATATCAATCACACGCTGCTTAAATTCAGGTGTATAGCGCCGATTACTCGGCTTACCACGGCGTAATGAGACCAATCCCGCTGGACCTTGTCCGCGATATTGATTAACGAGGCGTTGGATATGTCGTCGAGATAATTTCAGTAACTCAGCAGCATCTTTTTGTCGAAGTCTTCGTTCACTAATATCACGAATAACATCAACTCGATTTAATTCTTTTGGACTCATGGAAAGTAACATGGCACAGAGATCTATACGTGGCGAAAAACACCACCAAGTATACCAATATGTGACATCTCTAAGTTGGTAAAAAGTGACATTTCTAAATGGTTGCAACAAAACCACCAGATATAAACTATAAAGCTAAATCATAATAAACCGTTTAGCTATAAGAAATAGAATAATGTTTGCTCATTATATTTAGTGAATATTAAAAGGGTTTTAGTTTCTAACTTGTACATTAAGTTCATCGTAAGTAAAGTAACGATGACCCTGCCCAAGACCTTTAATTTTTTGAAATATTAAATCATGATGCTTATCTACTAAAATATCAGCTTCATTCGAGCATACTCCCCCAATAAAAATATAGCGTCCTTCTGTATCTAAAGAGTGGCAAAGATTTGTATTTACTGTCGAAAGTGTTGCGGTTACGTCCTCGATGACACAGGTTACTTTTCCTTTAATTACCCCAATAATACGTTTGACACGATGAGCCTTTTCACCACATTTCCATGCTTGTCTCGTCCCTAGTTCGTAACCATGCTTTTCTTTGCCTCGGTGGATGTGGACTACGATATTGAGATCTCTTTGAACGAATGAAATATCATTATCTTTTATTTCTAACGATGTATTTGCTGTTGTCATTACTGTAGTTTCATCAAAATTTAAATACTTAATCGGGTTTGCAGCCCCCTTTGGGAAGTGAGCTGAAATGGTTTTATATTTAAGTTGAACTCTGATATTTTCTGGGGCTAGTTCACCATGAAATCCCCAACGCTGTTTCCCTTCAATATCGCAATCATATTCGCATGTGAGAAATGTTTATCTATATTTAGGGCTTTAGGCTGATTGCCTAAACTGTAATAAGCTATTCTAAATTATTTGTAATCGCTAATTTAAAGCATGAAAATTTCATAAAATAGATTATTATTCATACATCAATGTAGATAAAGTACCCACCATGACTACTAATAAAAAACCAACAGGGCTGATTCATTCAATAGTTTTAGATTGTGAAGGAGGGATGCGCCAATTAGATTGGAATGAAATTCCCCATACTAAAGATAATTTATGGTTACACTTTGATTATACTGAACAAGAAGTTCATCAATGGTTCAAAGAACACAGTGGCTTAAATGAAATAGCTCAAGAAGTATTACTGAGTGATGATAGCCGTCCTCATATTATTAGACAACATGATAATTTATTGGCGGTATTCCGAGGGATTAATTTAAATCCAAAATCAAGCCCTGAAGATATGGTTTCATTACGAATATGGACTAATGGAAGAATATTAATAAGTACCCGTAAACGTCGTTTATTATCAACAGGAGATATAATAGAATGTTTAACTGAAGGAAATGGCCCAATAAATATACCATTATTATTTATTTCATGGCTTGATCAAATTGTAAAACGGATGGCTGATACTATTGATAATCTTGAAGATAATTTGTTAGCTCAAGAATATCTTTTAGAAGATGAAGATCTAGGTTCAATTAGAGCGGAATTATTAAAAATACGAAAACAAAGTATTGGTATTCGTCGATATCTTACCCCTCAGCGTGAAGCTATGAATAAATTAATTAATGAACCATTAACTTGGTTACACGAAATGTATCGTTTGAATTTAATAACTATAGCTGATCGTCAAATTAAGCATATTGAAGATATTGATGCTTTAAGAGAACGATCGGGAATGGTTCAAGATGAAATTAACAACTTAATGTCAGAAAAAATGAATCATCGATCTTATGTATTAACTATTATTGCTGCTATTTTTTTACCTTTAGGATTCTTTACTGGATTAATGGGGATAAATGTTGGTGGGATGCCTGGAGTTGATAATATTAATGCATTTTGGATAGTTGTATTTATTTGTTTCTCTTTATGTTTTGGTCTTTTAGCTACATTTTTTTTGAAAAAATGGATTTGAAATAAATTTATTTGTGGGAGTTTGGCCTGATTTTAGATGTCGCCTAGGCCTTTCTCTTATACACAAATCTCCAGTGTCAAAACTGTTTTTTTTGAACTTCACTTCAATACCTCGATCAGGTCCTTTACTAGGAGATCAAGGGCGGTCATTATGAAAATTGGCACACCGCAAAACTGGACTATTTAGGTGACCCAAGATAAACAAAACGATTAATGTTGTAACTTAATGAATTTGACCACTTCATAACGAACGTGGAGTAAAAAACATAATATATTTTGACTTGCTGTTATTAATTGGTAATATATTATCAATAAGTTAGCGATATTACTAATATTTATATTCAATTTGTTTTATATTAGACGTGTTTTTGTGTTGTCTGTATACGTGAATTAAGAGGGTTGTATGTCATTGTTTCAACATCCTATTATGTTTAAATTTTTAATTGGCATGACACTATTTATCGTATATATAATATGTAAGGTGTTGATTTACAAGGCAATATCATCTCTTGCAAACGCCAAGGGTGTAAAGGTTCATAGGGCAAAATTCATACAGCGCAGCTTCAGTTTCTCATTGCTATTTATTTTAATATCGCTATTTTTAATCACAACAGGTATTGGCTATGGGGATGTATCTGTTTTTATATCTTCTATTTTTGCGGTTCTTGGTGTTGCATTTATCGCGCAATGGTCAATATTAAGTAACATTACTGCTAGTTTATTGATATTTTTTGTATTTCCTTACCGAGTTGGAGATGTGGTAAAAATAGTAGATAAAGATGAAGATATCAGTGGTGAGATTATTGACATAAGAATTTTTCACGTTTTGATTAAACATGATAACGGTAACTTAATAACATACCCCAATACATTGATACTGCAAAAAGCAGTGATAAAAATATCTAAACATAATTTAACATAATGGAATAGCCATATGAATAATAAAGTCATTAATATTATATTATTATCAATATATCTGATTATATTTAGTGTTTTTTTTATGCTAAAAATGTATTTGTATTCTGTAATATCATTACATTTTATTCTTCTCGTTATAGCTATTATGAAATCATCCAATTGCAAAAGCGATAAAGATATATATAAGTCAAAAAAAAATATCATGTCACATTTTAAGTTAGGTTAATTATTGGGAAATTACATGTGATTTTATTATTTACTTAATTTATGCAAAGACTCGGCTAAGAGAAGCGGAAAAGATTATTGTTGAAGGGTAAAATGAGTTATTTTTTGAGTTAGCATAACATGTTTGTTTGTCTTTCCCTGTTTAAAATGTCTCCTTTTAAGGTAGTTCATTGTGGTGAAAATGGATTATAGAGTAGTGAAGTCAAGGCTTTTTTACTACGTGTCAGCCCTACTTTAAAATGTGACATTCCTCCAACTTAGAAATGTGAAGTGGTCAAGTAAAATTGGCCACTGATTTGTATTCATTATTAAATCGGCGTTCTGATTCATTAGGCGTCAAGCCACCGTTATATTGATGGGGCCTGACTTGGTTGTAATATCGGATAATGTATTTAGTGATCGCCACTTTAGCTTCATTCGATGAACGATAACCCGCCGTTGGCATCCATTCTGTTTTAAAACTTCTAAAAAATCGTTCCATCGGGGCGTTATCCCAACAATTTCCACGTCGACTCATACTTTGTGTAATTTGATACCGCCAAAGTAATCGGCGAAATTGTTTACTTGTATAATGACAGCCTTGATCGGAATGAAACATGACACCTTTAGGCGCCCCTCGAACTTCATAAGCCATCGAAAGGGCTTTACCTGTTAGATCTGTATTGGGTGAGCCTGACGTTGCCCAGCCAATGACCTTACGAGAAAATAAATCAATCACAATAGCAAGGTACAACCAACGTTGTCCTGACCAAATATATGTCACATCGCCACACCAAACTTGATTAGGCTCAGTAACTGCAAACTGGCGATCTAATGTATTAGGGATATTTAGATGTGCATTTTCTGCTTTTTTATAACGATGCTTCTTAACCTGGCAACTAACTAACCCTAATTTTTTCATGACGTTAGTGGCTTTATATCGACTTAACGGCACGCCTTTAGTTGTAACGATACCTGCAATCGTTCTGGCTCCTACAGAGCCACCACTAGCACGATGTGCAGCCTTCACTTCACTAGATAATAGCACTTGCTCTTTTGACTGCGTTTTGGGCCGTTTAGCCCAATATTTATAGCTACTGCGATGAATGTCAAAGACATTGCAGAGGATAGATACAGGATAATAAGCTTTTAATTCATCAACTAAAATGAAGTTTTGAATGAGTCCGAGGCCAAAAGAGCGGTTGCTTTTTTTAGTATTTCTTTCTCCATTTCAATCCGTTTAATCTTCTTTTCTAATTCACGAATTTTAAGCTGGTCAGGTGTCATTGGTGTTGCTTTTGGTGTAATCCCATCACGTTCATCTTTAAGTTGTCGAACCCACTTATCCATTGTTGATTTACCGACATTCATTGCTTCAGCGGCTTCTTTTATGGAGTAGCCTTGATCTAAAACGAGTTGTGCTGATTCTAATCGAAATTCGGGTGTAAAATTAGGACGTATTCTTTTAGTCATAGTGTCACCTATTAAATTATGAGGTGATGATATCACCTCTAACTAGGTGGCCAAATTAACTATGCCACTTCACATCTCTAAGTTGGTAAAAAGTGACATTACTATATTGGGTTTACACACGTAGTGCGGGATAGATGCATACTGTTAAATACAGCCGTTTTTAACGAAAAGTCATACTAGGTGTCGAGTGATCTGTATTTGTGGTCTTAAAATCGTTTCTAGGGGCGATTTTTGGGGTTCTTTGAGAGTATTTAAAGTTATCTTATTGCTATTGAATAAAGAATGATCCCTAATTATCATTCTTTACTTACTGATAATTATATCAATATGATATTATCGTTAACGGCTTTTCAGGTTGTTTTTTCATTTCGAGTGCATTCACAACCAAAAGGATTTACATGGAAGTGGAAAGCCATTTCAAATTATTAGTAATACCACCGTCTTTTGGCGGTTTTTTTGTATCTGGACGTTACAGCGTGTCTGTTAGTAATGTCACACTGTGTCAGACTCTTTTATTAATGTAATATTTATTGTTCGTTGTCATTGTAATAACCATCACCATTCATTTATCGGAAAGTTAAGCTTTCTGACTTAATCGGAACACTTTTTATGTTTTCTCAGTCCGTGATTGAACAGATCAATTATTATGTTTATTTTCTTCGTGACCCTCGTACAGGAAATATTTTCTATGTCGGGAAAGGGTGTGGAAACCGAATTTTTAATCATGTCGCATGTGCATTAGAAAAAGAGAATTCATCAGATAAGCTCGATATTATTCGAGATATTTTAGATGGTGGTGAGAACATAGAGTATTACATCCTCAGACATGGTTTAGAAGAAGCTACCGCATTCGAAATTGAATCAGCAGTTATCGATTTGGTCGGCCTGACTAATTTGTCTAACTTGCAACGTGGGTATTACGCCAATGATTTTGGTATAAAGTCAACGAATGAGATTATTGCTATGTACAGTGCCGAGGTACTAACAACGTCACTGCCAATCATTTTAATCAATATAAACAAAAGATATCACCGAGAGATTACTCAGGATGAGCTGTACGAAGCGACAAGATCTGCTTGGGTTGTTGGAAAGAAGCGAGACAAAGCTATTTACGCAATCCCTACCTATCGTGGCTTAACTCGAGAAGTGTATAAGATTCATTCTTGGTATCCTGTCGATATTGAAGGAAAACAGCGTTGGGGATTTCATGGTGAACTAGCCCCAGAAAATATCAGAGTTCAACTTAAATATAAAACCATTTCAGCTCACTTCCCAAAGGGGGCTGCAAACCCGATTAAGTATTTAAATTTTGATGAAACTACAGTAATGACAACAGCAAATACATCGTTAGAAATAAAAGATAATGATATTTCATTCGTTCAAAGAGATCTCAATATCGTAGTCCACATCCACCGAGGAAAAGAAAAGCATGGTTACGAATTAGGGACGAGACAAGCATGGAAATGTGGTGAAAAGGCTCATCGTGTCAAACGTATTATTGGGGTAATTAAAGGAAAAGTAACCTGTGTCATCGAGGACGTAACCGCAACACTTTCGACAGTAAATACAAATCCTTGCCACTCTTTAGATACAGAAGGACGCTATATTTTTATTGGGGGAGTATGCTCGAATGAGGCTGATATTTTAGTAGATAAGCATCATGATCTAATGTTTAAAAAAATTAAAGGTCTTGGGCAGGGTCATCGTTACTTTACTGACGATGAACTTAATGTACAAGTTAGCAACTAAAACCCTTTAATATTCACTAAATATAATGAGCAAACATTATTATATTTCTTATAGCTAAACGGTTTTTTATGATTTAGCTTTATAGTTTATATCTGGTGGTTTTACAGGTTTAGTGCGCATAAATAGCTTTGATGTTAAATACCGCCCAATTTGAGGCGGTATTTTTGTATATTGGTGTTACGTTGTAAATTTAGAAGGTTATACGTACAATTAAAATTAGCGGCTAGGGTAGCTCCCGAAAGGCTGAATAACCTTGTTAGCTTGCCGCATGTTTTTACGAGGTTAAACTTGAAGGTAAGTTTTATGAATCCACGAACTCAAGAATTACTAAATAAAGCACGACAGAATAAAGATAAAAAACCAAGTATTGCCCCATTTTCTTATGTTGAGATGATGACCTCTACTGATCGAACGGTTACTGTAAGAGCAGCAGCTCGTCGAGCTATGCGTGGAAATCGAGAAGCTTTAGAATTACTCGCTGATTTATGATTACTTTAAGTTTAGATGATGTGATTAATATTCATGATGAAATACTAACCACAGAGCGAGGGTCACAAGGCTATTATGGAAATGACCGGTTAGGTGGTGCATTAGGTAGAATAGAAACTAATGTTCTCTATGGCGGCATGGATGATCTGTTTGAAGTTGCAGCCTTATATATTGAAGCGATATCTAAAGGCCATTGTTTTGTTGATGCTAACAAAAGAACAGCTTTAACTGCGGCGAGTACATTTTTAGAATTACATGATGTAACATTAAAGACCGAAAAAAATCTGGCTTATGTTGTTGAATCATTTGTTAAAAATGAAATAAACTCAAATGATTTAGCTGATATTCTTAGAGAAATGTCTATTTATTAAAATAAGATAATTAATTATCTAGAGGTCGCCATTGGCGGCCTTTTTTGTATCTGGACGTTACCGAGTTTAAAGTTATCGTATTGTCATGGAATAATGAATAATCGTTCATTCTCGTTTTTTGGTTCGCATAAGATCCATACTGTTAAATACAGGTGTTTTATTCTTCTTAGCCTGCTATATATTTTTTATGATTGTTAAATACACCACGAGAT
The DNA here is from genome assembly GCF_002849605.1 of Photobacterium carnosum. Lineage (GTDB taxonomy): Bacteria > Pseudomonadota > Gammaproteobacteria > Enterobacterales > Vibrionaceae > Photobacterium > Photobacterium carnosum. The sequence continues at coordinate 67,559 of NZ_NPIB01000027.1, forward strand.
AGTATGGACCAGATAAACGCGCTGATTATTATTGCTGTATTTGTGGTTATCCCACTGCTCCTTACTTTCTTTAAGAAGAGATAGGATCGTGTTATGCCAAGGAAGTACGCAAAAATACACCTTTTCATGATAGATAACCGCGAAAGAAAGCTATTAGCATCGAGCTGTATGTTGAGTGAAGTTGAAATTATTTTAATTTTAAACAGATATGAGGACGATTATGAATTAAGTTCTCCTCACTACTTACTTGAAGTCATTGATAGTTACAATATAGTTTTATTGTCTAAATACACCAATAGAAATAGTGTAAAAAAAGAGCCACTTCCTATTGATTTATAATGATTTTATCATTATTTTTGATTTTCGTTAATTACAGGAAATCAAAAAGAGAAAAGATGGAAATTATATTTATTGACCAGGTGTTTAGTCAAATAGTTTATGGCCAATACGAAAAAGATTTGTCTGCCATGGCAACAAAACAAAAATTACAACAATTGGACGATGTTTTTAATTATATTAATGATGCTTATTATGAAGCTGAAAATATCTTGGGGTATAAGGAAGTTAAAAGAGCTCTAGAGCAATGTTTACTTTTCATTGAGGAGCCTTTGGCATCTGTTACCAACGAAGATTTTATCATTTACTTGAGTTACGCCAAGACTCGGCTAAGAGAAGCAGAAAAGACTATTGCTGAAGAATTAAATGAATTTAATTTAGAACCAGCATAATTGTTGTTAGTACGCATAAAATTTGTGATGTTAAATGAGACTAATTTGAAAGTATGAGGATTGGGTGCTCATTGGCAATGTAACCAAACAAGACCTGAAATGGTGAGGCATGACTGCCCCACCATTTAGGCTAGATTAT
>NZ_NPIB01000028.1 GCF_002849605.1 Photobacterium carnosum
CAACAACAAACATTGAGGTCTGCTGCTTTTAAATGATGGTGCGCGCGGGAGGATTCGAACCTCCGACCGCCTGGTTCGTAGCCAAGTACTCTATCCAGCTGAGCTACGCGCGCACTAATTCTGTTACAACAACAAACATTGAGGTCTGCTGCTTTTAAATGATGGTGCGCGCGGGAGGATTCGAACCTCCGACCGCCTGGTTCGTAGCCAAGTACTCTATCCAGCTGAGCTACGCGCGCACTGGGTTTCTTTAATTAGGAATTTATTCCCAGAAACCATTCCTTTTAGCTATAAAAGGAATTATGCAATCGCCAAATCTTACCTTTCGATAATCTTTAGAAAAAACAAAGAATGGCGGTGAAGGAGGGATTCGAACCCTCGATACGGGATAAACCATATACTCCCTTAGCAGGGGAGCGCCTTCAGCCTCTCGGCCACCTCACCACACAAATTGGTATAAGTAACACGTTAATAATCACAATTAACCTATTGCTTAAATAATGGTGCGCGCGGGAGGATTCGAACCTCCGACCGCCTGGTTCGTAGCCAAGTACTCTATCCAGCTGAGCTACGCGCGCACTGGGTGTTTCTTGCTAAAGAAAACACCATATTGATATCAACATCGTTGCCATCAATAAAGAATGGCGGTGAAGGAGGGATTCGAACCCTCGATACGGGATAAACCGTATACTCCCTTAGCAGGGGAGCGCCTTCAGCCTCTCGGCCACCTCACCACACAATTCGGTGCAAGTAACAAGTAACATTAGCTGCTAAAGGCTAACAATACTCATTGCTTAAATAATGGTGCGCGCGGGAGGATTCGAACCTCCGACCGCCTGGTTCGTAGCCAAGTACTCTATCCAGCTGAGCTACGCGCGCACTGTGCTTTATTACCGTTTCATTATCCCAAATTAAGATAATTAAATCAACAAGAAAGCGTCACAATATCCATTAAAAAATAATGGCGGTGAAGGAGGGATTCGAACCCTCGATACGGGATAAACCATATACTCCCTTAGCAGGGGAGCGCCTTCAGCCTCTCGGCCACCTCACCGTGTTGTGGAGGCACATATTACTGTTAGCCCAAAATAAGTCAAACACTTTATTGCAAAAAACCAATACTCGCCGCACGAATGAACACTTAGTAAGCAATGCGATAATTAATGCAACGTGGGCATGGAAATATTCACTTTATCAGACTAATAATCCATTCAAAGACAAACCTAAAAAACAGCATCTTTGGAATAGATTTAATTACAACTTATAGGATGTTACTTTTCTACAGGCACAAAAAAGGCCAGGATAATTATCCTAGCCCTCTTCGAATTAGTAGTTACCAGTACTCGGAGTACCAGCTTCTTTTTCTGCTTGAATTCGCATGTATATTTCTTCACGGTGAACAGATATTTCTTTAGGTGCGTTAACACCAATACGTACCTGATTTCCTTTAACACCAAGAACAGTGACAGTTACTTCGTCACCAATCATTAGAGTTTCACCTACACGACGTGTTAAAATTAGCATTCGAGTGCTCCTTGAGTAATCTCTGTCTTATAAGAATTTAACGTTTTATCCAATAAAATTCACAATTTCGTAAATAGCCGTGGCTCAAGAAACAGCAAGATGCGATAGATTACCTAAACACTGGCCATCGACCACAAATTTTTCATGGATTAAATCAACAGCAACAAGATGATCATCTTCATTAATCAATAAAGATAAACACTTATTATCGCCCTGATATGTATGCACTGTAATGCCAGCCTCATGCAGAACCATTTGGATAGACTCCAAATGTTGCTGAATATCCTTTCCAATCAAGGAAAGTATAGAGACCATACCAATATGGCGCATTTTGTTATTAAACACTAGCCTTAAACGAGCTAAATCATCATTAGAAATAACGATTTGTGACATCTCATCACTAGAATTAGTTGATAAATTCCAAGCTGTCAAACCATAGAGGTCCAACTGTTCATTAAGAACAGCCGTTGGTAGCATAATATTAACTAAAACTTGCTGCCTTTGAAGCGCAACGCCAATGATGTTCTGATTATTCATTACATCAAAATTCACTAACGTTCCCTGCCCTTCTTCAAATGAAGAAAGAACACGTAATGGAACGCGATGCTGGCACGCATACTCTACAGACTGTAATTGTAGCACTTTTGCCCCTAGGCGCGCCATGCAAGTCATGTAATCAAAGTGAATAACATCTAAACGAGCCGCACTTGGTACAATTCTTGGATCAGTAGAATACACTCCGTCAACATCTGTAAAAATCTGACATTCATCTGCATTAAGAGCACTAGCAATAGCAACCGCAGTGGTATCTGACCCGCCACGTCCCAAGGTTGTGATATTGCCATCAATATCACGCCCTTGAAAACCAGCCACGACAACAATGCTGCCTTGGCTAAGTAATGTGGTCATATTATGGGTTTCAACCTCATTGATTGTGGCATTATTAAAATTGCTATCGGTATGAATAACAACTTGATCTGCCGTCAAAGAGGTTGCGCTATGGCCTCGCTTATTCAACGCCATAGCCAATAAGGCAATTGACACTTGCTCACCAGCTGCGAGTAAAACATCTAACTCGCGAGGGGTGGGTATCGCATCAATTTGCTTAGCTAGGCCCAATAACCGATTAGTCTCACCGGCCATTGCAGACAATACAACAACAACTTGGTGGCCACACTGGCGAGCTTTTATTACTCGCTCAGCAACAGCTTCTATCCGTTCAATACTACCAACTGACGTACCACCAAATTTCTGCACTAATAGTGCCACATTACCTCTCCAGTGATTACAGTTTGTCAGCTAGCCATGGTGCAACAGTCTCTAATGCCGCAGGCAATGCTGCTGCGTCAGTACCGCCAGCTTGTGCCATATCAGGACGACCGCCGCCCTTACCACCAACTTGCAATGCCACCAAATTAACTAACTCACCCGCTTTTACTTTGCCAATTAAATCTTTAGTTACACCAGCAATTAAACCGACTTTACCTTCGCTAACATTACCTAATAACACCACACCGCTACCTAGCTGATTTTTTAACTCATCAACCATGCCACGTAATGCTTTGTTATCAGCACCATCAAGCTTCGCAATTAATACTTTAACGCCGTTAATTTCTTGCACTTGATTAATAAGACCCGCACCTTCTTGTGCCGCTAGCTTATCTTTCAATTGTTGAATTTCTTTTTCTAGTTGTTTGCTGTGGGTCACTAACGCATCCACTTTGCTAACAACAGAAGCCACGTCAGATTTCACTAAACGAGCAGTTTTCGCTAGCATCATATCTTCAGTGTGCATTGCCGCAATCGCGCCAGCACCAGTAACCGCTTCAATACGGCGAATACCCGCAGCGATACCACTTTCAGATAGGATCTTAAACAGACCGATATCACCTGTACGTGTTGCGTGAACACCACCACAAAGCTCAGTTGAGAAGTCCCCCATGCTCAATACACGTACTTCATCATCGTACTTCTCACCAAACAATGCCATTGCACCGTTTGCTTTCGCCGTGTCGATATCCATGATGTTAGTATCAATACTATGGTTAGCACGAATTTGTTCGTTAACCATATTCTCAACAGCACGTAACTGTTCAGGTTTAACTGCTTCTAGGTTTGAGAAGTCAAAACGAAGACTATCCGCTTTTACTAATGAACCTTTCTGGCCAACGTGATCACCTAAAATAGTACGCAGTGCAGCGTGCATTAAGTGAGTTGCAGAGTGGTTTGAACTAATCGCTTGACGACGCTCTGAATCAACAGCAGCAGTCAATTGTTGACCAACCGTTAATGAGCCTTCAACTAATTGACCTTTATGGCCAGATGCCGCGCCAAACTTCTGTGTATCTGCAACGTTAAACACCACGCCTTCAGCCGTTAGTAGGCCACTGTCACCACATTGACCGCCTGATTCTGCATAAAATGGTGTATTTGATAATACAACCAATGCATCTTCGCCAGCATTAATGGTGTCAACAGCATTACCATCGCGGTATAACGCAACAATCACACCTTCGCCATCCGTCGCGCTGTAACCACAGAACGTTGTTTCAGCATCAACTTTGATTACGTCATTGTAATCAACACCAAAGTTACCCGCGTCACGCGCACGTTGACGTTGAGCTGCCATTGCTGTTTCAAAACCATCTTCATCGATTGAGAAACCACGCTCACGAGCAACGTCGTTAGTTAAGTCAGCAGGGAAACCGTAAGTATCATAAAGTTTAAATACTGTTTCACCATCAAGTACATTACCGTCGATGTTGTCTAATGCTTCATTAAGAATCGTTAGACCACGATCAAGCGTACGACTGAAGTTATCTTCTTCAATCTTTAACACTTTCTCTACTAGCTCTTGCTGTGCTTTTAGATCTTCACCCGCAGAACCCATGATCTCAGCTAATGGACCAACAAGTTTGTAGAAGAATACGCCTTGTGCGCCTAGCTTGTTACCGTGACGTACTGCACGACGAATAATACGACGTAATACATAACCACGGCCTTCATTTGAAGGCATAACACCGTCAGCAATCAAGTAAGCACAAGAACGGATATGGTCAGCAACAACACGTAATGATTGGTTAGAAAGATCGTCATAACCAATAACAGCAGCGGCTTCTTTAATTAAGGTTTTGAAAATATCGATTTCGTAGTTTGAGTGTACGCCTTGCATAATTGCAGCAATACGCTCAATACCCATGCCTGTATCAACAGAAGGCTTAGGTAGCGGTTCCATTGTACCGTCAGCTTGACGGTTGAACTGCATAAATACGTTATTCCAGATCTCAATAAAGCGATCGCCATCTTCTTCTGGTGTACCTGGACGGCCACCCCAGATGTGATCACCGTGATCATAGAAAATCTCAGAACATGGACCACAAGGACCAGTATCACCCATTTGCCAGAAGTTATCTGAAGCAAATGGTGCACCTTTATTATCACCAATACGAACAATGCGATCAGCTGGAATACCAATTTCTTTATTCCAGATTTCAAACGCTTCATCATCACTTTCATAGATAGTAACAACTAAACGATCTTCAGCAAGTTTAAGCTCTTTTGTCAGAAACTCCCATGCATAACCAATAGCATCATGCTTGAAGTAATCGCCAAAACTGAAGTTACCTAACATTTCAAAGAAAGTATGGTGACGAGCAGTAAAGCCAACATTTTCAAGGTCGTTATGTTTACCACCCGCACGAACACAACGCTGAGCGCTTGTTGCACGTGTATAGTTACGCTTCTCAAGACCTAGGAATGTATCTTTAAACTGGTTCATACCTGCGTTAGTGAATAACAACGTTGGGTCATTCGCAGGTACAAGAGATGAGCTGTCCACGATCTGGTGGCCTTTGCTCTCGAAAAATGCAAGATACGCGCGGCGAATCTCATCAGTGCTCATGTACATAGGCAAATCCTGAATTAATACTTGGAATAGAAGGACAGAAAAACACCTCATGGCGATTTTCTTCGATAACTGTTCACCCCTTAAACCATAAGGAACAATGAACAATCACCATCTAATAATAAAGCTAAGATAAATTTTTTGGGGGCTATTGTAAAACAACGGTAGCTATTACGGGAAATGATATGTGGCAAAATGTATCAAATAATCCCCCGGCGCACGCCGTACAGTAATATTATTTCTTAATTTCTTTTTCTGATAGCCCTTGTACTGAATGCAATAGCGACGCCACAATCGAATCACTATCGATACTTTCGCCATTTAATAATCGAGCCAGAATATCACTCGCAAACTGTTGCGGTGAAATTACAATGTCAGGATTAACACTTTTTACTTTATTAATATTTTTACTTTCGTTCACCAATGCCACAGTACGTGCAGAACTGGCTAATTCAATTGCAGATAATACAATAAACGCGTTATCGGCATCATCATCACTCAGCGCAAGTACCGCTTTAGCATTCATAACGCCAGCTTGGGTTAAAATAGCACCATCACTATAATCACCAATCACCAATCACCACATCAAGCCCTTCTAATTGATCTTTAGCTGCTTGTTGTATTCGCGGTGAAACAATAACCGTAATGGGCTGCTTACGCTCCGTTAATTGCTTGATGGTATTAATGGCAAGGCTTGATAAGCCACAAATTATAAAATGATTTGTACGATCCATTTTTTTACTATTCCCTTTAACAAGTCGCTCAAAACCACTATGAACAACAGGACCTAACACTGACGTTGCCGATGTGGCAAAGACGGTAATACCAGACACTATAACCGAAATAGTAAATAATCGCGCAGGTTCAGAAATAGGAACAATATCACCATAGCCAACAGTAGACATGGTTTCTATCGCATAATAAAACGCGGTCAATAAACTGGTGATCTTCGGGTTAAAACCATCACCAAAATACAGCGCACCATAGGTGGAGGTTAACAATAAAGTAATCACACTGATTAACGCAAAGATACTACCGGCGGCAACACTGCTTTTAGAAAAGTATTTGCGCACCATAAATAATAAAATTAATGACGCAATACCATAGTGAATATTATGCGTTTGTTGCGGATGAATATGGGCGGTATAAAAAATATTGATCAACATTAATGTAAAACTGATCATCCATGAAATTCGTGCTCTAAAAAAGAGTCCTACCGAACTCATGACGATAAACACACCTAACATAAAATAAGGTGCATTAGTCAAAAAACTGGCATTTATTTGATCATAATCGCTAACATTAAACAACGTCCATAAGTTAATAGGTAAGCCATAAATCGTATGAAAAATAAGACCACTATTACCTAAAACAAACAAAGCCACAAAAATATGGCGAAGAGTGTAAAGCCACTTAGTAAATCGTCGAATAGTTTGTCCCATCCAACGTATCAACGATACGTGTTTTTTCATTGCAAATATGCCTACCTAATAAATACGATAACTCAATTCAATAACAAATAAATATAAAGTTAAAACTATAATCTGACATATTAAAGCAGAAAATACGGTAAATTTGTCAATTAAATTAGCCCTTTTCAATATAATCAGCACTTAAAATAAAGCCATAAAAAAACCCAGCACGAAGGCTGGGTTAATTATAGATGTACAATATAAATGAGATTGATTCGACTTTAATTAAAAAGCTTCACCATCTTCAGCATCTTTTTTTGCGGCATCTTTTGTGTCAGTTTCAGCAACAACAGGTGCTAACAGTAAATCACGCAGTTTCTTTTCAATCTCAGCAGCAATCGCAGGATTTTCAACTAAGTATTTACAAGAGTTTGCTTTACCTTGACCAATTTTATTGCCTTGGTAGCTATACCAAGCACCCGCTTTTTCAACTAATTTATTTTTTACACCAAGGTCAACCAATTCACCATTACGGTTAAAACCTTGGCCATATAGAATTTGGGTTTCAGCTTGCTTAAACGGTGCAGCAATTTTGTTCTTAACGACTTTAATACGAGTCTCGTTACCAACAACCTCATCACCATCTTTGATTGCGCCAGTACGACGAATATCAAGACGAACAGAAGCATAGAACTTCAGTGCATTACCACCGGTTGTGGTTTCTGGATTACCAAACATCACACCAATCTTCATACGAATCTGGTTAATGAAGATACACATACAGTTAGACTGTTTAAGGTTACCCGTTAATTTACGCATTGCTTGCGATAACATACGTGCTTGCAGACCCATATGAGAGTCACCCATTTCGCCTTCGATTTCAGCTTTTGGTGTTAGGGCTGCAACGGAGTCAATAACAATTACATCAACGGCACCTGAACGTGCAAGTGCATCAACAATTTCTAGAGCCTGCTCACCAGTATCAGGTTGCGACACTAATAATTCATTAATATCAACGCCTAGCTTTCCTGCATAAACGGGATCAAGAGCGTGCTCAGCATCAATAAAAGCACAGGTTTTACCATTTTTCTGAGCTGATGCGATAACTTCAAGTGTCAGTGTTGTTTTACCTGATGATTCTGGACCGTAGATTTCTACGATACGTCCCATTGGTAAACCACCAGCACCTAGCGCGATATCAAGGGACAATGAACCTGTCGAAATAGTTTCGATATCCATTGTTTTATTATCGCCCAATTTCATAATTGAACCTTTACCGAACTGCTTCTCAATCTGGCCTAACGCTGCGGCAAGAGCCTTCTGCTTGTTGTCGTCCATTTGACTCTCCAACGGATGCTAAAATAAAGTTACTGATCTGGATATGAGACTTAGTATACTGTCTATTCATACAGTGTCTAGTTCTGGTTTAATTTTTTTTGTTAAATGCGATCTTTATAAAAGAGATCACTCTTCTATTACCTTGTTTACTCGAGTAATCAAACCCGATAACGCTTCCGCTATTGCTTGTTGTCTAACCTGTTGGCGTGAACCACTGAATAAACAACATTGTGTCTGCTGCCATCCGGTTGCATCAGCCCAAGCAAACCATACTGTACCTACAGGTTTATCTTCACTACCACCATCAGGACCAGCAATACCACTGATAGCGACACTAATATCTGCACGTGAAGCCGCTAAAGCACCGCAAGCCATTTCAAAAACAACCGCCTCACTTACCGCACCAAATTCTGTCAGAGCTTGTTCACTTACACTAAGCATTTGCTTCTTAGCTTCATTGCTATAAGTAATAAATGCACGGTTAAACCATGCCGAGCTTCCTGAAATATCGGTAATAGCAAATGAAACCCCGCCACCAGTACAAGACTCAGCCGTCGTTGCGACCCACTGCTTAGTATTTAATGCTTCACCAAGTTCATAAGCCAATTGTTCAATATTTACCATTAATGCCTCCAAGCTGGTTTCTATTTATTGTCTTTTAATACATTGATGTATGTAAGCTAACTTTACGCTTGTTCAATACCATTGCAAAGATGATAAAAAAAGTTCAATGGCTACTTTGACCGATCCGCTGATTCACGTATCCTTAGACTCTATTATTTTATTGGTCGAGCTATTCCAAGTAGCCGACGTTGAACCAGCAAGAGTAGGCAATATCGTGACGATAAAAGGCTTAGAAAAACATACTCCTATGATGCAGCAGTTCCTTCGGATCAAAGCTGAAAACCCTGATATTTTATTGTTCTACCGCATGGGCGACTTCTATGAGATGTTTTTTGATGATGCCAAGCGAGCTTCACAATTACTTGATATCTCTCTGACAAAACGTGGCGCGACCAATGGTGAACCAATACCAATGGCTGGAGTACCTTACCATGCAGTTGAAGGCTACTTGGCTAAATTGGTTCAACAAGGGGTATCCGTTGCTATTTGTGAGCAAATTGGCGATCCAGCCACCAGCAAAGGCCCTGTAGAGCGGAAAGTTGTACGTATCGTCACCCCAGGTACCGTCAGTGATGAAGCTTTACTGAACGAACGTCGTGATAACCTTATTGCTGCTATTTATACTGCCAATAATAAATTTGGCTACGCAACGCTTGATATTACCTCAGGCCGCTTCATGTTAACCGAGCCGACAACTGAAGAAGAAATGCAAGCCGAGCTACAACGTACGAGCCCCGCTGAACTGCTTTATCCTGAAGATTTTACGTATCTACATTTAGTTGAACCGTTCAAAGGTAAGCGTCGTCGTCCGATTTGGGAATTTGAATTAGAAACGGCACGCCAACAACTGACATTACAATTTGGTACCCGTGATTTAGTAGGCTTTGGCGTCGAAAAAGCCAATCTTGGTTTATGTGCTGCTGGTTGTTTGATGCAATATGTCAAAGATACTCAACGCACCGCATTACCTCATATTCGTGCGATCACCCTCGATACCCAAGATCATGCAGTAATTTTAGACGCCGCCACTCGCCGTAATTTAGAATTAACCCAAAACTTAGCCGGTGGTTTTGATAACACCCTTGCCGCCGTACTCGATCATACCGCGACCCCTATGGGTAGCCGCTTACTAAAGCGCTGGTTACATCAACCCATTCGCGATCAACACCAATTAAATGGCCGTTTAAATGCTATCGAGGCGTTTAAAGACAGTGGCATGTTTGTCGATATGGCAAGTGTCTTACGTCATATGGGAGATTTAGAGCGTATCGTGGCACGATTAGCTTTACGCTCAGCTCGACCTCGTGATTTAGCGCGTATGCGCACTGCAATGCAATACTTACCTGAGCTGGCACAATTATTAGCAGAAATTCCACAAGCACGTATTGGTGAATTAGCCCAAGATTCAGCACCTATGGATGATCTGTGCCAATTGCTTGAACGCGCTATCATTGAAAACCCACCGGTTATTATTCGTGATGGCGGTGTATTAGCCCCTGGCTATAATGCTGAATTAGATGAATGGCGAGATTTAGCCGATGGTGCTAAACAATATTTAACCGACCTTGAAACTCGCGAACGTGAGCGTCACGATATTGATAGCCTTAAAGTAGGTTTTAATCAGGTTCATGGTTTCTTTATTCAGGTCAGTCGTGGTCAAAGCCACTTAGTTCCTGATCACTATATTCGCCGCCAAACGCTTAAAAATGCTGAACGCTATATTATTCCTGAATTAAAAGAGCACGAAGATAAGGTGCTAAATTCAAAATCAAAAGCATTAGCGCTTGAGAAAAAGCTGTGGGAAGAATTATTTGATCAATTATTACCGCATTTAGAACGATTACAGTTAGCAGCAAGTGCCTTATCTGAATTAGATGTACTAGCAAACTTAGCAGAACGTGCTGATAGCTTAAACTATTGCCGCCCACAATTGACGACGACAACAGGGATTAATATTACTGCGGGTCGTCACCCTGTGGTTGAGCAAGTCTTAAGTGAACCGTTTATCGCTAATCCAATTACGTTACATCAAGATCGTCGTATGTTGATTATTACTGGTCCTAACATGGGCGGTAAATCAACTTACATGCGCCAAACTGCACTGATTGCCTTACTGGCACATGTTGGATCTTTTGTTCCTGCAGAAGCGGTAACTATCGGTCCACTGGATCGTATTTTCACCCGTATTGGCGCGTCAGATGATCTTGCGTCTGGTCGTTCAACCTTTATGGTCGAAATGACAGAAACCGCTAATATTCTCCATAATGCAACCAAACACAGTTTAGTGTTAATGGATGAAATTGGCCGTGGTACCAGTACCTATGATGGCCTCTCTCTCGCGTGGGCAAGTGCAGAATGGTTAGCGGATAAAATTGCGGCAATGACATTATTTGCTACTCACTATTTTGAGCTCACCGAATTACCTTCATTACTTTCAGGTTTAGCCAATGTCCACCTTGATGCGATTGAGCATGGCGACAATATTGCATTTATGCATAGCGTTCAAGACGGTGCTGCCAGCAAATCTTATGGTTTAGCGGTTGCTAGCCTAGCGGGTGTACCAAAAGCTGTAATTAAACGCGCTAAAATAAAACTCAAGCAATTAGAGGCGCTGGGGCATCAAAAAGCCCAACCATCAGCTGAAATCACAGGGCAAGTGCCGCGAGAAGAACATCAGTTAAGTTTGATTCCAGAGCCAAGCGACGTCGAAGAAGCATTAGCAAAGGTTAATCCTGATGAATTAACCCCTCGCCAAGCATTAGATGAGCTGTATCGTCTAAAAGCGTTATTAGCGTAATCACGGCCAGATAACAGCCATTAAAAAAGGACGCTTTAGCGTCCTTTTTTATTATTAAAGAGTCTCTATTATCGATAGCGTAAAAGTGATCATTAAAAAGACGGTTATCGATGATTGATTACTACATTTCTTGATTAAATAACGATTCAATACTTAACCCTTGGTGGGTTAACATATCACGTAAACGGCGTAAGCCTTCAACCTGAATCTGACGTACTCGCTCACGCGTTAAGCCGATTTCACGACCAACATCTTCTAATGTCGATGCTTCATAACCTAACAAACCAAATCGTCGTGCCAGCACTTCACGCTGTTTAGGGTTAAGATCTTGCAACCAATGAACAATAGAATTTTTAATGTCATCATCTTGAGTGGAGGTTTCAGGACTACCGCCTTTTTCATCGGGGATTATATCTAATAGTGCTTTATCAGAATCACCACCAATCGGATTATCAACCGAACTCACTCGCTCATTAAGACGCAGCATACGGTTAACATCATCAACGGATTTTTCAAGTTGCAGTGCAATATCTTCAGCAGTTGGCTCATGATCAAGCTTTTGTGCTAATTCACGTGCAGTACGTAAATAAACATTAAGCTCTTTCACAACATGGATGGGCAAGCGAATAGTACGGGTTTGATTCATGATCGCCCGTTCAATAGTTTGACGGATCCACCATGTTGCATAAGTTGAAAAACGGAAACCTCGCTCAGGGTCAAATTTTTCAACTGCACGAATAAGACCTAAATTTCCCTCTTCAACTAAATCAAGTAAGGCTAAACCACGGTTGCTATAACGACGGGATATTTTCACGACTAACCGAAGATTACTTTCAATCATCCGTTTACGTGACACCTCATCACCGCGTAATGCCCGACGTGCATACAACACTTCTTCTTCGGCAGTGAGCAATGGAGAATATCCAATTTCACCAAGATAAAGTTGGGTTGCATCAAGTACTTTAGCGCTTGTCTCATATTTGGAGATATCAGCAGCTTCTGTCGATGCTGACGTATCAGAATTATTATCAGTGGACACCACTAAACTATTACGTTCAATGCTGTCATCTAATGTCAATGATTCAAGTTTTTTGGCTGTGCTGCTTCTACTCATAGCGCCTCCCAGATGGCGAGTTAAAGACATTACAACGTCATGATGTCATCTCTGATTTATACGTTTCTCTATTTTTATTATGGCGAACTACTTAGGAAGAAAGCGCATTGGATCGACAGACTTTCCTTTATAGCGGATTTCAAAATGCAATCGAACACTTGATGCACCAGAACTCCCCATCGTCGCTATTTCCTGACCAGCTTTAACTGATTGTTGCTCTTTAACTAATATTTTATCGTTGTGCGCATAAGCACTAAGGTAATCTTCACTGTGCTTAATGATCACTAAATTACCGTATCCTCGCAGTGCATCACCGGCATAAACCACTTTTCCAGCTGATGTTGCGCGAATTGGCGTACCACGAGCGGCAGTAATATCGATACCTTTATTGCCATTATCTGCGTTTGAGAACCCTTCAATAATTTTACCTTTCACAGGCCAAGCCCAGCCAGAACTTGAAACATGTGACGTTGGTTTTGTTACTGGCTTATTTGTTACGGGTTTGTTAACTTTTGTTTTTTCAGAGTACTCTTTTGCTTCTTGCTTAGCAACTGGTTTATTGGTTGTTTTTTGCACTACTGGTTTTTTGATGACGGGTTTATGTACGGTCTGGGTTACCGTTTTTGCAGCTGATGGTGCAATTATTGGCATTACAACGACGTTATTAGTACGCCCTTGACTATCCGCTGTTGGAATCGCCAATCTTTGCCCAGGATAAATCGTATAAGGGTAAGGTAAGCGGTTTAGCTTAACGATATCTTTAACATCACGCCCGGTCATATAAGAGATAAAATACAGCGTATCTCCTTTCTGAACAGTGTAATAACTGCCATGAAAACTGCCACGTTGCAATTGTGAATAATCTTTAGCAAGATTTGAAACAGGCGCAGGCGTATGACTACTACATGCAGATAACAGCACCACACAGGTTACTGCTAGCAAAGAAGGTTGAATTATTTTTTTTATCATACGCTCAATACTCATGATTTACGCCAAATCTCCAGCCACTAACGGCACAAATTTAACAGGTTCGATATCCGTTTCAATAAACTGTTCGCCATTGCGAACAATCAATTTTAACACTTGCTCTGAATACCCTACGGGTAATATTAATCGACCACCATCGGCAAGTTGGGTTAATAGGCTCTGGGGAACCTCACTTGGCGCGGCGGTAACAATAATAGCATCAAATGGGCCTTTACTTTCCCAACCTTGCCATCCATCACCATGTTTAGTCGAAATATTATATAATTCTAATTGTTTAAAACGTCGTTTTGCTTGCCATTGCAGGCCTTTAATTCGCTCAACAGAATAAACATGATCAGCTAATTGCGCTAACACTGACGCTTGATAACCGGATCCAGTACCAATTTCTAGCACCGATGATTGCGGCGTTAATGCTAATAGCGAGGTCATCTTTGCAACAATATAAGGTTGTGAAATCGTCTGACCACTGCCTATCGGTAACGCATTATTCTCATAAGCTTGATAAGAAAATGCTTCATCAATAAAAAATTGGCGAGGTATCGCAGCAATAGCTTGCAGCACTCGCTGATCGGTAATACCTCGATTAACTAATAACGCAATTAATTTATCAACTTGCCTCTGATAACGCATAGTTATCGAATCTCCACCGCATGCATCCAGCTTTCTAGCCCAACTATTGCATCATGCGCAGTCAGGTCGACTTGTAACGGAGTAATAGAAACTTCTCCATGTTCAATCGCAAAAAAATCAGTGCCTTCGGTAGCATCTTGTGTATCACCCGGAGGTCCTAACCAATATAATGGATTCCCACGAGGATCGGTTTTTTTAATCATACTCACAGCCCGATGACGTGCCCCTAAGCGGGTTGTTTTCCACCCTTTTAGTTGATCAAAAGGCACATCAGGAACATTAACATTAATAATTTTTTGAGTAGATGTAGATAATGGCTGCATGACCATTTTTTCAATCAAGATCTTTACAACTTGAGCAGCAGTATCAAAATGGGTATCACCCACTAATGAAACAGCAATCGCAGGTACACCTAAAAAATAACCTTCAGTCGCCGCAGCAACCGTGCCAGAATAAAGTACATCATCGCCTAAATTTGCACCATGATTAATCCCCGCCACCACAATATCGGGCAAGTTATCTAACCATTCAGTTAATGCAAAATGGACACAATCTACTGGCGTACCTTGAACCGCGACTTTATTGTCACTTTGCTGACGAATACGTAATGGGTAATCAATCGTTAATGAATTGGATGCCCCTGATCGATTACGATCAGGGGCAACTACCGTTACTTCACCAAGCTCACTTAGAACCTCAGCTAACGTATTAATACCTTCAGCAAAAATACCATCATCATTGCTGATCAGTATTCTCATCATTCATACCTTCTGATTCTAGCGGCATGATCAACTCACGCACGACCGAAGTCGCAAAACTGCCAGCAGGTAAAGCAAAAGAAAGGATCACGCCATTATCATCAAACTGCCATTGCATATCTTGTGGTAGTAATAATAATGAACGACGATCATGACGCATACGATTATCACGTACTAATGCTACAAGTGCAGGTTCTTGCTCAACAATCGCTAATTCAAATGCTTGTGCATCAGCTGTTGTAGGTAAAGCGTTATCACCTAGCAATGGGCCTGTAATTGCTACTTCACCTTGCATTACTTGTTGCTGTAATTCAGGGGTAATAGTTTCAGCAATAAACGTGCGATCATCACCAGCGGCTTGTAGGCAATCACCTAGCATAATTTCACGGGTAAGATTTTGCTCAATACGCGCAGACAATACTTGGTTAAACATCCATGAGCGTGCAGCTGATAAGTAAAAACTACGCTTGCTCTTATCACGAACACGGAATTCATTATTACCCCAAGCGCGAGCTTTAATGACGTTATTGCCGCCATAACCAAAACGTTGCTGACCAAAATAGTTTGCAACACCTTGTTGCTTTACTAACTCTAAACGTTCAGCTAATGCTTGAGGCTGATCTAAATCAGTTAAGCGCAATTGGAACCAGTTACCTTGCAAATCACCAGGGCGTAGTTTTTTATCATTGCGAGTCGTTTCAAGAATTTCAATTCCAGGGTGCTCTGCTTCAAACTGAGTTAAATCAGGATCAGCTTTACCTGGTAAATGAACACTTATCCATTGATCAGTGACTGCGTGGCGATCTTTAAGACCGGCCCAACTCACATCACGCGATTTCACACCACACGCTTTGGCTAATTCATTAACCACATATTTAGTATTTTCGCCTGTTTTGCGAATTTTAACCATTAAGTGCTCGCCAGTACCTGTAAAGGTAAAACCTAACTGCTCGTTAACGATAAAATCTTGTGGATTTGCCTTAATATTTCCATGGCAAGTTGGCTGTTCATGAAGCCACTTAAAACAATCCATTACGTTTGTTGAGATGTTATTTGTCGACATGATGTCATTATACCTTTTTAATTAAAACAACGGCTTCACAAGCAATACCTTCTTTACGTCCAGTAAATCCTAGGCGTTCAGAAGTAGTTGCTTTAACATTAATATTGGCGATATCTGTTTCCAGATCGTCAGCTATGGCTTGGCACATCGCCGTAATGTGAGGTGCCATTTTGGGTGCTTGGGCAATAATAGTGACATCGAGATTACCAAGACAATAGCCCATTGCCTTAACCTTGCTGTAGACATCACGTAATAAAAATCGACTATCGGCACCGGCCCACTCAGCGTCAGTATCAGGGAAATGACGACCAATATCACCCGCACCGATTGCCCCTAACAACGCATCACAAACAGCGTGTAAAGCGACATCACCATCAGAGTGTGCGATTAGACCTTGTTCATAAGGAACAGCAACACCACCAATAATAACGGGGCCTGCACCACCAAATTTATGCACATCAAACCCGTGACCAATTCGCATTAATGTTGTTCCTTTAATAAGAGTTGTAGATAAAACTCAGCCAAGGCTAAATCTTCTGGCTGTGTCACCTTCAGATTATCACTCCGTCCAGCAACGAGGATCGGGGTATAACCACAAAATTCTAATGCGGATGCTTCATCAGTGATCGTCGCACCTTGAGCTAAAGCTGTCGTTAATGATTGGCGTAATTGTCCAACACGAAACATTTGTGGTGTTAACGCATGCCATAAGTTTTCACGATCGACCGTATGAATAATCTGAGATTGTGTTGCTTTATTATGCCCACGTTTCATGGTGTCACGTACAGGAGCTGCTAAAATCGCACCACAATCACTATTAACAGCGGCTGTTATCAAAGCCGTTAAGTCAGTTAACCTAACACATGGCCGCGCAGCATCATGCACTAATACCCATGCATTGTTATTATCAATCGCCGCTAAACCCGCAAACACTGAATCAGCCCGTTCAGCACCACCATCGACCACGGTGATCCGTGAATCAGTCGCTAATGGTAACTGTGGAAAATAAGGATCATCTGCACTAACAGCAATTATCACCCGTGTAATTTCAGGTAAGCTCAATAGACGATCAACGGTATGCTCTAAAATCGTTTTACCTGCAATATGAAGATATTGCTTCGGACGATCAGCAGCCATTCGACTGCCAACTCCAGCCGCAGGTACTACGGCAATAAATTCTTCAGCGATCATTAGCTTTATTACTCACAACAAAAAACGCTAACGTTAGTTATTATCACCTAACACTCGAACAAAAGTTTCACCGGGTTTAATTAAACCTAAATCATTGCGCGCGCGCTCTTCTACGGCTTCTTTACCGCCATGAAGATCTTTAATTTCTGCGTACATTTGTTGGTTTCGTTGTTGTAATTCAGTATTAGCAGCTTGCTGTAAAGCAACGCTTTCTTTTACTGCGGTATATTCGTTCATACCGTTTTTACCATCCCAAAAATCGTACTGCAGCCAAGCTAAAACCACTAGCAGGATAATAATAAACAGACGCATGATTCCCCTTTAAAATTAGCGTAGATGTCAATACCAACAATATACATTCCAATCAATCACTGATCGTAAACCATTGGAATGCATGTTGCGAAAGCGTAATAATCCCATAATCAGCTTATTGTGACCACTATTATGGCTATAGAGTTGATACAGTGCTAGTTACGTGTCAATTTTGCTGTTAAATCAAACAAAAGCTGTTTATTTAGCGTTATTTACAGCAGTATCACTTTTTCAGAAAAAAAAACCGCCTCCTAAGAGACGGTTTGATTTAGGCTCATTGAGCAAGCTCAATGATAGGCTTAAAAGAATTAAGCTTGACCTTTAACTTCTTTAAGACCGTTGAAAGCAGCACGTTCACCTAGTGCTTCTTCGATACGGATAAGTTGGTTGTACTTAGCAACACGGTCAGAACGGCTCATAGAACCAGTTTTGATTTGACCTGCAGCTGTACCTACTGCTAAATCAGCAATAGTTGCGTCTTCTGTCTCGCCTGAACGGTGAGAGATAACAGCAGTATAACCAGCATCTTTAGCCATTTTAATACAAGCTAGAGTTTCAGTTAGAGAACCGATTTGGTTTAGCTTGATTAGGATTGAGTTAGTAATACCTTTCTCAATACCTTCAGCAAAGATCTTAGTGTTTGTAACGAATAGATCGTCACCTACTAGTTGAATCTTGTCACCTAGTAGTTCAGTTTGGTGCTTGAAGCCAGCCCAATCTGATTCGTCTAGACCATCTTCGATAGAAACGATAGCTGGGAACTTGTCTACTAGATCTTTAAGGAAGAAGTTAAATTCTTCTGAAGTAAATTTCTTACCTTCACCTTTAAGGTCGTAGATACCTTGTTCTTTGTTGTAGAACTCAGAAGCAGCACAGTCCATCGCTAGAGTAATATCTGTACCTAGCTCGTAACCTGCAGCTTCAACAGCTTCTTGAATTGCTTTAAGAGCAGCTTCGTTTGACTCAAGGTTTGGAGCGAAACCACCTTCGTCACCTACAGCTGTGCTCATGCCCTTAGACTTAAGAACTTTAGCTAGGCTGTGGAAGACTTCAGAACCCATACGTACAGCTTCACGAAGTGTCTTAGCACCTACAGGCTGAATCATGAATTCTTGAATATCAATAGTGTTATCTGCGTGCTCGCCACCATTGATGATGTTCATCATAGGTAGAGGCATAGAGAACTGACCAGCAGTACCGTTTAGCTCAGCAATGTGCTCGTATAAAGGCATGCCTTTAGATGCAGCAGCTGCTTTTGCGTTCGCAAGAGAAACAGCTAGGATTGCGTTAGCGCCAAAGTTAGATTTATTTTCAGTACCGTCAAGGTCGATCATAAGTTGGTCGATTGCAGCTTGATCAGTCGCGTCTTTACCCATAAGGACTTCAGCGATTGGACCGTTTGCAGCAGCAACAGCTTTAAGAACACCTTTACCAAGGAAACGAGATTTGTCGCCATCACGAAGCTCAAGAGCTTCACGAGAACCAGTAGAAGCACCAGACGGTGCAGCAGCCATACCAACGAAACCACCTTCTAGGTGAACTTCAGCTTCAATTGTTGGGTTGCCACGTGAGTCGATGATTTCACGAGCTAGAACTTTAACGATCTTAGACATTGTGTTTCCTCTGCTTTATCTTCAAATTAAAAGCTAAATAAAATAGCTGCAGCGATAACTGCTACAGCTATCAGTAATCCTTACTTATCAGATTCACCGCGGTGATATATGCCCGCAGCTTTAACAAAACCTTCAAATAATGGGTGACCATCACGAGGTGTTGAAGTGAATTCTGGATGGAACTGTGCAGCAACGAACCAAGGATGATTCGGAATTTCAATAATCTCAACTAGCTTCTTATCAGCTGATAAACCAGACACTTTTAGGCCTGCTTTTACTAGCTTCGGTAGCAAGTTGTTATTAACTTCGTAACGGTGGCGATGACGCTCATGGATTGACGCTTGAGCGTACAATTCACGTGCTTTTGAGCCTTCTTGAAGATGACATAACTGAGAACCAAGGCGCATTGTGCCACCAAGATCAGATTTTTCAGTACGCTCTTCTACGTTACCTTCGCTATCAACCCACTCAGTGATCAAGCCAACCACTGGGTGCTTAGTATCAGCGTTAAATTCAGTTGAGTGTGCATCCGCCATGTTTGCTACATTACGAGCAAAATCAATTAATGCGACTTGCATACCTAAACAAATACCTAAATAAGGAATTTTGTTTTCACGTGCATATTGCGCCGTTAGAATTTTACCTTCAATACCACGATGACCAAAGCCACCAGGTACTAAGATTGCATCAAGGTTAGCAAGCACTTCGGTGCCTTTAGACTCAACATCTTGAGAATCAATATATTTAATTTGTACTGAAATGCGATTTTTCAGACCTGCGTGTTTAAGCGCTTCGTTAACTGATTTATATGCATCAGGCAATTCAGTGTATTTACCAACCAGACCAATAGTCACTTCTGCTGTCGGATTAGCTTCTTCATAAATAACTTGTTCCCACTCAGATAAATCAGCTTCTGGTGCAGTAATACCAAAACGCTTACATACCAAGTCATCAAGGCCTTGAGCTTTAATAAGTTGTGGGATTTTGTAGATTGAATCTACATCTTTCATTGAAATAACCGCTTTTTCCTGCACATTACAGAACAGCGCAATTTTTGCACGTTCGTTTGCAGGAATAACACGATCACTACGGCATATCAAAATATCTGGTTGAATACCGATAGAAAGTAATTCTTTTACTGAGTGTTGAGTTGGCTTAGTTTTCACTTCACCAGCAGCAGCAAGGTAAGGAACTAACGTTAAGTGCATAAACAAAGTGTTTTCACGACCTTGTTGAATTGCAAGTTGACGAATAGCTTCCATGAACGGTAGTGATTCAATATCACCAACTGTGCCACCGACTTCAACAATCGCTATATCATGACCCGCAGAACCAGCAATAACACGCTCTTTAATTTCGTTCGTGATATGTGGAATAACCTGAATCGTTGCACCTAGGTAATCACCACGACGCTCTTTGCGTAATACGTCTGCGTACACACGACCAGCAGTAAAGTTATTACGCTTTGTCATTTTGGTACGAATAAAACGCTCGTAGTGACCTAAGTCAAGATCAGTCTCTGCACCGTCTTCCGTAACGAATACTTCACCGTGCTGAGTAGGGCTCATTGTGCCTGGATCAACGTTAATGTAAGGGTCTAATTTCATCATGGTCACATTAAGACCACGTGCTTCTAGAATGGCTGCTAATGATGCTGCAGCAATGCCTTTACCTAGAGAGGATACTACTCCGCCCGTAACAAAAATATAATTCGTTGTCATGTTAAACCTGGAAGATTGGTGTAGAGGAAAAAGTGTATCTGGACGGGAAATTAGTATACCAGACACCATTTATCGCCACAACGTGAAAACTATCATACACCCCTAAGATTTTTTTTGTCTCAAATCAAGGAAGTGATATGTGTGCAATTTTCACCCCATATCGCTGCTTTTAGCTGATAAGTTATCATACTACTACCGTATAACTATGCCAAGTGGGAATAATTATTTATTGCATTCATGCTGTTTTACTCTATCCCACTCAAAATCTAGCTCAGTTAATGAACATTGATTTAAAGACTTACCTTGTTCTAACACATTTTTTTCGACTTGGCGAAAACGTCGTTCAAATTTTTTATTTGCTTGTTGCAGTGCATGTTCGGGTTTGACATCAAGATGACGACTTAAATTTACTACTGAAAAGAGCAAATCTCCCATCTCTTCAGCGATTTTATGCTGATCTTGTGGCGTTTGAATGACTTCTGCCATCACTTCATCGAGTTCTTCAGTAACTTTATCAACCACTGGTCCTAACGTATCCCAATCAAAACCTTGACTGGCACAACGTTGTTGAATTTTATCAGCGCGAGTCAATGCGGGTAATGCTAGTGGGATATTAGCGAGCAAACTTTCATCTTGTAATTTTTGTGCTCGTTCTTTGGCTTTTTCAGCTTCCCAGTTTTGTTTTACCGCCATCTCATCTTCAAATTTCTCATCATTAAAGACATGCGGATGACGACGAGTTAATTTTTCACTAATGCCAGCAACGACATCATTAAAATCAAATAAATCTTGTTCTTTGGCTAATTGGCTATAAAACACCACTTGAAACAATAAATCACCGAGTTCTTCTTTTACATCAACCCAATTTTTTTGATCTATCGCATCGGCAACTTCATACGCTTCTTCAATGGTATAAGGTACGATTGAATCAAAATCTTGTTTTAGATCCCACGGACAGCCGTTCTTAGGATCACGTAACTGCGCCATAATGGTTAATAGATTATCGATATCAAGTGTGGTTTTGTTATGCATTATTATCTCCCTAAATAAAAAAATAGGTAGCCGAAGCTACCTATTGCTGTATTCGATATTATCTATCACGACTAACTATATAAACGCTTAGCTTCTGCGACGTCTTTGACTTGTTCAATACGATTTAATACTCGTCCTAAGACCTCTAAATCTGTTAATTCAAGTTCAAAATCCATGATCGACATTTGTTTTTTATAATCGACTCGGCTCTTCATACCTGCAACTTTGACTTTTTCGTTCATCAAAGTATTGGTCAATTCTTTAAGTAAACCGTTACGCTCAGAAGCGGTCACGCGAACGGTAATGGTATAATTACCAATAAAACCACCACCCCAAACCGTATCAATGATCCGTTCAAGTGCATGATGACGCAATTCTTCCAATTGCTCACAATCATTGCGATGAACAGAAATACCCCGCCCTTGAGTGACAAAACCTTGGATATCATCACCAGGAATAGGCTGACAACAACGTGCTAAATGGGTCATTAAATTATCGACTCCTTCAACCACGACAGAATCACGACGAGGCTTCTTCGAGACATGTGACGCTTTATCACTTGCTTCAGACAACTTATCAAGCAGTTGCTGATCTTCTTCTTCTGCTGTCGGTTTGTTAATCAGGGCATTAATATGATTGATAATTTGGTTTATCCGCAGATCACCACTACCAATTCCTGCATATAGCTCTTCTGGCGAATTAACATTAAAACGTTTGCTGGCGTAAGAATGAGCATCTTTTAGCGTTGCGTTGATCCTACTTAGCTCAGCTTCAAGAATTTCTTTACCCGCAATAATGTTTTTATCGCGATCTTGTTTACGGAACCACGCGTGCACTTTGGCTCGGGCACGGCTTGAGGTTACAAAACCTTGATTAGGGTTTAACCAATCACGCGAAGGATTTGGCTCTTTTTGAGTAATAATCTCAACTTGATCCCCCATCTGTAAATGGTAAGTAAACGGCACAATACGGCCTTCTACTTTTGCCCCTATACAACGATGCCCCACTTCTGAGTGAATGTGATAAGCAAAGTCTAATGGAGTTGCATTTGATGGCAAATCAACCACGTCACCTTTTGGGGTAAACGCATAAACACGATCATCAAATACTTGGCTACGTAATTCATCGAGCATTTCACCAGAATCTGACATCTCTTCTTGCCATACCAGTAACTTACGTAACCAATTTATTTTTTCATCATACGCAGACTGAGCACCACTAGACGCAGCGGGACCTTCCTTATATTTCCAGTGCGCAGCAACGCCGAGTTCAGACTCTTCATGCATTTGCTTAGTACGGATCTGAATCTCAATCGTTTTGCCTTCAGGACCCAGAACTACTGTATGAATCGATTGATAACCATTCGGTTTAGGATTAGCGACATAATCATCAAATTCTTTGGGCAAATGACGATATTTAGTATGCACTACACCTAATGCTGCATAACAATCTTGCAGCTCTTCTGCCACAATACGTACCGCACGCACATCAAAAAGCTCATCAAACTCTAAACTTTTCTTCTGCATCTTGCGCCAAATGCTATAAATATGTTTAGGTCGACCTTGCACTTCTGCGCGAATATTTGAAGCCCGCATTGCGTCAGATAAATCATCAACAAAATGCATGATGTAGCCTTCACGATCAATGCGGCGCTCTGAAAGCTGCTTGGCTATTTGCTTATAAACTTCGGGATGCTGATAACGGAAAGCGTAATCTTCAATTTCCCATTTTAATTGTCCGATGCCCAATCGGTTTGCCAATGGCGCATAAATATTGGCACACTCTTGCGCTGCAACACGACGAATCGCGTCTGGCTCATTTTTAACTTCACGTAGATTACAAATACGTTCAGCTAACTTGATAACCACGCAACGGAAATCATCAACCATCGATAGCAGCATTCGGCGAATACTATCCACTTGCGTAGATTGCGCTGTTTCTTCAGCCGTCGATTTAAGCTGATTAATGGCACACATTTGCTCAACACCTTCGACCAAATGCAGAATAGTGCCGTTGTAATCTTCTTTTACTTGCTCATGGTTATAACAACCCGCTTCAACTAATGGATATAGCATTGCCGATATTAATGTATCGGCGTCCATGCTTAACGTCACCAGAATCTCAACCATTTCACGGCCACGCCATAACAACAACGTACCGTTTTCTTGATCAACAACCAGTTCCTGACAACGTAGATAAGTTCCTTCTAAACGTCCAAACGTTTTTGCATCCAAACGTAAACTTTCGACCCATGAGGCTAACTCAAATATCGTGTTTTCTTTTAGATGTGCTCCACGTACTGCGACCATGTCTCTGTCCTGTCTTCTATTTAATGGCAATAGCAGTCATTGCTATAACTATTTTTTATGCTTTTTTTGAACCTTTACAAATAATGCCATTGATTCTAAATGCCCCGTATTTGGGAACATATCCAACATACCAAGACGCTCTAACTGATAACCTTTTTGTAATAATACTTGGCTATCACGCGCCAATGTTGCTGGATTACATGATACATAAACCACTTTATTTGGTGCTAGCTTAACCACATGATCCATCACACCAGCAGCACCAGCGCGCGCAGGATCTAATAAAATCTTATCAAATTGCTCTTGCGCCCACTCTAATTTCGTCACGTCTTGTTCTAAATTGGCTTGATAAAATGTGGCATTATATTGCGCGTTAACCTGAGCATTGTCTGTGGCGCGTAAAACCATATCATCAATACCTTCCACGCCAACCACTGCTTTAGCACGCTTAGCTAACGGCAAACTAAAGTTTCCTAAACCACAGAATAGATCTAACACCCTATCTTGAGGCTGAACATCAAGCCATTCGATAGCTTGTGCGACCATTTTAATGTTTACATCACGATTAACTTGAATAAAGTCTTTCGGTGAAAACATCAATTTAAGGCCATCAATCTCATAATAAGGTTGGTCACCATGGCTCTGAATGAGTTCATCGGTTTCTGGCGCTAAAAATAACATCACATTATGTTTGGCAGCAAATGCCTGAATAAGTGCACTATCATCCGCATTAAAAGGCGCTAAATGACGAATCAAGACTACACAGCCATTATCTGCATGGGTCAATTCAAGATGCCCAATAAAGCGACGTCCTTTTAAACTATTTAATAACTCGCGTAATGGCGCTAATAAATCATTTAATGGTTGGGCTAATACTGGGCACTCGTTAACATTAACAATGTCATTACTTTGCTTTTTACGGAAACCAAACTCCAACTGACCATTATTTTCAACGCGAACTGCAAAGCGAGCACAACGACGATAATGCCATGATTCACTGATAATCGGTGGCTGTTGAATACAATCAACTTGATCAATAACAGCAAATTTTTCCATTAATTCGCCCAGTGCTTGCTGCTTAGATACCACTTGAGCTTGATGAGATAAATGCTGTAAATTACAACCACCACACTGGTCATAGATCGCACAATGGGGTTTAATACGAGCACTGCTGTCTGAAAGGCGTTTAATCACTTTAGCACGAGCGTAATTTTTTTTATCTTCCGTCAACTGCACCACGGCGGTCTCGGTGGGAAGTAAACCATCAACAAAGACAGATTTACCGTTTAGATGACCAATACCAGCACCAAGGTGATCTAAGCGATTAATGGTGATTTCTTTATGCTTGGTGTCAGTTGTACGTTTTTGAGGCTTAAAAAAGCGTGCCATAGTGTTTTGCTCACTGTTCAGACATTGAGTATTTGTCGCATAGCCCTAGTTTATTTACACTAGGAATATAGATGGGTGCTAATTCTCCCACAGAATCGCTTGCTTGTAATTAAGAGAACCATGACCAAATATGGACTTCGTGCCAGGGTCTTTACCCTGACATTAGCACCAACACTGATAATCGGCCTGTTATTGAGCGCTTTTTTTACTATGAATCGCTATCAAGATCTCGAACATCAATTGATTTCGACAGGTACCAGCATCATAGAGCCGTTAGCGATTTCGGCAGAATATGGCATGACCGAAAAAAATCGGGAAGCCATTCGACGTCTGATTGGTTACACCCATCGTAAGCATTCCGATATTATTCGTAGTATCGCTGTTTTTACTGATCACAATAAAATTTTTGCGACCTCTAACTTTCACCGTAACTTTGCGTCTTTTATGTACCCCGATGATAAGCCGATCCCGCGCTTACTTGATACTCAACTTAATGATAATACTCTTATTTTACGCACACCCATTTTAACTGAAGGCCAATTTGGCACCAACACCAGTACCAACGCATTAGGTAAACCATTAGGCTATATCGCCATCGAGCTTGATCTCAGTTCATTACGGTTACAGCAATATCAAGAAGTCTTTACTGCCTTAATGGTGTTACTACTTGGGCTAAGCTTATCGTCCTTATTTGCTTATCGTTTAATGCAAGATGTCACTCGTCCCATTTCACATATGATCAGTGTCGTTGATAGAATTCGACGCGGCCATCTTGATATTCGTATTGAAGGTCAACTACTCGGGGAGCTAGATACGCTTAAAAATGGTATCAATGCGATGGCAATCTCGCTGTCTGAATACCATATTGAAATGCAGCAAAGTATTGATCAGGCCACTTCTGATTTACGCGAAACCTTAGAACAACTTGAAATTCAAAACGTAGAATTAGATATTGCTAAAAAACGGGCCCAAGAAGCCGCGCGGGTTAAATCCGAATTTTTAGCCAACATGTCACACGAATTACGAACACCACTTAATGGTGTGATTGGCTTTACCCGTCAAATGCTTAAAACTAAGCTCAATACTAACCAGCAAGATTACCTCCTAACAATTGAGAATTCAGCCAATAACCTATTGACGATCATCAATGACATTTTAGACTTCTCAAAATTAGAAGCGGGTAAATTATTACTGGAAAATATTCCTTTTGATTTTTCTGATGCCCTTGATGACGTGATGCGTTTACTTGCGCCAAGTGCACATGAAAAAGGCTTAGAATTAACCCTTAAAATTGATACTCGCATTCCACCAGGCTTAATTGGTGATCCACTTCGTATTCAACAAGTGGTTACTAACTTAATCGGCAATGCAGTTAAGTTCACCGAAACTGGCAATATTGATGTCTCTGTCGAACTCAAATCTGAGCATGATAATAATATTGAATTACAATTTATGGTACGTGATACCGGTATTGGTATTTCAGAACGTCAACAAGCACAATTATTTCAAGCCTTTAGCCAAGCTGATGCCAGTATCTCGCGTCGTTATGGTGGTACAGGGTTAGGACTAGTCATCACCCAAAAATTGGTTAGCCAAATGGGTGGGCAAGTCAGTCTTACCAGTCGTCTCCATCAAGGTTCCACCTTCTGGTTTAGCATTCGTATGCACAAAACGGATCTACCCGTATCGCATCTAATAGATACCTCATCATTAATGGGTAAAAAGTTACTGTTAATTGAACCTAACATGCAAGCAGCTGCAGTTGTGCAGCAACGATTAATTAATGCGGGGGTTCATGTTACTTATCGCTCAACCATGCCTGATGACATCGAACATCATGATTTTGCTTTATTGTGCTTATCTCCGTGTGAACAACCACCAACAGCAGTACTGTTTAACCATGTCTTTAAAGCTGAACAGATTGCCGATAAAGTACTGGTTTGTTTACCAACAACTGAACTTGCATTGTCGGAAAAACTCACTAATACCGGCGTTGAAATCTGTCTTGGTAAGCCGATTGCATCACGTAAATTATTTGAAGCATTATGTGATAGTGATGATGATGGGAAAGAGCCAGAATTACCTGTATTAACTACACCACCAGAACCAGTGCAACCATTAACAGTGATGGCGGTTGATGATAATCCTGCCAATTTAAAATTAATTTCAGCGTTATTAGGTGAGCGCGTTGAAACCGTTATTACTGCCACGGGTGGTAAAAAAGCAGTTGAGTATGCACATCAAAAAGCCTTTGATTTAATCTTTATGGATATTCAAATGCCAGAAATGGATGGCGTTACCGCTTGCCAAGAAATACACAAAACTAACCTTAATCATCAAACGCCAATTATTGCCGTTACTGCCCATGCGATGGCTGGCGAACGTGAACGATTAATCAATGCAGGGATGGATGATTACCTTACCAAGCCCATTGAAGAGCATATTCTGCAACAAATCTTAGCGAAGTGGGTCACTCCAACCGGTGATCAGAGTGCCATGTTAGCAACTCAATCAACGACAATAACTGAGATTATTCAATCACAACAAGACGTGCGACCAATCATTGATAATAGTATTAGTTTTGATTGGTCTTTAGCGCTTAAACAAGCCGCTGAAAAGGAAGATTTAGCGCGTGATATGCTACAAATGTTATTAGATTATATGCCAGAAGTAGAATTATTAGTCAATGAAGCGTTAGATGGAAAACAAGTAGAACTGTGGCCTTCAATCCACAAACTACATGGTAGCTGTGCTTATAGTGGTGTTCCACGTCTAAAATACCTCTGCCATACCATTGAAACTGAATTAAAAGCGAATACGTTAATAGTTGATATAGAACCCGAGCTATTAGAACTTATTGATGAAATGGATAATGTTGTTAAAGCATCAAAACAATACCGTCGTTAAAATTACGCTTATTTGACACCGCTATATTGTCACAAAAAAATAATCAAAAAAAAACGCTAGCCTTATCAGCTAGCGCTTTTTTATATAATAATCTTCATGATAACGTTAACTTTCGATGATCACTGTCGCTACCGCATAACGACGTTCATCAGCAATAGTAAGATGCACATGTTGCCCACCCATTGCAGTTAGCAATATCAAAGCTTGACCTGAAAAGGTAACGAGAGGCTTACCTCGCGCATCATTGGTAACGGTAAAATCTTGAAAAGACACCCCACAGGCAATACCAGTGCCTAACGCTTTAGAGGCGGCTTCTTTAACCGCAAACCGTTTGGCCACAAACTGCGCGCGTAATTTTAACCGATAGTATTGTTCAAGTTCAGAGGCCGATAACACTCGTTCAGCAAAACCATCACCAGCACGAACGAGTACTTTTTCAATTCGTTCAATTTCAACGATATCAGTCCCTAAACCTAAAATAGCCATTAATTACGCGCTTCCTGCATCAATAAACGCATATCAGCAACTGCTTTCTCAAGGCCATCAAACATCGCCCGTCCCATAATAGAATGGCCGATATTAAGCT
This sequence comes from Photobacterium carnosum, assembly GCF_002849605.1. Lineage (GTDB taxonomy): Bacteria > Pseudomonadota > Gammaproteobacteria > Enterobacterales > Vibrionaceae > Photobacterium > Photobacterium carnosum. Next base: position 29,212 of record NZ_NPIB01000028.1, read on the forward strand.
CATACAGTTCGGGTAACGCTGCGATAGCTTTAACGTTATGGTAGGTTAAACCGTGTCCTGCATTAACTTTAATACCCAGACTTACAGCATACGTTGCTGCCACTGCGATTTTTTCAAGTTCAGCAGCTTGGATTTCTTCCGTTGTCGCATCAGCATAATGACCGGTATGTAATTCAATAAATGGCGCCCCCGTCGCTAGCGCAGCATCAATCTGACGTTTATCGGCATCAATAAACAACGATACTTTAATCCCTGCCGCAGCAAGTTTAGTCGTGGCCGCAGTGATTTTTTCACATTGCCCGGCAACATCTAAGCCACCTTCAGTGGTTAGTTCTGCACGTTTTTCAGGCACTAAGCATACATATTCAGGTTGAGTTTCAATTGCAATCGCCACCATTTCATCAGTGACAGCCATTTCTAAGTTCATCCGTGTTTGCAATGTTTCTCGTAAAATTCGAACATCACGATCATTAATATGACGACGATCTTCACGCAAATGTACTGTAATACCATCAGCACCAGCACGCTCTGCCACTTCTGCGGCATGCACAGGATCGGGGTAACGCGTACCACGGGCATTACGTAACGTTGCAATATGATCGATATTAATACCCAGTAGAATGTTGTTCATTTTCTGATACTCCTTGTTCGAGGGAGAAACAATTCCCGACTTTTTAATGGCTTTGAGCCAAGATACGGCTTTAAGGCCATCCTTGTAAAGCGTTTCGCCGCACGAAGTTGTTCAGGAGTTTCAAAGCATCTCGCTGCAATTGCTTTTAATTCATCACCTCGAAAAGTCAGTTGGGTTATTTTTATTGAGGCAATAAAACCATGCTGTTCGCGATAGTTATAGGTCATGCGATCATCTACCGCTAACCCACTGCCAGCGCAATGCAAAAAATCAATACCGTAACCAAGATGATGTAATAAGGCGAGTTCAAAACGACGCAATGCTGGCTCTGGATTATCCGCTTGTGCAAGCTCTCGTAACACATTCAAATAATCAAGAAACAACACCGGATAAGGGGTGTGCTTTTCTAATACTCGCGCTAAGACTTCATTAACGTACATCGCGGAATATAAAATATAGCTGCGCAGTGGCAAGCCAATACTGATAGGTTCAGCATGGGTGAGGACAGGCATACTCCCTTTACCACTCCATTTAATAAACAATGGCGTAAAAGGTTGTAATGTACCTTTGAGATTAGAACGCTTACGACGCGCTCCTTTTGCTAATAGGGTAAGACGGCCATGATCCTCGCTAAACACATCGAGGATCAGGCTCGTCTCACTATAATGACGATAATGAAGGACAAAACAACGCTGTAAGCCCTCCATTATTTTCCTTATAGATCGTCAATGTAACCTAAGCTGCGCAATGCACGTTCGTCATCTGCCCAACCTGATTTCACTTTAACCCAAAGTTCTAGATACACTTTACGTTCAAATAATTTTTCCATATCTAAACGGGCTTCACGGCCAATCACTTTGATCTTATCGCCGCCTTTGCCGATCACCATTTTCTTCTGGCCATTACGCTCAACCAGAATCAAACCATTGATATCAAAACCATTAGTTTGAGGATTGAAATCAAAACGCTCAATTTCAACCGTAACAGAATAAGGTAATTCTTCACCCGTAAAACGCATTAGCTTTTCACGAATAATTTCTGACGCCATAAAGCGTTGAGAACGATCCGTTACATACTCTTCAGGGAAGTAGTAAACACTTTCAGGTAAATGTTGACGTACAATTTTTTCAACCGCTTCTATATTCGTCCCTTTCTTTGCAGAAATAGGCACAACATCAACAAACGGCATTTTTTCAGCTAATGCCTTGAGATGAGGAAATAGATCGTGTTTTTCTTTAATATTGTCAACTTTGTTGATCAACAGTACTGTCGGTAGCCCATTTTTTATCAGCTTATTCAGTACCATCTCATCATCGGCAGTCCACATCGTGCCATCAACAAGAAATAACACAAGTTCTACATCTGTTAATGAACTGCTAGCAGCACGGTTCATTAAGCGGTTAATCACACGTTTTTCTTCAATGTGCAAACCTGGAGTATCAATATAAACAGCTTGATATCCATCACGAGTGTCAACACCCATAATACGGTGACGTGTCGTTTGCGGTTTACGTGAAGTGATAGACAGTTTTTGTCCCACTAAACGGTTAAGCAAGGTTGATTTTCCGACGTTCGGTCGACCAACGATGGCAATAAAGCCACAATGTTGTTTATCTGTCATGATTCCAACTGATTAAGTGCAATTTCTGCTGCTGCCTGCTCTGCCTTGCGCCGACTGCCGCCCTTACCGATTACAGGTTCATCCAAACCTGTGACATCACACTGTACAGTGAAGTCTTGGTTATGAGCTTCACCTTGTACCTTAGTTACAGTATATACAGGTAATGGTAAACGGCGACCTTGAAGGCATTCTTGCAAGCGTGTTTTTGGATCTTTTTGGTTGATGCCTGGTTCAATTGTATCAAGTCGTGATTTATACCAAGCCAATACGACTTGACGCACTGTCTCAACATCACTATCTAGATAAACCGCGCCAATGATTGCTTCAACACAGTCAGCCAAAATAGAATCACGGCGGAAACCGCCACTTTTCAATTCACCTGGACCTAATAGTAAGTAGTCGCCTAGTCCGAACTCACGTCCTAACTCTGCCAATGTCTTACCACGGACTAGTGTTGCGCGCATTCGGCTCATATCACCTTCATCCACAAAAGGAAAACGGTGATATAAGTCATCAGCAACAACAAAACTTAAAATAGAATCGCCTAAAAATTCTAGGCGCTCATTGTGGGTGCCATTAGCACTGCGGTGTGTCAGTGATAATGTCATCAACTCAGAGCTATTAAATTGGTAGCCCAGCTTACGCTGCAGCCTATTCGCTGGAGTTGTCATTTTCTCTCGATTATTTTATTTAATGCTACCGATACGATTAAAACGTACGCCGGTAGGGATCCAAGATGGAAGAAAACTATCAGGCTTGCGATCAAAATCAAAGCTCATCCAAATAGCAACTGCCTTGCCGACTAAATTCGCTTCTGGTACAAAACCCCAGTAACGACTATCAGCACTATTGTCACGGTTGTCACCCATAACAAAATATTCACCTTTTGGTACAATCCACTCACCAACGCCAGGGCGAGGTACGTAAGCCATACGGTTATCACGTCGTGATGGATTGATCAAAATATGATGATTTATATCACCAAGGTGTTCGTTATACTCAATCAGACGTGTCATACCTTGGGTAAAATCACTGTCTTTCATGTCCGTTAATTTTACTAGTTTACAGACAGAAGTGCCTTGCGGCTGAATGCATAATTTTTTATCTGCGCTGTAACGAATCAGATCACCGGGTAAACCAACTACACGCTTAATGTAATCAATTGTAGGGTTTGGTGGGTAACGGAATACAATTACATCACCACGTTTAGGCTTTCCAGTATTTAAGAATTTATGGTCAAAAACAGGATCTCGAAGGCCGTAAGCAAATTTTTGAACAAGAATAAAATCACCAACATACAGCGTTGGTAGCATTGATTTAGATGGGATCTGAAACGGCTCATAAATAAATGAACGGAAGATCATGATCAATGCAATCACAGGGAACATTGAGCTTGCTGACTCAACCCAACTTGGCTGAGGCGCAACACGTGCAATTATTTCAGCATCAACTTGACTACCGGCTTTTTCAGCGGCGGCTACAATTTTTAATTGTCGCTTTGGTGCCCATAGAAATTTATCTAGCGCCCAAATAATACCAGTAAAGATCGTCGCTAAGACCAGTATTATTGAAAATGTATTTGCCATGTTATCCCTTAGGTTTAACGCAACTAACACCAACGGTTAGTTTATTAGGTCTACTTTAAAACGTCTAAGTATCTAAGTATCTAAGTATCTAAGTAAAAGAAAGTGCTATTTAACGAATTAAATAAGCACTTTCTAATTATATCTCTAGACAATTATAAACAAAGAAAGATTACTTATCTTTGCCTACATGAAGAATCGCTAAGAAAGCTTCTTGTGGTAATTCAACATTACCAATTTGCTTCATGCGTTTCTTACCGTCTTTCTGTTTTTGTAATAGCTTTTTCTTACGGCTAATATCGCCACCATAACATTTTGCGATTACGTTTTTACGCAATTGCTTCACGGTTGAACGTGCAATGATATGAGCGCCAATCGCCGCTTGAATCGCAATATCAAACATTTGACGAGGAATAAATTCTTTCATTTTCTCAACAACATCACGACCACGAGTCTGTGAGTTTTCTTTATGAGTAATGATTGCTAAGGCGTCAACACGCTCGCCATTTAGCAGAATATCAACCCGAACCATCTCTGATTCTTGATAACGTTGGAAATTGTAATCAAGCGATGCATAACCGCGGGATGTTGATTTCAGACGGTCAAAGAAATCCAGTACTACTTCTGACATTGGAATGTCATAAGTCAATGCGACTTGATTACCGTGATAAATCATATCAACCTGCATACCACGCTTTTCAATACATAGCGTAATAACATTACCTAGGTATTCACTTGGTACCAGAATATTACAGCGAGCAATCGGCTCACCCATAATTTCAATATCATTTACCGCAGGCAATTTTGATGGGCTATCCACATATATCATGGTGCCATCGGTTTTCTTCACTTCATACACTACCGTAGGAGCCGTAGTGATCAAGTTAAGATCATATTCACGTTCTAGACGCTCTTGAATAATCTCCATATGGAGCATACCCAAGAAACCACAACGGAAACCGAAACCTAGTGCAGTCGAACTTTCTGGCTCATAAAATAATGACGCATCATTGAGGCTTAATTTACCTAATGCATCACGGAAGTTCTCGTAGTCATCAGATGATACAGGGAACAAACCGGCATATACCTGTGGTTTTACTTTTTCAAAGCCAGGTAATGGTGTCTCACAACCGCCTTTTGCTTGCGTTAGCGTATCACCAACAGGTGCGCCAAGGATGTCTTTAATACCACAAACAACCCAGCCAACTTCACCTGTGTTTAATTCATTGGTATCAACTCGTTTTGGTGTAAAGATACCAAGACGATCAACACCCCAAATTTGGCCGGTGTTCATTACTTTAATTTTGTCGTTTTTCTTTATTTTGCCGTTTTTAACACGGACTAAAGAAACAACACCTAAGTAATTATCAAACCATGAGTCAATAATCAGTGCTTGTAGTGGCGCATCAGGGTCACCAATAGGTGCCGGAATTGCTTCAACAATTTTTTCTAGAACCTCGTCAACACCAACACCTGTTTTTGCTGAACAACGCACAGCATCAAGAGCATCAATACCAACAATTTCTTCAATTTCTTCGGCTACACGCTCAGGATCGGCTGCTGGAAGGTCGATTTTATTTAAAATCGGCACCACTTCCAAATCCATTTCCATTGCAGTATAACAGTTAGCGAGAGTCTGAGCTTCTACGCCCTGACCCGCATCGACCACCAGTAATGCACCTTCACAAGCGGCAAGTGAACGCGATACTTCATACGAGAAGTCAACGTGTCCAGGGGTGTCGATAAAGTTTAATTGATAAGTTATACCATCTTTAGCCGTGTAATCGAGCGTCACGCTCTGGGCTTTGATGGTGATACCGCGTTCGCGTTCAAGATCCATTGAATCTAAAACCTGTGCAGCCATTTCTCGATCAGAAAGGCCGCCACAGACTTGAATTAGACGGTCGGATAAGGTCGACTTACCATGGTCGATATGTGCGATAATCGAAAAGTTACGAATGTGCTTCATGAATGGCGTGACTGCTCGTGGTTAAAATGAATGGGATCTTAAGATCAAGTTGACGGATTCTACCGAATTTAAACGCTAGTCGCTATCTTTCGATGCGGCATTTATCAGCTTATCTGCTGAAATGGGTAATCCTAGCACTCGAATAAGGCTTGGTTTGTAGGCTGAGTCCCCATCTAATCTCTTGGCATAATACCGTGCAATCATCAATCCTACCGTTGTAGCAACAGCAGCAGATACAATAACTCCGAGTTGATTACTCGCAGCTAAATCAATAAAGACATACTGGCCTATTAAACTACCAACCACTAAAAATAACAGTGGTAACATATAAACCAATAGTGCTGAACTGAGCATACTACGCTCAGACAGGCCAATTTCAACCACTTGTCCAAGCAATACTTTCTCTTTAGTGTCGATATTTATCTGATGTGAACGTCCAGGCATCGCTTTTGTAACAATACCCGTGCCACAACTGTCGCTTGAGGCACAATGGCCACAGCTGGTTTGTTGCTGACAACTCACAGTTATATGGCCAGTATCAACAGCGACAACCGTCGCTAATGTTCGCATCATGATTATTTACTCGTTTGGGTAACCTCTGCTTTAGTCTTATCAAAAGTTACGCTTTTTGCTATTTGTCGGGCCGTTTCTGGTGGTATATCACCCACAACAGTAATTTCTTTATGACCATCAACGCGAGTGGTTAATGTACGACGTCCTTGGCGAACCAATTGACCTCGGCCAACAAAATTATCAATATCAGAAACATAAACAGAAAAACTAAACAGACCATCACTGTACATACGGCTTTCAACCGCACGTTCAGTTAATAATAATCGGTGACGGTTACCAGCAATTAATGTGAAACCATTAGGTAACCAATTTACGGCCCATTGAAGTTTTTTCTGCGGCTGTTGCGGTAATTGTACCACAGCCGGTAATTTAACTTGATCTAGCTTACTGAGCATTTCAGCAACTTTAGGATTCACCACAAATGACACGACTCTAAATTGCTCAAGTAAATCACCATCACGATCCAATAAATCTGCCCGCATCACCAGATGAGAGGCTTGATCAATCCATAATAAGTAAGAATAGCGATTACCATCTTTAGGTGCGATACGAACAACATCACAAGCAACACCCGCTTCGCGAGCACGTCCCATTGCAATAAAATCATAAAAATCAGCCAATTTATCAATATTAGCTGTCGTCAATGGTAATGTTGGAGCGACCATTTTATTACTTTTAATCGTAAAAGGATCGAGCCCAGGTTCAAAGTAACTAACTTCTTCACCTCGTTGAATAACCTCTTGTGGCGGACCACTAAGAAACAACAAGTGAGCATAACTTTGACCATTTTCTAGTGCATGTCGATAACGCAATGTATCAATACTATTTTTCTTTACCCAAATATAAGACATCTCATAACTAAGATCGCGACTGGCTTGGCCCATTTGATGCAACAAAGCCTCTGTTGAAGGTTTAACCGCTTCAGCAGAGGCTTGGAGTGGCAACAATAGGCTGACCAATGCAAGCGCACCGACCAGTATTTTTTTCATTAATCCGCCACAGAATTATTAGAATGTAATCGTGAATGATCGATACTGCCATCTTCAGCATTAAAGCGAAGCTGCAGTTCATAATCTTGTAACATCGAGTTAATTCGACGTCGTTGTTCCATTAACTGTGATTCAGATGGTGTCTGATTATTATCAACCATACCCGTATTTAAACTTACAGGTTCAGCTTTACCTAAAAATGGAATAGTTTGTAGCACCGGAACATCATTGCTAGTTGTCGCCGTTAGATTGCTACCATTGCCATCATATTGTTGAACACCAACAATAACAGCTAATGACACGCATGCCGCCACTGCAACCTGACCAAACTGGGATAGCCAAACGGGTAACGTCCGTTTCGCTTTAAATGGGGTCGGTTGTTCTTCAGTAATCATTGGCTGAGCGACAGTCTCAATATGAGTGATCACAGCACTTGTATGTGCGGGTTCTGCCTCTAGCGCTAACGCGACATTTCCTGCAATATTCCATTCTTTGCATTGCGGCACATCGCCACGCATGACATCACCAATCAGGTTGAAGTCATGCCAACTTTGCTCGCTATTTTTGTCAACAGTCAGCGCATTAATAATGCTCTGATCCAAATCTTCGCCATCAAGCAATGCCGAAATTTTTTCTTTATCAGCCATTTTTTCCACCGTTGGGTGCAACATGATTATTGCTGCAGAAGAGGTCGAATGCGTTTTTCAACAATCTCTCGTGCACGGAATATACGTGAGCGAACTGTACCGACTGGGCATCCCATTACTTCAGCGATTTCTTCATAGCTTAGACCATCCAGTTCACGCAATGAAATCGCTGTTTTAAGATCGTCAGGTAACGATTCAATCGTACTAAAAACAACCCGCTTCAATTCTTCAGACAGCATTTGGTTCTCAGGGTTCGAAATTTCTTTAAGCGCATTACCACTTTCATAATATTCCGCATCTTCAGCATCAACATCGAATGCTGGCGGACGACGTCCCTGAGCAACTAAATAATTTTTAGCGGTATTAACAGCAATACGGTAAAGCCATGTATAGAATGCACTTTCACCACGAAAGGTGGGTAAGGCTCGATACGCTTTAATAAATGCTTCTTGGGCTACATCTGGTACATCACCAGAATTACTAACGTAACGAGAGACAAGATTACAAACTTTATTCTGGTACTTAATAACCAGAAGGTTGAATGCTTGCTTATCTCCCCGCTGTACTCGCTCAATTAATACCTGATCAGTTTGCTGCTCGCTCATTCGAGCGTTTACTCCCATGTCTAACTATTCGTCATATTGCATTCATCTCACGATAACCAGCACCGATAATGGCGACGATTCGTTATTGATGTGCAATGGTTTATTTAGATTATCCTGCCACTAATAAGCGTTAGTCTCACCGTAAATAAAACACTGACTTATGAAATATTTATAAGCATGAGCACTATGTAAGACCGATGGATAATGGCAAAGTTCCACCGTTAATGAAATAATTTTATCATTTCGTTATCGTTACGTTATTACCTGTAACAAATAGAAATAAATATAAAGTGTAATAACACTCATCATTTTACCTTAAATAATAACATTAACGAGGTTCTGTCATTGAAAAAAGTAAAACAATCACAAAGATATGACATAGTGCCCCTGTTGATATTTAACAGTAATACCACTAAAACATTCCATATTAGTGATATTTACACCACTAAAAGTCAAACAAACATGCGCTTTTATAACAATTTTGATAGCATGAAATAAGATTATCACATGGACATGTAATCACTATGAACCAATCACATCAATACGATAGCGATATTTTAGTCATTGGTAGTGGCGCTGCAGGATTGTCACTCGCGCTCCACTTAGCTCACCTTGGTAAAGTCACCATTTTATGTAAAGGTCCACTCAGTGAAGGCGCTACCTATTATGCTCAAGGAGGTATCGCTGCCGTTTTTGATGAATCAGACAGTATTGCGTCTCATGTTGAAGACACCTTAATTGCAGGTTCTCATCTTTGTGATCAAGATGTGGTGCAATTCATTGCTGAAAACGCCAAGCAATGTGTGCAATGGTTAATTGATGGTGGTGTTCCCTTTGATCGCGAAGCATCAGACTCAGATGATCACCCACGCTATCACCTCACACTTGAAGGTGGTCATAGTCATCGTCGTATCCTTCATGCTGCAGATGCCACTGGAATGGCAATGCAAACCTCACTCCAAGAACAAGCTCGTCATCATCCTAATATCACTATTCTTGAACGTCATAATGCACTCGATATCATTACTGAGAAAAAGATTAATCCGCAATCAGCAACCAATCGCGCCCTTGGTGCTTACGTGTGGAACCGAGATAAAGAATGTGTTGAAACCCTTGCTGCTAAATTTATCGTCTTAGCCACAGGCGGCGCATCGAAAGTCTATCAATATACCTCAAATCCTGATGTGTCATCAGGAGATGGAATCGCAATGGCATGGCGCGCAGGCTGCCGTGTTGCCAATCTCGAATTTAATCAATTTCATCCAACGTGCCTGTTCCACCCTAAAGCACAAACCTTTTTATTAAGTGAAGCTCTACGCGGTGAAGGTGCTTATTTACGTCGTCCTGATGGCAGTCGTTTTATGCTCGATTTTGATGAACGCGCTGAACTAGCCCCTCGAGACGTCGTTGCCCGTGCTATCGACTATGAAATGAAACGTCTTGGTGCAGATTGTATGTATCTCGATATTAGTCATAAGCCCGCCGATTTTGTTAAAAGTCACTTTCCAATGATCGCCGAAAAACTACATGGTTATGGCATTGATCTCACCACCGATATGATCCCAATTGTTCCAGCAGCGCATTATACCTGTGGCGGAGTCATGGTTGATAAATCGGGAAAAACAGACATTGAGGGTTTATATGCTATTGGCGAGGTGAGTTATACCGGCTTACATGGCGCTAATCGTATGGCATCGAACTCACTGCTTGAGTGCGTGGTTTATGCATGGTCGGCTTCACAGAGTATAGAACAGCAATTTAATGCCATCTTACAACCGCAACAGTTACCTTATTGGGATGACAGCCAAGTCACCAACTCTGACGAAGAAGTGGTGATCCAACATAACTGGCATGAATTACGATTATTTATGTGGGATTACGTTGGAATAGTACGCTCGACCAAACGACTAGAGCGAGCAATGCATCGAATTGAATTACTTAAACATGAAATTGATGAGTATTACAGCCATTTTCGTGTTTCAAATAATTTATTAGAATTGCGTAATTTATTGCAAGTTGCAGAGTTAATTGTTCGTTGTGCGATGGAACGAAAAGAAAGCCGAGGGCTACACTACACGCTTGATTATCCGAAGCTTGATGAACAAGCAACACCAACAATTTTAGTGCCAAATAATTATTAACCACTAACGAACAACTGTTGTTGTAGTCAATACTATGGTGCTGATTTCAATATTAGCATCATGGTTTATCAACTGAAGGATTCGGTTTTAATAACCCTAAATGGATCATCATTTTTAAGTGCCGATACTGAGCCACATCACAGCCGTCATAGCAAATAATTAACCACTGATTTCTATCGTGTGCTACTGACAATACCACCAGCCATCGTGTAACCAGTTTTACCGCGATTAACTCCCCAGCTTGATCATGCCAACGAAGATTACCGTCACTATAAAGTCGTAATGGCCCTTGTTGACGCAAATAATAATGATACGTTTGTTGCCATTCAAACAGCAGTGCTTCGGCAAAAAAATAACTTAATGGCAAAAAAACAGGGGGCGCAGACAATAATAATAGCACTGCACTAAAGTAACAAAGACTCAGTGCAGTGTTCAGTCGCGGGGATAAGTTAAGCTTTAGATCAACGTAGCTTGCTGTTGTTATGGGCAACAATTTTATCAACCATCATCGCATAAGCCGCATTATCACTGCGACCATGCTGCATCATCCATTTAAATAAATCAGGATCATCACACGTTAGTAGAGAAATAAAATCACGTTGCTGCTGTTCTGATAAATCATCAAAACACTCTTCAAAAAATGGCATCACCAACACGTCTAATTCAAGCATACCACGACGACATGCCCATTTAACGCGGGATTTCTCTTCTGCACCTAACATACATAACCTCATGTTGCGCGCCTAATGGCTCACTGATAATCGAATACTAAGCGTATTTCCGTTACAAATAGAGTAACAGTCAAGCCCCATAACGACCATGCGCTAGCACAAATAATCCCTCAAGATGAGACCTAGCCCACCATAATCGCACCCAACAAAAACATCCAATTAACCCATCGTGTAACCATAGTTAATTATTTTGTTCAGTTGGTATAACATAGCGCAATCATTACAGCATTTGTGGATACCATTATGAACACTTGGTCAACTCAACACACCTTTACCCCGTTCGCGTTAAGCACAACTGATTCGCTACCCGAGTTAGCGATGATCAACCTCAGTGATTGGGGAATGGTGACACTCGTTGGCCCTGACAGTAAGTCTTACTTACAAGGTCAATTAACGTGTGATGTGGTGTCATTAACAGCTGATAAATCAACCTTTTCAGGCCACTGTGATGCCAAAGGGAAATTACGTACAATTATGCGCGTTTTCCATTATCAAAATGGTTATGGTTTAGTACAACGTCAAAGCGTAATGGCAAGCCAACTTCCCGAATTGAAAAAGTATGCGGTATTTTCTAAAACAGAAATAACCCAAACTGCAGCAGTTGTTTTAGGACTTGCAGGTGCGCATGCTCAAGCAACCATTGATCACCATTTCAATGGCGATGCTGATGTTCGTCATAACGACACCACTACCGTAGTAAAAGTAGATAACGAACGTTGGTTAATCATTACTACAGCGGAACATGCCGATACCATTATCACAACACTGGCACCTAATGCTGTTTATGCCACCACGGAATTGTGGAATCTATACGATATTAAAACAGCGATGCCACGGATTGATAGCATCACTGAACTTGAATTCATTCCTCAAGCAGTAAACTTACAAGCGGTTGATGGCATTAGCTTTAAAAAAGGCTGCTATACCGGCCAAGAAACTGTCGCGCGAGCTAAATACCGCGGTATTAATAAACGCGCCATGTATATCGTTGCCGGTGCCGCAACACAATGCCCACAAGCAGGTGATGCCTTAGAGCGCAGCGTCGGTGAAAATTGGCGTAAAGGCGGCACTGTTATTTGCGGTTATCAATACAGTAATAATCAAGCCATTGCTCTGGTGGTGCTACCTAACGATCTTGATGACGATAGCCAATTCCGTTTTGCTGACACTCCAGAGGCACTCTGGCACAAACTCGATTTACCGTATGATCTTAATGCCGAATAATCCTATTGATATTGTGTGATCCGATGGTCGCTGATATTTATCGAGTTCAAACTTAATTAGTGATAACAATAACTAAACCTGTGACATTGATTAAAATGCCGCAGGTTTAATCAAACGGGAAAGGAAAAGGCAATGGCTAACCATCAGAATCACGATATTAATTGGCGTGGTGTCGATCTTAATTTATTAATTGCCTTTGCAGCACTAATGGACACCCGCAGTGTGACTAAAGCGGCCAATGAATTAGCAATTGGTCAGTCTGCGATGAGCCATAATTTATCGCGATTACGTAATTTATTAAATGATCCCTTGTTTGAACGTCATGGTCATCAGATGTTGCCGACTCAAACAGCATTAGAACACGCGACTACTGTTGATACGATTTTGTCATTAGTGACCAATGAACTGCTACGACCCAGTACATTTATTCCCGCTGATTTTTGTGGCACCTTTAAAATAGGCCTAACCGATTATGCCGAGTTGTTATTTGCCCCCGCACTGTATGATGCAATTCATCATCAAGCCCCGCAATGTCAACTGAGCTTTTTTAATGTTGATCGTCACAGTTATCACTCTGATTTTAATCAACATCGTATTGATGTAGTGATTGGATCAATGACCGATATGGGCAAAGACATTGAGCATCAATACCTCTATACCGAAGATCATGTTTGTCTTTATGATCGACGTGCAACAGGGCTTAATAATAACGTTACGCTAGATCAATATCGCCATCACCCACATGCACTGGTTAGCCCAGATGGAAAATTAACGACTCAGGTTGATGACCAATTACAACGACAAGGATTTGAGCGTCAAGTCGCGGTGGGATCGCATAACTTCCTCACAATTCGACACTTATTAAGCGGACGCGATTTAATTTGTGTGGTATCACGATTAATGGCGCAACTGGATATTTTCAACGACCAATTAACCCAATGTCCGCCTCCTGTAGCCATTGCGGATTTTGATATTCGATTATTATGGCTCCATCGCAACAGCAACCATCCTCGCAACCAATGGTTACGCCAAGTCGTTGCAAAAACAGTAATAACCCAAGTGGAACAACTTCGATCGGGTCAATTAAGCCAATAAATAAAGCAGAGAGCGGCAGAGCTGTTTACTCTGCCAATGGCTGTTGTATCTATACCAATGCAATTACTGCGCGCGACTATTCGGCTCTTGAATCTGATAAAGTTTGTGTTCATCGCAAGGTTCATCGCAATTACACTCTTTATCTACGCCAACATTAGCCAACCCGCCACAGCTACCACTGATTGTTTGACGTTTTACAAACCATCCAATCGCCATCGCTAAAATCACGATTAAAAAAATACCCAACGTTAATAAAAATGTGGTCATAATTTTAAGCCGCCAATCTTACCAAGACCCTTAATCATCGGAGCTAACATACCCACTTTTACAGCAGTTGGTGTTGATTTCTTCGTCCCACAACCGCAACCACACGCACCTTTTTCACGCTTACATGCTCGACCTTGCTCGGCTGTCACTAATGCTTCTTTGTTAATCCCCCCCGCTAAAAAAGCCACCAATGATGTTCTTAACGGTACACGACTAACACTAAATCCAGCTTGTAATAAACGTGCTAAAGATCGTGTACCAATATTACCTAATACAATTTCAGTCACGTTCATAGCGGCTAATTGTCGTTGTAATATTTTTTTATGTTTACAGCCTAACTCTCGACTACCACTGTTTTGAATTCGATCGATCAATTGACCTTGTTGATCATAAATAGCAAACGTAGCCGCTTTACCAAAATGGCCTGCAATTTGATCTCTTGGCGTTAACGCAATCGCAATTAACATATATTAATCCTCTGTATTATTAGTATTATCTGTTACTAATTCTAATGCCATTCCCATCACTAATGCCTGCGCAACCTTGTGCCGTCCTCGTGCAACAATATTGCCCAAAGTTTGCCGAGAAACACCTAATTGTTGCGCAGCTTCAAGTTGTTGCAAGCCTAACATATCGACCAATCTTAGCGCCTCTAACTCGTCACTTGCTAACACAATTCGAGGTAATTGCGTCATCGGTACACCATTAGGTTTAAAACAGCTATAAGCTGGACGACAACTGATCTTTCTTACAATTTTAGGTCTTGCCATGATGATAATAACCTCTCTCAATCAAGTTTCATTATTGGCGTATGCCAATAACTCGGTATTGATCTAGAATCATAAATACTGATCTAAACAATAAATTTAATAAATACATTCCGTAATGAATCGTTATCGCATTAAAAAATCAGCATAAAATATCGAAATAGTATTCAATTTATTATTAACTTTGTTGCTTATAAATAACACCAAGGGAACAAAAAACAATCATAACCAACTAACTTAACGCAAACATCTTCAAACAGGTTGCTATCATCGTAAAAAAAACACCTTTTAGAAAGTGGTCATAATATTTATAAACACAAAATAAATACCATTATCAAAATATTATTCTGAATACTGAATTTAAACTTATTCAATCTGCCGACAAATGAAATTTATCGTTTAATTTGTGCTAATAATGTCACAGAAGTGTCATGCGATTTAGCGTATACTTAATCCCGTTAATCGCCAGGATGGTCGGAGTTAAACTGTATTATGCGGATGTTCAAACGCTACTTGCCTAAACTAATCGCCAAGCATGTTAGTCGTATATTTAAAGGAAGAATTTATATTGATGGCCGTGGCGGCTATCATTTTGAGGAAGGAATATTGTTGGTGCCATTAAAAGCTCAACAACATCATTATGATACGGTTAACGAGGTTAACTTAGAAATCAAACGTCTACGTGAAGTTTATTAAGTCGATACTAAAAATCAACTAAACAAAGATAATAAAGCCCACTTCTGCATGTGGGCTTTGATATTATTCATCATCAGCAATAATCGCCAAATAATCTTCCGCACCAAGTAGCTCATCAATATCAGCTTCAACATCGATACGAATTTGAAATAACCACCCATCGCCATAAGGATCATTATTGACTAATTCAGGCGCAGCATCGAGATCATCATTAATGGCTATAATAGTGCCCGTACAAGGCGCATAAATATCAGATGCCGATTTTACTGATTCAATAATGGCACATTCTTCGCCACCATCAACAGCATCGCCACTATCGGGAAGATCAATAAAAACCATATCGCCTAATAATGCTTGAGCATGATCACTAATACCAACGGTATAGATCCCATTGCCTTCATCACGCAGCCATTCATGAGTATGGGTAAATTTTAATTCTGAGGGCACATCGCTCATTCTCACGTCCTTTTTAAGTTCACAATTAATGGGTAATTAATACTCTATTTACTGTAGGTTAAAAAAGATGTTTTGCTCAATCTGAAAACAAAAAACCGTAACAAAAAAATCATTACGGTTTAATACACCATGACCCGAACATGCAAAAAATCAAAGACTACTTATAACGTGCCAATTCAGGTAATTCACCACTTAAACCTAATGCTCGACGCATAAATTCATCTTTAACACCAGGCGCAGTATTGGCGAATAACATGCCTAAATCACGGACCAATTTCTTCGCTGGATGTGACCCATCAAATAACGATTTAAAGCCTTGCATCGCCGTTATCATTTTGGCCGCTTCTGTTTTACGCCAGCGTTCGTAATGACGTAAATTAACTTGCTTACCAATGTCTTTTTCCGCTTGCCATAAACTAATAATCTCTTGCGCTAAGGCCGCGGCATCTAATAAACCTAAGTTAACCCCTTGCCCTGCTAGCGGATGAATGGTGTGAGCGGCATCGCCGACTAAAGCCACCCGTTCACGGACAAAATCTTGGGCATAACGCATTTTTAGTGGAAATGCTTGGCGATTACCTTCCACACGGCACAACCCTAAACGGTGATCAAAAGCCGTAGTGAGATGCTGATTAAACTCTTCATCACTGATATCACAAAGCTGCAATGCTTGCTCAGGCGGTAATGACCACACAATCGAACATAAGTCTTTTTCAGCTAATGGCAAAAAAGCCAACGGGCCATCAGGACGGAAAATTTGACGTGCTATTTGCAAATGCGGCTCATCACAACGGATATTCGCCACCAGCGCACTATGACCATAATCCCAATGTGTCAGTGGAATATCTACATGCTGACGTAACCATGAATTAGCACCATCAGCACCGACGACCAATTTAGCGGTTAAATTTTTACCTGACTCCAATGTGATCCATGCTTCAGTTTCACCAAAGGCAATATTTTGGCATTTATCAGGCGCAAATAAGGTCACATTGTGTTGCTTACAGACCTGATCAAGCAACGCTAATTGAATCACTCGATTCTCAACAATATGACCTAAATCAGGTTGTGCTAATCGTTCAGCATCAAACTCAATATGAGCAAAACTGTCTTGCTCCCACACTTCCATTTTGCAGTAAGGACTCATGCGACGATCGCAAATGCCATCCCAAGCGCCAACACCACGTAAAATACGCTCACTAGCACGACTTAAAGCCGACACTCTAATATCTGGTAATGCTGCTAATTCAGGCTCAGGTAATTGACCTTCAATCACCGCCACGCGTAATTCAGTATCGGCTAACGCTGCTGCCAGCGTTAAGCCCACCATTCCACCACCGATAATGGCGACATCAACATTTTGCATCATAGCTATCGTTTTACCTGTCCCATCGCACGGCGTAATAGCGGTGCTTGAAGAGTGTTAGAAAGGCTCATTGTCATCAAGCCCAGATTACGCCCAACAATGAGCGCAGGATTATCATTAGCAAACAAATTAACCAAGCCAGCCGTCATCGCAATAGTGGCTTGTCGATCAGGTAAACGTCGTTCACGATAACGGCCTAATACCGTCGGTAAACCAATATCAGCGCCACGTTGAACCCCTGCCGTAATTTCTTCCGCCAAAGTCATGACATCGCGTAAACCAAGGTTAAATCCCTGTCCAGCAATCGGATGGAGCGTTTGGGCAGCATTACCAATAACAGCAGTACGATGTGATACTAACCGCTGCGCTTGACGTAATATTAATGGATAACAATGACGCTCACCTGCCACGGTGAGTGCCCCTAATCGCCAGCCAAACACAGTTTGCAATTCAGCTAAAAATTGTGACTCAGTTAATGCCATGATCCGCGCTTGCTGATGGGGTTCAACACACCATACCAATGAACTGCGTCCTTGAGACATCGGTAATAATGCCACTGGCCCATGCTCAGTAAACCGTTCAAAAGCTTGGCCTTGATGTGGCTCAGCCGTCGTGACATTAGCAATGATCGCCACTTGCTCAAAATCATGTTCATCACGACCGATATGCAATAATTCGCAACAATGTGAGGTCGCACCATCAGCAGCAACCACTAATTTGGTGCGTAACCGTTTACCGGTATTTAAACGCACTAATGCTTCTGATTGCGTACGTTCAATATGTTCGACTTTAGCGGGACAAAACAGATCAATTTGTGGGCGAGTCGCTAACTGGTGGTTAAAAATCTTACCCGCTTCAGCTAATTCAATCACATAACCTAACGCATCAACTGCCCGCTGTTGAGCAGACAACTCAACCATCCCTGCATGACCACGATCAGACACATGAATATGCTTAATCGCCGTAGCAACACTTGCTAATGCCGGCCACAGCTGGATTGAGTCTAATAAACGGCTCGAACCATGAGAGACAGCAATACTGCGGGCATCATAACCAGGATGCCCATGCTGATCCGCTGCCACCGCTTCAACGACCGCGATATGTAATTGATGCTGGGTTAATTCATCAAGTGCAATCGCTAAACACCCACCCACCATTGCGCCACCCGCAATAACCACATCATATTGCTTCACATTTTGTCCCTTTCGTCATCGAAACTCTTAATGAACGGTTGGCTTCTCGTCAGCATCATCATTTATAAGACGTTGACCTAATTCAGAATGACAACTCAATACACACATACGTACATGTTCAACCACTTGTTCAAATAATGCTGCTTGATCTTCAAGATCATCATCTTCATCAATACCCAGTTGTGAGATCTCTTGCAAATCAGCCAATACTTCGGTTATTTCCTCAGACAATTGATTTTTTTGTAAATCCATTAGTCCTAAACCTGAAATAAAACTGCTTACCCACTCAGTTAAAGCATCAGCACGATCAGCTAATGGCTCATCATCATCTGGCATCAATAATGAAAACTCAAATCCACCGCCAATTAACTCATCAGCTGTAGTGGTAAATAAAGTGCGCACCATCATTTTAGCACCATCAGTCATTGGCTCGCCTTGATTGGCATAATCACAAACAGGACCAGCCCAACTTTCATCATCCACAGCTAAACCACCACAAATCATGCCACTGAGTAAACCATGTAATTCAGCGGGCATAGCAGCTAAGCCTTGTTCTTTTAAGTCAGCTTCAACAGCTTGGTATGTTGGTAGGGTTATTTCACTCATGGCTTATCACCTTTTTGATTGCGCGATTTAAAATAATTTTTTATGTCGATTACTTAACAATGATGCCAGTAATTAACGTTACACTTTCTGAAATTGTACCAAACAATAATCACACTTATGGCTTAGTTAGTATAATAAATAGCAATGAGCGAATGACGGCACTGTGTTATGCTAACATTTAAGCTTAATTCGGCAAATGATAACACTGGTGATAACGTTCAATCCTTAATCAACTATTTAGAGAGTCTGATTAATATCTGTTTAGTCAGAAGATATTGAACCGAAACCGAGACATAGTCGCTTGCATCTTAGGCAGGGTTTTCCTATATTGACTTTAGTCGCAAGCGGAATGAATACCCATTCTGGCACGGAGCAAATCGAAGGTTTATGAGTACTCAGGCTGTAGAAATTCAAGTATTGGGCCGAAAATTAAAAGTTAATTGCCCAACAGGTCAAGAAGACGCATTACGTGCCGCGGCGGCAGATTTTGACCAACGCTTGAAAGATATGTCTGCGCGTAGTAACGTATCCGTAGAACAATTATTAATCTTTACTGCTCTCAACATCAGTAACGAGTTGCATTTAGAGCGACAAGAACATAATCGCAATGCTGAATTAATATCCAATAAAATCAATTCTCTAGAAGAAAACTTGGATAAAGTATTGCAAAATCAGCCAAAGCGTTGATAATGAATTGACCCTGGGGTGTACGTCAGTGAATGAATGTCCCCGAGCCGATAAGCAAATACCCAGGATTGGCTTTTTTATTAGCTATTGTGCATGCTCAGCTTGACTGAGAAGCCTGCGGCTAATGTTGCCAGTCCACCTTGAACATCTGGTTCAAGGGCCTTATTTCGCAACGGCACCTTGGGGCATCCCTCTCATGTATTTTACTTTATTTGTGCATATTACCCACTTACAATCCCTCAACACCCACGGTTCATGGATTGGATACTCAAGTGATAACGCCTCCTGCTTCTAGCTCACAACTTTTACGCCAGCAATTACGACAACAAGTTCGTTATGCTAGACAACAACTATCACCTCAGCAACAACAACACGCAGCTCAACAATTATCCCTACGTTTACAAGCCTTACCTCTGATTCAACATAGCCAACATATTGCTATTTATCTCGCCAATGACGGTGAAATTGATCCACAACCGTTCATCGAATGGTTATGGCTCCAAGGAAAATCAGTTTACTTACCCGTATTGCATCCTTTTAGTAAAGGGCATTTATTGTTTCTGCACTACGACGCAACAACCCCAATGACCACTAACCGCTACCATATTAGGGAGCCAAAATTAGATGTCCGTCGAGTGAAACCTATCGCAGAGCTTGATATCATTTGTACGCCATTAGTCGCCTTTGATGGTACAGGTCAACGGCTTGGTATGGGCGGTGGTTATTATGATCGAACCCTGAGTCAATGGCATCAACACCGCCAAGGGCCTTATCCAATCGGTATCGGCCATGATTGCCAATATCTTTCACAACTACCCAATGAAAAATGGGATGTACCCTTACCCCTAGTTATCACCCCTAACCATCAATTTATCGAAGCATAGCCCCTTTTACGCAAACGTTTGGCTTTGTATTAAAAAAAACTGAATGTAATTGTATGTTATTCAAAAAGTTATATTTTTAGTTTTAAATTTGCACACTTTAACCATAGAATCCAACTGACGAAATCACTTCGGTTCGTTATAATCACCTTTCGCATAATTGAGGTCATTACGAGGATAGCAGCATGACACAAGATGAAATGAAAAAAGCAGCGGGATGGGCAGCACTTGAGTACGTAACGAAAGACAGTATTGTTGGTGTCGGTACTGGTTCAACCGTTAATCACTTCATCGATGCCTTGGCAACCCGTAAAGAAGAGATCAAAGGTGCAGTATCAAGCTCTGTTGCTTCAACTGAACGTCTAGAACAAATTGGCATTACGGTTTTTGATGCTAACGAGGTTGCTAGCCTTGATATTTATGTTGATGGTGCAGACGAAGTTAATGCTCAGTTTGATATGATCAAAGGCGGCGGTGCGGCATTAACTCGTGAAAAAATTGTCGCAGCAATTGCAGAAAAATTTATCTGTATTGTTGATAACACCAAACAAGTTGATGTCTTAGGTCAGTTCCCATTACCAGTAGAAGTCATTCCAATGGCACGATCTTTTATTGGGCGTGAACTTGTAAAACTTGGTGGTGATCCAGTCTACCGTGAAGGTGTTATTACGGATAACGGCAATATCATTATTGACGTTTATAATATGGCGATCACAGATCCAAAAGCAATGGAAGACAGCATTAATGCTCTACCTGGCGTAGTCACTGTCGGCCTATTTGCTCATCGTGGCGCAGATGTATTACTTGTCGGCTCACCTGAAGGTACTAAAATCATCGAAAAATAATGATTAGTTCGTTATTTGATTACAAAACGGCAGCTATTGATCGCTCACAAATCATTAGCTGCCGTTTTTTATTGGCTTTTCTGTAATATTCTTACCCATAATGGTTAATTTTTGATACTTTATTAAACGAACAGCATCAAACATTTAACTATTTAGCTACTGAAAGACAATATTTATCGCAGCCAAACTAAGGCAATATTGTCATTATCAGTCGCCACGTTTTTAAGGATAAGAACTTATGGCAACCGTATCACTCAATAAAGAAAAGATAAAAATCCTCCTCCTTGAAGGTCTCCATCCTTCAACAATAGAAGTCTTGCAGCAAGCTGGCTATAGCAATATTGAATATCACAAAGGCTCTCTCGATGGCGAACAACTATTAGAAGCAGTCAAAGATGTTCACTTTATTGGTATTCGCTCGCGCACTCAATTAACACCAGAAGTCTTTGCGGCCGCTAAAAAACTAACCGCAGTTGGTTGTTTTTGCATTGGTACTAACCAAGTTGATATCAAAGAAGCAATGATACGTGGCATCCCTGTTTTCAATGCCCCTTTTTCAAATACTCGTAGTGTTGCTGAGCTTGTTCTGGGTGAAATTCTATTATTATTACGAGGTATCCCTGAAAAAAATGCCAAAGCGCATCGTGGCGAATGGTTCAAATCAGCTGATCATTCATTTGAAGCTCGCGGGAAAACACTCGGTATTATTGGTTATGGGCATATTGGTACTCAATTAGGTATTTTAGCTGAGAACCTTGGAATGCGAGTTTGTTTTTATGATATTGAAAGCAAGCTATCGCTAGGTAATGCCACTCAAGTGAGTTCTTTATCTAAATTACTCAATAAAGCCGACGTAGTGAGCTTACATGTACCAGAAACACAAGGTACGGCTAATCTCATGGGCGTCGAAGAATTTGCACGTATGAAGCCTGGCGCTATTTTTATTAATGCCGCTCGTGGAACAGTCGTTGATATTGATGCGTTATGTAGTGCATTAGAAAGTAAGCATATTGCAGGTGCTGCAATTGATGTATTCCCTATTGAACCACAAACCAATAACAATCCCTTTAAATCACCATTGATGCAGTTTGATAATGTATTGTTGACCCCACACATTGGCGGTTCAACTCACGAAGCACAACAAAATATCGGCGTTGAAGTTGCAGGAAAATTAGTAAAATACTCTGACAATGGCTCAACCTTATCAGCGGTAGGTTTTCCTGAAGTGTCACTGCCAGAACATCATCGTGGTTGTTCTCGATTACTGCATATTCACTACAACCGTCCAGGCGTATTAAATCAAATCACCACAATTTTTGCATCGGAAGGGATTAACATCGCCGCCCAATTCTTACAAACGGGTGCAGAAGTCGGTTATGTCGTCATTGATGTTGAAACTGAGCGTTCAAAAGAAGCACTACAACAACTGAAATCCATTGATGGTACGATTCGTGCGCGTATCCTGCACTAATTGTTAACCGTTTAACAACGACAAAGGAGAGCATCATGCTCTCCTTTTTATGACCATTGAATCTATATCGGTATTATTTTTATATTTAGATTATTTTTCAGCTAATTTAAAAATCACATTCACGCTGTCTTTAATAATAATGCTGTTATCCGTATAGCTTTGATCAACAGATCCTTTGCTCATGCTGCTATACATCACCGCATCATTACTACGACGGTATGGCATCGGTTGGCTATTGGTATTGTAATCAATCTGCCATACTCCATCGATCTTATTACCAAATCCTTGCGCTAATGATGCTGCTACTTGCTTGGCATTTTCAATCGCTTTTTGACGCGCTTGCTGTTGGTACTTTTCAGTATCTGAGACCTTTAAATCAATATTATTAATTTGATTAATACCATCACCCAATGCGTCATCTAAATACGTATTTAGCATCGTTAGTTTATGTACCGTGACAACAACATTACGGCTGGCTTTAAAGCCTGACAACACGGGTTTTTTATCTTTAGGATAAGCGTACTGTGCCGACAATGAAATATTGGCGCTATTAATGTCTTTTTTATCAACACCAGCTGTTTGTAAACGTTCAATAAACTTTGTAACCGCTTGATCGGTTGCTCTCTTAGCATCAACGGCAGTCTTTTTAGTTTCGACCACATTGACGGAAAATACTGCCATATCAGGCTGTACGACAACTTCGCCACGACCGGTTGTTTCTAAGTGAGGAAATGGAATATCTGCCGCCATTGCAGCAGTTGAAACAAACGCACTAGCGCCAAGTACCATCATCGCTAAACATTGTTTTTTCATTATTCATCCTTTTTATTAAACGCACAACAGAGGGTATTTATTTATATAAACATCAATAACCATATCAATAAATACAGAATTGTTTATCTGTAAATTATGGCTCTATGCTAACAAACCTTTATTATAATGAACACTGTTTTTTAGCGGTGCTTCAGTAACCATTCAGTAACAGTAGCGTGTTATAAATATGATTACTGCGGCCATTAGCTGTCTTTCAAATAAAAAAAAGAAGCCCGTAGGCTTCTTTTTTAGTGTCATACAATTAAAGATTGAGCGAATTAAGCAGCAGCTTTATTTACATGAACATCCATCTGTGGGAATGGAATTTCGATACCTTCTTTATCAAGCTCTTCTTTGATCGCTTGGTTAAGATCGAAATATACAGCCCAGTAATCAGGCGTATTAACCCATGGACGTACCACAAAGTTAACAGAAGAATCAGCAAGCGCAACCACACCAATAGTTGGTTCAGGATCTTGAAGTACGCGAGCGTCAGCGGTTACTACACGGTGCAAGACTTCTTTAGTTTTCTGTAAATCAGCATTGTAAGAAACACCAATCACTAAATCGATACGACGGGTATCATTACGAGAATAGTTAGTAATTGGGTTACCAATAATATGTGCGTTTGGTACGATAACCGTTTTATTATCAGGCGTACGTAATTCAGTAGAGAAGATCTGAATAGATTCAACTGCACCAGCAACACCAGCTACTTCAACATAGTCGCCAGATTTGAATGGGCGGAAACTAACAATCAACACACCTGCTGCAAAGTTTGATAATGACCCTTGAAGTGCAAGACCAATAGCAAGACCTGCGGCACCAATAACCGCAACCACTGATGCAGTTTGAACACCAATACGACTTAATGCTGCAATTAGAACAATAACAAATAATACATAACGTACTAAACCATGAACAAATTCAACAACGGCATTATCCATGTCTTTTTTGCGTAAAACTTTCGCAATCGTACCAGCGATCATTTTAACAATGATATTACCAATAAATAAGATCAGTAATGCTGAAACGATATTTACTGCATATTGAACCAATAGATCTTGGTTTTTAGTGATCCAATTCCCTGCGTGCAATACACCATTCGTTAACGAATTATCGGATATATGTTCAACAACCTTATCGGCAACGCTTTCTGTCATGAAGGTATCTCTCTCAAAATATAATAATAATAAAATGTTGCTTAATGCGCAGATCATACCAAAAATGGAAAAAATAACACCTATGCAACATATTTGAAATTAGATCACAATAACTGACAATATTATAATTAATATAAGAATCAGCATTGATAATGCTAACATCAAAGAAACAGTGCATTATTAATCTTTTATTAGCTAAATGGCTAGTAAAAACAATCGAACAATCATAAAAAAATATAAATCAGGGCGAACTAATACCAATACCATTAATTAATGGGCCATATTAAAAAGTATACATTCCCTATCTCGTTAGTAACCTCATGATAAGGAACGATGAAAGAGGACTTAAATTAAGTCATCAACTTATAAAGATTAATATAAAACAGAGAATAAGCCGCTAACTGTTTATAAAAGACAAAAAAAAGCCCACCGAAGTGGGCTTTTCACATTTTATCTAGTGACGAAATCGAAATTATAGAACGTCGATTGCGTTTAGGTCAGAGAATGCTTTCTCTAGACGCTCAACCATAGATACTTGACCTGCACGTAACCATACGCGTGGATCGTAGTATTTTTTGTTTGGCGCTGACTCACCTGTTGGGTTGCCGATTTGACCTTGTAGGTAATCGTGGTTAGCAGCTTCGTAACGACGGATACCATCCCATGAAGCCCACTGTGTATCAGTATCAATGTTCATTTTAACAACACCGTAACCGATTGACTCTTGGATTTCAGCTTCAGAAGAACCTGAACCACCGTGGAATACGAAGTTTAGAGTGTTAGTCGGTAGACCAAACTTCTCTGAAACGTATGTTTGAGAATCACGTAGGATAGTTGGAGTAAGTACAACGTTACCCGCTTGGTAAACACCGTGTACGTTACCGAAAGATGCAGCGATAGTGAAACGTGGGCTAACTGCGTTTAGTTTCTCATATGCGTATGCAACATCTTCAGGTGAAGTGTATAGGTCAGATGCGTCCATGTGAGAGTTATCAACGCCGTCTTCTTCGCCACCAGTACAACCTAATTCGATTTCTAGTGTCATGTTCATCTTAGCCATACGCGCAAGGTATTTAGCTGAGATTTCGATGTTTTCTTCTAGAGGCTCTTCAGAAAGGTCAAGCATGTGAGAAGAGAATAGAGGCTTACCAGTTTGAGCGAAGAACTCTTCACCAGCATCTAGTAGACCGTCGATCCAAGGAAGAAGTTTCTTAGCTGCGTGGTCAGTGTGAAGAATTACAGGAACGCCGTAAGACTCAGCAACCGCGTGAACGTATTTAGCACCAGCGATAGCACCAAGAATTTGAGGGCCTTGACCTTCAAGTTTAAGGCCTTTACCGCCGAAGAATTGTGCGCCACCGTTAGAGAACTGAACAATAACTGGTGCTTTAACTTTAGCAGCAGCTTCAAGAACAGCGTTTACTGAATCAGTACCGATACAGTTAACAGCAGGTAGAGCAAATTTGTTTTCTTTTGCTACAGCGAATACTTTCTGTACGTCGTCGCCAGAAATAACACCAGGTTTTACAAAATCGAAGATCTTAGACATAACAATAGTCCTATATTTACTTTGTTGTCTGTGGAAAAATTCTTGTGCAAACGTTTGCGATAAGCGGCTATTTTACGGAAACATAAGCGCTATCACAAACATTTAAACGCGGAAACTATCACTATTATGATAAATACATCCAGTTTCCACGCCAAATAAATTATGCTTTAGAGCGAGCTTCTAACATTTCAACAGCAGGCAATTTTTTGCCTTCAACGAACTCAAGGAAAGCACCACCACCAGTTGAGATGTAAGATACTTTGTCTTTGATGCCGTATTTGTCGATAGCTGCTAGTGTGTCACCGCCGCCGGCAACAGAGAAACCTGCAGATGCTGCGATAGCGTTAGCTACAACTTCAGTACCTTTACCGAATTGCTCAATCTCAAACACGCCAACAGGACCATTCCAAAGAATAGTTTTTGCGTTCATGATGATATCTGCAAGTGCTTGAGCTGAATCAGGACCAAGGTCAAGAACCATGTCGTCATCTGCGATATCTGTTGATGCTTTGATAGTTGCAACAGCAGTATCAGAAAACTCTTTTGCACATACAACATCAGTTGCTACTGGAATAGCAGTGTTTGCCATCAGTGCTTTTGCTGTTGGGATAAGATCAGCTTCGTAAAGTGATTTACCTACATTGTTGCCTTCAGCAGCAATGAATGTGTTAGCAATACCACCACCAACAACGATTTGGTCAGCAATTTTAGCTAGTGACTCAAGAACGGTTAGTTTAGTTGATACTTTAGAACCACCAACGATAGCAACCATTGGACGTGCTGGGTTATCCATTGCTTTACCTAGCGCTTCTAGTTCGCCAGCTAGCAGTGGACCTGCACATGCTACAGGTGCAAACATACCAACACCGTAAGTAGATGCTTGTGCACGGTGAGCCGTACCGAATGCATCCATTACGAATACGTCACAAAGTGCAGCGTATTTTTTAGATAGTTCGTCTTCGTTCTTCTTCTCGCCCTTGTTAAAACGTACGTTTTCAAGAACAACAAGCTCGCCTGTGTTTAGCTCAAGACCATCAAGGTAATCTTTTGCTAATTTAACGTCACAATCTAGTGCGTCGTTTAAGTAGTTAACTACAGGCTGTAGAGAGAATTCTTCTGCGTATTCGCCTTCCGTTGGACGACCTAGGTGAGAAGTAACCATTACTTTAGCGCCAGCTTCTAAGCAGCGTTGAATAGTAGGTAGAGATGCTAGGATACGTGCATCTGAAGTTACTTTACCGTCTTTTACTGGCACATTTAGGTCAGCACGAATAAATACACGCTTACCAGCTAGATCCAGATCAGTCATCTTGATTACAGACATTTTTTGCCCTCTCAACATTATTTAAAATAAAAGTTCATAAATTTCACGGCCCGGCGTCACTGCCAAACCCAATAATTCTTACTACTTATTTTTGCAGCGTCGCAGCAGAGTTATCTGTTGCCGCCATTGCTAACGCAGTATCTAACATGCGATTTGCAAATCCCCATTCATTATCACACCACACCAACATTTTTATTAAATGCTGACCACTCACTCGGGTTTGGGTGCCATCAACAATCGCGCTATGAGGATCGTGATTGAAGTCTATCGATACCAAAGGTGCTTCGGTATAAGTCACTATACCCTGTAATGTACAACGAGACGCATTCAATAATGCTTGATTTACGTCATTAACTTTCACGTTTGTTGTAACAGTAACCGTTAAATCCATGGCGGTGACATTTATTGTGGGCACCCTCACAGAAATAGCTTCAAATTTGTCAGAAAACTTCGGAAAAATACGACCGATACCTAAATGTAGTTTGGTATCTACTGGAATAATGGATTGGCTAGCAGCACGCGTTCGGCGTAAATCAGGATGATAAGCATCAATAACTTGCTGATCATTCATTGCAGAGTGAATTGAGGTTATAGCGCCCGTTTCAATACCGAAACAATCATCCAATACTTGAATGATGGGCACGATGCAATTCGTCGTACAAGAGCCATTAGAAACAATCGTGTGTTGCGGGGTTAACTGTTGATGGTTAACGCCATATATCACAGTAAAATCAATATCTTTGGCCGCAGGATGGGAAAATAACACTTTGTTAGCACCAGCATGTATGTGGGCTAAACCATCAGCACGAGAACCAAACTTTCCGGTGCAATCAAGGACAATGTCGACGTCCAAATCATGCCAAGGTAACAGTTTAAGATCCGGTTGATGAAGCAGGTGAATTTGATCGCGGTGACCATTTTCATGGGCAATAAAAAGATGCTCCTGGTCATAACTGACAGGCTTACCAAAACGTCCATGGCTTGAATCATACTGAAGTAGATGAGCCATTGCTTCTGGCTCAGCCAATTCATTGATGGCTCCGACGTTAATCTGGTGATGCTTACCGCTCTCGTACAATGCGCGGAGCACACTGCGACCGATGCGACCGAATCCATTTATTGCGACTTTTAGTGTCATATCCGTGCTACAAAAAACCTAAGCGGCGTTAGTGTATACCAACCAAGTTTGAGAATCACCATAATTGTGACAACTCTCACTGCATTTAGTTAAATATGTACATAATCAAACATATAATCACATAAACTTACATTGTTAAAAATTAAAAGGTGAATAGTTAAGCGATACAATTCACTATTAATGCCAAATCATTGTTATTAATAGTCATAAATAACATCAATATAAGCTACTTATAAGCTTTGATTCCACGTTTTTATTTATAGATATAAATGGTCTGTTTTTACCGACTATATAAAGCTGAAATTAGTTATAATACACATCATCAAAAAGCATCACCTAAACTTATAGACAACATCGTAAATCACACCTCCCACTAGATGTATCCACATATACCCCTTTACAACCCTGCATTTTAAATAAATAATCGTCGCCCTCTGTTGCTCTGCGTTATTAATGAAACATCAAGTAAAAGTAAAACCCTTAGAATATCTTCGTTAGTGTTGTAATCCTCTGTGTTTCCCTTAGCTTCATCGTCGCATTTAATAGCTTACGCTTATCAACAATCACATTTTTCCATTGAAAATTTTCATCTTTTTAAGATTAAGGGTTATACATGTCGCATAAAGCAACGGGTTTAGTGAAGTGGTTTAGCGAAGAAAAAGGCTTTGGCTTTCTAACTCAAGATACAGGTAATGCAGATGTTTTTGTGCACAGTAGCGGCATTGCAGATAAAACCCTTACCAAACTGCCAGAAGGCAAAAAAGTATCATTTGATGTTGAGCACGGCCAAAAAGGTCTGCAAGCCATTAACGTTGTAGTTTTATAAACGCAATATAAAATAACATTACCCCCAAAAGGCCGCTGACACACCAGTGGCCTTTTTG
Organism: Photobacterium carnosum; assembly: GCF_002849605.1. GTDB lineage: Bacteria > Pseudomonadota > Gammaproteobacteria > Enterobacterales > Vibrionaceae > Photobacterium > Photobacterium carnosum. The sequence continues at coordinate 59,127 of NZ_NPIB01000028.1, forward strand.
TTATCAAAACCATGTCATTATTTACTGTTTATATGGGTCATTAATAAAGCTTACAAAAATGTAATGTTCAGGCAAGGTCGGTGTATAGATCGTTAGGTATTATTCCCACATCAAAACACAACTGAGAATTTTACAATGTCTATGTCTAATAAACGCTTTGCTATGCTACTTCTTCCTGCTGTACTGTTATCAACCTCTGTGTTTGCGGCAACGACAGCACCAACAACACAACCAATCAATAATGTAGCGACCCAACAACAAGGTTTTAGTGGACCAAGTGTTGGCTTAAAAACAGTAAAAGCCGTTCTTGATTCGAGTATGTTCAGTGATGATACCCCAGTAACATTAACTGGAAATATTACAAATTCATTAGGTGACGAACATTATCAATTCACCGATGGTACTGGCTCTATTACAGTAGAGATTGATCATAATAAATGGTTTGGTGCACAGGTTACCCCACAAACCAAGATCACGATCCAAGGCGAAATTGATAAAGAGTTTAACCATACCGCAATTGATGTGAATCATGTTCGTGTGGTTAGCTAATCGATGCTATCGATTTAAAACATCTAGACTGCGAGTAAATGATTTTTGACTCACTGTCTAGATAGATATTATCTTTAAAAAATCAATACTATCAACAACAAAAACAACTTTAATGCTTATTTATTTATGAAATAAAAACGAATGTAACCAAAATGATATTAGTTAATAATTAATTTTGTAGCACGTTAATTGAAACATTATATTGTTGTTATTGAATTTTTATCATAAAAGGATGTTTAATATAAATTAATACTTCAAAAGTTGTAAATAGTAAAATTAAAATTACTATTTAAAGGTGATTAAATGTTACGTAAAAAAGCCATTGCTTTTATATCTTGGCGTTCAAGGTTAAATAAAAACCACGCAAATAATATATGTAGCACACCAAGTAAAAACAGAATAACTGATATTATTTTATTCATAAAACAATATATTAAAAATCCAAAAGAAATTGGAAGTTTAACCCCAAGTAGTAACTCATTATCAAAAATGATGACGGAATCTATTGTGGGAAATGGTGATACTTTAATTGAATTAGGTGCAGGTACGGGTGTTTTCACCAAGCTAATAAAACTTAAATTTAAAGATCATAAATTTTATGTTTTTGAAAAAAATACAAATTTCCATGAAAACCTATTAAATATAAAAAATATAGATTTACGTTGTAATGCATTAGATATGACAAATATTATTGATAAAAATAAAACTAAAGTATCCGATGTCATTTCTGGATTACCACTTAGATCTATTGATAATGAAATATCTAATGTAATTTTAAGTCATGCTTTTTGTTTGTTAATTAATGGTGGCCAGTTCATCCAATTTACTTATGGACTTAAATCTCCAATCAGTAATAGTTTTTTAAAAGAACATAATATGGTATTAAATAAAAAAATACATGTTATAAAAAACATACCACCAGCAACAATATATATTTACAAAAAAATATTATGAACAAACTACTTAAGATGATAACCAAAAAAAATATACTGTTATTGTTTTTATTATTACCGATTTATGCTTACTATCAATTTGACACATTAACAATAAAAAATATAGTTGAGTACAAAGCAATAATTCATAATACAGTAAATCATCACTTCATAATAAGCGCTATCGTTTTTTATATACTTGTGATTATTTTAACTGCATTATATCTCCCACTAGATATAATATTCAGCTTACTATCTGGATATTTTTTTGGGTTTTGGTTTGGCATTATATTTATGTCATTTGCTTATTCTTTAGGTTCTACCTTATCCTTTATTATTAGTCGCTATTTACTATTTGATTATTTTAAAAATAAATTCGATCGGAAATTTAAAATAATTAATCAGCATGTAGGTAAAGATATTAATCTTTATTTATTATCATTACGTTTGATGCCAATATTCCCAGATGTATTAATAAATATAATCATGGGATTAACTGATATAAAATTAAAGAATTTTTATATCATCAGTCAAATCGGAACTTTGCTAAGTATCGGTATATTTGTCAATGCTGGATTACAATTATCCACCTTAAATTCATTACATAATATTATGTCTACTCCTATAATTTTGTCTTTTACTCTGATTGGAATCATGCCATTTTTAGTTAAATTATCACTAAAAAAAATCAGTCATAACTCACAGCTATTTAAGTAAAATAAGCCTAACCACATTAATTCCCCCTAACTTAAATTATGCTTAACTTGTTATTAATAAATAAGTTAAGCATGCAAATCCCCGTTTTTCAATGATACAAAAACACAAAACCTATAACGTTATCTAAAATATTACGCTGGCTATAATTAACCTAAAAGACTAAATACCTACAAAAAGTCTTCATTCGCCAATACAATCACTTAAATAATATTTATTTCACTATAAAGGCTGTAATTATGAAAATATTACTTGTTGAAGACGATGTTAGCTTAAGTCGTTATATTGAAAAAGGACTCACAGAAGCAGGTCATCATGTACAGTGCATTGATAACGGAAAATATGCACTTGCGATATGCATGTCAGAACAGTTTGATATCGCTATTGTTGATCGTATGTTGCCGGGTTTAGATGGTTTATCTTTTGTAAAAGCGCTACGTGCATCAAAAATTTCAATGCCCATTATTTTTCTCACCTCACTTTGCGGTATTGATGATCGTGTTGATGGTTTAGAAGCTGGCGGGGATGACTATTTAACCAAACCCTTCGCTTTTTCAGAATTACTCGCACGAATATCAGCGTTATCACGTCGTTCATCGACACTATCAGAAGCAAAACCCAGTGAGCTGGTTTATGGCGATCTCAGTCTTAATTTATTTGATCATACTGCGATCCGCCAAGGGCAAGTATTAAATTTGCAACCAAAAGAATTTCGCATTCTTGAACTCTTTCTTCGTCACCCAGGGCGAGTCATTACTCGAACAATGCTATTAGAACATGTGTGGGATATCTATTTTGATCCCCAAACTAGTGTCGTAGAAACCCATATTAGCCGTTTACGTAATAAGCTTGAAAAACCGTTTGGTGATCAGCTTATTCATACCGTTCGAGGCGCGGGTTATAAATTAGAACATAAATATGGAAAAGATAGCTAATGCATCCATTGATAGTTCGAATTCAACAAATATTACCAATACCAACATGGTTACGAAGCTCAGCAATGCAACAGGGGCTGATGTTTATCATGGTATCGGTTATTAGTTTACTTTTGATGTCCAGTCTCACTGTTGCCTATGTTGATTATCATCTTGATAAAGTAAACAACAACATTGAACATAATGTTGAAGCATTTATGCTTGGAACAACAACAGAAATCAACAAAGAGCCTATCGATGAAGATGACATTATCGACGTCTTGGCAACAGGCTTTATTTTATCGGGTATTTTAGTTGTACTGTTTAGCTCTGCTATCGTTATTTATATGACCAGACTCAATCAGTCAAAAATCGACCGTATTGAAAAAGTATTACGTGCCGCTGCTGATGGTGAGTTATCAGCAAGAACCATGATGTCGAGCCAAGGTAATGATCTCACTCGCATCGGATCAACCATCGATGAAATGCTGTCACGTTTACAGAATGTGGTCGCAGCCATGAGTGATATATCCACCAATATTGCCCATGAATTAAAAACCCCCATTACTCGCTTACAATATAATTTATTAACACTTAATGAGATGGCAGAGACACACCAAGAGAATCTTGATGCTAATTTTTCTGAACAGTTAGAGCTGGCTCTCAATGAATCAAGTCGTTTAGCCAATATATTTGATGCCTTACTGCGGATATCTCAAATAAAGTCAGGCAATAGACGTCAGCGATTTGAGACAATTAACATGATCGATATAGTCCAAACGATCACTGAAATTTATACCGATGTCGCCGAAGATGCAGGCATGTCATTAACCCTTGCGGCTCAAGTAGAACCTATTTTTATTCAAGGAGATCGAGAATTACTGATCCAACAATTAGCAAATCTTGTGGAAAATTCATTACGATATTGCCCTCAAGCAAGTAAGCTAAAGCTATCGTGTTACACCAATAACGATAGTGTCGTGATCACCATGGCAGACAATGGCCCTGGAATTGATAACCAAGAAAAAAATCGCGTGTTTGAGCGGCTTTATCGAATAAACAAATCACGTAATGATGGCGGATTAGGTATCGGACTAACCTTGGTTAAAGCGGTAACAGAATTACACCAAGGCGAGATCAAACTTTATGATTGTCATCCTGGACTTGGGGTCGAGATTCGCTATCACTGCCAATAATGTTCACTATTAACACACAAATAGGTCGCTAAAATCAGCGACCTATTAATATCATTTTTGAGTGATATATTGATAATAATACCTAACAGGCCACCAATTTAATTATTGGTCGCTCTTCACCATTTATCTTATATGACACATAACACTTATTCTCTCTCAAAAAAACTCTATCGCCTTTTTTATATGCATTCGTTGCGAGTGTGATTTTTAAAAGACCATTGTCCTGAACAGCAATAAAATCATCATTTATTATTCCGGAATTGTCCCCAACACCATCAATTAAAAGGTTTAATGTCGGTGCAAATGCACTTGGATAACCATACTGAAAAGAACAAACAGCGACGCCGTCTTTACATCCCATAAAAGATAATGAGTTATAAATCGCGCCCTCAGGAGGAATTTTTTCATTAACAATATAAGGTACACTCGCCATACCATTGGCGGCCATTTTTTCGTATACCGTATCAACAGTTGATTCTAAAACTCCTTCCATTTCTTTTAGTGTTGCGGTTCTTGCATCATTTTGTAAGTTCATAAACTTCGGTGCTGCGATAACCGCCAATATACCCAATATGACAATAACCACGACTAATTCAATTAGTGTAAAACCATGTTGTTTTTTCATGAAAATTAAACGATAAAATATATATGATTAAATATTATATCTTTTGCGTATAAAAATACTGCGATATTTCAGTTTCTATTTCATATGCGCGATATTTTATAGTTTTTAGATATTGCTCGATTGAGAAGATGATTTCATCACCACATGAAAATAATCAATTAAGTCGCTGGCTTTTAGAACATTTTTCCCTGTTTCCATAACAATATAATCAGCACAAGCACTATGTAACCAAACACCTAAACAAGCCGATAAAAATATATCCTGAGTTTGTGCCAGTAAGCCAACTAATATACCGGTCAGAATATCCCCCATACCACTTGTCGCCATCGCCGCATTGCCTGCAGTACAGACCAAAATACGATCCTCATAGCATACTAATGTACCTGCGCCTTTTAAAATCACACATCCGCCATATTTATTTTGTAACTGACGAATAGCCCCATAACGATTTTGCTCAATCTCTGAAATTGAAACATTTAATAATCGAGCCGCTTCACCTGGATGTGGAGTTAAGATTCGATTGCGATCGTAATTAGGAGACTTTGCTAATAAATTTAAGGCATCGGCATCAAGCACTTTAGGTAAAGATAAAGCACTTAGCTCATCAAATTTCTGCCGAGCAAACTCCGATTGTCCAAGCCCAGGACCTATGGCAATAACAGTGCCCCAATCTATTCTCTGTTGATATTTTGCAAGATCAAACCAATCCTGAACCATTATTTCAGGGGTACGACTTAAACTAGGCATAATATGATCAGGATGAGTTAATACCGAGGTCAGGCCACAACCAATATTTAAACACGCCTCTGATGCCAATAAGATCGCGCCGCCCATGCCTTGATCTCCACCGATCAACACCCCTCGTCCATATTCACCTTTATGTGAAGCCGCTAATCGTTCAGGTAACACCTGTTTTTTAGGGTCTAAGACTTCAATTGATGAATCTACAATATCCTTAAATAACGCTCCAACACCCAAATCATCAAAATGTAGCTGACCAACATAATTACGTGCTTGCCCTGTCAGTAATCCTTGTTTTAAACCAATAAAACTAATGGTGTGCTCTGCAAATACGACATCTGAATAACAAGATCCAGTATCCGCTATTAACCCGGATGGAATATCAATTGAAATCGTGGGTGCTGTTTGCTTATTCATCCATTGAATAGCCAATTGTGCAGATGATCTCAGCTCGCCTTGCAATCCTGTACCCAGAACAGCATCAATAATCACATTCGATAACGGTAATGACACCGAGTCAAAAACCACCTTTCCACCGAGCTTAATCCACTGCTGATAAGCGCTTAAAGCATCCCCTTTTAATCGTTTAGGATCACCAATATGCCAAACAGTAACTTGCAATTTATGCTTTAACGCTAACTGAGCAACTTCAAAACCATCACCACCATTATTTCCACCACCAGTAACGACAACCACTGAACAACATTTAGGATAGTATTGTGACAAGCACTGGAAAACGGACTCACCAGCACGTTGCATGAGAGTATAAAGTGAAATATTAGCGCGCTTGGCTGCCTCTTTTTCACCTTCTCGAACTTGTTCCGCGGTATAAAGTTTCATTCACCATCTATCCCTTATCTAGAAGAATTAGATCAATAATATGCTCAGGGGTGAAGGATGAAAACACTAAAGTTAATAGCAACAACACCACACAATTATTACCACATCATCTTGTGCAACGCTTTCAAGGTTGATACAACAAAAAAATAAGATATTGATAAAAAACAGTAAAAATAAAAAGTAGTATTATTTAAAACACATCTCACCCAAACAACCAGATTAATAGTGCGAAGCACCCTGATATAATCTTGCTGTATCACAATCACCTATGAATTCTATTTTTCATACTTATAAAAAAACTGACTAAAAAAGAAAGGAGAGCACAAAATATAAACAACCAAAACAACGGAATAAATCCGAAAGCTTCAATAAGAAATCCATCTTGATTAACATAAGAACCAATTAGGTTAAAACATATTAAACATATCAAACTAAAAGTTAAAAACAGAACAGATAACCAATATTTTTTTAATATTTTCATTAATTTCTCTCAATCATTAATTTACATTATTTCGTTCATCTGATGCGAGCTGATACGTGGTAAGGTCCAGATACAAAAAAGCAGCGATAAGCTACTTTACACCTTAAATTTAAAATCAATCTAAGTTTAGCCCCCTAGAAATAGATTTATTTTAAATCTACCTCACATACAAAAATACCGCCTCAAATTGGGCGGTATTTAACAGTTAAACTATTTATGTGAATTGCGCTAAATCGTATCAACAATGCATAAAAAGGCCGCTACATATGAGTGACCTTTACTGTAAGATTTTACTGCCAATCCATTGTTAATTCTTTATTTTTTGATGCGCAATCTTTTAGATAAAGATTAATTAAGTTTTGGTATGGGATACCATTCTTTTCAGATAAATCTTTAAAGTAAGTCACCACATCATCATCGAGTCGAATAGTGATCTGCTTCTTTACTTTTTTCGCGTATGGATTAGCCATTGAGTTTGAAAAATCATATTGATCACGCATAACGAAACTCCTCATATTGTTTACGTTCTCGTTTTTCTGCTTTCCGAGCTGAAATAATTCGAATCCTTTCGTCATCACCTCGATAGCAATGACATACAACGAGAGTGTTATGTTTCTCACTCAACCCCATAATGATGAAGCGTTCTTCACCATATGAGCTGTCAGGGTCAGGTATCACACGAGCACATTCATCACTAAAAACTGATTCAGCCTCTATAAAAGTAATGCCATGCTTTCGAATATTACTTTCCGCTTTATTCGGGTCCCACTCAAATTGTAGATAACTCATAATTACATCGTAACTACATTGTAGTTAAACTATAACAAATCACAAACTAACCTACAAATACCAAAAAACCGCCTCGATGGGCGATCTATTTATGCGATCCGATATGCAGTAACCAAAAGCCATCAAAATTACCACTTAAAACTATTTTAATAAGTAAGTAATCATTACGTAATATAGACAAACAAAAATTATAAGTTCAGATTAATGACAGTGGTTTATAGGAGTTATTATATGTTTTAGTCACATCATGGTTGGTGCAAATAACGTTACAAAGTCTAAGCGTTTTTATGATGCAATAATGAAAACATTAGGCTATGAAGAGGGGGTTATTGATGACAGTGGCCGCTGTTTTTATTTTAGCCCTGAATCAATATTCTGTATCACCAAACCAATTGATGGTGAAGTTGCCACTTATGGCAATGGCATGACTATTGGATTTAAAGCTAATAGTCCAGAACAAGTAAATGCATGGCATAACGCAGGTACTGATAACGGTGGTACTACCTGTGAAAATCCTCCTGGTATTAGAGATAACGGTAAAAGTAAATACCTAGCCTACCTTAGAGATCCTGATGGTAATAAGTTATGTGCTGTTTATTTTATGTAACACATTATTAGCTAATGTGTTTTTTAATTCACAGATATCACACTTAACGTATATTATAAAATAAAGGTCGCCTTCGTGACCTTTATTTTACCTGATTACCACCGAGACTCAGCCAGAGTTAATAATTTCTCTGGCATCGGTGGTGATTTTGCACCACATTTAATCAGCGTATTGAATATATCTTCAACTCGAAACCGATAATTAAATCTAAAACAGA
>NZ_NPIB01000029.1 GCF_002849605.1 Photobacterium carnosum
CTAAATTAGCAGCATCGTGTTTGAATGCGACTGAATAAGTTGTTCGAGCTTTTTTCATTATGTACACCATTTTGATATTAAGAGTATTTTATCCTATTTAGGTGTACAAGTTCATTAAGCCACAACAGCTCAATAAAAAAGGCTTTACGACACCGTATAAATCAACCCATATGAATCATCCTTGCGTGCTCTGGGTTGAGCAATCTTATGATAACTTTCTCTGGTTAAAAGCATTAACGTTAGCATTAAATAAAGAATATAAATTCAGATATAACAAAACCACTGATCATAAATCGATTGCGGTGCTGGCAGAGATTGAGCGTCATTCTTATGATGCAGTAGGATTAACACCATTTGCTCAGGCAATGCCAAATGATTATAAAGTAGCAGCGAATGCGATTGAGGCTTATCGAAATTTCTATCGTGGCGACAAAGCAGCCTTTGCTAAATGGACCAAACGATCCCCTCCTGAGTGGTTTTACGTGGCTTAACGCATAATTTAAGTATTATCGTTGCTGTATTCAACGTATTATGATCGCGTATTATTCTGATTTTATACGAAAATTAGCAAGGGTTAACGATGAATATAGATAAAGCGAAAAAGCGGATTGCAAAGCAGGTTAAAAAAGGCTTTAAAGGCTATCCTCAGCTTTCTTTAACCTATTGTGGTAAAACGGCAGATATTGCAACGGAAGTGGTTGTTACATTTACACTGGCAGAAGGGGCTGAGCCTCAAGAACAAAAATTTGCGAGTGAAAATGATGTTCGAGAAGATGAAACGATTCAATCTGTTCTTGTTAAAATCATCGATCGTGCTGGCGCAAACAGTGTGCTTGAAACTGAAGGTGTTACCATTATCTAATCTAGAATAAGTATTCGAACCATTATAATTTCGTAAAAGCATAGTTGATATAATCGACATTATCTTAATCCAGATTAAAGATTTTCAGATGTAGTCACGGTATTATTCATGTCAGCTTAGCGTTTATGATAAAAACATATAAAAAAGAACAGCTCACTAATGCTGTTCTTTTTGTTTTTAGGGCGTTGGTAAAGATAAGACGACATGATATTTAAGAGGACGTGATTTGAGTACTTTATTTACAGAAGCCCGTATTGGCAACATGGCATTAAAAAACCGCTTTGTTCGTAGTGCAACATGGGAAAATATGGCGACAGAAGATGGCCATATGACCGATAAGCTTTATGCTATTTATGAAGAGCTTGCACAAGGTGAAGTGGGGCTGATCGTAACGGGTTATGCAAATATTGTCGCAGAAGAAAAACCCAATGCTGGCATGATGGGGATGTATAACGACTCGTTTATCGAAGAATATCAAAAACTGACTGATCTTGTTCATCAATACGATTCTAAAATCGTGATGCAACTGGCTTATGGTGGCACTAAAACCACTTACAACCTTGGCGAGCGCGTGATCTTTGCACCTAGTGCGGTGTGCGAGAAAGGCACTCAAACATTAGGTCAGGCTATGACTCAAGCTGACATTGATTATATTGTTGAAGCTTTTGCATTAGCGACTAAACGTGCTCAAGATGCAGGTTTTGATGGTGTTGAAATTCATGCGGCGCATACCTATTTAATTAACCAGTTTCTAAGTCCGTATTATAATCAACGTGATGATCAGTATGGCGGTAGCCTTGATAACCGTATGCGTTTTCTATTAGAAATTTACGCTAAAATTAGAACCTTAGTCGGTGATGATTTCCCTATTTTAGTTAAATTAACCGCCTCTGAATTCTTTGAGGGTGGACTAACGTTTGCTGATACGCGTCTTATTTGTAAAGAACTAGCAGCGGTTGGTGTGGATGCGATTATCATTTCAGGTAACGTGCATGGTAAGGCTGACACCATGGTGGGCGAGTCTTACGATGGTTACACTATTGAAGCTGAAGGCTATTTCCATCAATACGGCGACGTAATCAGCCAAGATGTTGATGTGCCAGTGATTACTGTTGGTGGCTTGAGTGAATTTGATGCCATTGAAGCGATGGCAAACAATACTGGTATTGAATTTTTCGCATTGTCACGTCCATTACTGTCTGAACCTAAGTTAATTAAACGTTGGTTAGAGGGGTATAAGGCTGACGTTGAATGTGAGCGTTGTTCAAAGTGCCGTACCCGTCGTGGTAATTTCTGTGTAGTAAATAAAACCCGTAAAGCAGAATTAGCCCGCTTATAATTGATATTATTAATTTGTTTCCTAAAAAAGAGCTAACCTTTGTGTTAGCTCTTTTTTACTTTTAGAGTAATAAATATCAGTATGATTACCTTTGCATCATTGTGAGTATTAATTTATAGTATGGCATATTGTTATTTTAGTAACATATAGATAACAGTCGACTATGGATAATGTATTTATCGTTCAATGGATGAGAGGGTGAAAGTAATGAAACAAAAGATCTGGTTATTGATATTAGTCATTATCACTACGGTAGGTTGTGCTAATAATCATAAAATACTAAAGCCCAAGACATTTGAAACATATGAAGACTTTCGCCCAGGTCCAAAGGATGGCGTTGATTTAGTGTGGGCGCAACGGGGTATATTTAATCAGCGTTCATTACAACGTAAAATAGCGCAATACAACAATATTATTTATGATCAAGTACATATCGTGCTTGATAAAGAAAAGAGTGATCACTTATCAGAGACTGAAATTATTATGATAAAAGATTATTTTATCAATCAGTTAAAATCACTTAATACAAAGTTAACCGTTGTTGAAAAGCCACAGCCAAAGACATTACGGGTTACGATTGCGATTACTAATGTTCAAACACCGAACCCTATTTTAGCGATCACAAGTAGTCTGTTACCGGTGGGGTTGGGGATCTCAACCATATCAAAAGTGCTTACAGGCGAGCATACCAATGTCGGTTCAGCGTCAATGGAAATATTGATCAGTGATGCGACAACAGGTGAGCCTATTATGGCAGCTATTGATCGTAAAACGGGTAATAAAGATTTTAGTACGATGATTGATTCTTCTGATGACATAAAAGATGCAATCAATTGGTGGGTTAAGCGACTATCTCTGACTCTTGCGCAATATAAACAGTAATCGTTTAACAACATCAACAAAAATAAGAGAGCGGCTGTTAAATATTCATTAATAGCCGCTTTTTTTGATTTAGTTATTCAACAGGGTACCAATAGCCGATATTAATTAGTTGGGTCAACATAGCTAGAAATGCGGGGTGATCAAGATTTTCGCCTAATTGAGCATAGGATATTTGTTCCTCATCACATAATAATTTAGCCGCATCAGCACACTCTGGTGGTAATTGATATTGCTCGCCATTAATATAAACAAGGTGAGCTTGATCTGGATGATAAAACGCACGTAAACCACCAATACGTTTAAACGCTTCACCGTCTTCTAAGAACTGATAGGTTTCATTATTTTGCCATGGTGGCTCAGATGCCATTACATCTAGTTCATGACGATTTTGCGTTAGATGTTCGCCCATCCATTGCTTTAATCGTTGTGGATCATCAAGCAAACTGCGCATCATGTTTTCAAGATCTTTTGCTTCTTCTGCCAAGATAGCACCGTTGTTAGTACGGGCAGGAAGCGCTGGATTATGGTAGTGCACATCACCAATATCATTCGCAATCACAAAGTCGGCAAAGCTGCTTAATAATTCTTGTTTCTTAGGCGAGCGGAAACCCACTGAAAAACTCATTGATGTTTCAATGGCGTAACCATCATGCGGGAAACCTGGCGGAATATATAAAATATCACCGGGCTCTAAAATATCGTCAATAATAGGATCAAAGCCTTTTATTTGACGTAATGCAGGATGACGACATTCTTCTTCGTAGTCATCTTTTTTAGGACCTACGCGCCAATGACGTTTACCTGAACCTTGAGTAATGAATACATCATATTGATCGATATGAGGGCCAACACCGCCGCCTGGGGTCGAGTAGCTGATCATTAAATCGTCCAGTAACCAACCGGGTAATTGACGAAATGGGGTGATCAGTTGTGCAGCACCTTCATGCCAATGGTTTGCCGCTTGAACAATGAATGACCAATTATCTTCAGGGGTGTCATCAAAAGTCAGTGGCCCATGACGTACATCCCAAGTATCTGCTAATTTAGCGATATAACGCGAATCAACCTCTTCTTCCATTGCTAATCCTGCGAGTTCATCAGGTGTAATGGGATCGACAAAGTTTTTAAAACCGCCCTTGATAATGGTGGGTTTCTTTTGCCAAAACTCGGCAAGAAATTCTTCAAATGAAAACGTCAATTGATACATATTATTCTATTTATTGTTGAGCTGGATGGCGATTATAACGTAATCCATTTTTAGAGATAGTATTTGTTTTTGTTAATGGATAAACCTATATTGGAATGAATAATCATAAAAAAAAGTGCCAATATTGGCACTTTTTTAATTACTAAATATTATTATTGTTAGTGAACTATGAGTTAAGCTCCGGCGAAATGTGACGCCATATCTGCTTTTTGAGTTAACGTTGTGAATATTTTATTAGTCACTATCAGCGCATTATCTGTCGCTACTTTTTCGAATTGATTAATCAAAGCCGTTGCTTGTTTTGGATGCTGCTTATAAATAGTTAAGTATTTTTGTTCCATTTTTTTCTGAGCAATAGCGGTATCAGCTTCGTATTTATCGTAGGCAGCACGAATAATCGGTTCATTTTGTTTCCAATTCGCCATACCTAACGTTTGTAGTTTTCGCATATCCCAGAAGATAGAACCATTACTTGCGACATCAGTACCGATATCATAGCCGTATGGGATCTCAGTTGTTCCTTGATAGAACGGAATGTAAACCCCAAGCGCCGTCATGCCTAAGTTAATGTACTCTGTTTCACCAATGGCAGTTGGTAGATTAGGACGCACTTCAATGATATGCGATTCAGCGCAACGGAATACTGAAATTGGACGATAGTGGCCGAGTGGATCTGCATTTGCATATGGGTCCATCGCGGTGCCTTGATAATGGTTACGCATAATGGCTTCTACTTTTTGAAGTGAGATTTTATGTGTAGGCGTTAAAAAGACAGGGTAATTCGGTTGGTCGTGATCAATTTGTGTTTTAAGCTTAGGGTTTAGAATATGTTGTGCAATCCATACGCGAGGGTAGTTATAAGTGATATTTTCTTGGCCGCCAGTAGTGGCATAAGCATCATGGAAATCAAAAGGTTGATTAGCCTTGGTAACATACAAACCATGTTGTTTAGCAAAAGAAACTAATGTTGGCGAGGCGAGATAATCACTGTTATTAGGTAGATATTGTTTTAAACGTGATTGGTTGCCTGAAATGAAATAAGCATCTTTAGGTATTTTACGTGCCATCCATTGATGACCGCTGCCTGTTTCTAAGTACCAAATTCCGGTTTTATCAATAAATCCAACCCCAAAGCCTTGTGATGCGCCACGTTCTTCAATGATTTTACCTAGTAATTCAACACCTTCTTTGGCACTGTGAATACGAGGTAAAATCACATTTTCGATTGAATCTTCATTAATACCATTTTTAGTATTATAAGGATCGGCGGCCAGTGCGGCTTTTCGGTTAGTCAGGCTTTCGGTTGAGGTAATACCCACGCCCGCAGAATTTAAGCCCACTTCACCCATGGTTTTATCATGAGTATCCCAATCCTGCATTGATGTATAAGCCAATGACACTTTAGGGAATGGATAGGTAAAGCCATCAGTATTGGAGTGGAATTGCCCTTTTTCATTAACAGCATGAGGATGAAGAACAAAGTGTTTAGCCCATACCGCTTTATAGTCTTCATTACGTGCCATGTAATAGGCATCATTGGTTGAGGCTTGATCACCAACAAGGAGAGTTGTACACGCATTTGCCGCTTGAGTGCCAAGTAAACTGGCAATGGCACACGCTAATAAAGGTAGTTTTTTCATAATCGTCAATTAAGTTTATAAAATGAACATTTATTCTATTCTTGCTGAAATAAATAACCATATCAGTAATAACAATCTTATCTTGTTAATTCTCAGTTCATTTTCAGCTGTAAGTACCAATAGAATAATTTAAATCATAAACAGCGGTGGGTGATATAATACTTGGAGGTTGAGGTTTATTTTCATAAAATGGTTGTTTATGTTAATGAACTGCTTCCTATGTCCAAGTTTTCTTTGAATCAAATTCCTATTGGCGTCAGATATATGCTGATGTCAGCATTTGCCTTTGCATTGATGTCGAGTTGTGTGAAATTAGTCCACACTTATGGTATTCCGGTGTTTGAAATTGTTGCTGCACGTGCGGTGGTATCACTGCTTATTAGCTATGCTGACGTCAAACGGAAACGGATTGATATCTGGGGCAATAACCGCAAGCTATTATTAACCCGTGGTGTGACTGGTTCATTGTCATTAATTTGTGTTTATTATGCAGTCTCAACCTTACCTTTAGCCGAAGCAACCATTTTACAATATCTTAATCCTGTTTTTACGGCGGTGTTAGCGATCCTTTTCCTCAAAGAAAAAATCCATATCAGTACCATTATTTGTATTTTCTGTTCGATTATTGGTTTGTTATTGATGGTGGGGCCAGGACTGACGCTAGATCACGTTCAACAATTACCGTTATTTAGTATTGGTATTGCACTGTTAGGCGCATTTGGTAGTGGCGTGTCTTATATTATTGTTAAGCGTTTAAGCAGTACGGAAGATAGTTCGGTAATTATTCTCTATTTCCCATTGATTGCATTGCCATTATCAGTGTTATTAATGGGTGATGATTTTGTTATGCCAACTACAGAAGCGCTATTCTTACTGCTCTTTGTGGGTATTTTTACCCAGTTTGGTCAAGTCGGCTTAACCAAAGCAATGAAAGTCGAAGTGGCAAGTAAAGCAACCGCATATTCTTATATTCAAGTCGTGTTTTCGATTATTTTAGGTTGGTTGGTCTTTAGTGAAGTGCCATCGACATGGACATTAGCGGGGGGGGCGATGATAGTGTTAGGCGCATTAGTGAATGTGATTGGTAGTTTACGCGCTAATAAAGCAAAAGCGGCAATAGTCTAATTTTTAACGGATCACTTAAAAAACCTGTGATATTTAACGCTTATTGATTAAATACCACAGGGATTGTTTCTATTAGTTATTGCCTTTTTTTGATTTTATATGGACAACAGAAGTCGGATTATTAAAAATCTTACCGTGTTTAAAGCCTTTAAATGTGCCTAACGCTGCTGTAACCCACGCTAAGATCAAGAATGTAAAGAGGATAATTGAAGCCCATTGAAATGCGGGTAAACCAGTATGAAGTGCTAATTGTGTTGTCCCTGTTACACATGTGCCCACGGGGAATGTAAATGCCCACCATGTTAATGCAAACGGCATTTTACGACGCATAGCACGTAGGGTTAATAATGCCGCGACACAGAACCACAACATTGCAAAGCCCCAAATAGGTACGCCATATAAAATCGCCATAACATTCATTGCACTGGCAATAGGTTCATTGACAGTAAACATCGCCGCTGTACCTAAACACCCTGCCGCAGTAATTGATTGACCTAACGGACCTAATACAATCCATAACGTTGGCACACGTGCACTGCCTGATGTACCTGCGTGTGCTAAACGACTCCAGATCAATGTAATAATAATGACTGATGCCATTAAACTCATACCAAAACACGCATACATGCCATAAAGTAAGGTTTGTTGTGCTGCAGAATGGGCCATATGTGATAAGAACATTGAACCGATAGTGGCTGATACCATGGGTGGAACAACGGGCATTAACCAACCACCAAAGGCAGCATCGTCATGCACTTCATTATGAGTAAATAAACGGTATGGAATAATAATAGCAGTAATAATACCGCTGATTGTACCAATCCAAAATAGTGGCCACGCAATATTAAGGGCAAGACTTTGGCCAAGAACATGAGGACCTAATAATAGTGTGCCGCCCGCAATTGTCAGAAATGCCATTGGTGGTGCGCCAAAGAATTGAGACATCACTGGATCGTTAAATTGACGTTTAATAATATGGGGTTTGGTGATTGTTTGATAGCTTTTGATGATGGTCATAACGATCAGCATCGCAAATGCAATTAACCAAACAACCGTTGCAAATCCAACTAAGTCTTTGCCTATAAAAGGTAATCCAACAGCAGCATTAGCGATAATACCTGTACCCATGACGGATGCAAACCAGTTGGGACCCATTTCTTTTTGTAATTCGATTTGTTGTTTATTTGTTGACATAAATATACTTTTCAATGAGAGAGTTTTTACAAATAGCGTGCAATATTTCTCTTTTTAATAGGAGATATAATCTTATATCTTTAGTTTTTATATTGTGTGCTTATAAATAATGTACTAACTATAACGTCATTTTTGATTTTGTAAAATTGAATATTATTAATAATAGGTTAAGAATTATTTAACCTGAATTTTTAGTTATTATTTTTGCATGACTATGGGGGGTATATTATATGTTATTGTATTTTAATATGATTTATACGAATCACTGTTGTAAAATTAGTTTTTGGTAATATTAAGGTTTAAACAATGATTAAATTAAATAATGAAAACTATTGTGGTGAGATTAACATTGATTCAAAAGTAACAGGTTATGGGGAAGTGCAAGGTTATTCATGGTGCTTATCATCAACCTCGACCACTATTGTTATAGAGATCGCTGAAGATCAATCGATAGACAGTAAAAGCTTGCCACTTGTGGGTTATGGCTGTGGTGGTTGGGTTTATGAGCAGCCATTAACTAAAAATGAGAATGATATCTTAGCCATAATAAATACTGCAATGATGTTATTCCGTGATAATAAAATGACATATTTTCCAGCAGTGACATGCAGTTGTAGTGATTTGTAAAATCATCTATTTAGCTGTAAAACTTATAATGTTGTTATTTTTTTGTGAGATAAATCAAAATATTGTAATAAAAAACACATGGGTAGTGATAAAAATATGCTATTAATGAATAAATAATGATAGCAGCAGATATGTGTAATGGCTAAATATCAATTTTTTTGTTTACCCAATTCAAATCGTGAGAAGTTCACCTATTTGGATATGGCAGATGAGCAATTTATAGAGCAGAAAAAACAATTATTGGCAGCGGGGTTTAAGGTTGAAGATGATGTGATTTTGGCTGAAACGGATGAAAAAGCTGTTGAGCATTTTAAGTCAAACTTTATCTATGTAATGGAAGAATACAATAACGCTAATTTTATTACAGCATTGATTAACGCTATTATTAATGGCTATAAAAGTGTTTTTTATAAAAAATAATACGATACTAATAAGAAGCTATTAATATTAAGACCATAATTTAAGAGGGGTTTCACAAAATGATTTTTTCAACAACAGAAACTGTTCCAGGGCATGAGGTTACCGCTATACTGGGTGTAGTTACGGGTAATGTTGTGCAATCAAAGCATATCGGCCGTGACATTATGGCTGGTTTAAAAACGATTATTGGTGGTGAGCTGAAAGGGTATACCGAGATGTTTAATGAAGCTCGTAGCCAAGCGATGGCACGGTTAGAGGCTGATGCCACAGCGTTAGGTGCTGATGCTGTTGTCGGTATTCGCTTTACAACCAGTGCAATTATGGATGGTTCATGTGAACTATTAGCATTTGGCACTGCTGTTACATTGCAACCGTTACAATAATAGAAGAACTATTTTAGGTTAATTATTTAAGGATGAATAATGACTCGGAGGGATAATGAGTAATTTTAGCCACAATATAGCCCCCTATGTTAAAAGAGAAATGCTGCGATCATATAAAGTGCAAAAAAAAGGTGATCCTGCGATGGAATTTCGCTTTTTGGAAAATGCACATGTTCTGGGTCAAGAATCAACTTACTGGCATGTTAAGACACACTATTTAATGTTACGTTGGGCGATAAGACAGGGTGATATTAAAGAAATTAGTGGTCAGTGCATACGTATTATCGGTGCCGCATTATTAACGGCTATTGATGGTGTACCAATAGGTAATACGGGTGGCAGCAATGTGCATTCGTTAAAAGTAATGCCGATATCAGCAGAACATGCTGAGATTATTCTGAAAACAAAATCGTTATCGCGCTAATTAAGCACCGTAATAGTAGGAGCGGTGATCATCATTTATACGCTCCCTATCCATTTATCTACCAATACAATCAGTTAATTAGATAAAAACTGACTCATTATTCGTTAATGATCACTTGATTGATAATGATAGTTTCACATGGAACATCCTCATGCCCTTGTATCGTTGCAGTCTTTACCTGTGCGATATGATATGCCACATCCATTCCAGTGGTTACTTCGCCAAAAACGGTATATCCCCAGCCACTGTTTGTTGTTGCTGTGTAATCAAGACAATCATTATCAGCGAGATTAATAAAAAATTGTGCTGTTGCTGAATGTGGCGCATCGGTACGTGCCATTGCAATCGTGCCAACAATATTTTTAAGACCACGGTTTGCTTCATTTACAATCGGATCACGAGTCGGCTTTTCTACTAAGTCTTCAGTATGACCACCGCCTTGAATCATAAAGTTGTTAATAACACGGTGAAAAATCGTATCGTTATAAAAGCCATCACGGCAATATTGAATAAAATTACGTACAGTAACAGGGGCTTTTTGTTTATTAAGGCTGATGTCGATATTGCCGACATTGGTGATCAAAGTAATAGTTGTCATGATGATTATCTAGTTAAGGTGGTTGCTCGCAGTATACGTAATTTAGATCATAAACTGTAGCTAACACAGATTATATGCGTTGATTATCATTGAGATTGGGTAATATCACAAATAGTAGCAAGTTAGTATGAAGAGTATTAAAGAGGGGATGTTGTCATTTTATCTGTTATGTATTGCTAAATAAATCAAAGTAGTTGAAGAAAAATAGCAAGTTATAAGAAATGTTATAACTTGCTACTGGTGTTATGTATTAAACGATTTTACCTTCAAGGGTAAGGTTTGACATGTATTCATCAAATGTGCCGTGGAAGTTAACCACTTGCTTTTCACGAATGTCAATAATGCGTGTTGCTAGTGATGATACGAATTCACGGTCATGGCTAACAAAGATTAACGTGCCTTCATACACTTTTAATGCACTATTTAGCGCTTCAATCGCTTCCATATCCATGTGGTTAGTGGGTTCATCCATTACCAATACGTTGATATTTAGCATCATTAATTTGCCAAATAATAAACGGTTTTTCTCACCACCAGAACAGTTTTTCACTTTCTTGTTGATATCATCAGCAGTAAACAATAAACGGCCTAAGATACTACGTACGGCTAGATCATCATGATCTTTAGTACGCCATTGTGAAATCCAATCAAAGATGCCTAAATCATTATTAAAGTCAGCAGAGCTATCTTGAGGGCAGTAACCAACTGAAGCATTGTCAGACCATTTGATCATGCCGTGGTTGTGTTTTAGTTCTTCCACTAAACAACGCAGCATGGTTGTTTTACCCACACCATTTTCACCAATGATCGCTAATTTTTCACCAGCGTTTAATATTAAATCGCCACCTTCAAATAAGGTTTCGCCATCAAAGCCATGGCCCAGTTCTTCTAGAATCAATGCTTGACGGTAAAGGGCTTTACCCGGTTTGAACTGTAATGATGGCGTTAAACGGCTTGATGATTTCACTTCATCAAGTTTAATTTTATCCATTTTTTTAGCGCGAGAACTTGCTTGTTTTGCTTTTGAAGCATTCGCACCAAAACGGTTTACGAAATCTTGCAGTTCATTAATTTCAGCACTTTTCTTCGCGTTTTCTGATAATAATTGTTCTTGAATTAGCGATGATGCTTCAATGAATTTTTCGTAGTTACCTGGGTAAATACGTAATTCGCCGTAATCGATATCTGCCATGTGGGTACATACAGAGTTCAAGAAGTGACGGTCGTGTGAAATAATGATCATGGTACATTTACGCAGGTTCAACTCGTCAGCAAGCCAGTTGATTGTGTGGATGTCCAAGTTGTTTGTTGGTTCATCAAGTAGCAAAATATCAGGGTTAGAGAACAATGCTTGTGCTAGTAACACACGTAATTTCCAACCTGGTGCTACTTGTGACATTAAACCGTAATGAAGTTCTTCGTCGATACCTGCATCAAGCAATAACTGTCCAGCACGACTTTCAGCGCTGTAGCCATTCATTTCTGCGAATTCGCTTTCAAGCTCAGCGACTGCCATGCCATCTTCTTCTGTCATTTCTGGCAGAGCATAAATACGGTCACGTTCTTGTTTTATTTTCCATAATGCAGCATCGCCCATGATCACAGCATCAACAACGGTGTATCGCTCAAACGCAAACTGGTCTTGACTTAGGGTACCTAAACGTTTCCCTGAAGAGATCGACACGTTACCAGAGCTTGGCGTTAGTGCACCGCTAAGAATTTTCATGAAGGTTGATTTGCCGCAACCATTTGCACCGATAAGACCATAACGGTTGCCGTTACCAAATTTAGCTGAAATGTTTTCAAATAATGGTTCAGCACCAAATTGCATTGTAATGTTTGCGGTAGATATCAAGAGGTATTCCTAGCAGTTTTATTCGATGATTTTTTGACAGTAAGCCAAAAGAAGACGCACGAAAACAGAGATAGATGTAAAGGGGGCGCATTATACAGAGGTTTGTTTGTAAATGTCGAGGCTAAAATGTAACCAAAGTAGATAACAGCCTTGTAAAAAGAAAGACTAAGGCTGTTATCGAGGAGGGATGGTGCGGATTAGGTCTGAATTATTTAGCTAAATTGGCGGTATCAAATAACAAGAAAGCGTCATGTACGCCTTGGATTAACATCTGCATTCCGATAACCGTTAAAATCAATCCCATTAAACGAGTGGTAATGGTAATGCCTGCTTCACCGACTTTATCAACCAGTTTTGGACCGTAAAGAAAGCAAACAAGCGTAATTAAACATAAGGTTGCAAAGGCAACAATTGTGATAATAGTGTGTAGAAATGATCCTGATGCTGAATAGTTCATCGCTGTCGCAATAGTGCCGGGGCCAGCAAGAATTGGTAATGCGAGCGGTGAGATAGAAATATCTTTTTCTTCACTCGCATCATCAGCGTTAGAATGTGAATGCAGTTTTGAGCTATCACCTTGTAACATATGATAACCGACTAAAAAGACTAAAATACCGCCTGATAATCGTAGTGCAGGTAACGTAATACTGAATAATTCAAAGATCCCTTTACCTAAAAGACAGAAGGTAGCGATAATAAAAAAAGCGGCGGTAAGGGCTTTGTAGGCAGTTTTTTTGCGTTGTTCTGGGGTTTGATTACCCGTCATTCCGACAAAAACAGCGGTATTGGCAATGGGGTTCATCATAGCAAAGAAACCCATAAATACCGTGATTGTCATTGTTGTAATATCGTGCATAACCATCCTTTTGGTTAATTTTTTGTTATTGATTTTATTACAATAGCATGGATTTTTAGGTGATGAACGTAAATATCTATACAAAATTAATATCAATATTATTACTGGTGTGAAGATTGTGAAGAGTTTGATAAATGAGGGATGACTATGATGTCAGTGTCTTTAGTGTGGGTTTGAGGTACTATGCGCGCAAGAAAACATGGCGATGATAGATATGACCATTGATATAACCAATATAAGCACCGAACCCGATCCAACCATGACTTGCAGTACGTGCCAAGCATGTTGTTGCCGTTTGGAAGTAATGATTATTACAGATACAGGTGTACCTGAAGAATACATTGATATTGACGAGTGGGGTGGTGAAGTGATGCTACGCCTTGATGATGGCTGGTGCGCCGCTGTTGATCGCGATACTTTGTTGTGTACGATTTATGAAAATCGTCCGTGGATTTGTCGTGAGTTTGAAATGGGCTCGTATGAGTGCAGTATTGAACGTGCCACGATGCCGCCACGTTCAGCGCAACAAGATTAACAGTTCACCATAATAAGATTAACCACAGTCAGTATGTTTTAATAATCCCCCAAACAATAACCAAGGTATATTCAGCTACCTTGATTATTGTTGATTGTATTATCGCGTTACTGTTCTATTTGCCATTGTTCTATTTGTTATCGCTTATTTACTTGAGCTTATTGCTGCCAGTATCTCAGCTGTCGCTTGGCAAGGATTGTCGGCATGGCTTATCGCAGAAACAATCGCAATCCCATCAGCTCCTGCTGTCATCACTTTAGTTAAATTGGTGTGATTAATACCACCAATCGCCACAATCGGAAATGGACATATCGCTGCTGCACGTTGTAAACCGTCTAATCCCCAATGAGTGATCAGATTGGTTTTAGTCGTTGTCGCAAAAATAGCACTAAGTCCAATGTAATCAATCGGCTGGCTGGCACAATCTAACAGTTGCTGCTCAGTTTCAATTGACAGCCCAATCAGTTTATCTTTCCCCAATAGTTGTCGCGCCATAGTTACAGGCATATCCGTTTGGCCTAAATGCACCCCATCAGCATCCACCGCTAAGGCAACATCTACTCGATCATTAATGATTAAGGGAATATGACGACCTGTTGCCGTATAAGCCTGTTGCAGAATCGCTTTAACGGTTTGGGCGCGCTGAATAAATGCTCGCACATCACCGTGTTTTTCACGAATTTGCACCATTGTCACACCGCCCGCAATGGCTTCACGGATAACATGTTCAAGGGTGGTTAGGTTTTGCTGATCATCAGTGACTAAATACAATAAGTAAGGATTGTGATTGCTGGTTATCATTACGCTACCACGTCCATATTCAGTCGCTGACAAATTTGCTCGGCACTGATGTGATATAAACCATCAATAATATTGAGCTGTAATGATGCAGGACCTGCTGATTGTTCTGCGGCGATCTCACCCGCAATGGCATAGATTGCAGTAGCCGCCAGCCCTGAAGTTTCACCAATAGCCGCAAATGCACCAGTTAATGCGGTTAATGAACAGCCCATGCCCGTGACATAAGGCATCATGTGGTGACCATTACTAAGGCTGATGGTCTGTGATGCTGTCACTACATAATCAACTTCACCAGAGATAACCACATTGGCGTGGTACTGCGTAACTAACGCTTGTGCGGCGGCTAATGCGGTATCACTGCTATCAAGCGCATCAACGCCTTTGGTTTGGCTGGCTTCACCTGCAAGGGCAATGATTTCAGATGCGTTACCACGAATGATCAGATTATTGGCTTTTGCTGCCAGAGTGCGAGCAGTTTGAGTACGTAATACACTTGCGCCACAGCCGACAGGATCTAACACTATCGGTTTGTTATTGGCATTCGCTTGTTCAACGGCAAATAACATCCGTTCAATCCATTCACTATCAAGGGTGCCAATATTGATCACTAATGATCTTGCAATGTGCATCATCTCAGCCATTTCTTGACGGGAGTGCGCCATAATGGGTGACGCGCCAATAGCTAATAAGGCGTTAGCAGTATTGTTCATTACTACATAATTGGTGATATTAACCACTAATGGTTTTTGTTCTCTGACCAGCGCCAGTGCCGCGATAATGCTTTCGGTCAAAGAGGCTGAAGTAGGCGTTTGCTGTGATGGATTATGCATTGTCGACAGCTCCTGATTTATTGTTAATAGCTTCTGCGTTAAGCCCTTGTTGCCAGAAGGCGATTTCCATTTCTGTTGCGACTTTAAAGGTTTGAACCAGTTGCTGACCTCGTTGGCTGTGTAGCGGAATTTCTGCGAGTAAGTTATTCAAATATACTGTCGCGGTGGCAACACCTTGTTGGTACTCTTCACCGCTATATAACGCAATCCAACTATGGTAGGGATTATTGTCAAACACGGTTTTTGTATCATTAACCAGTAAGTTGCCAATTTCCGCATAGCCAATCGCACACGGCGCAAGGGCGACATATAAATCGATAATATCTCCTTGCATACCGGCATCTAATACATAACGGGTGTAAGCCACTGTTGCGACATCTTCTGGCTCTTGTTCCATATCTTGTTCGGTTAAATGCCAAGCGCCACAGTAATCAACATGGTGAGCAATTTCATGATCCAATAAAGCGGCCACACTTGGTAGCGCTCGACGCATATCGGCTAAGGTGCGAGCTTTATAAATCGCTAACGCATAAGCGCGGGCATATTGTTTTAAGAATAAAAAATCTTGCTTTAAATAATGCATAAAACAATTGTGGGGCAGTGTGCCTTGACCCAGTTGCATCACAAATGGGTGCTGGGTATAGGTGGTCCACTGGGGTTGGCAAGCATCAATTAAATCTTGGTATGTCATGAGATCTCTCCTTAGAAGCGGCCAATATAATTTTTGGCTTGGGGCAGTTGCGTTATAACGTGGTGTTTAAATAGAAATTGGGCGTAATCATCGTAGCGTTTAAAATCGACAGCCGCAGGACGCAAAGCAAATCGGGTTAACGTATCGTTCCATGCTTGATGGTTAAGCTTGTTATCTAACGTATCGGGCGCGTATTGAATAAACTGTTTCCACGCTGCATCTGGGTGATTGATGATATAGGTGGTTGCTTGAGTAATTGCGGCATTAAATGCGGTGATCGCTTGGCGGTTATAATGTTTACTGTTAGCAACAAAGATTAATTCATCATAACTAGGAATACCGTTCTCTTCTGGGAAAAATGATGTAGTCGGGTAGCCTTCTAGTGCTAATTGATTGGTTTCAAAGTTACGTAATCCACCCCAAATAGCATCAACTTTGCCTGATGCCAATGAAGATGATAACGCCCAGCCGACATTGACGATGTTGACATCACTTAATTTTACACCGTGATCAGCTAGCATGGCGCCAATGGTGGCGTCTTCATTGCCTGCGACTGAAATACCAATGGTTTTACCTTTCAGTTGTGATAAATCAGTGATGCCACTTTTCTTTAATACCATCAATGTATTAAGCGGTGTCGCAATCAAGGTTGCGGTTTTAATTAAAGGTAAGCCAGCAGCAACATCAATGGTTAAATTAGGCTGATAAGAAACGGCAAGATCGATTTTATTGGCGGCGACTAATTTAGGTGGTAATGATGGGTCGGCAGGTTGCTGAATATCAACCTCGATCCCATGCTGTTTAAAATACCCCCGTTCTTGGGCAATAATAATCGGACCATGATTAGGGTTTACAAACCAATCGAGCATTAGGCTTATTTTAGTGAGCTTTTGGGGGGCGGTTGTCGCATCTGCGCTGACCGAGAAGCCAAACAGCATCAACATTGTTGTGGTAATTAACAAAATATGTTTCACAATAGATCCTTTAAAGAGTGAGTCTAAAAATAGGTATTAGGTAAAGCATTAGCCTGTTACAACCGTTGCCATGGAATAAAGCGCTTTAATAATTTATCGGTAATGAAATACAGTGATATTGATAACAATGACAAAATAAACAGCGCGGCAAACATTTCATCAATCATCATCCGCGCATTGGCTTGTAGCATTAAATAACCTAAGCCTTTGCTCGCACCCACCCATTCGCCAGCGACAGCACCAATCGGGGCAATTACCACCGCAACTCGAATGCCAGAAGCTAGGGCAGGTAAGGCGGCAGGAAAGCGAATATATTTAAGCTGTTGCCATTTGGTCGCGCCCATCGTGGCGGATAACTCAAGGTAACCGGTGGGGGTATTACGTAAGCCGTCATAACAACAAGTGGTGACGGGGAAAAAGATAATTAACGCTGCCATTACCACTTTGGATCCCATACCGTAGCCTAACCACAGCATTAATACCGGAGCGATGGCAAATACAGGGATGGCTTGACTGGCAATCAGTAACGGTAATAACCACTGTTTAACGGGCTTAAACAGCAGCATTTGTAAGGCAAAAAATAGCCCTAATGATAAACCGAGTATTAGCCCAAGGATGATCTCTTGAGCTGTGACCCAAGTGTTACTTAGCAATACGTCATAACGTGTTATTAACCGCTGCGCGACATCAAGCGGTGGCGGTAAAATAAAGCTCGGCAAGTTGAATACCACCACCGTCAGTTGCCATAATCCAAGTAGCACACTAATACTGATCAGAAACCGTATTGGTGTCGCAAGTTCACGCTGTGGGTGCCGTTGTTGATGGGACGATGTGGTGGTGATTAAACGGGTAATATCAGTCATGATCGTGTGCCAATATGTCAAAAATACGTTGCTGGTGGCTGGCTGATTCAGCATCAAAGCGCCGTGGTGGCAATGTTGGCGGCAACGATAATGCCGTCGCGAAAGCGGGTTCGCCTTGCAAAATATACAGCTGATCACTTAATCGAATCGCTTCTTGAGGATCATGGGTAATCAACACCACAGTTTTATGCTTGAGTAACTTTACAAACAGATCTTGAAGGCGATAGCGAGTGACGGCATCCAATGCCGAAAACGGTTCATCCATTAATACAATCGGTTGATCTTGTAACAGCGTTCTTGCGAGGGCGACTCGTTGGCGCATACCGCCCGATAATTGTTGTGGTAGTAGTTGATGTTTATCTGCTAAACCAACGTGTTCTAATAATGTCATTGCCCGTTGTTTTAGATTGGGTGTTGAGTTGTGATGACCGAACTTACTGCTAATACAGACATTGTCTAACACCGTTAACCAAGGCAATAACAGATCTTGTTGTGCCATATAAGCCACTCGCCCCGTTAAAGGCTGATTGTCTGAAATCGTCAGTTGACCTTGCCATTCCGTACTTTCAGAGAGTAATCCGGCTAAGAACTTGATCAGGGTGCTTTTACCACAGCCACTTTTACCCACCAGACAAGTCCATTTATTGGCGGCAATAGTCAGATTAAGGTTCTCAATTACCGCCTTATTTGTATTTGAACGGGGGCTTGAGTGATAGCGTAAACTGCCATTAGTTATGGTAATTTCCAGATCAACGCACATGGTGATGACCTGCAAAGAAGTGATTTACTGGGCCGTGACCATGACCAACATTGAGTTCATCGGCGGCGGTTATGGCGGCGGTAATGTAGCGTTTAGCCAAGGTAGTTGCCGTTGTAAGATCATTGCCTTGAGCTAAATAAGATGCGATAGCCGCAGATAAGGTACAACCCGTGCCGTGGGTGTTGTTGGTATGAATACGAGGGGTTGTCAGTTCAATAACGTCAGTGGCGAGAATGAGTAAATCAGTGCTATCACTACTTTGTTCTAAATGCCCACCTTTGAGTAACACTGCATGAGGATTAATCTCCCGTAACGCACTGATCATCGCTTGCATATCAGCCAGTGATTGTGGGATTTCTAAACCCGTTAATGCAGCGGCTTCTGGTAGGTTAGGGGTAATAATATCAGCCAGTGGCAGTAATTCTGTTTTGAGGGTAGTAATGGCATGTTGTTGTAATAACACATCACCGCTGGTGGCAACCATCACCGGATCAATGACTAAAAACTTAGGTTGGTAATGACGAATTTTAGCAGTAACCAGTTGAATAATATCACTGTCGGCGAGCATACCAATTTTCACGGCTTGAATATTGAGGTCACTGAATACGGCGTCCAGCTGTTGCTCAACCATATCAAGAGGAATGGAGAATATGCCGCTAACACCTTGAGTATTCTGGGCGGTAATCGCCGTAATAACCGAGCAAGCGTAACTGCCTGTTGCTGAAATGGCTTTAATATCGGCTTGAATGCCTGCGCCGCCGCCACTGTCTGATCCTGCAATCGTTAATACAATAGGAGTAGTTGTGTGATGCGATGATGGGTTGTGTGACATATTTCATTCCTTACGCGCTAGCATCAGGAACAAGTTATCAAGCGGGGAAGTGTAAACTGCGGTATGAGAGTGTGCAGTTGACTTAGCTTGCATCTATTAACGTTGGTAATCCGTTGATAGTTAGTTCCCTCCGCCAGTGTTAACTGGTTCAGGTTCAACGGGTCCCACCATTACAGTGATCTCAGCTTAACGCCCCCCGACTAATGGCAATTATCCTAATTCAGAATAATTGGATTGTCACTCTATATTTTATTAAGAAATAACACGTTACAAACATTACGCGAGATTGTTAATAAATAACATATTAAATTGGTGAAGGTTTTATTGTTGTGAACTGAAGTGGTTTTTTGGTATATGAATCTGATACTGACTATTTATAAATGAGATAGGTGTCAGTTTTTCGGTGCTTATTTTGATTTGTTATACTGCTAATTCTAATAGCAATGAATTATAAAGAAAATCAGAAACCGATTGATTACAAAGGAACGCTTGTTCGTCATTATTACCATAGACGTACATATTTGTAATCCAGCGTAATTCTTCTTTTTTAAATGTTTCATTTAAGAAATCAGTTGTTTGACCTTTAGTTCTTGAGGCACAAAAAATAATATCACAGCGACGATTATTATTAATTTGTGTTAAACCTGATTCGATAGCACCTCGGTCATCGCCACCCGTAATAATGCCTATTTTTTTATTTTTTAGAATGAATGTTACGGCAAAATCATCCTCATTTGGAATAGTGATACTTGCTATTGCTATTGCTATTTGTTCTAATTTTTTTGCTAAAAGACGTAGTGAGGTGGTTTTTCCAGTGTTTGAACTACCATAAAGGACACAAATTAAATTATTCTCAGACATATTTTCCATCGCAGGTTATACCGTTATTGAAAATATAATAACTTATGTTGGTGGTTGAAAGTTTGCGCTATTCCATAAAAATACAAGATAATCATAGTGTTGTCATTTTTTGAGTGATATTTTTTACTGAGTATTGTATAGAAATATTCTAGGATAGGTTTGGTGATAATCTAGGTTTGAAAGTGCAGACTTTTGTTTATATAAAGCTAATATTGAAGAGGCTCTAGTATGAGCCTTTTGGTGGCGTGACGCAGAGTTAGTATTTGTGCATCAAAATATATTTTTAATATCACGATAAAAATTCTCATGAGAACCTAAAGCCATTAATTCAAGAGTAACAGTACCATCTTCATAGCTGTAGCCAAGTAACATTAATTGCTTAACCATTTTGAATTTATGGACACGTAAAAAGGATAGGTCTCCTTTTTTTTGTTCACCGAGTAATGGTTCTTTTATTAATTCTTTAACGGCATTATCTAGATCTGTTTTTTGATTTTTATGTAGTTTCTTTACCGCCTTTTTAAAGGTAGGAGTCTGTAAAACTTGAGTTATATTAGTCAAATTGATAACTCTCTAATTGACCCATCTCTTTTTCAGCTTTAGCAATAATTGCTTGTTTTACAAACTCATAAGATAATTCTGGATTATCTTCCATTATTGCTCCAATTTTTGCCCAATGTTCTATTTGTTTTGGTGCTGTTCGGCTAAGGGCTTTAGCCATAATTGTCGCTTTGTCGACTAATTCTTGATCTAGTCTAATACTTGCTGTTGCCATTTTAAATTATCCTTTAGTTCGTTTTCTATATTGTAGCGTATTGCTACATATGTCGCAATTTGCATCTTCATGTTAAGTGCCAACAGCGGCTATCTAATGCTTATTCTCCACTGAGAAAAATAGCAGAAAAATAGGACAGCCATAAAAGTGTTAATGGTTCAACGACCGTCATTTTTTCAAATGGGACACGACTATTTTAATACCCGCGAGGGCGATAGGGAATCTACTTGCCGCGCGTTGAGTTTTTAAAATAAAGAGATGGCTGTCCTATGTTCTTTGGACAAGCCCGAGCGGCTTTATATAAGTAAATATTGAAAATATCATGAAAGGTGATATTGAAATAAAAAAGATAGGACAGCCATAAAAGTATATAAACATATGGCTGTCCTGTCTTTGTGATAAAAGTGTTAATGGTTCAACGACCATCATTTTTTCAAATCGAACATAGATGGGACTCGACTGTTTTAATGCCCGCGAGGGCGATAGGGAATCTACTAACCGCGCGTTGAGTTTTTAAAATAAAGATATGGCTGTCCTATGTTCTCTGTTAAATCACGTAAATAAATGTGGTTAATTGTATTGATTTTGTAAAGTTAGTTTTCATTTGTCGCAACTAATAATAGTTGACCAATGGTAACGATAATCAATATCATTAGCGTCTTTGTTGTAATCATTCAGGGAATAGATAATGAAAAAAACACCTATCGCAATCGCATCAACGTTAATTTTGTTTTCAGCCACTGCAATTTCTCAAGAATACCCTTTAGGCCAGCCGACAATTAAAGATGGAATGGAAATACAAGGGGTTTATTTACAGCCGATTACTATGGATATGGAAGGTATGGGTATGGCTCAATTACCCGCGAGTAAGGCTGACGTTCATTTAGAAGCAGATATTCATGCTGTTGAAGAAAATCCAAATGGATTTGCAGAGGGAGATTGGATTCCATATCTAACGATTAAATACTCGGTTACTAAACTAGGTGATAAAGAAACCACACAGTCAGGTATGTTTATGCCAATGATTGCTAGTGATGGCCCTCACTATGGTAAAAATATTAAACTTGATGGTAAGGGAAAATATAAAGTGAGTTTTACCATTTATCCACCTTCATATAATAAGAACGCACCATTTTTCCGCCATATAGATAAAGAGACTGGTGTTGCCCCTTGGTTTAAGCCTTTTGATGTATCGTGGGAATTTAATTATGCCGGGGTTGGGCGTAAAGGTAGTTATTAATCGTTATATATAAATAAAAAGGGAAGGTTCGACTTCCCTTATTTTTGTTTATTAAGTTAATGTGAGGCAAAATGAAAAAGTATATTCCTTTTATTATTCTATCATTTTATTTATTTTCGCCAATATCTGCTTATGCAGCTGAAAAATACACGGTTTATTTGAAAATTAATAATGGTGAGTTTATTCCTCCTGTTTTAAATGTACCGACTAATAAAATTATACGAATTAAAATTTCAAATATAGGTAATCAACCTGCAGAATTTGAAAGTACTCAATTACGCAAAGAAAAGGTGCTAGCACCAGGTGCAAGTTCTGTAGTGATTATTGCTCCTCTTAGACAAGGAACATACACTTTTTTTGATGATTTTCATTTAGAACATTTACACGGAAAAATTATAGCTCAAGAGCCAAGCCAATGAAGGGACAAGTATTATTTGTAATTTGGCGTGAAAGTATTGAAGCCTTACTTTTAATTGGCATCATTTATGCGTGGATCAAGCAGCATGTCGATAGCCAAAGTGGCTTACGTTACCTGTGGGGTGGAATAGCCATTGGTATTGGATCTTCTATTTTATTAGCACTGCTTATTTATGGTGTTTTTAATGTGTTAAACGATACAGAACAGTCATTATTTATGATTATTATGGAGTTTACTGCCTGTATATTAATTGTGCAAATGGTCTATTGGATGAATAGTCATAGTCACTCAATGAAGTCTGATATTGTTTCTGGATTAGAACAGCAAACTGAAAAACAAAACTGGTGGGGGGTTACGTTTATTGTTGCAATTGCGATTGCACGTGAAGGTAGCGAAATTGTAGTGTTCTTATCAGGTTTTATTATGTCTCTTAATGCAAGTAATGCGATTGATTTCTTTACAGAAGTTGCTGGAGGAATTGCAATTGCTGCGCTGACATTATACCTATTCTCATTGATTAATCATTATGTTCCCTGGCGTATATTCTTTAATGTTACCGGAGTTGTATTGTTATTCCTTGCTGTATCGCTATTACTTAAAGGTGTAGAAGAGGGCATTAATTTGCTGCTTGAATATGATTATCCTATTCCTGATTTTCTTTATTTACCCGCTTGGAATTCGACCGGATTCATTGATGATTCTGGCGTCGTTGGTAATTTATTAAATGCATTTTTTGGTTACCGTTCACAGCCAATTTGGTTAAGCGTCATTGTATTTATTGCGTACTGGATAGTTATCTCTGCTCTGTTTTTACGGAGAAAAAAGCATGCGTAATAAAACGACTATTTCAATTGCATATTTAATGATTGGGTTATTGCTTTCACAAGTGGTAGTCGCAAAAGCCTTGCGATCTCCGGTACAAACTGGCAATGAGATTATTACTGCTAAAGGTGATATTCCAACCCCTGAGAAATATCAGAAAATAACTACGCAGTATATGGATTATACTGTCAAAAATATTAATAACGCGATTGAACAGTTAAATAATTTAAAGCAAAGCCTAAAAAATAATGATGTGAGAGTGGCGCAGATGGCTTATATTCAAGCACATCAATATTATGAAACGGTTCGGCCTATTGTGATAATATTTGGTCATACCGATCGAATTATTAATTCACGTTCAAATGATTTTCTTGCTGGAGTGAAGGACTACCGTTTCAAAGGGTTTCATCTGGTTGAGTATTTACTTTTTGAACAACAGAATAATCAAGCAACTTTGAATGCTGTTGATGAATTATTGATGAATTTAAATGATGTAAAGCGAAGAGTTGAAACAGAACAGGTTGATATTGTAAAACTGATCCAATCCTCCGCTGATTTTCTTGAAATGATATTAGAAACCAAACTCGCAGGTAAAGAAAATATCTATAGTGATTCTGATTTGACTGATATTGCCGCGAATGTAAAAGGTTCTCAATATATCATTGATGGCATTATACCGTTTCTACCACATTCAACATCAGCGTCAATAATGAAAAATTTTAAAAAAATCACTGAAATTCTAGATAACTATAAAATTAAGACCAATGAATATAAACCTTATGACGATTTAAGTGTTAAAGATAAAGCGGCGTTATTTTCTGTATTAACACAGCAGGCTTATTTATTAGCAACACTAAGGGCAACATTAAACCTTGATGTGTATTACAAATATCAATATTAAAATAGGGGAATAAAAGAAATGAAAACATCATCAAGTTTTAAATTATCTAGACGTAATGCATTAAAAACATTGGTGCTTGGTAGTGCTGTCTTTACTGTTCCTGCAATAGTGGCACAAGAACGTGAGGTTGGAAGCCATTATAAAAAAAAGATCGATTATCAAGGTCTTCATCAGGCTGGAGTGATTACGAAAGAACAAAAAAATGTTTCTTTTATTAGCTGTAATGTAACAGTTATGACATTAGCTGAGCTGAAGATGTTATTTAAAGTGCTGACTGCAAGAATTACTTATTTAACTCAATCTAACAATTTACTCGTGAATGATAATGATAAGATACCACCATTCGAGTCAGGAATGCTGGGTGGACATTTAGATCCAGACTCACTAACGGTGACGGTTTCTTTGGGGGCGAATTTATTTGATTCTCGGTTTGGATTACAGCAATTAAAGCCGCGCCATCTAGTAGAAATGAAAAGTTTTCCTAATGATCAGTTAGATCCTAATTGGTGCGGAGGGGATATTGGGTTGCAGATTTGCGCTAATAGTCCCGAAAGTGTGGTTTATGCTTTACGTGATATTTTACAACATACGAGTATGTATATAGTTCCACGCTGGAAAATGGACGGTTTTTTACCTTCGCGTGATATTGATAATAAAACAACACCGGTGAATTTGTTTGGGTTTAAAGATGGTACCGGTAATGCTCCAGCAAATAATACGGATTTGATGGATGACTTAGTGTGGGTTACAGCTAAGGATAAAGAGCCTCATTGGTGTATTGGTGGTTCATATCAAGCGGTTCGTTTGATCCGTTTTAATCTTGAATTTTGGGATAGGACACCTTTAGAAGATCAAGAGAATGACTTCGGTCGCCATAAAATAACAGGTGCTCCTATCGGAATGAAACATGAGCATGACTCGCCTGAGTATGAGACAGATCCACATGGTGATCGTATTTTGTTTAATTCACATATGCGCAGAGCAGAGCCTCGTAACCCTGAACGATACACCGCAAAATTACGCCGACGTAGTTACAGTTATTCACTCGGTATCAATAATTTTGGCATGTTAGACATGGGACTTATTTTTATCTGTTACCAAAAAAATCTTCAAAAAGGCTTTATAGATACTCAAAAAAGGCTCAATGGAGAACCTCTAGAACGTTATATCAAACCTTTTGGCGGTAGTTATTATTTTGTACTGCCGGGAGTGAAAGCTAACGATGACTACCTTGGTCAAGCGTTATTTAATGATGTTTAATGAGGACTGCCAATACATTGCAGATTCTAGCTAAGCCATTACACTTAATCTTCGTATTGCTTATGTGAGCTGTTTACCAATGTTGTCGTTATTTTTGTATAAAAAACTTATGGCTGTCCCAACTTCTGCTGAACTTCTGTATCTATTGTCATCATTAGGTATATTAGTTAAAAGTATTAATACTCTTGAACCCTGCAATTACAGCATAAAGATAATAAATAAAATCACATCATTGTGTGTTTACAACATACAAGTTTATATTGAAATCTACTCAGGAAAGATAGCCAGTTTTTGTTGATTGATTTAATGTGTAAAATAAAAACAATCGCATTAAGGAATAAAAAGCGGAGATATGAAATTTTTCATAGCGTTATCGTGTATATTCATAAAGCGACTTTTGATTGGAGCTATTCCATCTGGGTATTATCGTTTTGTGGAAGAGTAAAGAAAAATATAGGACACCCATAACTTTCTATTTCGAAAATAGATAATAATTAACGCGATTATCTGAGCTTACAATCATCATTCCCTACAGTGAATGTCTGCGAGAGCGATTACCATTAGCGTGTCGTAGAATTACTATTTTATTGATATCTTTTAGACTCGATCACGCTATTAATAGATCACGGATAGCTCATGCTTCGCTTCCGAGATGACGGATAATAACCAGTGCTCTTCTCTGCTGTTAGGTATAAATTCATTTTTGTTATTCCCAATCACGTTGAAGTACATGCTTAAAGAAAAACTGTAATCCATTACGATCAATTCTGACGATACTCCATGAATGGGTTTTAATCAGTCGTGAGAAATATAGGACAGCCATAAAAGTATGTAAACATATGGCTGTCCTGCCTTTGGCTTGATAGAGAAAATGGCGGTCTTAATTAACCACTATCACCATTTATCTATAGTAAGCGTCTTGCCTTGGCGGCTACTTTCCATTGCGAGTGCGATCAGTTTGATATTCCATAACGCGTCTGTTGCGGTTACGGGTGGCGCTGTATTGGTGTTAATCGCTAATGCAAGTTCTTGAAAGTATTGTTGATAGCAACCAGACTCAGTTGTAATGGTTTCGACGCCATCTGCATCATAGAAATGACCATATTGCTCCGATGTTTCATTTGCCCATTGTGGTTTGTTAGGCAAAACGCCTGCAATTAAACACGCTTCTTGTGGATCTAAACCGTATTTCTCATAGCTTCCTTGCGTGCCTTTTACCGTAAAACGTTTGTTTGGACCAGCACTGAATAAATCACCATGTAAGGTCGCTAAATGATTAGGGTAATGCAGAACAATATTGAAGTAATCGACATTTGTTGAACCTTCACGCATGATTTCACATTGTGCGGTAATCGCATCAGGAACACCAAATAGTACCAGAGCTTGATCGATAAGGTGCGAGCCTAAATCAAATAAAAGCCCACCACCATTGGTCGCTTGTTCACGCCAACGTTGACGAACTTCTGGTCGAAAACGGTCGAAATGAGATTCAAAATGCTTTAACTCACCACAACGTTTTTCTTCAATCATCTTTTTAATTGTTAAGAAGTCACCATCCCAACGGCGATTGTGATATACGCTTAAGATTCGGTTTTTCTCTGCTGCAAGGGCAATTAATGCTTCACCATCGGCAATGTTGGTTACAAATGGTTTTTCTATGATAACGTGCTTACCGTTTTCAAGTGCTTGTTTAGCGAGCTCAAAGTGGACGTCGTTAGGGGCTGTGATAATGACAAGCTCAGCATCAGAGTGGTTCAGTAAATCTTGCGCAGATTCATAATGCTGTACATTGGGCCAATCACGATTGACTGCTTCACGATTACGGGTACTTACCGCTGTAAATTCAAATTCTGGCAAGGTGTTAATAAAGGGAATATGAAAGGTTGTTGCTGAAAAGCCGTAGCCAATAATAGCGGTTTTGATGGAAGAAAAGGTCATAATAGTCACGCTCAGTTGTTGGATAAAAGCTCAGTGCTTGTTTATGATAAAGTAAATATATTTTTAAGCTGCAAATTTATCGTTCTATGAATTATATTGTATGAAAGTAATGATTATGAATGAATTGTAAATACTAAAACAAGTGAAGATAGGACAGCCATAGCATTATAGATTTAAGTAGCATTTCGATTCATTTTTACTGTTTGGGATTATTAGAGAGAACTAAGTGAAACGTGAAGGACTGCATTGTCATCCATTTGCATGTTAGATCGGAGTGATAATAACCTTGATATCTTCAGGTTCAGCATAATAAGGTGCAGAGGTAATAAATAAATTTACACCAGTTTGTGCGTATTGTTTAGCATTGCTGATGTTTATACCGCCAGCGACGGAAAGTATTGTCGGTAAACCTGATTGTGCGAGCTGTATTATTGATTGCTTGACTTGCTCGATAGTAAATTTATCAAGTTGAATAATATCAGGAGCACCTTTTAAGATTGCAGCAACGTGATCGAGTGTATCTGCTTCGACGGTAATTTTATTTTCTGGTGCTTGTTGGCGTAGTTGACTGATTTGTTGCTTAAAGTTATTCGGCTCGGCGCAGAGATTACGATGGTTGGTGAATACCAAAATTGTTTCACTAAGGCCTGAACGATGAATATGCCCACCTCCCGCTAATACCGCAGCAGTTGCTAGTTTACGCGTTCCTGGAATACTTTTTCTTGTGCAGGCGATAATGGCGTGTGGATTGATGCTTTTTACTTGGGCAACTATTCCTGCGGTATATTGTGCAACCCCACAACTCCACTCAAGTACCAGTTGAACGGCTTTCCATCCCATATGTAGTTGCTCTGCTTTTCCTTCCACCTCAATCAATACTGTATTGGGAGCAACATCTTCTCCATCTTCAATATGGACAATAGGTTGTAGTCCCAGCTTGATTAATAGTGCTTTAGCGATTTCAATACCAGCAACTCGACCTGCGTGTTTTCTTTTGAATACCATTTTCCCCATATGTTTGTTAATACCAAGAGTACGCGTGGTGAGATCTCCTCGGTAGGCATCTTCGAGTAAAAAGGCATCAAGTTCTTGATCTGAAAAGTACAACATATAAGTTCCTATAAGTGGATAAGCTAATAATTTATCGATATATAGTAAGTTATATATCGTGTGATTTAAAGCTACATAATCGCAACGGCTAGCACTGTTTTTACGAGTAATTTTTTATTATCAGAATCAGGGGGCTATTGAAGAACAAGGAACAAAAAGGATAGGACAGCCATAAAAGAAAGAAAAGATGGGACAGCCATAACAATGTTCAAATATATGGCTGTCCTGTCTTTGTTTTTTGCGTGGGTTGCGATTTAACCCGCCATAATATCCGTTGTGTTAGCAATGTTGACACCTAAAATCTCCATCTTTTCAATAAAGACTTTCGCTTGTTGTTCAAAGCCTGCGACAGGGCTGGTGGTATCAATAAGGAGGGTTAATTTGTTAATGTCAGCAAGTGGTAGTTTATCGACCATTTGTTCAATAGTGCTTGCGACGCAGTGAGATAGGGCTTGTCCTGAAATAAAGACGCGATCACTCTGTATAACTAATGCCGTTAATTGGGGATCAAACTGAGTCTTTATATCATCGAGCAGTGGGTATTCAGCTTCACAACCACCATAGTGCTCAGTATGTGGATTTTCACCTTTAGAGATGGTGTGGCGTGAAAGGGCTGTCTGTTTTTCCCAAGCATCAATAGCGGTTTGAATCGGGGCAACAATGGTATGTCCGACTGAATTGATAATACAGTGTGTTGGCCAAATAATCAGGCTGTATTTACCTGTTTTTTCAAGGAACTGAGTATATTCAAGTACGTGACCAAGGTGCTCTAAATTGGTCGGTTGCCATAAGCCATCAACAATATTCTGATGGCTAATAAGCGTAAATGGCGCAGGATGTTGATCATGTTTATTCTGCCAATAAATCGTGTGAGCAATATCGTATTCATGGTGGCTATCAAGGGTTACAACGATATTGTTGATTTTATTTTGTTGATTATTAATAAATGTAGCAAGTCGTTGAGCATCTTCCCATGAATGAGGAACAGGAAGAGAGGGAGAGATTGTATTTGGTGGTGCACCTAAAGTGAGTTGCTCATTTAATGGTACATCATAAAAGTCGTATTGAGGATCAATGATAAGTAATGATGTTATTGTTTGATGCATTGCATACTCCTTTATGCTTTGAGGTGTTGATCTGAATCGAGTGACAGCATGGTGAAAAAGTGGAATAAATATACGTGGGTGAGCGTTAATTGAAAAGAAATAAGATGACTATCTAAAACATCTTCAAGTGCTCAGAAGAATTGGGACAGCCATAAAAGAAATACGGGGCATTGCACCATTACACGGGACAGCCAAAACATTGCAGACTTTCGATAAGCTACTAAACTTAAGCCTCGTATTGCTTATGGTGGAAGAAATGACAGTCTCAAGACGTAAATTGATCGAACCTCAAATTACTCCGTATTATCATATTATTAATCGCTGTGTTCGGCGGGCTTATTTGTGTGGTGATGATCCGTATAGTGGTAAAAATTACCAACATCGACGTGGTTGGATCGTGAATAAAATCAAGAAGCTGTCTGAGGTATTTTGTATTGATGTTTGCGCCTATGCCGTCATGAATAACCACTATCATTTAGTCTTGAAAATTGACACACAGCAACAACAGGCGCTATCACCTCAAGAGGTCATTTCTCGTTGGTTACAGTTATTTAATGGTCATCCGATTGCGGTAGATTTTGTTAATAATGGTGATGTTGGTGCAGATAAGAAACAAGCGTTATCAACATTGGTTGCAGAATGGCAGTCACGATTAGGCAGTATTAGCTGGTTTATGCGGTGTTTAAATGAAGAAATTGCGCGAAAAGCCAACAAAGAAGATGATTGTACTGGTGCTTTTTGGGAAGGGCGTTTTAAATCTCAAGCGTTGTTAGATGAACAAGCATTACTCTCTTGTATGATGTACGTTGATTTAAATCCGATTCGAGCAGGACTTACAACATCGTTGCACGACTCTGATTTTAC
This sequence comes from Photobacterium carnosum, assembly GCF_002849605.1. Taxonomy (GTDB): domain Bacteria; phylum Pseudomonadota; class Gammaproteobacteria; order Enterobacterales; family Vibrionaceae; genus Photobacterium; species Photobacterium carnosum. Next base: position 30,994 of record NZ_NPIB01000029.1, read on the forward strand.
TTCAATTCAACAGCGAATAGCAGAATGCCATCAAACGTCGATAGCAAAAAAATCAACCTTAAATTTATCATCAATTAAGCGCTCTAAAATTGGATTATTACCTTTTGTTGGCGCTGAGCATCAGGCTAAACAGGCAGGGATTCAGTTTGATTTTGTTGATTATTTAGAGCTGATTGATTGGACTGGACGTAGTATTCGCGATGATAAAAAAGGTTTTATTCCTGCCACTCAACCTAAACTGTTACAACAAATGGGGGTTAATGCAGAAGCGTGGTTAGATAATAGTAATGACTTTATGGAGCACTATACTAATGTGAGTGGTAAATGGTCGCGAATGTGTTCGTTTCAACAGCATTTTGGTGGTCGTTGGTGTAAAGGTAAGGTCGCTAGTCAAAGATTACACCCTCACTAAATTCATCTTTGTAATTACAGAAGCTTATTACCGCAATAATCGTTTATTGTGGAATTTTGTGATCTTGTTAAACAGGAAAGAAGATGTTTTATTGTTGTGAGACTGTTTTTTTCACATTCAAAACCGAAGTAAATGGTATTTGGTTGTTATTGTTTCAGTGCGTGATGGTTTTGATGCTAGAAAGATATGGCTGTCCAAAATTTAGGTGTTTGTTGCAATGAATGTCTTTTGTTTGAGCGGTAATTGTAAAAAGATATGGCTGTCCTTTGTGCTCTTTCTCGTGTGCTTGTCATGCAAAAAAAAGCCTCTTAATTTCTATTAATTAGAAACTAAGAGGCGAGGATATTAATCCTGAATATTGTTAGCTTGTGCCGTTGTTATTTTATCCCATTGATAGAAATCTTGTTTATAAGACAAGCTGCCCCATAACGCGAATGCATTCGCTGTTTTTATTTCGCTATCGGGTAATTTAGTTGGAATTAATACATGACTTGTCGGTTCATAGTGAAAAGTCATTACGTCTTTGTTTGGTTGAAAGACGACAGCATGATTATCTTTATTTAGCCACGCAAAGTTATTGTGGTATTGCATGATGGCTCTTTGTTTGTGTTGTTCTACTTCTTTGCTGAGATCATTTCCCATCATCGGGTGATAAGCACTAATACCAGCCATTGACAATAATGTTGGTGGTAAATCAAGTTGACTGGCTAATTGATTATCCTCACATGCAGATATACCACCACCAAAAATGACGGCAGGAATATGGAAGCAGTCTATTGGTACTATTTGATCACCATAAGCACGCGAATCATGATCCGCAACGAGTACAAAAATAGTATCGTCCCAATAATCTGATTTTTTAGCTTGTTCTAGAAATTTACCCAGCGCGTAATCTGAATATTTAACGGTATTTTCTCGAGTGGTCGCTGGCTGGTTATAAGGTTCTATTTTATCTTGTGGGTAATCATAAGGTGAATGATTTGTTGTTGTGAAGACTAAGCTAAAAAAGGGCTTATCTTGTTGAGAAAGCATACTAAATTGTTGGTGTGCTTTATTGTAAAGATCTTCATCACATGCGCCCCATGATCCAATAAATTCTGGATTATGAAATGTGGGCAAATCTTGAATATCAACAAAACCATTACCCAGCATGAAGCCTTTCATATTGTCAAAATGACTTTCGCCAGCATAGATGAATTGAGTATGATAATTTTCATTTTTAAGCGTTTGAGCCATCGAATAAAAATTATTTTGGCTTTTAGGTAATTTTACAATGGCATTCGCAGGTGTTGGGAAAAATCCAGTAGTAACCGCTTCAATACCTCGGATTGAACGTGTTCCAGTTGCATATAATCGAGTAAGATTCCAACTTTCTTGCATTAATTGATCGAGATTCGGCGTGAGAGGTAAACCACCTAAGCCGCCGACAAACCGCGCGCCAAGGCTTTCTTGTAGCAAAATAACGATGTTTTTGCGTTTACCAGTATTACTCGCTTTGTGATAAGCAAGTGTCGGTAGTGGTTGGTAACTAAAAGCATCTGCGGGTAATTGACTATTTTCTTGTATAGTCTGAATAATATCTTCTTTTTCCATTGGTGGATATATAGTGGACGAGTCGACTATTTTGCGCATTAGTTTCATTGCATATAGAACTGAATACGTCGAGTTTAATGGAAAATCATTCATGAGGTTATCATGTGAAAAGGCGATCATGGATGGATTTATAGCGCGGTGACCGAATGTCGAACGTGCACCTATAACACACAGTGCGACAGTACTCAAAGCTATAATAGGACGCCAGTACCACGCTGGAACCGAAAGGTCTTGAACAAGGTAGTTTGAAAATATCCAACCAAAATAGAGTGTTGTTAGTGAAATGATTAAACCAAGAGCTAACTCAAGTTTATAGCCACTCCACATCATGCTCATTACTTCTTTTGGATAGATAAGGTATTCAACAAATAGGCGGTTTGGACGTACATCATATTCTTTAATGAAAAACGGTGTTGCAGCTTCCATATAGACTAAAAGCCATAGTCCAAACGTGATCCATAATGAGAGTATTACCAACCAGATATGACTTAAATAAGGGGTACCAATGAGAAAGGGGGATATAAGACAAGGTACGATGACCAGGTAACACATACTAACGATATCCATTCTCAACCCAGAGCTGAAAATTATCTTCCAGCCATGTGCATTAGAAACACGCTCTTTTTGCCAGAGACATAAAAAGACACGCGAAATTGTTAATACTGCAATGCCAGAAAGAAAAAACATGAGTATAGGGAACATTACGCCAGTCATCTTTTTAATTGGATCTAACAGGGTAAAAAAGTCCATAAATTAACTGCTTAAATAGTTTGAGATTGTTTCAAGTGTAATTTTGATAGCTAGTTTTCAAAAAAGTTTCAATATAAATGCATTTATCACAAATAAAGAGGCATGATATTTGTATAAAGAACGTTTTGGCTGTATTTCTATATTTTTGTCGATGAAGTTGCTGTTTTGCTGTGGGTGATTTTTAACCATCAAACGAATGGATTCATTTTATTGATAATTTCTAGGTTTAACGTGTTGTGTTTTTGTAGCCCTACAGAATGTGATAGGTTGTGAATAATGAATAAAAAGCCGTTATTATTTTTGTCATTTAATGCTCCGCATCACAATTTGTAGTGACGGTCTTTTTTTATGATGCATGCAATTTCAATATGTCCCATAAGAATATTAGCATGATTTATAAGCGTTCATTACTTTCGTCTTCCATCTTATCTATTATTACGACTATCATTCTTGGTGGGTGTAATGACAATTCCTCAAAAAATACAATAGATGATAACGCCTATTTTGATACCACAAATCCTCCCCAAATTGCGATTAAACTACCGTCAACAAATGGCCCTACAGCAACCTTAAATAATGTTGGTGAAGTGTCAGAACCCATACAAGCTAAAGATGGCGAGGCGGTGGTTTATTATGTTGCTAAATCAGGAACAACCCGCAGTAATAATTTTGCCAATTATAGCCTTCACATTTGGAATAATGATCAGTGTGATCGCGCCGCAAGTAATATGCTGAATGGGGCATGGGATAATAGCCAGAATACACCAACAGGCGTTGATAACTTAGGGCCATATTGGAAGATTAATCTTAAAGACGGTAAGAGTAATTGTATTAATTTCATTGTGCGAGATGACAACTTATCTAATCCGCTAGGTGGTAATGTTCAATTAGATTTTACTCAAATACCTGATCGTACCGCATCGTATATTGCAGGAGATACCAAGGCGAAGGATTCTCGTGAACAAGCATTTATTGCGATGTCTGGTATTGCGAATGCGGAAGCTCACCTTATTGGTACAAATATATTAGTGTGGAATGGTGCGAGTGGTGCTGCTCAAGTTCGTATGTATGTGTCATTAAAAGGGGATATTAAACCAAATGATAGTTATCAATATACTGCGGATTACATTGTATTAAAACCTGCGACATTAACGGGACAACAACAAGCACGCTTCCCGTATCTTGCGGGTCAACAGGCTTATACCATTCCTAATGATGTTGATATGCGAGCCATTGTGAAAGCTGAAAATATTGTGTTAGCCGTCGATAAAAAAGGTACAGTATTAGCGGGTACTAAAGTTCAATCAGCTGGTGCACTTGATCAACTGTTTGCATCTAAAGCGCAATCAGAACAATTAGGCTCAACGATTACTGACAATGGCGTGCAATTTAAATTATGGGCACCGACTGCGCAAAATATTGTTCTGGTTTTATTTAATAATGAAAAGAAAGAGCTGGGACGATTGCAGATGGATTTTGATCCGCAATCAGGTGTGTGGTCTTCCATTACCGATAAAGCAAAAGATGGGACGTATTATCGTTATTTAGTTAATGTGTTCCACCCGGTATCCGGCAATGTTGAGCAATACCAAGTGACCGATCCCTATTCATTAAGTTTGGCGATGAACTCTAAGTACAGCCAAGTTGTTAATCTAAATGATCCAAGGTTAAAGCCTGAAGGGTGGGATGAATTAGCGCGTCCAAGAGATCAATCTAATCCAAGTTCTTTTGTGATTTATGAAGCTCATGTGCGTGATTTTAGTGCGCATGATCAATCTACTAAAGAAGCGTATCGCGGTAAGTTTAAAGCATTTACTCAGGCTGATTCTATTCCGGTTAACCATCTTAAAAAATTGAGCGAGAATGGCATAACGCATCTACATTTATTACCTATTTTTGATATTGCGACCATTAATGAAGATCCACAACAAGTTGCTAATATCGATCAACCTTTCTCTACGTTATGCAAGGTTAATCCCAACGTTGCTAGCTCATTATTTAGTAGTGATTGTAGTAGTGATTTAACCATCGCTGAAGTACTGGCTCGTGAGCAAAATGGTGATAATGAAAAGAATCCTAAAGTACAGATACTTAATCGACTCATATCGGAAACTGATAGCTTTAACTGGGGTTACGATCCTTTTCATTACACTGTGCCTGAAGGATCTTATGCAACAAATGCGGAAGGTAAAACACGTATTTTAGAAATGCGAGAAATGATTAAAGCGGTTAAGCAAGATATTAAGATGAATGTAGTGATGGATGTTGTTTACAATCACACTAATTCTGCAGGTCCAGTAAGTGAAACGTCGGTACTTGATAAGATAGTTCCTTGGTATTACAACCGCTTAAATCCTAAAACGGGGGCAGTAGAAAATTCCACTTGTTGTTCTAATACTGCACCAGAACACGCGATGATGGCGAAGCTGATTAAAGATTCATTGGTGGTATGGTCACGAGATTATAAAATTGATGCATTCCGTTTTGATTTAATGGGGCACCATCCACTAGCACAAATGGAAGATGCATTACATGCTGTGCAAGCCGTGGATCCTCAAACATATTTTTACGGTGAAGGGTGGAATTTCGGCGAGGTTGCTAATGATCGTTTATTTATACAAGCAACGCAGGCTCATTTAGCTGGAACGGGGATCGGTAGTTTCTCTGATCGTCTTCGTGATGCCGTTCGAGGTGGCGGTCCATTTGATGGTGGCAATGCACTGCGAGAAAACCAAGGTTTCGGTAATGGCGCTTATGTTCAACCAAATAAGATAAGCACAACCAGTAAAGCAACCGCATTTCATGCAGCGGATTTAGTACGCTTAGGCATGGCCGGTAATCTAAAGGCGTTCCAATTTGAGAATGCACAAGGTCAACGTATTCGAGGTGATCAACTTGATTACAACGGTCAACCCGCAGGATATGCAAAAGATCCTACTGAAATTCAAAACTATGTCTCTAAGCATGACAACCAAACATTATGGGATAACCAACAATACAAGATCCCTTATGGCGTTAGCGCGAGTCAACGTGTTCGTATGCAAGCGGTATCGTTAGCAACGGCAATGTTAGGCCAAGGCGTACCATTTACTCAGATGGGATCTGAGATATTACGTTCTAAATCAATGCAAAGAGACTCTTACGATTCTGGTGATTGGTATAATAACGTTGATTTTACCTTGCAAGATAACAACTGGAATAAAGGTTTACCACGTAAAGATAAAGACGGTGATAACTATAATATTATTGAGCAAGTTATTGATGGTAGTGGAGCCAATGCAAAACCAAATAGCAAAGAGATTCAACAAATGTTGGATTATTATCTCGATCTTACCAACTTACGTCAGAGCTACCCTTTAATAACATTAGGTACAGGATTCGAAGTGATTAATCGAGTGGCATTCCATAATACAGGCGTAGATCAAAAACCAGGCTTGATTGTTATGACCATTAATAATGGCAATGGGTTGGAAGATATTGATTCAACGCTTGATGCAATGGCGATTGTGATTAATGCGAGCCCTGAAAGTCAATCGGTTGATATTGGCGCTACAGGTTTTGAGCCAAGTGAAAAATATAAATCTGATTTGGCAAAGGGTACAACCGTTGATGGAACTGTCTTAACTGTTCCTGCGTGGACTCCTGCGGTATTTGTTATGCCACGAGGAAATGTTCGCTCACAAGGTTTACCTGTCCTTCAATAAAATAAATGCAATAAAATCATCTTGTAGAGCTCTTTATCTTATGGGTAAAGGGCTTGTGCTTTAGGAATCTTATATGAAAGTTAATATGTTATTTGCTGTGTTTTGTTCCGCTTTATCAAGCAGTGTGGTATTGGCGACGCCATCTTTGACGCTTTCTACTACCACGACAAGCCGTGATTATCCATTATCTCAACAAACGATATTAGAAGTGCCATTGGTTAAAGATAAATATCAATTAAAAATAGAAGGGATTAATCAAGATTGTCAACAACCTATCGCCACTAAAGTACGGTTTAATCAACCATTAAATTTAGGGTGTTCAGTGCCAACGGTTTTGCCTTTGACTATTCGATTTAGCGGAGATTATGCATTTGAATATGACGCTAAATTACAAACAGTACGAATAAAACGTATACCTAAAAAGCACGCAAAAAGCGTATTTAAACGTCCTATTCCCCCTGTAAGTTGTGATAGTTATCATGGTGGCTCAGTAACAATAAATTTAGCGAGTACATATCAAGATGGTACAACATTACGTGAAGTTTTTACGCAACAAAATGTCGTAGTTAAAAATGGAAAGGTAGAGTTAACGCCTGCAACAAATAGTGCAGGGTTAGTGTTATTAGAGCCATTGTCAGTGCCTATACCAGAGCCGTTTAATTACCGAAATGCTAATATTTATTTTGTGATGTTAGATCGTTTTAATAATGCTGACCGTCAAAATGATCATAGTTATGGTCGTCATAAGGATGGTAAACAGGAAGTAGGGACGTTTCATGGCGGTGATTTACAGGGTGTAATTGATAAATTAGATTATATTCAAAATCTTGGAACTAATGTTATTTGGCTTTCTCCTATTGTTGAACAAGTGCATGGTTTTGTCGGAGGAGGTGATAGTGGCTCTTTTCCATTTTATGCTTACCACGGGTATTGGACTCGTGATTTTACTAAAATAGATGCTAATTTAGGTAATGAAGCTGTATTTAAAGAATTAGTGACGCAAGCGCATAAGCGTGGAATAAAAGTACTGCTAGATGCGGTGATTAATCATGCTGGATACGCAACATTAGCTGATTTACAACTTGATAAGTTAAATGTTGTGAATCAAGAACAATTACCTAAGCATTGGGGCGATTGGCAGCCAACGCACGATCAAAATTGGCATAGTTATAATCAGTTGATTGATTATAAGAGTGATCAGTGGCGTCTATGGTGGGGTAAAGATTGGGTTCGTGCTGGGTTGCCTGATTATCCGGCTCCCGGAAGTAGTGATATCACTATGGCATTGGCCGGATTACCTGATTTTCTTACTGAATCGAAAAACAAAGTAATACCGCCAAAATGGCTACTCGATAATCCTGATACTCGAGTCAAAGTAATACCGAATTTTACCGTGAGTGATTATCTAATAGAGTGGCAAACAGATTGGGTTAAACGGTTTGGTATTGATGGTTTTCGAGTTGATACAGTAAAACATGTGGATGGTGAAGTTTGGCGGCGGTTAAAACAGCAAGCAACTAAAGACTTAACGCAATGGCGTAAGAAAAATAAGCATAATAATAAAAATAGTGCACCATTTTGGATGATGGGAGAAGTATGGGGACATGGAGCATATCGTAGTCCTTATTATAACGATGGTTTTGATGCGTTAATTAATTTTGATCTACAAAAGAAAATGGACCAAGCTGCGGTGTGTTTCTCACAAATGAAAGATATTTATCAAGATTATAGTCAGCAGCTTGAACAATCTCTTGATTTTAATATGACGAGTTATATCTCCTCACATGATACAGAATTGTTTTTTAGTCGTTATCGCTCGTTTGATATGCAAAAAAGTGCCGCTAATGCGCTGTTGTTAAGCCCTGGTGCCGTTCAAGTTTTTTATGGTGATGAGGTTGGACGAGATTTAGGGCCTTATGCCGATGATTTTCATCAAGGAACACGCTCTGATATGGTGTGGAATTTGAATGGTGATCAGCAAGATTTACTTAAGCATTGGCAAACTGTCGGGCAATTTCGTCAGCGACATCCTGCGGTTGGAGCCGGTGTTCACAATCAATTACCACAACAACAAGGTTATGCCTTTAGCCGTCAGTTAGGCGCGGATAAAGTTGTGGTGGCATTTATTGGTAAGCCTCAGAAATAAAAGAATATGATTATCCACTTGCGCTGAGATCTTTAATTTGTGTAAACGATCTCATTTTGTAGGGGTACAGTACAGGTAGAGTGGATAATCCTTTATTATTCTTGAAGTTATAAGATGTCTTGTATCCTAAATGCTATTGTTTTCCAACCTGCGGCACATATTGTGATTTCTTTGCAGCATGAGCAGCTTCTTCCTTGTTATCAGTTAGATAATCACTCACAGATATTAAGTCCTTATACACGAGTTGGACGGTTTACTTTCCCTTATAAAGGCACCGAAATGATTATTGGCGATGGTTTTCAAATGTTAGCCCAAACAGGCGGCACGATTGATCAACCTGTTGCGATTGGCCGTTGCCCTGATAACAATAGTGAATACCGTATTTATCCGCAAGATGCGCCTAATCGTTACTATAACTATCTTGTTATTGAACAAAATAAGACATTTACGTTATTTGGATTTACATCATGCCGTCGTTTTGCGGGGTATTTTGAAATTCATGATCAAGCGATACATGCGTTTATTGATGGTGAGTCTTGCCAATGCCAAGTTGATGAGCCTGATCTATTAACCCTTGAAAATATCATTACCATCGTAAGTACTAGCCTTGATGAGGTATATCAGCTTTTTGCACAAGTAATTAATGTTAATCACCCTAAACGAAATCAGCAGCTTGCATCTCCGATAGGCTGGTGCTCATGGTATGCCTATTATGCTGGGGTTTCCGCACAAGATATTGATTTAAATGTAAGCCGAATGGACGGTGATAATTCTGCCATTGAGTGGGTATTACTTGATGATGGTTATCAGGCTTACATGGGGGATTGGTTAACACCGTCAGATCGTTTTACGAATGGTATTAAAACGGTTATCGCTAATATCAAACAGCAAGGGAAAAAACCAGGAATATGGCTTGCTCCATTTATTGCAGAGCCAAGTTCAACTATTTTTAAACAGCATCCCGAGTGGTTTGTTCGTCATCATAATGGTGAATTATTAAAAGCAGAAACAGTAACCTATGGCGGTTGGCGGTGTACGCCTTGGTATATTCTTGATACTTCTCACCCACAAGTTCAAGCGCATTTAACTCACGTAGTAAAAACAATGCGTGAAGAATGGGGCGTCGAACTGTTTAAGCTTGATGCTAATTATTGGGGTACGTTGAAAGGGCAGCGTTATCAACGTGATTGTACAGGGGTTACTGCTTATCGTTTGGGAATGGAAGCGATTGCAAAAGGGGCGGGAACGGCTTGGTTATTAGGGTGTAATGCGCCAATGTGGCCATCACTTGGTTTAGTGGATGCGATGCGCGTTTCTGATGATGTTGAGCGTAATGATCATCGCTTTAGTCAAATCGCGCAAGAGACATTTTATCGTAGCTGGCAACATTTGAGTTTGTGGCATATTGATCCTGATTGCGCGACGCTTGTTGATCTTGTGAATCAAAAAACAGATCACCAAAGTTATCTCTTTCATCGTGACGCATTATTAGCGGCTGGTGGCTTATTATTATCAGGTGATCCATTAGCGCAGTGGAATAGTTTTGCTCAGCAGAGTTTTTTACGATTAGTTCATCGTCAACAATTAACGCAACATGCAGCAGTATTTAAAGATTTAAGGTTAACAACCGCAGAATTAGCCTTGCCATTGACTGATGGCTCAGTGCAACAGCTGTATTTTGCGTTTAATTATATTGATGATGCTGAGCAAGAGATTTTATTAGAGGCAGAATATGCGACAGATTGGTTTGATTTCTGGAGTGGGGCGTGTGTCGCTAAAAACACGTCTACTTATACAATAGCAATGGGATCAGGATTAGAAAGTCATGTGTTTTATACCGTTAAGGCTTAGTTTTCTTTTGGTTTTAGCTGATAACAACTAATGGTAAGTGAAAAAGTGAAAATCCCAGCAATCGGTGATTATTGCTGGGATTTTTTTATGCTGCTAATCCGATCAGTTTTAATAAACTTTCAGCAGTTTCAATGGCCTGATGACGATTAATAATATTTAATTTTTGATATAAATTACGAATATGAGTTTTAATCGTTGTGGCGGCGACATCAAGTTCATTTGATATTTGTTCATTGCTATAACCCGCATAGATGAGCCCTAAAACTTGCCATTCTCGCTGTGTGAGTGGGCTAGAACGAATAAGTTCAGGAATATTGGGTAATGCTAATAGTTTATCAACAAAATTTTCATCAAAATGTACAACTCGAGCCCGTTCTTTACTGGTCATTTCCCGTAATAAATATTGGCAACGGTGTAGTGTTAGTTCGTCTAATTTTTTATGTTCAACCAGCGTTTGGAGTAATGTATTGATATCATCACCGACACATAAAAAATCACTGATCATCCCTGAATTATTGCTGACAGTAAGCACTTCATTTAAGGTGGTTAAGGCTTGTTGTGGTTGCTCTGCTTGTTTATATAGTACTGTTTGAATTATTGCATTGCGATGATGATCTGTATGCAAATCATGTTCAATACAATGTTGTTGCATGGTGTTAAGTAACTGCTGCGCTTGATCTGTTTCTTTTAATAGAAGATAAGCTCTGACAATATTACGGGCGTGCAATTGTTGAAAATGATTACAGTATGATTTCGGTAGTGTGATGTTTTTTAACCATTCTTTGATGGCATCAGTATCGTTTTTAGCTTGCCAATATAGAAGACAACTAAAATCATGGTTTGCTAACCAATCAATATGATATGAGGTGTTTTTGACTAAATCATGGCATATATCAAGATAGCGGGTTGCTTTATCTAATTCACCTCGAGATATTGCAATTCTTGCGAGCATAGAATAAGCATGTAATGATTTCGATTTATCAAATGGCGTTAAAATTTCAATACATTTATGGGTGCATTGTTCTGATTCATCTAAACGATGCCAGCACCATAAAATCTGTGCTTTTAAGCGTAACGTAAATTCATGTAATGGAACTTGCTGCAAATGCTGTTCTTGTATGAGTTTAGTGGCGTTTTCTAATAATTCAAAAGCATGGTGAATAGCGCCTTGAGCAATAAGAATCTCAGATTGTTGAAGTAAGGCCCATAACGCTTGATGATAGAAATGATATTGACGTGCCATCTTTTCAGTTTGTTGCATCATAGATAACGCTTGGGTTAAATTTCCTAAGCAATGATGAACTTCACCAATGACCGATGTTGCAACAATACGACTGCGATAAGTTGTTGCAGGTAGTTGTCCTAACGACAGTTCAGCTAATTTGAGTGCTTGTTGTGGTTTACTTTGATTAATCGCAACTTGTGCCCGTAATGCATTAAATTCACCTTGAATGGCATCATCCAGCGTTAAGTCGCGAGATATTAGTTCAGTTTCACTTTGTGATAATAGCTCACCCACATCATTATAACGGTGTTGGCTTTGTGCGAGCCATGCTTTTAATAAACATAAACGTGGCGAGCCAAATAAAATGTCTTGATTGAGTTTTTCAATGGCATTTTCAAGTAAATTTAATTCACCTTGATGGAACATACTCCAGCCATGAGCCGATAACAGATCGGTTAACAGGGGTTGATTCTCACTCTTAAGCGCATGAATAAGTGCTTGTTGATAATTATGCTGTTTTATCCATGCTTTGGCGGCACTTTCATGTAATTTATTTCGTTGCTGAGGGATTGTCGCATAACGTTGATGACGTAAAAATTCAGCAAATAAATTATGAAAACGATACCAATTATTATCACCTTCTAATGGCGTTAAAAATAGGCCAAAGCGGTTAAGTGTTTCTAACATTGCTAAAGCATCAGATCGTCCGGTTAATTCGGTAATTAATTCAGCATTAAATATGTCTAATATTGAACAATGTAATAAGAAATCTTTAATGTCTTCACTTAATTGATCAAAAACTTCTTCAGCTAAGTAATCCCATAAATGGCTACGATTAAAATTCACTAATGAGTGTGCTGAATCTGCTAATAAATTAGGTTTTTGTTTTGCATGCAAAGCGATAAGTTGTAATGCAGATGGCCAACCTTCAACTTGCTGTCTTAAGTTGCTCAGTAATTGACTCTCAACATGATCGGGCACTCGTTGATGGAAGAACCGTTGGGTTTCTTCTTCATCAAAAGCAAGGCTATCATGATCAACTTCAAGTAATAAATCACGAATACGTAAATTTGCTGTTCCCAATGGTGGAATAGTACGGCTGGTGACAATAAGTGTAATATTATCAGGCATGTGCTTTAAGAAAAAACGCATTCCTTCATGAATACTGTCATCATTAATAACATGATAATCATCTAATATGATGTAACATATTTCTTGATAATCGGCTAATTCAGCAAAAAGTGCATTGATTAATGTCGTAATACAAGCAAACTGACGGCGCTCGGCCATTGCTTGGGTTTTTAAACAGCTATTATTGGTGGCTTTATTTATTGCTTGGAGAAAATAATTAACGAACCGAAAGCTTTCATTGTCGTTTTCATCAATATTAAACCAACCAGTATGTGGAATATCTTTTAACCATTGCGCTGCCATTGTCGTTTTGCCATAACCAGCCGGTGATCGAAATAGGACTAATCGATAATTATTAGCTTGGTTAAGACTTTCAAGGAGGCGAGGCCGTAAAATCGCGTTATGTAATCGTGCTGGGCGAGTAAGTTTAGAAGGTATCCACATAATTAAGCTCTTTAAAAATCTATCATTTAAGGCTAGAAATAGGAATATATACGATAAAGGTATTATTCTTGGTGCTTACTTTAACCCTCAGTACGATACAAACAAGATCTCTCATCATTCTGACTCTTCTCATCCCTATAAATTTGAGCTATCTCACATAATATATGGATGATGTGCCGAATTTTTACTCGTTGGCTACCGATATTTTTCCTACGCCCTTCATTCTCCTCCCCATAATCCTTTTATTAGGATGATGTTTCATTATTTGAATAGGTGCAGCATAGATACCAATCAATTAAATCTTACAGTGAGACATAACAATGAAAAAGCGTGGTCAAACACAACAATTTGATAAAGCCTCATTTAAGGCTTCAGTTAAAAAACATTTAGTGACTACTTATGCTCAAAATATTGAAACTGCCAGTGATAAACATTGGTATTTAGCTGTAGGTAAAGCATTGGCTGAAATTAGTACTGGCAATTTACTTGAAACAGAAAAGCGTGTTGCTAATGCAAAAACGCGTAGTATTAACTACTTTTCACTAGAATTTTTAATCGGTCGTTTAACAGGCAATAATTTAATTAGTCTTGGTCTATATGAAGAAATTAGTGAAGCCGTTACTGAACTTGGTTTTCAGTTAACTGATTTATTAGAACAAGAACGAGATCCAGCATTAGGTAATGGCGGTTTAGGTCGTTTAGCTGCGTGTTTTATGGATTCATTAGCTGCTCAAGAGTTTCCTTCTGTTGGTTATGGTTTACATTATCAATATGGCTTATTTCAACAGTCATTTCTTAATGGTCATCAAATCGAATTTCCTGATGCATGGCGTGAAGCTGAGGGTTATCCGTGGGAAGTTCAACGCCCAGAATTGAATCAATTTGTTGGTTTATATGGTGATGTTAGCTCTTATACTGATGATGAAGGACAGCAGCACCGCCGCTGGAATCCTGCCGTTACATTGCAAGGTATTGCGTGGGATTTACCTATTATTGGTTATCAAAACCAATCGGTATTTCCGTTACGTTTATGGGAATGTCGAGCGCCTGTACCGTTTAACTTGGCTAAGTTTAATGATGGTGATTATGTTGGCGCACAGCAAACGCAAATTGCGGCAGGTAATGTAACGAAGATACTGTATCCAAATGATAATCATGATCAAGGTAAAGTGTTACGTTTAACACAACAATATTTTCATTGTGCTTGTTCTATTGCTGATATTATTTGTCGTCATCTTAAAAATGGTCATGAAATTAATTCATTATCAAAATTTGAGGCTATACAGCTTAACGATACCCATCCAACAATTGCTATTCCAGAGTTGATGCGAGTGTTATTAGATGACCATAAACTAAGTTGGGATGATGCATGGGCAATTGTTTCAAAAACATTTGCTTATACTAATCACACCTTATTGCCAGAAGCATTAGAAACATGGAGTGAAGCTTTAATTGGTGAATTATTACCTCGTCATTTAGAAATCATTTTTGAAATAAATCATCGTCTAATGGTTCAGATTGAAGCTAAATGGCCGGGTAATAATGAAATAAAACGTAAGCTTTCTATTATTGCTGAAGGTCAATCGCGAATGGTTCGTATGGCGAATCTTTGTGTGGCAAGTACTTATGCTGTTAATGGTGTGGCAGCGCTTCACTCTGAATTAGTAAAACGTGATTTATTCCCAGAGTTTGATGAACTATTTCCTGGACGCTTACAAAATGTGACCAATGGAATTACGCCTCGCCGTTGGCTTAAATATTGTAATCCACAATTATCAGCTTTAATCAGTGAAAAAATAGGTACTGAATGGCCTGCTCATTTAGAGCAATTAGAAGCTATTGCTCAGTTTGCAACGGATACTAAATTTCAACAACGTTTTGCTAAAATTAAGAAACAAAATAAACAACGTTTTGCTGACTGGGTTGCTGAAAATCTTGATATTGAATTAGATACTAATGCTATTTTTGACGTACAGATTAAACGACTACATGAATATAAACGTCAGCATTTAAATTTATTACATATATTATCGCTTTACCATCGTTTATTAAATGATCCAACATTTGATATGCATCCTCACGTATTTATTTTTGCGGCAAAAGCAGCGCCTGGTTATGCTTTAGCAAAAGACATTATTTATGCCATTAACAAAGTTGCCGATAAAGTAAATAATGATCCTCGCTTAAATGGTAAGTTGAAAGTGGTTTTTGTGCCGGATTATCGCGTTAGCTTGGCTGAAATTATTATTCCTGCGGCAGATGTATCAGAACAAATATCAACAGCTGGTAAAGAAGCGTCTGGTACGGGTAATATGAAATTAGCACTTAATGGTGCATTAACGATTGGTACGATGGATGGTGCCAATGTTGAGATCCGTGAAGAAGTAGGTGATGACAATATCTTTATCTTTGGTTTATTAGTTGATGATGTCGAAAAACTAAAAGCTGAGGGTTATAACCCCCATACCTATTATGAGCAAAATAGTCTATTAAAAGCATCGATTGATTTATTGGATAATAATGAATTTGATGCTACGGATTGCGCGGCATTTTCAAATATTCGTCATAACTTATTAGAGGGTGGTGACCCATATTTAGTTCTTGCTGATTTTGCTGACTATGTGAATGCACATAATCGTATTGATGCTGAATATCGCGACCAAACTCAGTGGGTTAAAAAGACCATTTTAAATACCGCATTAGTGGGTAAGTTTAGTTCAGACAGAAGTATTCGTGATTATGTAAATAATATTTGGCATTTAACTGCATTGCCTAAGTAATATTAATTCTGCATTGATGCCAGATTTGGCATCAATGCTAATTATTTTTTTTATTATTTTATATTCTTTATTTTTAGTTGATTAAATTTTTAATAATTTGATCATAACAAATCGCATCGTAGTGGAAGTAATTGCCGCTTATGGAGAAAACAATGAAAGATAGCCAAGTATTAAAACAAGTGGCAAAAGCTGCGGGAATTGCTGATAGTTATATTAGTGCTTGGGGGGAGGAAACCCCAGTTGCAGACGAAACGTTACGTCATTTATTAACCGCGTTAGGATATGACGTGCGTAATGATGAAGTGCTATTAGAGTCAAGTGGTAAACATAATCGCGTTGAAGTTTTAGCTGATGTAAAAGTTGTTCGTAGTGGTGAGGCTATCCACATTGAGTTGCAATTAGGTGCTAGCGCTAGAGTGAGCGATTTTAGTTGGCGTTTAATCGCAGAAAGCGGTGAAGTTTTTGAAGGTTGGTTACAGTCGCAATTAGTGAGTGATATGCGCTCTGAAGGTGGTACATTAACATTTTCACTACCTGAATTAGCCTGTGGTTATCACCAGTTTGAATTAATGCGTAAACGTCGTAAATCACCGTATTTAATGACGCTTATTGTTGCACCGACAGCTTGCTATAAACAACAACCGTTATTAGATGATAAAAAAATATGGGGAACTAGCGTTCAACTATATTCTATTCGCACTAGTCATAACTGGGGTATTGGTGATTTTGGTGACCTAAAACAATTGGTTATTGATGTAGCTAATGCTGGCGGGGATTTTGTTGGTTTAAATCCAATACATTCTCTTTTCCCAGCTAATCCAGAGGGTGCAAGTCCATATAGCCCGTCATCTCGTCGTTGGTTAAATCTGCTTTATATTGATGTTAGCTCAGTGGCTGAATTTGCTCAAAATGATAAAGCTCAGCGGTTAGTGGGCAGTGCAGAATTTCAACAACGATTAAGTGCAGTTCGTGATACTTGTTGGGTAAATTACAGTGAAGTGTCATCATTAAAAATGGCTGTATTACCGCTGTTATATCAAACATTTGCTACCCGTCATCTTGATAAACATACCGCAAGATCAAAGCAATTTTTACAGTTTGTTTCTGACGGTGGTGAGAGCTTATTACATCAAGCAACGTTCGATGCATTACATGCTCATTTAAAGCAAGAGAACGATGATGTATGGGGATGGCCTGTTTTCCCTCAGCAATATCGTCATTTTGGCAATCAAGCAGTACAAGATTTTATTGCTCAAGAATATGAGCAAGTTGAATTATATATGTACCTGCAATGGTTAGCGGATATACAACTAGCTGAAGTACATGAATTAGCCAATGAAAAAGAAATGGTCCTTGGTTTATACCGTGATTTAGCTGTTGGTGTCTGTGATTCTGGCGCTGAGACGTGGGCGGATCATGGTGCGTTATGCCAAGATGTTAGTATTGGCGCGCCACCTGATATTTTAGGTCCTCTAGGTCAAAACTGGGGACTTCCACCATTAAACCCTGAAGTGTTAAAGCAAACTGCTTATCTGCCTTTTATTAATTTATTACGTGCAAATATGCGTAATTGTGGGGCATTGCGTATTGATCACGTTTTAGGTTTATTACGGTTATGGTGGATCCCTAAAGGCGAAACAGCTCAACAGGGCGCTTATATGTATTACCCTGTTGATGACATGATGGCAATTCTCGCACTAGAAAGTCACCGCCACCAATGTACTGTTATCGGTGAAGATTTAGGTACGGTACCTGATGAAATAATTGAAAAACTGGCTACCGCAGGTGTTCATTCTTATAAAGTCTTTTTCTTTGAAACTGCCGAAGATGGGGGTTTCTATTCACCAGAACATTATGCACCGCAATCAATGGCTGCACTGTGCACTCATGATATGCCAACGCTTCGGGGCTTTTGGCATTGTGATGATCTTAAAATGGGTAAAGAACTTGGACTTTATCCAAACAGTGACCAATTAGCCCAGTTATTTAATTCTCGTGCAGAGAGTAAGCAAAATATTCTAAATAGTCTTAATTGGCATGGGAATTTACCTGAAGGTGTTGGTTTAGATGCGGCTTATGTTCCGATGGATCGTGTATTAAGTGAGGCAATGCAAGTTCATTTGGCGGGAAGTTCTAGTGCATTATTAAGCTTGCAACTAGAAGATTGGTTAGAAATGGATAAGCCTGTCAATATTCCTGGTACGGTCAATGAATATCCAAACTGGCGTCGTAAGTTATCAACAAATTTAGACGATATTTTCACTCGAGATACGATTAAACGGTTAACTCAGCGTTTGAATCAAGCTCGCGAGAAAGCTAGTCATAAAGCAGATTAAGGTAACGGATTATATGAATTTATCTGTGACTTCTCACAGTGATAATTTACAGCAGCTCGAAAGGGCTGCTTACTGTGATTTAAATCAAATAGTAACTTTATTACCTTGCGCAGCGTTATTACGTGATCCTGCTGCGATGTGTAACGAAATGGGGGCTCAATTTCGTGATGTTACGATTGATGGTGCACTTGTTTCTGGTGTTCGTTTTTTAGTGTATGCCCCTCATGCATCCACTGTTGCTGTTATTGGTGATTTTAATGGTTGGCATGCTAAAGAGTGTCAATTAACACGATTGCAGCAACCTAATATTGATAGTGGCTTATGGGGAATATTCATTCCTAATCTAAAAGCCGGTGAACGCTATAAATATCAATTAAGCGATCAGTATGGTAATCAATTGCCAGATAAGACGGATCCTTGGGGATATTATGCCGAGCAGTATCCGTCGTTTTGTTCATTAACCTATCAACAATCTTGTTATCAATGGCAAGATGAGAAATGGCAAACACGACCTGTAACAGCAAAACATCAGCAACCATTGTCTTTTTATGAGTTGCATATCGGCTCTTGGCGACGTCACGAGAATGGTGATTTTTACACCTACCGTGAATTGGCTGAAACATTGATCCCATATATAACTGAAATGGGGTATACCCATCTAGAGTTAATGCCGGTTTCCGAGCATCCATTTCATGGTTCATGGGGCTATCAACCGATTGGTTTATTTGCACCAACAAGCCGATTTGGTTCGCCTGATGATTTTAAATATTTCATTGATCAATGCCATCAAGCAGGGCTGGGTGTTGTGTTGGATTGGGTTCCAGCCCATTTCCCGGCCGATGAGCATGGCCTTGCTAATTTTGATGGTACTGCACTTTATAACGACCCCGATCCTCGTCGAGGTTGGCACCAAGATTGGAAAAGCTACATTTATGATTATGGGCGTGATCATGTGCGTCAATTTTTAGTTTCAAATGCGTTATTTTGGTTTGAGCATTTCCATATTGATGGCTTACGTGTTGATGCTGTGGCATCGATGTTGTATTTAGATTATTCCCGTAATGACGGCGAGTGGATCCCTAATGCTGATGGCGGTAATTATAATTATGATGCCATTAGTTTATTACGTTGGATCAATGAAAAAATTTATGCCCATTACCCTAATGCGATGATGATCGCTGAAGAATCTACCGCTTTTCCTGGCGTCTCTAAGCCAACAAATTTAGGTGGCTTAGGTTTTGGGTTTAAATGGAATATGGGCTGGATGCATGACAGTTTAGCTTATATAAAAGAAGAATCTATTTATCGTTGTTATCATCATAATACCATTACGATGCCGTTACTTTATGCCTTTAGTGAGAACTATATTTTATCACTCTCACATGATGAAGTGGTTTACGGCAAAGGTTCGTTAATGAATAAAATGCCGGGTGATGAGTGGCAACAAACGGCAAATTTACGGGCATATTTAGGCTATATGTACGGTCAGCCTGGCAAAAAATTAAATTTCATGGGAACGGAAATTGGTCAAACGGCTGAATGGAATCATGATGATCAATTGCAATGGTTCTTACTGCAATTTGCACGTCATCAGGGGATGAAGCAATTAGTTAAAGATTTAAATCATATGTATTGCTCTTACCCTGCGCTATACCAATTAGATTGTGATCCTTCTGGGTTTGAATGGCGAATTGGTGATGCGGCTGACGACAGTTTACTAGTGCATGAACGTTTTGATATTGTCGGAAATAAGGTATTGGTTGCGTCTAATTTTACACCGGTTCCAAGAGAACAATATCGAATTGGTGTGCCGTTAGAGGGGACATATGAACTGATATTAAATACTGATGATGCTTTATATTGTGGCAGTGATTATTCTCTGATTACAACGATTAAAACTGAAGCAAAAGGCAGTCATGGTCTCTCTGATTCAATCTCGATGGTTATACCACCATTAGCAACCGTATTTTATCGATTCATACCTAATCCAGCATAACGGATACAGTGATAGGAAGTGACAATCATGAGTATATTAACAAATTGGTGGCATGATGCCGTTGTTTATCAAATATATCCCCGTAGTTTTTGTGATTCAAATAATGATGGTATCGGTGATCTTCAGGGTATCATTTCTAAGTTAGATTATTTACAAAACTTAGGGATTAATGTGATTTGGTTATCGCCTGTTTATCGTTCACCAATGGATGATAATGGCTATGATATCTCAGATTATCAAGATATTGCGCCTGAATTTGGCACCATGGCTGATATGCTGCAGTTGTTAGATGAAGCCAAATATCGAGGAATTCGAATCATCATGGATTTGGTGGTCAACCATACTTCAGATGAACACCCATGGTTTGTTGCTGCTCAATCATCGATTGATAATCCATATCGAGATTATTACGTATGGCGGAAACCTAATGCAGATGGTACACCCCCTGATGATCAAGGCTCACTCTTTGGTGGCAGTGCTTGGCAATACGATGAGCAATCAGGTGAATATTATTATCATTTATTCTCAAAGCGTCAGCCAGATCTGAATTGGGAAAACCCTGCGGTTCATCAAGCGGTATTTGATATGATGAATTGGTGGATAGATAAAGGCATTGGCGGCTTTAGATTAGATGTTATTGATCTAATTGGTAAAGAAATCGATAAAGGTATTACCGGTAATGGTCCTAACTTGCACCCATTATTGCAGAAAATGAGTCAGTCTACTTTTGGTGATAAATCGTTATTAACGGTAGGTGAAACATGGGGAGCAACGCCTGAAATTGCAAAACTATTTAGTGCTGAGCAACGAAATGAATTATCCATGGTATTCCAATTTGAGCATATTACATTAACATGGGGAAATGGTGACAAGTGGCAACCTATTGATTTTAATCTGCCAGCATTAAAGCAAGTGTTAACCAAATGGCAGGTTGAATTAGAAAATGAAGGTTGGAATTCTCTGTTTTGGAATAACCATGACTTACCTCGCATTGTGTCAAAATATGGTGATGAAGGGCAATATCGGGTTAAATCTGCAAAAATGTTGGCAACAACGTTACATTTTATGAAGGGTACACCTTATATTTATCAAGGTGAAGAAATTGGTATGACCAATGTTGCGTTTGATTCTATTGATGATTATCGCGATATTGAAACCTTGAATTTTTATCATGAGCGCACTGCAAATGGTGTGTCTGAAGAAACGATGCTAGCCGCTGTACATGAAAATAGCCGCGATAATGCCCGAACTCCAATGCAATGGGATAGTTCAGATTATGCGGGTTTTTCAACGTCACAACCGTGGATTAAGGTAAACCCTAATTATCCAGAAATCAATGTGGATGAGGCACTGCATGACACGCAGTCTATCTTTTATCATTATCAACGGCTTATTGAATTGCGACGTGCATTTCCGTTGATTGTGGGTGGTCGGTTTGTACCATTATTAGAGCAGCATGAGCAAGTCTTTGCTTACATACGAGAAGACGATCATCAGCAAATAGTCGTAATGAATAACTTTAGTGATCAGACCGTAGAGATTATTTTACCTGACGCTTTAGCACATTGTGGCTTAGAGACGTTAATTAATAACTATGAGCCACATGTGCAGTTTACTAATAAACTGTTATTACAACCTTATGAATCCTTTGCTGCATTAATTGTTTAGTTAACCGTTTAGTTAATCGATAAGTAGTTATAAAAATGCCGACCTTGATTGCGTCGGCATTTTTTATTTATTAATTTTTATTTATTAATTTAATTTGAGCGATATAAAATAGACATAGAATGTGCAGGTTGAAGATAAGAAACATTAATATCTTCGATAATTATATTCTGGGTACTGGTATCACAAACTATATTCCATTTATTATCTTTGGGTAAAATAAAGGTTAGCGGATTATTTGTTCCGTTAATTAAATAGAGTAATTCGCCATGATTATTGAATAAATTAATATGTAAGGAAAAATGATCGATATCGACCCATTGCTGAGACGTGATTTGTATACCATTAGCATCTGACCAAGTAATAGTATTTTTTGTTCTATTTTCATTACTGAATGCACGAATAACATCAGGCATGAGTTGCTGACGGATAGATATAATATCAGTTAACCATTGCTGAAAAGCGGTATCTATCTTTGATAATTTCCAATTAGCCCAACCAATAGGCGTATCTTGACAATACGCATTATTATTACCTTGTTGACTATGTGATAAACTATCGACAGCAAGTAGATGAGGAATACCAAAACTAAATAAAAGAGATACCATTAAATTGCGTTTTTGTTGATCACGTAATAATAAAATAGCAGTATTATTTGTTTCGCCTTCGATACCATGATTATTAGAACGGTTATCGCTATGCCCATCACGATTATTTTCACCATTAGCTTCATTGTGTTTTTCGTTATAAGAAACGAGATCTTGAAGCGTAAAGCCATCATGGTAACTAATAAAATTAACGGGTAGTTTTTGAGGCCAACGACTGGCACTGAATAGATCTCTTGAACCCATTAGACGTGTTGCGAAATTTTTGGCTATATTCGGTTGTTGTAACCAATAATTTTTTGTTATATCTCGGAATTTATCATTACATTCATGCCAATTATCCGGATAGTTTCCTAATTGATACCCATTAGGTCCAATATCCCAAGGTTCAGCGATAAGTTTTACCTTTTGTAAAATAGGGTCTTGAGCGACAGCCATAAAGAACGCATTGTGCGCAGAGAAATTCTCATGATCTCGCCCAAGTGTTGTAGCAAGATCGAATCTAAAACCATCGATATGATATTCTTTGACCCAATGACGTAGGCTGTCTAATACTAGAGTAAGGCTTGCTTGGTGCGTTAAATCAAGAGTATTACCACAGCCAGTATAATTCATACATTGGTCATGTTCATTACGGAGATAATAATCATGATCAAGCGCTTTTAAGTGGAAGCATGGGCCATTATCATCACCTTCTGCCGTATGATTAAAGACCACATCTAAAATCACTTCAATATCATGCCGATGCAATTCTTTAACCATAAGTTTAAGTTCTTTTACGGCATCATTTTTTGCATAATTTGGATGAGGAGCCATAAAACAGACACTGTTATAACCCCAAAAATTGGTTAAGTTATTTTCAATTAAGTGTGGTTCAGTGACAAATGAAATGATGGGTAATAATTGAATGCTAGTAATAGATTGTTGTTTAAAAAAATCAATAATATCAGGTTGACACAATCCTAAATAGTTTCCTTGATAAGAGGGAGCAATAGTCGGGTGTTGTTGAGTAAATCCTTTGGCGTGTAATTCAAACAGTATTGTTTTTTCGATAGGATGATTAGGGGGAGTGTCGTCTTCCCAATCAAAAGCATGATCGACAACCACTGATTTTGAAAGTGTCCAGCTTTGTTCTGCATCTAAAGGGTAATGATATTCTAACGGTTTACTCAGTTTATGGGCATAGGGATCGAGTAATAGACGATTATTGCCATTATCGTTGGTAATTTTATAGCCATATTTTGTGGCTGATTTTATATTTGGAATAAAGAGATAATATATAATTTGATCATCAGTATTTAAACTATATTCATAAGAGTCATTATCGTTCGTGAATATAATTAATGAAATAATTTTATCTGGGCTATGAATGGCGAAATTACAGCCATCATTATATAATGTTGCCCCTAAAGGGAATGGCGAGCCTTGTTTTTTTTTCATTTAATTATCTCTGATTTTTTTCGTATATATATTGTTGTTTTCTATTTTACTACTAAATTTTATATTTCTTATCATCCTCATTAATGTGATGAATATCACCAACTAATTGAAGTGAAATATTTCTACGCCCTAAATGTCACCCTTATAAATAATTAAAAGAGGAGGATGTTTACGTCCATGGTTCTAGGGAATACTAGGCCTAAAGGTTGCCCTACAGCACCTGCCTATTATTACAAACATAAAGGGACAGATGGATGAAATTCACATTGATGCCAATCGCAGCAGCTTTATTAGCCGCACTTACGTCGACTACTGTTTTTGCTGCAGATACACAAGATTCTAATAATGTTGATGCTGATGTTATTGCAGCAGAGACTCAACCGGTTGATTCACAGGCAGCGGTTGAAATGTTGACAGATGGTTGGGAAGTGCATGGTTATGGTTCAATGAACTACCGTTCAAATTCTGATTTTCAATCATTTGACTCTGAACTAGGTAAACCTGATTATCGAACAGCTGGCACGTCGGGTAAGAGTGCTAACCAAGTTGAATTGACCGTTAAAAAGAAAACAGCATTTTCAAATGGAGTTAAGAGTGATTTTGTTGTTCGTGCTGAGTACGGTAACGGTGATTCTTACTACTACAGTTCGCCAGGTGCAGAAAAAACCAATACAGTAGCTCAATTTGAAGTTAAAGAAGCTTATGTTGCTTTATCTAATTTACCTTATTTAGGTGAAGGTACTGAAATCTGGGCTGGTCGTCGTTACTTTAATCGTGCGGCTGGTATTTTAACGGGTGAGTTTTGGAAGCAATCATCAGGAATGGGGGCTGGTTTTGAAACTACGTTAGCCAATGAAAATAAAATGGGTATCGCTTTAGTCTCTGCTGATCCAGAAGCAGGGCATGGAATTAACTGGGAAAATCCAGATTTTCAACCTGCACGTCCTGCTGATGGTGATCGTACAACAGTGCATTCATTAGATTTGTATTATTACAATGTCAAAGCATTAGGCGGTAGTTTTGATTTTGACGCTAAAATCATGAAACGCGCAGATGAGAAACTGACAGGTGATCAAGCTAAAGATGGTTATGGTTTTGCCGTTACTTATAACCGTGATTACTATGGTTTAGATGGCTGGACACAAACAGCATTGGCTTACGGTCATGGTATGGCGTCTAACCGTGGTGTGAACTTTGGTCAGTGGAGTGGTGATTGGCAGAAAAATTCCAAATCCTGGTTTGCAACATCATACGGTGTATTAAATATTAATGATCGCTGGCAGATGGGCTCTGAATTAACGTACTGGGCACCACAAGATATGAAGTGGGGGGCGACTTCTGATGGTAAAGATAAAGTGACTCGCTTTATTGCGGCATTCCGTCCTACTTATAAAGTAAATAATAATTTCCGTGTTGAAATGACGGGTTCATATGCGATGGAAAAAGTGAATGGCAATAATTGGGGTCGTGAAGATAACGCCACTAATTTCTATAGCTTAGAGCTTGCACCTGTCTTTACTGTTAATGCTGATTACTTTGGACGTCCACAAATTAAACCTTACATCACATGGGTTAGCACTTCTGATGAAGCTGCTGCTGGTGCTATCGGTATTACTGACGCAAATAAGAAAGATCAAGTTGTGTTTGGTATCCAAGCTGAAATTTGGTTCTAAGACAATATGTTTATTAAAGGCAGCTTAATTGCTGCCTTTTGTCTTTATAACAAGGAGATAACAATATGAAAATTATAAAAAAACGTACTGTTTTAATTATGGCTCTATTGAGTATTATGGGATGTAGTAATACCGATGCAGTATCGACGAATACAATACCACCAATGATTAATCAAGCTGCTTGTTGTACATCTTATTCTCAATTTTCATGGATACCGTTACAAGGTGCAGATATCTCTGTCGCGATTAATGCTCAATCACAAATTGGTCAATTTCCTGATGGTAAAAGCTATTTTTCAGGGTTTTCTTTACCCGGTCATGTTGAAAAAATGCAAGTCACATTAGATAGTTTTATTCGCGGTGATCACGTATTCGCTCCGACAGTTATGCTGTTAAATGCAGACTTTCAACCAGTAAAAATAATTGATTTAAATAAGTTTTCGTTAACATCATCTCATTTATTACAGCGTGCGGCATATCAACATACTTTTACGATGACAGCAAAGAATACCCCTTATATGGTCGTGTATTCGCCTGAGAAGTATCGAGGTGAATCGATAACCATTCCACATCTTGAGCGCGTGCGTGCTGAAGAATTAGGCTTACCGCGTCCTATTGTCACTGATCCTAAAATAGAGTATGCATTAACGGGGCAATTACACTTAGCATTTAAGCCAACACAATTAAAAAGTTACCAAGTATCATCTCTTGTATTAGTACCACAAGGGCAAACATTAATTGCTGATTCGTCTGTAATGCCTAAAGCCGTAGCAAAAGTACCCGTTTCAGCGGTTGATGTTTCAAACAGTACCATGCTGCCAGAAACAGAAGCATTTTATAATCAACAAATAACCAGTGCAATTAAACATAAAAATATTAAAAAAGCGCTGCAGTTATTGAATGAGGCCAAACGTGCAGGTTCTGCATCTGCTGAAACAGTGTTTGTTGAGTTAGTTAAATAAAGTGTTGTAATGTAAATGCAAAGGCTTACAAGGATGTTTAATGACACAGTTAAAGAATAAAGCGATTGTTTATCAGGTTTTTACGCGGTTGTTTGGTAATAAAAATACGACCAATAAGCCATGGGGAACGTGTAAAGAAAATGGTGTTGGAAAATTTTCTGATTTTACAGATAAAGCTCTCGCTGAAATTAAAAACCTTGGTGTCACTCATATTTGGTATACCGGAGTACCTCATCATGCATTGGTGGGGGATTATACTCAATATGGTATTGTTAGTGATCATCCTGCTGTTGTGAAGGGGCGAGCGGGTTCGCCTTATGCGGTGAAAGATTATTACAATGTGAACCCTGATCTTGCGATAGAGCCAGCACAACGATTAAATGAGTTTATTGCATTGATTGAACGCAGTCATCAACATGGATTGAAAGTTATCATTGATATCGTTCCTAATCATGTTGCTAGAGAATATCAGGGATTAACTAATCCAAAATTGATTAAAGATTTTGGTTCTAATGATGATATAACCCTGGAATATCATCGCGATAATAATTTTTATTATATTCCACATACCAGCTTTTACTTACCCGAGTTTGATCGTTTTTCTTTGCCTCTTGCGGGTGAAAAATCCCCCTTATTATTGACTCCTTTTGTTGAGTTTCCTGCTAAATGGACAGGGAATGGCTCTCGATTAGCACAGCCTACTTGTGATGATTGGTACGAAACTGCAAAAATTAATTATGGTGTCCGTCTTGATGGAAGCAAAGATTTTGCTTGTTTACCAACGGTGTATTCTCAGTATAGCCATGAAGCTCATTATTTGTTCTGGAAGCATAAAGATGTTCCTGATTCATGGTTAAAATTTCATGATATTACGATGTATTGGCTAGCATTAGGTGTTGATGGTTTTCGATATGATATGGCTGAAATGGTTCCGGTTGAATTGTGGAGTTTCTTAAATTCAGCGATTAAAAATAAAAATCCAGATGCATTTTTAATGGCTGAAGTCTATCAGCCTCAGTTATATAGAGATTATATACAGTTAGGTAAAATGGATTATCTTTATAATAAAATTGACCTCTATGATACGTTAAAAGCAATTATTCGAGGCACAGAAACAACCGATGCCTTAGTAAATGTACAATCTGATCTCGCAGATATAGAACATCAGATGTTAAATTTCCTAGAAAATCATGACGAACAACGTATACCAAGTGCTGATTTTGCAGGTTTTGCTGAAAAGGGTAAACCTGCAATGGTTGTTGCAACATTATTAAGTAGTTCACCGACAATGCTATATTTTGGTCAAGAAGTTGGAGAGCCTGACGATGCCGGTTTTGGTTTAGCATCACGAACAACCATCTTTGATTATTTTGGTGTGCCTCATCATCAACGTTGGATGAATAATGGTAAATTCGATGGTGGGTTATTAACGCAATCGGAAAAACAGTTACGCTTATTTTATCAGCGACTTTTGAATTTCGCGAAAAATAGCAAAGCAGTGATGGGAGAGTATTATGATCTACAAGGTTATAATCGGCAGATAAATGCTAATTATACGGATAAATTATTTGCATTTAGTCGTTATAGTTTAACCGAGAAAATAATCACAATTGCTAATTTTGAAAATAAGAAGAGTGAATTAAATACGTTACTCATTCCTGCTGAATTAATTAATCAGTGGTCTCTTAATGATGGTCATTACTTATTAAATGATGTACTAGAACCAACCCGTAAAGTTCAACTTTTAGTTAAAGATGGCAAAGGGGAAATGATAATATTATTAGATAAGCTTGATTGTTATGTTCTTCAATTTTAATTATCAATTAATAACATTAAACACTTCAAAGAATCTCTATTTTTGGAGTGTTTTTGTATAGGAAATAAATAGATGAGTTTTTTATTAAATAACGATCTTTATTTAAAGGGAACATTTAATGGTTGGGGTAATGATACACGGTTTAAAAAGATAAATAAGGGCATTTATCAAGCATCTTTAATATTACTACCATTACAATATCGTTTTAAAATATCAGACCTTAACGGTTCGGATGCCTTCAGTTTTACTGCTGATACTATAAAAGAGGTTGAGTGTAAGTTAGATGAGCCAATTCATTTACTATCAGCGAAAGGAATTGGCAATGATATTATAGTGAATATTGAAAAGCCTGCCTGTTACTGTTTTGAAATAACCGTTATTGATAATATTTTTTCTCTTGAAATTAAGTGTTCACTAAGTGACAAAATAAGAAGTAAATTATCTCGAGACTTGATTTTAGAATCTTTTTCTATTAATGCTTATAATAAAGAAATTAAAGAAAAAGGACGATGGGTATTACCTTCAAAAGTATTGTTTTCAGAACTTGCAATTAATAACAAAACAGCTTGTCCTTTCGTTTTTGGTGATAATATTGACGGATATTATGAAGGTCATACACATTCATTTATCGGAGGAAAATATAACCATAAACAAGGGTGGATAGTCGGGGGATTTTCTTCATTTATCAATAAAAAAATAAATAATAAAACAGTAAATATAAATGCTGATATTTTTCCTTACGGTGTTACACATTATTACGATACTGAAATTAATAATAATTGTAATGATACATTAATGCTGTTTTCTGACGCTAAATCTCAACAACGTTGTATCGCTTTATCTATTGAATCAGAATATCCAGCAATATTATCTATTGCCCCTCAGTTAAATATTATGTTGTCTGAATCCGTTGTTAAGACGTTTAATCATGGCGTTGTTTATAGCGTGTCACCTGATGATTTTCAAGAAATAATGCCAAAATTCATTGCTATATGTGCTAATAAATCCTTTGTTTTTGAAGAGCCTGATGATTCACAATACCCTGAGTTAATTGAAACCGCTTTATTTGATAGACGACAAGTAACGCCTATTATTAGCTCTCAATATTTAGAGTCACAAATGACAGTCTATATTACTTTGGCTGATAGCGAAGCTGACGCTATATCTGCGGCTAATCGTATGCTTGCCCAAGATGGCACAACCCAACATAAACAAGCAGTTTATGATGTGCTTACAAATACTTATCTTTGGACGTCAGATCTTGAATATAACCGAGCATTAATGTGGTCAAAATTATCTGGTAGAGTTTTTGTATCGACAGAATATGGTCATGGAATATGGGCAGGTTTACCTTGGTTTAAAGATTGCTGGGGGCGTGACACATTTATCGCACTGTCTGGCATCTCATTAGTTAACGGATTCATGGATGAAGCGAAAAACATTATCAGTCGTTTTTCACAATGGCAAATGACCGATCCTAATCATTGCCATTATGGTCGTATTCCTAATCGTGTAACGTCATTTGATGACATGATTTATAATACGACGGATGGAACACCGTGGATGATTAGAGAGATATGGGATTATCTTCGTTATAGTGGTGATAGGGATTTTGCTATAACAATTTATCCAGTGGTGCAAACGTATATTGCTGGCGTCGAAAAATATTATCTAGATGATAAATGCCTAATGACTCATCGCGATCCTGACACATGGATGGATGCAAAGTTATTCGGTCTTTATCCTTGGTCAGCCCGTGGTAATCGTGCGAATGATATTCAAGCATTATGGTATACCAGTCTGCAAGTTGCGATAAAATTAGCTGATATTACGGGTAATGTTGACAGTAAGCAGCATTATCAACAATTAGCTGATGCAGTAAAACAGAATTTTACGCCACTTTTTTGGGCATCATCATCTCATCAGTTAGCGGATTGTATAAAAGCAGATGGCCAACAAGATATGAAGGTTAGGCCAAATCAGTTGATGGCAATAACCGTTCCTTATGAGCAAGATTTTATTGATCGTGAAATAGGGGCTTATGTTGTATCGAATACCGTTTCTGAGTTACTTTTTCCTTGGGGAATAACCTCATTATCACAATATGATCCGCAGTTTCATCCTTATCATGATAACCAACCGCATTATCATAAAGATGCTGCTTATCATAATGGGACTATTTGGGGCTGGAATGCAGGCTTTACTGTTACGGCATTGACATTATATGGTTATGACGATTTTGCTTACTCATTAACTAAAAATTTAGTCGATCAAATTTTATATCAAGGCCATCGAGGCACAATGAGTGAAAATGTTGATGCGTTTCTTGGTGACAATCAGAATGTAACATTATCAGGAACATACGCTCAAGCGTGGTCTGTTTCAGAGTTTACAAGAAATGGCTTTCAAGATTATTTAGGTTATCAGCCTAATTTAATTGAAGGTATTATTACTCTTGCTCCTTCTTTACCCAGTGAATGGAATAAATTTCATGCAGAAGTTGACGTTGCAGTTAACAATCGTTTATTGATCGATTTTAAACGTAACGCAAAAGGGGAACAATGTTATATATTAACGATGCTAGAGCAGAATAATTTATCTTTAGTATTAAAGCTTACGGCTGACGATAAATCGAAGTATCAAACAATATTACCCATAAGTAACCAAACGATGGAATTGAGATTTAATCCATATTCAGCACAATTATTTATCGATGGTGTTGAATATAAAATAGAACAAATTCAATCAAGCTATCAAGTATTAATTGGTCGTCTTTCATTTGCGCAACCAGATTTAAAAATTAAGCCTCAAGCACTACAAACACAGCATTGGTTACAACAACAGGTTGAACGACTCGCATCGATTAATACAGATTCATAAACCACAATAATAAAAAAACTCACTTCATTGTATGATGACGTGAGTTTTTTAGTTTATCGTATTAAGGGAAGATTAAGATCCAACTTCCTGGTATAAACGACGACATGCTTTACCATCATTATGGAATAGGTGACAGCGGTGTGGTGGAATACCCACTCGGAAACTATCACCTGCATTAATATCTAAAGTGTCACTATGACGAGATACAAATTCAGCATCAATATCATTTAGACTAATGTAAGCTTGTGTTTCATAACCTAATTTTTCAACAACTTGTACTATACCCTCAATACAAATATCACTATGTTCACAATGAATAAGGTGCTCAGGACGGATACCTAATGACATACGTGTATTGGGAATAACCGCCGTACCATCAACGGGGATCCAAAATGAAGTGCCATTATCCATTTTTACTTTAACTTGATCTTTTTCTGCTTCAATCGCAGTTACGCTCATAAAATTCATTTTTGGTGAGCCAATAAAACTCGCCACGAAACGGTTTTGAGGATAATGATAGAGCTCTAATGGTTTACCAACTTGTGAGACATTACCGCCATCTAGTACGACGATCTTTTCAGCCATTGTCATTGCTTCAATTTGATCGTGAGTAACATAAATCATGGTGCAACCCAGTTGTTTATGTAATTTAGCGATTTCAATCCGCATTTGTACACGCAAAGCTGCATCAAGGTTAGATAAGGGTTCATCAAGTAAGAAGATCGCAGGTTGAGAGACCAATGTACGGCCAATAGCGACACGTTGACGTTGCCCACCAGACAGTGCTTTAGGTTTACGATCAAGTAAGGGTGTTAATTGTAATATATCTGCGACTTTAGATACGCGACGCTTAATTTCGTCTTTACTTGCTTTCGCTAACTTTAAGCCGAATGACATATTGTCATACAGATTTAAGTGTGGATAAAGTGCGTATGATTGAAATACCATACCGACACCACGTTGTGCTGGTGGAACATCATTCATTCGTTTATCACCAATAAATAAATCTCCAGATGTAATATCTTCTAATCCAGCAATACAGCGTAGTAACGTTGACTTACCACAACCTGACGGACCAACAAAGACAACAAATTCGCCATCTTTAATTTCTAGGTCAACGTTCTTGGAAATTAAGTTATCTCCATATGCTTTACATACATTTCGTAAAGTGACACTCGTCATTGTGCCTATTCCTCTATTGGTTATAACCGACTAATATTTTTGTTATTTAAACAAAAGCTAGCTTTAATATGATTGAGTTTACGTGATAGTGGGTGTTGATTACATCCTCCTCCTTATGCCTTTATAAAGGGGGATGATAGGGGAGGAGTATGCAGATGACTGTTTTAATAATAATGAAGTAAAACGGATTATTTACGGTTTTAACCTGTGCATGTCATCACATATTGATGTTTTTTTGCGATATGGCTCACGTTCAAATTTGGTTGAGATCACATTTTTGAATAGAGGTGAGCGGGGGCGTAGAGTGTAGGAGGATGTATCTTTGTCATTAACACTAGAAAATAGGCTTAGAAAAACGTTATGACCTTTGCATGACGTTATAAGTTCAATAACAATAATGAAGTGGTCAAGTAAAACTGTACACCTTTATAGGTGTTTAAATTAAGCGGCTGCTTCCATCACCACTGGCGGTAAATAGTTGTTATAACTATGGCCCCGCTTAGTGTTGTAATGCTGCAATATATA
>NZ_NPIB01000003.1 GCF_002849605.1 Photobacterium carnosum
GTTGCGATTGATGCAAGCCAACAAGCGGACTTAATTAAAGAGCTTAACGCTGAACTGACATCTAGCGGTCACGCGTTGACATTTACGGTTGATGCGAATGGTAATTTGGTTGGTACTCTTGCAGGGACTGATACCGTTGCAGTGCGGGTTGAATTAACACCAACACAAGATGGCCAAAACGTTAACGTTGAAGTCAAAATCATCCAAGAACTTCCCCTTGATCATAAAGATTCAGGTAATGGTATTTATGTTTCTGTCGATGGTGATGACATTGCGATTAAAGTCCCAGTGCAAGCCAAAGACACTGACGGTGATCCATTAGATAACCCGGCCACGATTGATATTACGATTAAAGATGGTGCGAACCCTGTGTTCGGTATCGACAGCGGTATTACGATTAATGAAACCACCGAGGCAGATAAGATCATTGCAGGTCAGATCCCACTCGATGTGGGCTCTGATGATATCCAATCTATTCACTTTAATACGGCGCAAGACGGTCTTGCCAATATCAGCAGTAACGGTGAAGCCACCACATTTACGGTCACCGGCAATGTATTAACGGTTGTTGATAGTGATAATAAACCAGTGATGGTGGTGACTATCGCCACGGATGGTTCATATACTGTTGAAGTGACCGGACCTATTGATCAAAACAGTGCCGATATTGCTGACATTAAATTGGCTGTGACGGCAACCGATAAAGACGGTGATACCGCTAATGGTGAATTAAATATCACTATCAACGACGGCAGTGATGCGGTTGGTGGCGAGAATATTGATATCACGCTGACAGAAGGTGATCGTGATGTTGATGGCAGCGGTACTAGCACCGGTGGCGTCGATACCACGTACCCTGTGGAACAAAGCGGACAGTTAACACTGGTTGCGGGTGAAGATCGTCTTGACCCAAATACCGTTGCGATTGATGCAAGCCAACAAGCGGACTTAATTAAAGAGCTTAACGCTGAACTGACATCTAGCGGTCACGCGTTGACATTTACGGTTGATGCGAATGGTAATTTGGTTGGTACTCTTGCAGGGACTGATACCGTTGCAGTGCGGGTTGAATTAACACCAACACAAGATGGCCAAAACGTTAACGTTGAAGTCAAAATCATCCAAGAACTTCCCCTTGATCATAAAGATTCAGGTAATGGTATTTATGTTTCTGTCGATGGTGATGACATTGCGATTAAAGTCCCAGTGCAAGCCAAAGACACTGACGGTGATCCATTAGATAACCCAGCCACGATTGATATTACGATTAAAGATGGTGCGAACCCTGTATTCGGTATCGATAGCGGTACTACTATTACGGAAACAGAAACTGGTGTAACTGCAACTGGAAAGATTCCACTCGATGTGGGCTCAGATGACATCGCAAATATTAATTTCACATTGTCTCAGCCGACTCTTGAGCATCTTGTTTCTAATAATCAAGCGACTCGCTATGTTGTTAATGGTAATGAAATTCAGGTTGTTATTGACGGCGGTACGAATGATGGCGAAGCAGTCTTAACCATCACTATTGCTAATGATGGTCATTATATTGTTGAACAACATCAACCTATTGAGCAAAATAATGCCGCGGGCGATAGTGTTAATATTGAGCTTGGTGTTGTTGCGACTGATGACGATGGTGATACGAGTAATACGGGTCAATTAGAGATCCATATTAAGGATGGTCTAAACCCTACAGGTGAAGGCGTTCAAGCCAATATTACTATTACAGAAGGGGATTTAGAAAATCCTCGCCCAGGAAAAGGTTACCCTGTTGTTGGCTCCGGACAATTTACTGTTGATGCAACTGATGATGACTTAGTCGCTAATTCGTTAACAATTACTGATAGTGTTAAGTCGACATTGTTAACTGAATTAAATGGCCTTACATCTGATGGTGAAACGTTAAGTTTTAATGTTGAGATTGGAGCGAATGGCGTCATTACCATTACTGGTGTAACCGCAACAGGCGGACACGAGGCAGTGACTATTACGATGACACCATCATCATTAGCAAATGGTGATGTCAGTGTCGATATGACTATTCAACAATCACTACCATTAGATCATTTGAAATCTAACGGTACATTTGTTGATGTCAGAGGCGGTAAGATCACGATTAATGTTCCTGTTCAAATGCAAGATACTGATGGGGATGCGTTAGATAAACCTGTTGATGTTAACATCACGATCAAAGATGGGCAGAAACCGTCATTTGGGAACGATACGTCAGCAACCTTAGAAGAAGGTACATCAGGTCAGGCAACTGGTTCTGGCACAATCAATGTTGATACTGGAAGTGACCAAATAGCAAAAGTCTATTTTGGCAGCGAGCAAGCATCATTAAATGGTTTAACTAGTAATGGCCATGCTACGAGTTATCATTTGAGCGCTGATGGATCGAGTGTGATTGTTGTACTGCAAAGTGATCCGTCTCAGGTTGTGATGGAAGTGAGTATTGATATTGATGGTCATTATACCGTTACCCAACAACAACCGATTGATCAAGTTGATGATAAAGCGGCTGATAATGAGAATATCGACTTAAACGTTTATGCACAAGATCATGATGGTGATGTCAGTAAGCCAGGCCAGATTACGATCAATATTCATGATGGTAATAATGCGGTAGGTGGTGAAACAGGTTCAATTATTATTACTGAAGGTGATTTAACCCCTGCTACTGGTCAACAAGGTTATCCTGTTTCAGGTGATGTTAATATTGACGTTAAAGCTGGGGTGGATCGCCTTAATCCAACCACTGCGACCATTGATAGTACTAAACTCACGGCATTGATTGATGAATTACAATCAGAATTAACCGCAAATGGCGCAAAGATCAGCTTTAATTATGATCATAGTACTGGTGTGTTAACGGGTACCGCTAGCGGACATGTTGTTATTACAGTCACGGTGTCGGCAACCCAAGCAACGAATGGTCATGATGCTGATATTAAGGTATCTATTACTCAGTATTCCCCTCTTGATCATAGTGGTAATACTGACGGTGGATTGGTTACTGTTGATGGCGATAGAATCGTCATTGATGTACCAGTACAGATACAAGATACCGATGGTGATTATCTTGGTGGTGATAGCGATAACTATATTAATGCTCAAATCACCATTAATGATGGTACTGGCCCAGTGATCACTGCGGCTCCTGCTTTAACCGTTGAGGAGAGTGATTTAGCTTCAGGCTCAACACCATCAGGTGAGGGTGAATCAGCATTAGGCGATATTATCGTTAATTCTGGTAGTGACTATGTTGTTGACTTTAAAGTGGATGTTGACTCTTTTAATCAACAAAATGACATAACCTCGAATGGAAATAAGATAACGTTATCGCAATCAAGTGAAGGTACTTATCAAGGTATTGCTGATGGTAACGTTGTGTTTACCTATTATTTGTTACCAACAGGGCGCTATATTTTCCAATTGCATGGGACTATAGATCATCCAACCCAAGGTGAAGATCAATTAACCATTGAAATTCCGGTGTACGCCATTGATAAAGATGGCGACGTAAGTGGTAGTGTTAATATTGATGTCACCGTGAAAGATGATATTCCATCGGTTCACAATGTGACATTAGCGACGGTAGAAGATAGTTCGACAACGCAAGAAAATGTGATTACAGCAGCGGGCGCTGATGGTGCTGAAGTGACAGCATTGATTGTTGATGGTCAGCATATTGCGTTGTCTAGCTTAGAGCAATCTGGTGAATATCGAATCTATGAAGTGAAAGATGGTACGCAAGTATTAGGCGATCTGATGATCAAGCCTAACGGTGATACTTACTTTATAGCCAAAGATAACATCTCTCAAACCCAAGAAGATCTGATTAAAGAGATTGGTTTTGAGGTCACAGATGGCGATGGTGATACCGCAACGGGCACAATTACATTAGATATTTCCGATAAAGACGCCACATTACAAGTTGAAAATAGTATCGGTGAAGAAGAGGATGGTCGTCATTCTACCGATGCTACAGACAACGTTGATCCTAATCGTGGTGGTATTGAAATCAATATGACCATTGACGGTGGGGATAACGACCGCGGTGAACATGTTGGTACGGTAACTATTCAACCGCAAACACAAGCACATGGTGTGTTTATGTATAACGGTCAACCACTTACGGTTAATAGTGATGGCAGTGTGACGTTACCACCGGCCGCATTTATTGTTGATAATACCAATCCACCGGATGTGACGTTTACTTTACAAGGGGTTACTTTTGTTCCTGATGAAGATTATTCAACCTCTGCTGCGGGCATAAAATTTGATGTGGTTGCACAAATTAACACTACCGATGGCGGTAATCATCCAGTAATGAATGGTGAGTTTTCCGTTAATGTTCAAGGGATTGCAGATACACCTGTTTGGAATGCAAGTTCGGTTGATCATTATGTCACTACAGAAGATCAGAATAATGTCTTGCTCAATGTTGTCGCTGATTTACAAGATACTGATGGTTCAGAAGCGCTATTTTATTTCATTACTGTTCCGGTTGAATACCAAGATAAGTGTACTTTAGAAATTGGTGGTCAGTTATTAACTGAAACTTCACCAGGTTCTGGTGTATATAAAGTGACAGTGAGTCAGATGGCATCAGTTGAAGTTAATCCAGTTGATAACTTCAGTGGTGATATTAAGTTAACCATTCAAGCACAAAGTAAAGAAAATAATAACTTTGTAAATGGACATCAATTTGCTGATTCTGCAGAGAAAACAGTCATTATTAATGTAAATCCTGATGCTGATAATGGTGAACTTAAAGTAACGCGTGTTGAAGCAGATGAAGATCAGCGTATTGATTTATCAAGCCATATTACGTTGATATCATTGGATGATAATACTGATGGATCTGAGACTTTATATCTGCAAATTTCAGCCCTGCCTGAAGGGGCAGTGTTGTATGTTAATGATCAGTTACTGACTCCAAATGCTGATGGTGTATATGAGATTTTATACCAAGAACTCAGCGGCTTATCAATGCAACCACCATTGGACAGCAATGTTGATTTCAGTATTACCGTTAATGGTGTTGTGCGTGATGTCGCACAAGTGACAGATGCTAACGGCCAAGTGACGACTGAGACCAGTGAAAAAATCATCGGTCCTCAAACGATTGATGTTGCTTTAACTGGGGTTGTTGATCGCCCTGAAATCGTCCCTGATAATATTGATAATCCTGATTGGACACCATTGGATAATGGTCAACACGGGTTACAAACCACCATTAAAGAAGACAGTGAAGCGACATTCGACTTTAAAGTCATCTCTGGTGAGCACACCAATGCTGATGGTCATACCGATGGTTCGGAAACATTAAGTGTGGTTATTTCAGGAATCCCAGAAGGTACGGAACTTTATGATTTTAAAGGTAATTTTCAAACATTGGTTTATGCAGGTGAAGACAGTGATGGTCAGCCAATTTATCAGGTCAATCTTGCCTCATTAACGAATATAGTGATTAAGCCGCCTCATAATAGTACTGAAGATCTTCATCTTGATGTACGAACAGTCGTTACTGAAAATGATGGTGCGAGTACGAGCTTTAACGGCAAATTAGTGATTCATATTACCCCTGAAATTGATGAGATAGATTATGAGATCGTCTCAAATGGTTTAGAAGATGAGTCGACAGTAGTTAACTGGCAGCCTTCTCTTTCTGACAGTCAAGAACATATTACAGGGTTAGTTTTAAATGGTTTACCAGTAGGTTATCAATTATTTATTAATGGAACATTATTGGCAAATGGTGGAACAGGTAGTGTTGAATTTACAGATCAACAACTACAGATATTACTTGATGGCGGTAAGCTTACAGTAACGGCACCTCATAATTCAGATCAAGATATTCAGTTAACATCGACGGTTACCGTGTCTCAAACGGATGTTGATGGTGATAAAGAAACCGTTACCAAAAATATTACAGGTACATTAGACGTAGATATTAAAGCTGTCGTTGAGCCTGATGGTAATCTCATTATTGATGATAACGGTACGGTGGTTACAACAATTGCATCTAGTAGTAATGGTGTTATTGACCTGTCAAATGATGCCAATTCTGATGGTAAAATTGTATGGGAAAATGATGATACTTCAAGCTCTGAAGTGATCACTCAAATTGTATTAGACCCTATTCCTGAAGGCTTTGTGATTATTGGTGGTATCAATAATGGTGATGGCAGTTGGACAGTACCGCAATCCGCTTTAAATAATCTTAAAATTATTGCACCAGAAGGCTATAACGATAAGTTAACACTGAATATCAATGCGCTTGTTCAAGATATGAGTGATGACGGTGACGTTAGTAATAAAGTTGAAGAGAAAGGCACTATTACACTTGATTTTAGCGCTAATACTGAAACTAATGATAAGCAAGCGGCTGATATTATTGTTGATGATAACTATATTGTAACGGGTGACGAAGATCATTCTATCGATCTCGGTCAGCAGATGATGGATCATATCGTTAAGGTAAGTACCGCTGGCGGCGAGCAGGTACATGATGATTTTACCTTGGTAATTAACGCCAATGATTTACCCGCTGGAGCGTCTATTTCTGGCGCTGAATTTAATCATGTTACTGGTGAGTATGTATTAAAAGTATTTGTTGATCTTAATGGCTCGATTGATCTTTCAGATGTTAAATTAAACCTTCCAGTTGACTATGCTGGAGACTTTAAATTTGATGTTAAATATGTCACCACTGATACTGAAAGCGGTGACTATAAAACGCAAAACGACACTATTGCGGTTCAAGTAGCCCCTCAAGTAGATGGCCCTAGTTCGGTCACAGTTACAGTTGTTGAAACCGAAGGATTGAATGCAGATAAGCAACCAATCTCAACCTCAGATGATAAACAAGAGCAAGTTTACGATAATATTGCGTATGAAGATGGTGATATCAAACTTGATCTTTCTGTTAGCTTAAAAGATCTTGATACCTCTGAAACCAGTGGTAAAGAAACAGTGCAATCAGTAACACTGACATTAGCTAACACTAGCGATGGGGTATTTATTGATGCGGATGGTAACGTATTAGGAACATCAATTACGGTTGAACAAAGTCAACTTGATAATATCCATTTCCGCCCGACATTAGATTTTAGCGGCAAGGTGGATATTAATGTTAGTACAACCGTGGTTGATACCGCTATTTATGACCAAACGACAGGAGTAACAGT
Organism: Photobacterium carnosum; assembly: GCF_002849605.1. GTDB lineage: Bacteria > Pseudomonadota > Gammaproteobacteria > Enterobacterales > Vibrionaceae > Photobacterium > Photobacterium carnosum. Next base: position 7,203 of record NZ_NPIB01000003.1, read on the forward strand.
TACAGACAGTAAAGTGTTTGATAATACTGTTAGTTTTGATGTTATTGCCGTAAATGATCAAGTTAAATGGCAAGGTATTGATACTCCGATTGTTGGAGATGAAGATACTGCTATTCCGCTTACTGGAATCAGTGGATCGTTAGAAGATATTGATGGTTCTGAACGTATCGTTTCTATTAAGTTAGAGAATGTACCTGAAGGCTTTATTATTGAAGGGGCAGTCAATAATGGTAATGGCGTATGGACGATTACAGCATCAGGTGAGAGTTTTGATTTAAGTGATATTAAAGTTCGTCCACCCCATGATTTCAGTGGTAACGTTGATTTTGATATAGTGGTTTATTCAAAAGAAGACTCACTTGATAAGCCCGCAGAAAATCGTGAAACGATCACTATTGATGTTAATCCGATTGCCGATAAAGTGGATACCGATGTTGATCAAAATGTAAGTGGTGACGAGAACAGTCCTATTACGCTGGATTTGGGTATTCAAGCTTTTGATGATCAAAAAACCATTAATAATCCAGGAACAAATGTGCATGAGAATGGTGCAGAATCATTACAGATCACCATTACTAATGTGCCAGATTCAAGTTCATTTACTCTTCCTGATGGCGTTGCTGGTAGTGCAGAAAAACAACCTGATGGCTCATGGATTATTAAAGTAACAGGATCAGATTTGGATACGTTGATTTTCCATCCAGGTGACGCCAATAATCAAACCGTTATTGATGGTAGTATTTGGAATGGCGACTTAAATCTAGATATTCGAGCTGTGGATAATGGGGTTGTTGGTACGGAGAGTGTTGCTGTTGACAAGACGATTCACGTTGATATAACACCGGATAATGATGCACCAGTAAACTATTTACCATCAGATCCACTAACGGTAGATGAAGATGCGACGTTAGTGATTAAAGATCTACAAATCACAGATGTAGATAGCAATGACCATGATGCTGTAATGGACATGACCGTTACGTTAAGTGTTGAACATGGGCAACTTGCTATTGCTGCGGGTGCCGATATCTCTGGCTTAACGATTACCGATAATAACGATGGTAAATTAGTTATTCGTGGTGATTTAAATTTAATTAATCAACTATTAGATCAAGGTATTAATTACACTGGCGATAAAGATTTTAATGGAACAGATAGTCTTACTATGACTACCGACGATAACGGTAATTCAGGCGCAGGTGGTGCATTAACTGACACCGATAGCATTGATATTACGGTTACTCCTGTTAACGATGCGCCAATTAATACCGTACCCGCACCATTTGATGTTAATGAAGATGGTAGCCATGTTATTGCCGGATTGAGCATTGCCGATGTTGATGCCAAAGAAAGTGGTACTTCTGGTCAAATGACGGTTGAGCTTAATGTTGAACATGGACAGCTATCGATTATTGCAGCTGATACACAAGGGTTAACGGTTACCGATAATGGTGATGGTAAGCTCGTAATCAGTGGCGATATTGACAAGATTAATACCTTGTTAGATGGCGGGATTAAATATACGGGTGATACGAATTTCAACGGTAATGATCAGCTAACAATGACCACATTGGATAATGGTAATGTTGGTAGTGGCGGTACATTAACAGATGTAAGTACGGTTGATATTACTGTTGTTGCTGAAAATGATGCACCAGTAAACGAAGTACCAACAACCATTACTGCGAGTGAAGATACGGCTACGGTTGTTGATGGGCTTACAGTAACAGATGTCGATTTTAATGAGCTTGCTAATAACGAAGGAATGTCAGTTACTTTATCCGTTAACCACGGCTCATTATCAATTACTTTACCTATCAACAGTGGCGTTGAAGTTACTGATGATGGTAGCGGTAATGTGGTACTGAAAGGCTCAATGGCAGATATTAATACTGTGCTTGATAGTGGTGTAAGTTATACCGCAACTGAAAACTTTAGTGGCAGTGATGAACTGACTATTACGACAACGGATGGTGGCAACACTGGAACCGGTGGTAGTTTATCTACTACCAATAAAGTTAATATTACAGTAACGCCAAAAGCAGATGCGCCATCATTGAGTTTAAGTACCGATCATCTTCAAACTGCTGCGATTCAAAGTTCATTAGGAACAATGTTACCGTTGATTGGCTTAATTGTTGCGGCATCGGCTGATGCTTCTGAGACACTTACTATAAAAATTAGTGATTTAGGCTCAGCATCGATTGTTGATAAAGCGGGTAATGTTATTGGTACTGATTTAGGCAATGGCGAGTGGCAGATTACAGCTCAGGATTTAAGTGACGTTTATATTAAAGATCTTGATCAAGGTAGCCATACTATACGCATGGAAGCAGTATCAACAGAATCTGATGGTTCCCAAGCTATATCACCACCAGTAAACATCAATGTGGTTGTTGATGACCTTAGTGCTACTAATAATGTGATTGGTCAGAATAGTGCTTCTGACCAAGCTAATTTAGTGATTGATAGTACAGCACAAGCAACGTTATTGGGCGGTGATGGAAATGATATTTTGGTCGGTGGGTTAGCATCTGATATTTTAGTTGGCGGTCGAGGCGATGATATCTTATGGGGTGGTGATCTCGATGGCAATGGTGATGGTGTTAAAGATACCTTCCTATGGTCTGACAGTGATTTTGGTACTGCTAATGCGCCAGCAACTGATACTATCATGGATTTTGAAGTGGGTATTGATACCATTAGTTTGGGTGATGCACTTGAGAGCCAAAATATTCAATCTTTAGATGACCTTAACAATCGTCTAAATATTATTGAGCAACAAGGTAATACCGAAATTCAGATTTTTGATGACCAACATCAAGTGGTGCAAAATATCATTTTGAATGGTGTTAGTCACAATGATCTCTTTGGTGACAATACTACCAGTATGACTAACGAAGATAAACTGGATTCGTTACTTAATAGCGGTAATCTTGAATTGGGTGATAACTTTGGTAATCAACAGGACAATACATTAATTGCTGATAACCAAGGCGAATCATTATTTGGTTTTGATGGTAATGATATTCTTGTTGCTGGCCAAGGTAATGATATTTTAACTGGCGGTAGTGGTGATGATGTATTTACATGGCATGAAACGTCGCTTTCTACCATATCAAATACTGATACCATTACCGATTTTGAATTAGATAAAGATCAAATCAATATCCATGATTTACTGACTGATGATGAAAATGCTAATTTAAATATGGATGATTTATTAAGCCATGTAAGTGCTGATGTAGATGGTAAAGGCAATGTCAATCTTGATGTGAGTAGCTTTGAAGGTAAGTCGCAACATATTGTGTTAGAAAATATCAATCCACAACAAGACTTAGGCCTAGCTGATGGAGCATCTTCTGCTGACATTGTGTCATCTTTGTTTAGCCATAATGCATTTCAAGTTGATAATACTAATTAGTTACAACTATAAGTTCAATTAATTCGTTTGTATTATTAGTTTTAAAATACTTGATTACCACTATTTAATTATGGTTGTTAAATAGTGGTAGTCAGGAAATATGATAAACATAGGGTAGCTATGAATTAATTATAGTAATTGAAATATGTGAGTACTCAGATTGATATTATATCGAATAAGCAGCGTAAACGAGCAGAAGTGCATATTGAGAATAATTGAGTGAAATTGACGTCAATGTGGAACAAAACGGTTGTATATCTTAAAGCTGATTGTGCTGTACCGTCGATACATATTCCAGCATAAAGCACATAAACAGCCCCTAAAATAGCAGGCTGTCTAATATTATTTTATTTTGTTGTTTTGAGACTAAATTATACCGCTAACGCTTATAAACCTTGAACATATTGGGCATTAGTTGATATAGGTACTAAATTATCCAGTTCAGCTTTAGCATCATCATTACCAGCAAGTAGTGCTTCAAAGTGTTTGATTAGTTCTACTTTGTCTTGTTCTTGCTTAGAACCTGCACCGATATTGGTTAAATCAACAAAGAACTCGTCAAATAAATGCGAGAAATCATTCACTGCATTAAAGTTTAAGAATTGCTCATGGTTATAAATGCTTGGGTAGCCACCTTTTTGTTTATCAACCGCAAACGAAATACCTTTCACATTAGTAATGGTTGTTGCTTTTTCACATTTCAGCATACAGCCAGCGTCAATGGCTGGTTTCTTACAGCCAACGGTTTGTTGGAAGAAACATTGGCGACTGGTCATCATCAGAATGGGATGATAAATACTGTAACAGAGCTTAAAGTTTTCTGGACAGGTTATGTTTCTGATTTGACCACGATTAATCTCGTTAGAAATAAAGGCACCCGCACAGTTTAATTCTTCTTTTAACGTAAGAAGGGCGTGTGAGTTGGTGGTATTTAAGAACGGTCCTGCGACCCACTCGATACCCATTTCATAAGCTTTATAAGCAATACCAGTATTGTTAGTTACGATACGCTTAGGTTTCACTTGCTCAAGGATTTTGACTGATTCTAAATAATCTTTACCAATTAATACTGCCGGGAACCAAGGAATCAAACGTGGGTTTTCTTGTAATAACGTAATGTGTTTAAGACAGTTCTTTTTCAAGCTTTCAGGGAGTTTGAAGTAGATATCAGCATCTGTTACATCAGCAAGGTGTAAATCTTTTTCATTGGCAATCAGTAACGATAGTTTAGGTGTTGATGATACTTTCTCGTGCTTAGGCAATGCAGGTACATCAACATGGTTAATTACGTTACGAGAGCCATTTAATAAGAATGCTGCTTGGTTTTTTAGATCCGTAATTTCTTTAAACGGCACCGTTAAGTTGGCGTCAAAGTTGTCAAAGTTTATTGGCGCAAGATCAAACGTCGCATTACTAAAACTACGGAAGCGTTTATCAATGGTTTCTGGCGTAATTGCAATCTCATCGGCAACGCGTAATAACGAATCAGTTTTTACTTCAAATGATGTGTTACCCGCCATAATATTAAGCGTTAACGGCGTGTTTTCTTTGGCAGTGAAAGCAAATGTTAGAGTGACTTTATCAATGTTTAAATCTTTAATCTTATCGGCTAATTCAGCACCTAATGCATTTTTTTCATTATAAAGATCTTGTTTTATATCATGGATTTGAACAACAGAAATGGCATTGTTTTTTTCAACTGCATAATTGACACTGTTATCACGCGGGTTATCGGTAAACATTTTCTTGTTGAGATCGCCCTGTAAAAATGAGTTGGTGAAACTACGGTTAAAGACTTTATGTAAGTTGCTGTCGTCAGCTAATAACTTACCCGATTCTATGAAGTTATTGATCTGCTTACGCCATGTATCAACCACGGTGTAAACATAATGAGCGCCTTTAATACGGCCTTCGACTTTTAACGAATCAACCCCTGCATCGACCAGTTCAGGTAAATCAAAGTAGGCTGAATTATCTTTTAAGTTAAGTGGGAAGCGATGACCTTCAGCGGTCACTTCGTATTCGTCACGGCAAGCTTGACTACAACGACCACGGTTACCTGAGTTACCGACACTGACTGAGCTTGAGTAACATTGACCAGAGAAGGCGATACATAGCGCGCCATGGACAAAGACTTCGGTTAATACATCATGATCATGAGCGACGGTTGTTAATGCTTTAATCTCACCAAGGTTGAGCTCACGCGATAAGTTAACTCGTGTAGCGCCGATTTTGTGTAAGAATAAAATCTGACCTTCGTTGTGGGTTGTTAACTGAGTAGAAGCATGGATATGTAATGATGGGAAATGTTTTTTAACAATGTTGAAGATACCCAAATCTTGTACGATGATGCCATCAATGCCACTGTTAACCAGTTTATTTAGCAAGCGTACCAAGCTAACAACCTCGTGTTCTAATATCACGACATTGAGCGTTAAGAAGACTTCACAGTTGTGCTCATGTGCCAGTCGTAATACGCCATTTAGCTCATCATATGAAAGATTGGAGGCGCGGTTACGGGCATTGAACATATCTAAACCACAGTAGACAGCATTTGCACCAGCAACAATCGCCGCTTTAATTGCTTCTACGTCACCACCCGGTGCCAATAATTCTATTTTTCTACTCATGCGAAATAACCCACTCAATGCTTTTCTTGTAATTTTTGAGGGGGCATTCTATCTGTATCTGTGAGGTAATACCATAAAATAGGCTTTTGTTGATATAAATCAATCAAAGAAATATAAATATATGCATGCAAATCTAGATGAGATGGTCGTTATAACGTTGCATTACAATTGTGAGTGACTACAGTAACATCAAGGTTACTTATAGCGGGCGAATTACAACATATGGGTGTCCAATCATCTTTGTTCTATGCTTTTTATCATAATTTTATGATTTTCTTATTGATGCATAAAAATAATAATTATTGTGATGAAGTACACGATTATAGCTATCATTAATTCGTAGGCATTTATTTTATAAGAGGAAATGGATAAGGTGCTTGGTAATAAGCATGATAAATATAAAGATGGAGTTTTATGTGAAAAAGGTATTTATTATTATATCATTAATTTTTCTTTATGGGTGCAGTGATGCTCCAAGTACCTCTGTAATTAAAAATGAAATTGAACAAGGGTTACAAGAATCTAAGTTCTCAAATATTCTTGAGTTTCAAAACATTAAAAAAGTAAATGGTTTTGAAGAAAGTAATAAGATATATATTGCTGATATTACTTATGATATTCATTTTCTAAAGGGATTAAATGAAATTAAACAAGAGAGTAAAGGTAATTCTCTAATGTCTTCCTTTGGAACAATGGCTCTTTCTATGCAATATGGTAATTTTAAGGCTGGAGATATACAGCCTCAAGAACTAAAGTTAACAATGATTAAAACTGAACAGGGATGGAAAATAAAAAGCTAGGGTTTTAAATAAATTGTTGAAATAACCTCAGGCTATTTCAACAATTAATATTAGTGGTTAATTGTTTCACACGTTAATCAATAACGACTAAACAATTCGGTAATTCATTTTTTTCTTCCGTGTACGGTAGGGCGTTAGTTAATAATTTACCAGATTGCTGTAAACACTGAATAAAGCCTTCAAACGTTTTTCCTGCTTTAACATCTTTGGTGAAATCTCGGACTATGCTTTGCCATGCTTCATCACTGATACAATCATTAATGCCATAATCTGTTAAAATTTCAACATAATGCTCAGCTTCGCAAACAAAGATCATTACCCCTAAATGCTGTTTAGTACGATGAACACCATTGGTTAAAAACTGCTCACGAGCAACCAGACTTGCACGGCGATGTTTAACTACTTTTGGTAATAAACGATACTTAATAGCTGGAATACGAAAGATCAATGTAAGAACAACAAAAGCAGCTAATTGCACTAATAGAATATCCGTTAGCTCTAACCATAATGGAGTAATGATTAACAGTGCAGGAACAAATAGCGCAATAATGGCCGCCCATAAGGTTGGGACAAAGTAATAGTCATCAGCCTTTGTTGCCATTATGGTAATTAACTCGGCATCGGTGGTTTTTTCCATATCACTGATGGTTTGGCTAATTGTTTGTAGTTGTTCATTTGTAAATAATTTCATTACCATCCTCCTGATGCACCGCCGCCGCCAAAGCCACCGCCGCCACCACTAAAACCACCACCGCTGCCGCCACTACTACCTCCTCCGAAACCACCGCCAAAGCCACCACTGGTGAAAACATCACCATTGCGGCCATAATAGGTTGAACGGTTGCGACGACGACGGCTAAAGGCAACAATTTGAATGATCACTACAAGTAAAATAAACAAATAGAAATCGTAGGGTGGTTTATCTTCTGTCGCAACAGGTTTGTATTCACCATGGATAGCAGCAATGATTGCAGTTACACCATTATCGATTCCCGTTGCGAACTTACCGGCCTTAAAAGCGGGTTTAATGTGATTATTAATAATGTTAATTGCAATCGCATCAGGTAATGCACCTTCTAAGCCATAACCGACTTCGATACGCATCTTTTTGTCATTTTTAGCGATAATTAACAATACGCCATTGTCATGTTGCTTCTGTCCAATCCCCCAAGCACGACCGAGTTGATAGCCATAATCGGCAATTGGAATGCCATTGGTTGAAGGTACGGTGACTACCACCACTTGGTTGGACGATGATTTTTCTTCTGCGGCAAGCGTTTGTTCAAGCTGTTGAGTTTGAGCTTGATTCAGTATATGAGCGTCGTCGACCACTCTCCCTGTTAATACAGGGAAAGTGATTGCAGCCAATGCACTCTGGCTGATAAACAACAAAAGCCCACAGATAAGTAGGACTTTTTTCATTTAGAATTCAACCTTAGGCGCAACATCAGCGTTAAGTGTTGTTGCTGTGAAGTTAGGTTTGATTTTTAGATCGCTGTACATTGCCCAGTGCCATAAACGACCAGGGAAAGTGCGAATTTCAATATTAAAGGCTTTCACTGCATTGATGTAATCACGACGTGCAACAGCGATACGATTCTCTGTACCTTCTAGCTGTGCTTGAAGTGCGATAAATTGTTGGTTAGCTTTTAGATCAGGATAGCGTTCTGATACAACCATTAATCGAGATAACGCACTGCTTAGTTGACCTTGAGCGGCTTCGAATTTCTTAAAGGCTTGTGGGTTATTTAATGTTTCCGGCGTGACTTGCATCGATGAAACTTTAGCGCGAGCTTCTGTCACTGCGGTTAAGGTATCTTTTTCGTGAGCAGCATAACCTTTAACGGTTGCAACTAAATTGGGAATTAAATCTGCACGACGCTGATAGTTATTTTGCACTTGTGCCCAATCAGCATTAGCTTGTTCATCAAGGGTCGGGATGGTATTGATGCCACAGCCTGTTAGTTGTGTTAGCAGTAACACGATAAACAGATATTTGATTGATTTGAGATATTTCACCATAAGATTCCTTCTATTATGCTTTAAAGGGTTATTATTGCTCAAGTAAAGCATACATTGCACCATTATTGGTAAATGATCTTTGATAATTATGACAAATTAACGGTTAGTGGTATTTATTTATATGATCTTGGTGGAAAGAGAGAGCGGTTAGGTGGGTAAAATACTTAATGGAAATGAGTGTTAGATTAATAATAACCCATGCTAATCATTCATCTAGCATGGGTATTGTGATGGCGTAGAACTTAATGGTTAATCGTGAATAAGACGTACAATTAACGCCCCTGCGTCACGTAAAGCATCCGTATTATGGCTTAATACGATGCCATCACGAGGAGCGGTATAACGTTTAATTTCATTACCAAACAGATCATATTGCGTTGCGATAATATCGCCCTTGCTTACAGTCGCTAGCATCTCAACATTTGCGAGTGTTATTCCGCCAACATCAGCCTGAATAGAGGTCACATTATTAGCTTCTATTGTGCAAGGTGGTATGGTTGCTGCTGTTAACTGGTGTTGATTTTTAATAATTTGCATAACCCCCATAACAGCACGATTAATTAACGTTGGTTGAGTAATCTTGCCACTACCCACTTCAACAGTAATCGCGCTAACGCCATGTTGATTCCAAACAGTTTCTAATACACCGTGATCGCCAGGATCATTTAAGATTGCATCTGGTATCATTAATCGTGCCATCGCCAGTGCTGATTCAATCCGGAAATCAGCAAACACATACAATGGGTAACAGGTTCCCGTGGTTTGAGTGTGGAGATCTATCGCAATATCGGCATTTGGTAATAATAAATGCTGCCACAATTGAGCAAGGTAACGTTCAGCGGCATTACCTTGATTGTTACCGGGGAAATAGCGATTAAGATTCACGGTAGACAAATCTTGATCAGCACCATGAAAATCACGATGGTGATGAACAATACCCGATAGATTAATCGCTGGAACAATTATCACGCTGCCACAAATGTCAGTATGTTGTAGCTGACGAGCCAGTTGTTGTGCGGTTAAAATACCATTGAGTTCATCCCCATGAATGCCTGCGGTGATCATTACTTTTTTACCCGCTTGCTGGCCTTTAAATATCCATATGGGTAAATGTTGATCTTGATTTAATGCATTAGTTGCAACGTTGAACCAAAACTGATGCTGCCCAATAGCGAGATCGTCAACATTTAATGCTGAAATCACCGCAATATTATTAATAATGTCACCCGTGAGTTGGGTCGTTATTATATTGGTATTGATATTGATATTGATCATATGATTAATTAAATCCAGCTAAGTGAGCACAAACAACCGTCACACTTGAAGTAACGAACAATAGCAACATAAAGCGCCAGCTAAAACGGATCCAATCACCCCAATCAATACGACATACCCCTAATGTTCCCATTAATGATGCTGATGTTGGTACCACGATATTGGTAAAACCATCACCTAACTGGAACGCCAGTACGGTTACTTGACGAGAAACACCAGCAATATCACCTAAGGGGGCGAGTAATGGCATTGTAAGTGCAGCTTGACCTGATCCTGATGTTACAAAGAAATTAAACACAGATTGGAATAGATACATGATCCATACTGCTGCTACATCAGGAATACCACTGATTGCGCCACCCGCACTGTTTAAAATGCTATTGAGTACGCTGGGTTCATCGGCTGAGCCATCACCAAGAATGATTAATACGCCTTTAGCACAACCAACAAGTAGAGCAGGGGCAAGCATGACAACAGCACCTTCTTTAAATGAGGTTGCGATATTATTTAATTTCATATTATTAAGTTTAAAGATAACACCAATAATACCGGCAATAAAACCCATAGTGAAAAATTGAGATGCAATTTCAGGAATATACCATGCGTGTGCCACAACGCCCCATACCACCCAACCGGTTGTGATTGCTACTGTTGCGATGACTAAGGTATAACCAATATTCCATTGTGATGATTGAACTTCTGCTGTTTTTTCACGTAAAAATTGATCAGTTTTAAAACTATAAGATAATTCTGGATTACGTTTGATTTTCGCTGCATAACGCATGGTAAAGATAATACCCATCAAGGTAAAACCTACCCATAGTGGAAGGCGAACTTCCATACCAGAAAGTACGGGCACTCCAGCAATACCTTGTGCGATAGCGACAGAGAAAGGGTTCATCCATGATGATGCAAAACCGACTTGAGTGGCGACATAAGTGACCATTACCGTGGTGATGCCATCGTAACCAAGGCGCAGCATCAAGGGTGCAATAATGATGGCAAAGGCAATCGCTTCTTCACCCATACCAAAAACAGCACCGCCCAATGAAAACAAGACAAATAAAGCAGGAATGAATAAAAAGTCATTGCCTTTTGTTTTATGGATCAGCGCCAGAATACCAGCATCGATGGCACCAGTACGCATGACAACACCAAAAGCGCCACCAATGACGAGCATGAACATAATCACGCCAATGGCTGAGCCCCATTTATCACCAGAAACTAAGCCTTCGAACATAAAGTTCATTAAGCCAATACCGCCTCCAGCACTAAAAAATCCAACGGTGTTATATATTTTTTCACCATTAGCATCAATAGCATATTTAAAAGAAGCCGGATCAATAACGGCACGTGTTTTTTCTACACCATCAGCAATAAAGCTTACTGCATGTTGAGTAAAACTGCCTGCTGGAATGAGATAAGTGAGGATAGTTGCTAATACGCCAACGATAAAAATGATGATTAATGTGTCAGGTATTTGCCATGATTTTTCAGCATCAGGTGCTTTAGGATGATCGATTGAATTGTGCAAAATATAATTCGCTATAAATTGATAATGTATGCATAAAATATCAATTATTATGCGTTATTTATCAATTTCATCTTCTTGTCGTTACCATAAGTAATATTACATTTCATATCGTATAGGTGAATATTTATTGGCTGTAGGAATAATACAAAGTTTTAATGAGTTATTTTTTATAAATATGTATTCGTTATTCTGTTTTTTATTATTTTTATCAATTTTACCTCGTTAATTTTAGCTCGAAATCACAAATTTAATTTCGTATTCTCGGCTAAATATTATGATTATTAATGAAAATAAGGAAAAATTAGCGATAACAGGCTTTTAATATTTTGGTGATGCTGCTTTAATCTGGTATTAGCAAGCAGCTATACCATTAGATGGTATAGCATTAAATAAGGATAAAATTGTTATTTTCAAGTGCTATACGGGTAGTTCTTCTTCAATAACATCAGGATAACGGCTTTGAATCAATGTCACTTTATCGAGAGAATGCAAAATGGCATCAATACAAAGAGGATCAAACAGTGTTCCTGATCCATTGATTAAATACAGTTCAACATCTTCTATTGACCACGGTTGTTTATAAGGCCGATGGCTTAATAGCGCATCAATAACATCTGCAACTGTCACAATACGCGCTTCTAATGGGATCTCGATGCCTTCTAGTTTATCGGGGTAACCATTACCATCGTAACGCTCATGATGATGCCGAATAATATTAAGAATAATATTGAGCTCTTGATGATTATCGTATTTAAAGGTGGTGAGTATATTTGATAGAAGTTGACACCCTAATTCTGGGTGTTGATTCATAACTGCTCTTTCTTCATCAGTATATATTTCTGTTGAATATAATATTTCTTCTGGAATTAAAGATTTCCCCACATCGTGCATGTCAGAAAAATGATAAACCGAATCAACAAAATCACCATTACATTTGCCTTTTTTAACCAAGTAAAGCCCAATTAAACGACTATACTCAGCAACTCTTTTTAAATGATTTTGAGTTTCAGGATCTTTATGATGACTTAATAACAAAACGGTTTTAACAATAGAATGAAATGCTTTTTTATTATTGAAATCATCAGTGATTAGTAAGGTAATTAGAATCGAAAAAGTAGTGAAATAATCAACTTTATCACTAAAGAAATCTTTTATTTTAGCATTGATAAATAACACCCCAATAAAGGTATCGTTAGTATAAATTGGGCATGCCATACTTGAAATACAGTGGCTTTGTAATAATCGTAAATGAATTTTTTTTACCGACGATTGATGAGACAACATGTTATCAATAATATTCAGTTCTAACGATGAACGCATTTTACTTAAGCGCGGTGATTGAGCGATAGAGGCAATAAAAGTGGGAAAGTTATCGCCATAATCAGGGCTACGATAGACTGAATATAGATTATCGTGATCGTCCATACGTGTAACTGCAATACCTATAATTTCAGGGTGAATTTTTTGAACGGAAGAAGTAAAGAGGTCTAGCCGTTCATTGAGTGAACGTTTAGTATTGAGAAATGAATACATCAATAAGTCCTTTTATGATCATATGCATGTTGATTTATATTTGATCAAAGAACGTAACTTGTATAGTGATTTGTTTGTTTTTGGTGTCAATATTTGTAGGTAATGTTAAAATTTTTGATATGTATTGTGGATTTTATTTTTGATGTATTTATCAAAAACGGCAGTTCAAATATAATGAAGACGAATTAAGATATTGAGTCGCCTTCATTATCATAATCTTATAAAGGTATTAATAGTTATTATTACTTATCCATATAACTATCAATACTAGGGCAAGAACACACTAAATTCCGATCCCCATAAACATTATCAACCCGATTGACACTTGGCCAGTATTTGGCATTTTTTGTATGTGCTGATGGGAAGCAAGCGATATCTCGGCTATAACAATGTGTCCATTCAGCGGTTCGTAAATCAACTTGGCTGTGGGGTGCATTGACTAATGGGTTATCTTCCAAAGACCAGGCTCCGGTTTGTACCTGATTAATCTCTTCACGAATGGCAATCATCGCGTCACAGAAACGATCTAACTCGGTTAAATCTTCTGATTCTGTTGGTTCAATCATTAATGTGCCAGCAACAGGAAATGACATTGTTGGCGCATGAAAGCCGTAGTCCATCAAGCGTTTAGCGATGTCTTCTTCTGAAATACCAGAGGCGGCTTTAATCGGACGAATATCAATAATACATTCGTGGGCGACGCGACCTTGTGTTCCTCGATATAACACTGAGTAATGTGGACGTAAACGTTCCATCACATAGTTAGCATTTAAAATGGCTAACTCAGTCGCTTGTTTTAGTCCAGCCTCACCCATCATTGAAATATAAGCGTATGAAATAGGTAAAATAGAGGCAGAACCTAACGCTGCTGCTGATACGGCATATTGATTGTTCTGTGGCTGGTGGCTATCAATGTGACCGGGTAAGAATGGACTTAGGTGTGATTTAACTCCGATAGGACCCACACCAGGGCCACCACCGCCATGTGGAATACAGAAAGTTTTATGGAGGTTTAGGTGTGAGACATCTGAGCCGATAAAACCCGGGCTGGTTAATCCTACTTGGGCATTCATGTTTGCGCCATCAAGATACACTTGACCACCAGCGGCATGGACACGTTCGCAGACTTGTTGAACACATTCTTCATAAACACCATGTGTTGAAGGGTAGGTGATCATAATGCAGGATAAATTATCGCGGTACTGATCAATTTTTGTTTGTAAATCATTAAGATCGATATTGCCTTGTTCATCACAACCCACGACGACAACTTGCATTGATACCATCGCCGCAGAAGCAGGGTTAGTGCCATGTGCTGAACTTGGAATTAAGCATACATTACGGTGACTGTCGCCATTGGCTTGATGGTAACGCTGAATGGCAATCAGACCTGCATATTCACCCTGTGCACCCGAGTTAGGTTGCAGTGATACGGCATCGTAACCCGTGATGGTACATAACATGGCTGATAGCTTTTGGGCTAATTCTTGATAACCCAATGTTTGAGAATTAGGCGCAAAAGGGTGTAATTGACCAAATTCAGGCCACGTGACAGGGATCATTTCAGCGGCGGCATTAAGTTTCATGGTGCAGCTACCGAGCGGGATCATGCCGTGGGTCAGTGAATAATCTTTATTTTCAAGTTGCTTCATGTATCGCATCATGTTGGTTTCACTATGATAGCGATGAAAAACAGGGTGCGTTAGGTAATCACTTTGGCGTTGGCAACGCGTTGGAATTGCAGCAAATTCGTCATTGGCAATTAGGCTACTGTAATGATCAATTGATAAGGCTTTGCCAGTTAATAACGTGAGTAACATTTCAATGTCATCGGCTGATGTGGTTTCATCAATACTAATGCCGAGTTTATGATCATATTTACGAAGGTTAATACCAGCATCTAATGCTTGTTGGTATAAGCTGTCAGTATGTTCGGCGGTGAGTAAAGTCAGGGTATCAAAAAAGGTACTATTTTCAATGATAAAGCCATTATCACGTAAGCCTGCGGCTAATATCGCGGTAAGGTGATGTACCCGCCGTCCTATTTTTTTAAGGCCTTCAGGTCCATGATATAAAGCATAAAAAGCCGCCATGTTGGCAAGTAAGGCTTGAGCGGTACAAATGTTAGAGGTCGCTTTTTCACGACGAATATGTTGTTCACGGGTTTGCATTGCCATTCGAAGTGCGGGGTTACCTTTGGCATCTTTAGATACTCCAATCACGCGGCCTGGCATGGTGCGTTTATATTGATCTTTGGTTGCCATAAAGCCAGCATGTGGTCCACCAAACCCCATTGGAACACCAAAACGTTGTGCGCTGCCAATCACCACATCAGCACCCATTTCACTCGGTGGCGTTAATAGTGTTAGTGCGAGTAAATCACTGGCAACGGTAACTAAGGTTTTGTTGTTATGCGCGGTGGTAATAATATCGGTTAAATTATCAATTTGACCATTGGTGGCGGGGTATTGTAATAAACCACCAAACACATTGTGATCATTCAATTGTTGAGGTTCACCAATAATGATTTCCACCCCAATAAAGTGCGCACGTGTTTTAACAACATCAATAGTTTGCGGATGAACATTAGCGGCAATGAAAAACTGCGTGCTTTTACTTTTACCAGCACGAAGACATAACGTCATCGCTTCTGCGGCCGCCGTTGCTTCATCAAGTAGTGAAGCATTTGCCAGATCCATGCCCGTCATATCCATGACTAATTGCTGAAAATTAAGCAATGACTCTAAGCGGCCTTGTGAAATTTCAGGTTGATAAGGAGTATAAGCGGTGTACCAACCTGGATTTTCTAGAATATTGCGTAAAATTACATTTGGCGTATGGGTATTATAATATCCCTGTCCAATATAGCTTTTATTAACAATGTTTTTAGCCGAAATTTGCTTGAGTGATGCAAGCATATTCGCTTCGCTTTGAGCGGGTGGTAATGCCATTGGCTGGGGTAATGCGATGGCCGCTGGCAGCGTTTGTTGAATGAGCTGTTCTATACTGGATGCACCAATTGTCGCCAACATTTGCTGTTGTTGCGATACGCTAGGACCATTATGGCGCTGAGCAAAATTAGTATCATCACTGAGGGCATTGAGCAGTGTGGTCGAAGTCATCTTTCTTTCCTTGGCGGTGGATTATTCTTCAACGATGGAAGCAAGGTAAGTATCACTGTCGATTAACTCGTTGAGTTGCGATATATCATCTAATTTAATGGTCGCAATCCAACCGCCATTATAAGGGTCTTCATTAATTAACTCAGGACTATCATCTAAGGCGCTATTGGTCTCAAGAATTTGTCCGCTTACCGGTGCGTAAATATCAGACGCCGCTTTAACCGATTCTACTAATGAAAAGGTTTTGCCCGCATCAGTTACATCCCCAATATCAGGAAGATCAACAAAAACGACATCGCCTAATAATTTCTGTGCATGATCTGAAATGCCCATTGTAATGGTGCCGTCACCGTTATCACGTACCCACTCATGACTAGCTGTGAATTTTAGTGTCATTTCCATATATATACTCCTTAGTTGCCATATTGTTGAGACGTTATGTTAATTAATATTGCGATTATTTATTTTTAAAGCATGAATGTTATTACATTGGGTTAAATTCTACGTAAGCGTTTGCTTGTTGTCATAGCTATTTAACAATATTGCGGATCTGATCAAGATATCAGTCTTTGGCTTTTCCGTTCCTATAGCGCTTTTGGTAGGGTAAAACAATCATTGGATAACCTTTGTTGCTACTGGGAGTAGATCATCATGTCTCAACATTTATTACAGACCCCGTTGTATTCTATGCATGTCAATATGGGCGCTAAAATGGTGCCATTTGCTGGTTATGAAATGCCGGTTCAATATGCATTAGGCGTTAAAAAAGAGCATCTTCATTGTCGTAATGCAGTGGGATTATTTGATGTTTCTCATATGGGACAACTGCGGTTACATGGCGAAAATGCAGCTAAAATGCTTGAAACATTAGTACCTGTCGATATTGTCGATTTACCTAAAGGAAAACAGCGTTATGCTTTTTTTACCAATGACATGGGGGGTATTAAAGATGATTTAATGGTGACAAATTTCGGGGATCATCTGTTTGTTGTGGTTAATGCCGCTTGTAAAATGGAGGATATTGATCACTTACAGGCTCATTTATTGGCAGATGTTGAACTTGAAGTCATACACGATCGAGCATTGTTAGCACTTCAAGGACCTAAAGCGGTTGATGTATTGGCTCAATTAAATCCTCAGGTACGTAACATGGTATTTATGGATGCGGTTTGTATCGAACTGTTAGGTCAGGAATGTTATGTCAGTCGTTCAGGTTATACGGGTGAAGATGGTTTTGAAATTTCAGTGCCAAATTCACATGCGGTAGCATTAGCAACCATATTACTTGACGATAAAAATGTTGAATGGATAGGGTTAGGGGCGCGTGATTCACTGCGTTTAGAATGTGGACTCTGTTTATATGGTCATGATCTTGATAATACTACCACACCCGTTGAGGCGAGTTTATTATGGGGAATAAGTAAAAGTCGTCGTGCTGATGGTGATCGTACGGGGGGGTTTATTGGTGCTGATATTATTTTAGATCAGATAGAAACTAAAAAGATAAGTCGTAAGCGAGTAGGTTTGGTTGGACAAACTAAAGCACCTGTACGAGAAGGCTGTCTATTATTTGATAGTAATAATAATCAAGTAGGGGTTGTAACCAGTGGAACTTTTGGACCATCAATAGCGATGCCTGTAGCGATGGGTTATGTTGCTACAATGTATAGCGAGCTTAATACGGTTTTATTTGCAGAAGTCCGCGGAAAAAGATTACCAATGACGGTGACGAAAATGCCTTTTGTTGCTCAACACTATTTTCGTGGTAAATAAGCATTTTTATTGAGGCGTATATATGTAGTGGCTTGATGAGCTTGTACGCCTCATTATTGAATGGACTTTTTCATGATATTTTTATAATTTATTAGTATTATTCATATCTTTATAAACAGATTTAAACAGTAGTTGAAACCCTTCTTTTGTGAGTTCATTTGCTTCTATTTGTGCGGCTGTTAAGCGTTGATAACACCCAGATAATACTTTAATAAATAGATCTTTTTCTTTAGGTGTAAGCTTTTTAATATCCATCGTTAAATCTTCTATTTAGGGTATTGCAATTTATATCTAAAATATTTTTTATGGTAACTATAAAATTTATCTATAGTATTTTATTATTCAACAAGTGTAATAATAAAATAGGCTTTCAGAGTATATGCTATTTAAATCTATTCTGATAGAGGGTTATTTATGCAGTATGATAAAGTTAATTGTTAATAATATTAATTTGTTATTTAGCTTAATAAGTATATTTATAAATACAATGTCTCGCTTATTGTTAAAATTAATAAAAACAAGTAAGACATTGTTGTTGTTTTGTTTGATATTGTTATATTTGCAGTAAATATTAGTTATTGCTGCATAAATAAGTGTACATGAACTCGGTGATTTTTGTCATGTCATCAACAGTAATAAATTCTTCCGTTGTATGAACTTTACTCATACCTGTTGATAAATTGACTGTTTTTAAACCTTTACCATTAAACACATTGGCATCACTACCACCACCTGTTGATTTGGTAAACGGTGTTAAGCCATTAACATTAAACGCCGCCATGATACTTTGTACGTGGGGATCATTGTCTTCAATGTGGTAAGCATTGTAAGAACGGTTTGATTCAATCTTAATACTCGCACCATGTTTTGCGGCTGCGTGTTCAAATGTCTCAATCATATGTGCGGTTTGGCGTTCAAGCTTGGTGTCATTTAAAGAACGGGCTTCTGCTGCAAGATAAAGTGACGGCATCACGATATTAGTGACTTGCCCACCTTGAACCACACCGATATTAGCGGTCGTTTCTTCATCAATACGTGATAAACGCATATTAGTAATAGCGTCAGCAGCAACGGTTAACGCATTAATACCGTCTTCTGGTGCTAAACCTGCGTGGGCTGATTTGCCTGTGATTGTAATTCGCAAGCTTTGCTGACCGGGTGCAGTGGTTACGATGGCACCAATGGCACCGCCTGAATCTAATACAATCGCTTTATTTGCGGTGATATAGCTCATATCAAACAGTTTTGAACCTTGTAAACCACCTTCTTCGTGAACGGTAAAAGCAAGCTCAATTGTTTTATGATCACGATTATCTGCTTGAATACAACGTACCGCTTCCATAACGGCAGCAATACCTGATTTATCATCCCCACCTAAAATGGTATCGCCTTTTGAACGAATAATACCATCTTCAATAATAGGTTCGATATCATTCCCCGGATTCACCGTATCCATGTGACAACTAATCGCAATAGTGTCATTAATATTGCCGTCTAAACGTGCATAAATATTAAAACCATTAGAAATAGCTTCTGGTACGGGTAGGCGATGAACGCTAAAACCTAATTCACCTAATTGTTCGGCCAGTGTTTCGGCAATCGCTTTCTCATTGCGTGATTCGCTGTTGATTTTGATCAGTTCAATGAAATGGTTAATAAGGCGTTGTTGATTAATGGTAGACATAATTTTAATTTCAAGTAGTCATTGGATGTTATGACTGTAAACGTAAACAGGCGAGTAGAGCTTGGGGCTAAATCAAATTAAATGAGGATTTATTAATAAAAATATCAAATTATGCAGGGTGAGTCTTATTTTTCGAAGGTTGAGGTATAAGGTTAAGAGATACAAGGTTTTGAGATAAGAGGGACGAAGTGCGAGACTTTGAGAGGAAGATGATAATAAAAAACCACCGTTATTATAGTAACGGTGGTTTTTAGTGCTATCTATAAGCTAGATAACAGTTATCAGTTTAGGATTAACCCCAAACGATAAGGCTGTAGTTTTTCTTACCACGACGGATAAGTGTATAACGACCAAACAGCTTGTCAGTATCTTGGAATGCGTAGTAAGCATCACCTACTTTTTCGCCATTAATCATGATAGCGTTTGATGTAATGTGTGTTCTAGCTTGGCTACGAGATGTGGCAAGTTCAGCG
Source organism: Photobacterium carnosum (assembly GCF_002849605.1). Lineage (GTDB taxonomy): Bacteria > Pseudomonadota > Gammaproteobacteria > Enterobacterales > Vibrionaceae > Photobacterium > Photobacterium carnosum. Next base: position 27,473 of record NZ_NPIB01000003.1, read on the forward strand.
TTAACAAGTACTTGCTGAAGATCATCTTCACCAGATGCAGCCGCTGTTGGCATGCCATCTTGTGCTAGTTGTGCAAAATCAGACTCTGATAAATGCTCAAGGTCATTTTCAAATAGGCAGCGTGTAATATTTTGTGCTGCTTCTAATTGTGCTTGACCGTGTACTAGTGCCGTTGCTTTTTCTGCAAGAACACGTTGTGCTTGAGGTGCTTTGCCGCTATTACGATCAGCTTCTTCGATCTGTTGAATTTCTTCTTCAGAAAGGAAAGTAAAGAAACGTAGGAAACGGTATACGTCAGCATCAGCCGTGTTCATCCAGAATTGGTAGAACTTGTATGGGCTCGTTTTGCTTGGGTCTAACCAAACAGCGCCGCCTTCAGTTTTACCAAACTTAGTACCATCAGATTTTGTGATTAGCGGTACAGTCATACCGAACACTTGCTGTTGGTTCATACGACGAGTTAGGTCGATACCTGCTGTGATGTTACCCCATTGGTCAGAACCACCAATTTGAAGTTCCATGCCCATTTCTTTGTTCATGCTTGCAAAGTCATAAGACTGTAATAAGCTGTAAGCGAACTCAGTAAAAGAGATACCTACTTCGTCACGGTTAATACGTTGCTTAACAGACTCTTTGCTGATCATTTGGTTAACAGAGAAGTGTTTACCAATATCACGTAAGAATGTTAATACATCCATACTACCGAACCAGTCATGGTTGTTTACCATACGAGCAGGGTTAGTTGCAGTGTCAAAATCTAAGAAAGGAGAAACTTGACGTTGGATTTTAGTCACCCAATCAGCAACAATATCTAAAGTGTTAAGTGAACGCTCAGTCGCTTTGAAGCTTGGATCACCAATCATACCAGTAGCGCCACCAACTAAAGCTACTGGATTATGGCCCGCTTCTTGGAAGCGCTTAAGGCAAAGTAGAGGTACCAGATGACCTAGGTGTAAACTATCTGCCGTTGGATCAAAGCCGCAATATAATGTAATCGGACCTTTTGCTAAACGCTCGCTTAAAGCTTCTTCATCCGTAATTTGAGCGATCAGACCGCGATCTTTAAGCTCTTGAATTAAATTCAAATGATTCATGTATTCTCCAATAATCATTTTATTTACGTTTAATTAATAGGTACGGCATTATTCAATGTCAGTATCTGGTTTATTATGATTTGTAGACTAATAAATTCTACCACAAATAACGCCATGTTATTTGTTGCCATATTATATTCAATTTAATGTTGTTTACCACGGAAGTTTTTTAAGGGTAAACACACGAAATGGTATGGCTAGGATTATTAAGAAAATTTCTGCGGTATCTAAAGCAGGGATAAAGCCATTAGGATACACAAGCGTGAAAACTAAGAGTGGCAACTAACACCGTACAGCAGTCGTTAATCTGTCTACTGTATTTTTACCACGTTTAAAGAGGCTTGCCAATGAATCAAATAAGCCTAATGAAACATATAGATAGGAGGGGTATACCATTATGGATAAGAAACCACCAATTAGATGATTAATGTTATTTTTTTGAGGGTTAACTTGTGTTTTTATGATGCGTTATTCCAACATTTTTACCGTGTAATGCAACATGTTAAAAATAATTGTTGCAACAGCGTGGTTGTGAAATTTATCGTAAGACATAGAATTTTGTTCTATTTTGCACGTTAATATGAAAGCGATATACGCTCATTAAAGCTCAAATCACGACATCTATCTCTTAAATTAACGTACTGGGTCAGGTTAAAAAACAACCCATAGATCATCTGTCGTTTATCAATGATCACAACATCATTGTTACGATAGCATTCGTCCAGTGTTTCGTCTTCCTTATAAAAGGATAAATATTAACGTATTAAGTAAGTGATGATAATCATCATCATACTTGCGATAAATGCAGTAATCGCTGCGATGAAAAGCGTAACAGCAGGCGATAAAATGTAGAGTGAAATATAATGACTATTAGAATCACTAATAATATTCAGAGCATAAGGAATTATTGTAGAAAAACCTATACAGGTTATCCATGCAAAAAATAATATCCATGCAGAATATGATCTAATCATTGTGAGAGCATTTTTATGAAAACATTCATATTGTTTAATAATATAATGCAGTCCAAATAGAGGGACTAATGCCCACAAGATGATTGCTAAGCTAAATATACCGCGCTGGCTATGCCAATTAAATAGAATAAGATTAAGAATAAAGATACTAAAAATAGAATAAGCACGATAAGTCATAAATAAGCGTTAAGTTAGACATCAATGTTGAGTATTATATTTTCTCTTTGGCAGAAATAACGCTATATCACTCATAAAAAAGCATAAAAGAAACGATTTTTAAAGATTGTGGGCATAAATATAATATCGACAGTATTTATATCTATATACAGTAGATTAATATACCTTTGTGGTATTAAGCTGTATTTTATGTGATGAGATAAAGATTAACTAATTGATATGAATAAAGATAATTTTACAACCATAAGTGATAGAGTCATGTATCAAATTCGGCATGACATTTTATGTGGTGAATTTGAGGCAGGGCAGAAGCTTATTCTACATGAGTTAAAAGAACGCTATCAAGTTGGCGGTACACCATTGAGAGAGGCGATGGTGCAATTGTCGTGGCAAAAATACGTCACAATGAAGCCACAAAAAGGTTTTTGGGTTGCAAAAGTATCGCTTGATGAATTACGCGGAATTTTAAAAACACGATTAGCGTTAGGGCATGCGGCATTGCAAGATGCGATCAAAAAAGGTGATGAAGTTTGGGAATTACAGATCCTCACTGCTTTTCATAAACTTAATCGCTTAAATCCAGAATCTGCATTATTTGATTATGACATATGGGAATTACGCCATAAAGAATTTCATTTATCGTTAATTTCGTGCGAAGGATCTGAATTTATTCGAGATATGATTTCACATATTTATGATCAGCAAGAACGTTATCGTCACTTCTTATTGAATACCCGTTTATCGCCAGAAAAACAGTACCATGATAATGGAGAGCATGAAGCACTAATGAAAGCAGTGTTAGCACGTAATGCTGAATTAGCGTGTCAGTTATTAGAAGAACACAGTGAACGTTTATATTCTTTACTTGAAGCGGCACCATCGTTAAAAGCGTTACTGCATTTACCGAATGATAAAACGCTTTGGTAATCATGGCTACTCATTGATTAAGTTATATGGATTAGCTTAATCAATTCCTTACCTTTCAATAATAATTAAAGTGTGTGATGCTATTTTTCTAATGACGCCATGAAGTTGAAGTGCTAATTTAAATTCATGCTTTTATAAACGGAATTTGCTTAATGTTTTCACAACTTTCTCCTGCACAACCTGATCCAATATTGTCATTATCGTTAATTTATAATACCGATCAGCGTGATCATAAGATGGATCTTGGTATTGGTGTTTACCGCAATAATCACGGTCAAACACCGATTATGGCCGCAATTTCTCAAGCAGAACACCGCTTACTTCAAACTCAGACGACAAAATCTTATGTTGGTCTTGCGGGGAGTGAAGTTTTTAATCAATGCATGATTGATCTGTTATTAGCGGATACTTCTGCTCATAGCCGTGCTGCGGGGGTTCAAACCCCTGGTGGTAGTGGCGCATTACGTATGCTGGCTGATCTGATGCATGTTGCTAATGCAAATACTACCGTGTGGTTAACTGATTTAAGTTATGTTAACCATCGACCTGTAATGGAAGCGGCAGGATTAAAGGTTAAATATTATCCTTATTTTGATCGTGATACGAAACAAGTAAATACCGATGCAATGTTATCAGCTTTAGTACAAGCAGGGGTTAATGATGTGGTATTACTGCATGGTTGTTGTCATAACCCGACGGGTGCTGATATTAGTTTTGAAGCGTGGCAAGCGATCACCGCATTAGCAAATAAGAATGGCTTTATGCCGTTTGTTGATATGGCATATATTGGTTTTGGTGATGGGCTTGAGCAAGATGGCGCGGGCTTGAAGTTCATGGCTGATAACATTGAAGAAATGATGATCGCCACTTCGTGCTCTAAGAACTTTGGATTATATCGAGAGCGTACTGGTGCCGCATTGTTGGTGGGTGATACGTTGCCAAATGCGCAAAAAGCCAAAGGTCGGATTTTAACGCTAGCACGAGCGAGTTACACCATGCCACCTGATCACGGTGCAGCATTAGTGGCTGATATATTAACAGATAGCGTGTTAACGGCGGTGTGGAAACAAGAATTGGTTATGATGCAACAACGTATTATTGGATTACGTCAGAGTTTAGTGAACACCTTAGCGGCTAAGGGTTGCGATCAATTTAGTTTTATTGCTGATCATAAAGGTATGTTTTCTATGACAGGTTTATCGCCTGAGAAAATTATGCGTTTACGTGATGAATTTGCTATTTATGTGGTGGGTGATGGTCGTATTAATGTTGCAGGGCTACAAGAACAACAAATAGATGCTTTAGCGACTGCATTAATGACGGTTGCTTAGTAATGTTATAGTAAATATATCAGTCATAACAGAAGGGCGCATAATATTGCGCCCTTTGTTTTTATCCCCAATAAAGGTTTATTTACCTGCAATTTTAGCGGCTAATAGACCTTGTAAGGCATAAACATTGGTTGAACCGTTAAATTCAAGTGTCATTGGCTCATGTTGGCCTGAAATCCACAGTTTTAATTCTGCATCTAAATCAAAATGACCTGTTGTCTCAACTGTGTACATAGTAATTGATTTATAAGGTATTGAGCGGTATTCCACTTTTCTTCCTGTCATACCTTGTTTATCAATCAAAATTAAACGACGATCGGTTAAAATAATCATATCTCGAACAAGTTTATAAGCTAATTCGATGTGCTCACCTTGACCAAGAATCGTTGATAATTCTTCAGTTGCATCTGCAAGATCCATCTCGCCAGCATTACCTAAGATAGCATTAAAAAATCCCATGAATGATTCCTTTTAAAATAACAAAATAAGCACTAATTTATGTGGCTAGAGTGTAATCGAATTGCGTTTTTTATACTAGTCACGATTTGAATCGCCAGTTTGCTTTACACCTCAATGTTTTTATTAACAATAATGTTTATTATGATGTACTGTTATTTATATGTGTTTCAATGCTTATGAAGTTATCTTATCTACATGCTTTTCGTGCTGTTGTTGAATGTCAAACTGTTACTGCAGCGGCAGAGTTATTGAATATTAGTCAACCGGCGGTAAGCCGTTTATTATCCAGTTTAGAAGAACAATTAAAATTTAAGTTGTTTATTCGTCAACGTAGTCGACTGATATTAAGTGAGGAAGGTCAAGCTTTTTATTTAGAGGTCGCCAAAGTTTTGGATGCTGTGAATGGGTTAGATAGCGCAGCTGAAGCAATTCGAACTCATCATTTAGGATCATTAACAATTGCGGCTATGCCTGTTCTTTCTCATGCTTTTTTACCTCGTATATTAGCCAATTTTTTACAACATAATTGTCAAACTAAAATTGGTCTAAAGACTTTTCGTTCTGAAGATGTTGTGCGCCAAATTCAAGCACAAACGACAGATATTGGGTTTGCATTTACGACTGAAAATATTGCAGGGGTCAATAGCCAGACGGTGACATGTGAGTGTGTTGCATTAATTCCTGCATCTTCACCATTAGCATGTAAGACAATAATCTCAGTGACAGATCTCAGTAATGAATGTGTGATACGGCATGAAAAAGACATGATTCAGCGCTGTATTGATAATTTATTACGCCGTCACGACATTAAGATGAATAAACAAATTGAGGTCTCATTAGCCAGTACTGCTGCTGCTCTAGTGGCTGAAGGGGTGGGGATCGCCATTACTGATCCATTTACTGCATATTTAGCCAATGAAAGACGTGATGTCGTGATGCGTCCATTAGCCTTTAATTTACCGTTTGAGTTTACTATTTTGTATCCAGGGTTAAGACCGATCCACCGTCATGCTGAACGGTTTATTGAACAGTTTATGTTAACCGCCGATAAGATGGATATTTATCTAAAAATAGGGCCTATGCATAGCTTGTTATAATGCTAAAGAGGAACAGATCACATTACAGTGATGATCATGATTTTGATGGCCGTTAGTGTAACTTTTTGTATTTAATATATTTATATTGTTTTTCTGGTTAGGTTATAACCTAAAGACATAGCCTGTTTAGGTTATAGTATTATTTTTTGTTCGCCATTTTTCTTAATGTGATTTTGTCTTATAACATCATCTTAAGGAATAATTATGACAACGCGTGTTTCTATTATTGGATCAGGTAACGCAGGGCTGACAGCAGCATATCATCTGACATTACAAGGTGCAGAGGTGTGTTTATATGGCGCAAAAGGATTTGATCAACCACTCGCAGACATAGAAGCACAAGGTGGGATCACGGCATTAGCCTCTTGTAATGACGTTGAATTATCTTTTGCAGGCTTTCAAGCTATTGATACGATCACTCGTGACTTAAAAAAAGCAGTTGATTACGCTGATATATTGATTTTACCTGTGCCTTCTTTTGCTCAAGAACCTTTGTTTCGCTCAATGTTACCGCATTTAAAAAGCGGACAGTTAATCATGTTAATGCCGGGTAATTATGGGTCATTGGTGTTAAATAAAATTAAGTGTGATGAAGGCTATCAAGATGTCGACATTACCTTCGTTGATGCGATTTCTATTCCATGGGCGACACGTATTGTTGGTCCTGCTGAGTTGGCTATTTTAGGTATGAAAACGCACCTTCCTGTTGCGGCTTTTCCGGGCTGTCGCACACAAGCTGCAATTACTCGTTTACAACCATTGATGCCATTACCATTAACAGCTTTAGACAATGTAATTATGGCGGGATTAGAAAATATTAACTTTGGCGGCCATCCATTGCTTACTACTTTAAGTATGGGGCTACTGGAAAACTTTGACGGCCAATTTAACTATTACAAAGACTGCTGTTCAGTATCTACGGCGCGCGCTGCCGCGGTAATGGAAGCTGAGCGATTAGCCATTGGTCAAGCATTGGGCTTGAATTTAAAGACTGAATTAGAGGCGATGAATGCGCTATATGACATGGAGTGTAAAACAGTTTACGACGTTAATCGTACCTCAGAAACGCATGGTAAGTTAAACAGTGCACCTAATTCTTCAAGTAACCGTTATATCACTGAAGATGCCGCTTACTTATTGGTTCCATGTTATGAATTTGCGCAATTAACAGGCGTTGAAACACCGATTATTACCGCTTGTTTACATATTGATAATGCCTATAACAATGCTGATTATTTTAAAGATGGTCGTACATTAAAGCAAATGGGGCTCGATGGAATGCTAACTGCTGACATGATGGCTTTCGTTGCATAACAAGAAGATGGCCTAACCATCTCTAAATGGGACGCTGGGAATAGCGTCCCAATAATTTAAGGATATCTGTATGAAAACGCTTAAATTTCCTTCAGCCTACACAATTTTAATGTTACTTACCGTCTTAATGGCTGCATTAACATGGTTGATCCCTGCGGGTCAGTATCAAATGGTGAATAATGAAACCTTGGGTAAGATGGTGCCGTTGGTTGGTTCTTACCAAACCGTTGACGCAAATCCTCAAGGCTTTCTTGATATATTAATGGCACCGATTCAAGGGTTTTATGATCCGGCCAATTATATGGCGCGAGCGGTTGATGTCGCTTTATTTGTACTTGTGATTGGCGGTTATCTTGCTGTGGTTACTCAAACGGGTGCAATTGATGCGGGTATTGCGAAAACCATGGCACGCTTAGGGGGCAAAGAGCGTTGGATGATCCCTATTTTAATGGGGTTATTTGCGCTAGGTGGCACTGTATATGGTATGGCGGAAGAGACAATTCCATTTTATGCCTTACTGATTCCCGTGATGATTGCTGCGGGTTATGATTCCATTGTGGGGGTTGCGATTATTATGGTGGGTGCCGGAATTGGGTGTTTAGGCTCTACCATTAACCCTTTTGCTACGGTGATTGCCTCTAATGCTGCTGAAATTAACTTTGTTGATGGTATCTGGCTACGACTGGCTATTCTCATTATTGGCTGGCTTGCATGTGTGATTTATGTGATGCGTTATGCTGATAAAGTAAAACGCGATCCATCGCAATCTTTAGTTGCAGAGCAAGGTGAAGCGAATAGAGAATACTTTTTACATGGTCGTGGTGAAAGCGCACCAGAACTCACCTTAACCCGTAAAATTGTATTAACTATTTTTGGATTAACCTTTGCGATTATGATGTGGGGTGTTGCATCCCAAGGCTGGTGGATGGCTGAGCTTTCTGCATTATTTATTGGTTCAAGTATTGTTGCAGGTTTAGTGGGTAAATTATCTGAAGTTGAAATCACCGATAGCTTTATTAATGGTGCGCGAGATTTATTAGGTGTCGCGTTAATTATTGCTATTGCTCGTGGGTTAGTGGTAGTGATGGACGACGGTAATATCACTCATACTATTTTAAATTTCGCGGAAGGATTATTAGTTGGTTTGCCACAAATCTTATTTATTAACGCTATTTACTGGATTGAAGCTGTCTTGTGTTTAGTGGTGCCGTCATCTTCAGGATTAGCTGTATTATCGATGCCAATTTTAGCGCCATTGGCTGATTTTGCAGGGGTTGGTCGTGAGTTGGTTGTCACGGCTTTTCAATCTGCTTCTGGTTTGCCTAATTTAGTAACGCCAACATCGGGTGTTGTAATGGGGGGCTTGGCGATTGGGCGTATTGGTTACTCAACATGGTTACGCTTTATTGGACCACTGTTAGGATTCCTAACGGCAATGGTAATGGTGTTGTTAAGTGTAGGCGTGATATTGAGTTAAAGATACTCAAGGTGAGCAACCGTTATTATCAGTCGTTAATCAATTTGAGTGGATGTCTTTAAATAATCCCAAACAAGTTGGTTAACGAGTAAAAGCGGTTGAAGGCAGTGATGCTAATTTATGTAGCGTAGCTCGCAGTGGTTTTTATGGCGCTGGTTTTGTAAATGCTGGTGGGCAATGTACTCAAGTTGTTGGCATTCAATGGTCAAATGGTAACCATTGGACATTCTCAAGTAATCTTGGTCAATATAGTTACCGTTAATACAATATGAACATTAATTAATCAAAACCCTCAGCTATTTACGCTGAGGGATTTTTATTTATTGTGTAAGTTAAAATATAAATTGATACAGATATCCAGCACCGATAGCCATGCCAAGAATTACCACTAAGAATGCGATAATCATTTGATTCTTAAAAATTGATTTAAGTAAGATCACCTCGGTTAAACTTGCGCCCGCACTACCAATGATCAAAGCCATTACCGCGCCTAATCCCATGCCTTTTGCGGCTAATGCAGCACTTAATGGAATAACGGCTTCTGCACGAATATAAAGTGGAATACCAATGATGGCTGCAATAGGGATCGAAAAGGGATTATTTTCATTGGCAACTTTAGCCACAAATTCTGTTGGCATAAAGCCATAAATCATTGAACCTAATGCAATACCACCAATTAAATAGGGTAATACTTTTTTAAAATCAACCCATGTTGTTTGCCAAATTTGAAGCCATTTATTGATTGGTTTTGGTGTCGAATTACAGCTTGATCCACAACATGATGGTTTAGGATCACTATAGGCTTCTGCTTTGATGTATTTTTCAAAACCTAATTTTTCCAGTAAATACCCTGCAATAATAGATACACCCATCGCGATTACAAAGTAAAACACGGTGACTTTTATACCAAATGTTACCGCAAATAAACCAATAATGATGGGATTAAGCAGTGGGCTGGCAAACAAAAACACCATCATGGTGCCAAATCCTGCTTTTGCTCGTAGTAATCCTTTTAAAAATGGAATGGTTGAACATGAACAAAAAGGAGTAATAGCGCCAAGTAAGCCTGCAATGAAATAACCTTTACCATTTTTACCGCTAAGAATGGCTTGAATTTTAGCGGGTGGAATATACACCTGTAATATGCCGACTAGGTAACTAATCGCAAGAAATAGTACGGTAAGTTCAACGGCAAGAAAACCAAACATTTGTAAGGTATTGGTTATCATTTCGGATGTTATTGTAAACATATTTATTCTCTATATTTCTAGTATTGTCGAAATATAAAGGTAAACGAGAGTGTTGTCAAAAATATATTTCTATAATTATGGAAATATATCTATTAAGGAAAGTGTAAAATAATTAAGATATTGAAAATTAAGATTTTATTTACTATTGTTGTTCGTCAATACAACATTCATCTTGTAAAAAACTGATGACACTGGTTAACGCATCATAGTGTGCGACACAAAAGAGTGTACGTCCTTCACGACGTTGAGTGAGTAATCCCGCCGAAGCAAGGCTAGAAATATGGTGGGAAAGGGTTGAGCCTGGAATAGCCAGTTGTTGTTGAATATCCCCGACCGCAATACCTTGGTAGCCTGCTTTAATGACGCGTTTAAAAATAGCTAAACGGGTTGGATGGCCTAATTCTTTAAGGGATTTGGCAATTTGATTAATATCTATTTGATGACACGTCATAGTAAAGCTAACCTTTTATTATGGTATTTATTTCTGTTATTATCGAAATATAACTAACTGTTGTTAAAAAAGAAAGCCATAGTTATTTATCTACAACTATCACAGTAACAATATTGGTAGTCATTTATCCTATCGCATCAATCTGTAGTGGTTAATAAAAAAGAGCGGATAGAATAAATCATGGCAAAGAAAATTATATTAGACACTGATCCTGGTATTGATGATGCAATGGCAATTTTATTTGCTGAAGCACATCCTGATATAGAATTAATGGCACTTACGACTGTTTTCGGTAATGCGACTATTGAGAATGGTACCCGTAATGCGTTGTATCTTAAACAACGATTTAAGATGACGGCAGATATTGCTCAGGGTGCGAGTCAACCGTTAGTTCGTGATCCTGTTGGCCCTACTGAAGTTGTTCATGGCGTCACAGGTTTAGGTGACTTTCATGTGCCTGATGATTTTGTTGGCCACCCAGATCCACGACCAGCGTATCAATATATTATTGATACTGTAAAAGCTTATCCTCACGAAATTACGCTGGTGGCTGTTGGTCCATTAACAAACTTTGCTTTAGCCTTACAAGCAGCACCAGAAATCGCACAATTAGTGGCTCAAGTTGTAATTATGGGGGGCGCATTTGGCGAGAATGATCATCGCGGTAATGTCACACCTTATGCCGAAGCGAATATTCATGACGATCCTCATGCTGCTGATATTGTGTTTTGTGCACCTTGGCCAGTTACTATTATTGGGCTTGATGTGACAGAGGAAAGCTTCTTTAGTGCGCATTATCTAGAACAATTACGCAATGATGCTGCTGATGTGGGTGAGTTTATTTTTGATATCAGCCGTTATTACTTACGTTTCTATTCAGAGAAAGTGGGGCTTAATGGCTGTCATGTACACGATCCATCTGCGATTGCTTATGTGATTAATTCTGCGTTATTTACGACAAGAAAAGGGCCTGTGCGTGTTGTTTGTGACGGGGCAGCGAGCGGTATGACACTTCAGAAACTAGATCAAAGACGTTATCAAACTGATGAATGGTCATCAATGCCAGCCCAAGCCGTGGGTATCAGTGTTGATGCTGCACAACTATTAGATTTATATCGAAAGACAATTATCGATTACGCACATAAATCATAAGATAAAAACGGTGTAAGACATTTTTAAATAAAGGCTATCTATGATTGATAGCCTTTAAATTTATAGGGTGGGATATTACAAATTATTGTTTTTTTCGTAAACAAAAACCGTAGCAGGGGGGAAATTAAGCCATACCTTTTTCATGTTGGTTTGCATCAGCTTATTTTCGCGAAGATTATCTGCACCAAATGGACAACGATTTAAATAAGTATATTGAATCAGTTTGCCACCATGTTCTAAAACGGTACTTATATCATTTAGCGCCTTTGCTTTTGTCTCCGTTGAAAAATTGACAAAAGGGATGCTTGAAATAATCGTTTTAACTTTTTGGTGTTGATGCCTGTCTTTCATAGTAAAAAGATCCGAGACACAAATAGTCTTATCTATTTTTATTAGTGACTTATGAAAAATAGGGTTATTTTCATAAGTGTAAATAGTATCAACCGATTGAATTTCAGCAAGTTTACGAGTGATCACTCCGGAGCCTGCACCTAATTCAATAATAGTATTTTCTGGCGATATATGTGAAATCATCTCTTGAACTAAAAATTGACTGCTTGATATAACAGAACCCGTATTTTTAGGGTTTCTTAAAAATTCAATTATCACTATAGATAGACACCATAAAAAAAAGACAGTGCATAGTTACACTATAAACATGAAAAAGCCGTTAGAAAATGTGATGTTTTGTGAAACAGGCAATGAAATATTTACTACAATTACATTAAATGGGTGAAGTTGGTCTAACTTGAGTCGTTAAATTACCCGCAGTTTGTCGCCAATCAACTGAACCTTTTTTTCTTGCAATAAATCCGTCAACACTGGTAATGATAAAGACAGAACATTTCATTGTTTATTCTCTCAGAGGGTAAGAATATTGATTTTCTCATATTTATTATTGTGGGATTGAGATGCGTAATGACATTTTTATTCTTTTAAACGCATAATTTTGTTGACCTTCTAGTAAGGGGAATGTCTATTCTAGAAAAATATTCAATAACTTCTTTAGGTCACAGTATGTTTAAAGACAACGTAAGTACAAGTAATATCGTAAAAGCACTGATTGGTGGTTTTTTAGGTACATTAGCATTTACTTTAATGGGTAAATTTATTGCGCCGCATCTTATTGGGCATTCAATGAATGTTGCCGCGATTATTGCTCATATGTTAGGAACTTCTGACACTGTTGGCCTGATGATGCACTTCATGGTAGGTACAATTGTATTCCCAATTGGTTATCTATTAATTGGTTATAGTCGTTTACCCGGTTCTGGTTGGTTACGTGGTCTATTATTCTTAATTCCAATTTACCTTGGTGCGATGTTAGTTGTAATGCCAATGGCTGGTAAAGGTATATTCTTCCACAGCATGCCAATGTCAATGGTCGCTTTAATGGGACATATGGTTTACGGTATTATTCTTGGACTTGTTGTTGGTACGCCTAAGAATAACAAATAAGTTAGCATGGTTATTTATGACTAAAAATAAAAAGCTGAGTATTTAAATAACTCAGCTTTTTATTGTTATTATTTGTTGTATTTTTTAATATATTTTAGCCATTAATCATTTTTGTAATTGTATCTTTATTATCACGACCATTAGCAAAAATAACGCCACCAATATGGATTAGCATAAAGCCTAAAATACCCCACCATGATAGTTTATGAAATGTTTTGCATTGTGCGTATAAAATAAAGTCGTGACCTAAGAAGTGAATGACTAATCCTGTTATTACAATACTCGCTAAGAATAAATAGAATGCTATATATAACAACCCTTGAAGACGGTCATGTAAGCTATTCTTTTTAAATGGGTTAGGCATAAAAAGCCCCACTTTTTTAGAATAATATACGCGTAGAAATACGAGTACACCGACGAAATAACCTACAATATAGTGCCATTGGAACATTTCATTACGGATTGATTTAGCTATTGTAATTGCTTGTTGTTGTGTAATGGAAAGACTGTCACTGTTAAATCCAGATTGGATAATAGCAGCTATATGTGTTTTATCCATCCACGTCGAACGTAAAAAAATAGTTAATAAAATAAAAAGAATAGAAAATGCTAATAGCCAGTGAATTAAGCGATGTAGTTTTGGGAAATGAAGTTGCTCAGCCATATAAATAACCAAAAATAAAAACATTATTTTGTCATTATACCATGGCAATAGTGAATTAATCATGCCGATTACAGGTATAGTGACTTGATTATATCGATTTTTAGCATATAAATAGCAAATTATATAAAATCAATTGCTCTTATTGTTGTAATGTCGAGCGTTTTGCGTGCAGATTAATCGTGCAATCGTCGTAAAGAATAAATGTGTTGATAAAAAATATTACTAATTGATAATAGCATATTCAATATGCCACATAAGAATTAACGGCGTGATAAAGTCAAATATATCTCTTAGTAACCACGCAAAAATTATTTATCCAGATAGCCAAGCTAAAAAATACTCACCATTATGGCGTTATAGAGTGAAATTTATTCTTCGCGCAATGTTCTATCATAAAGCTTTCCAGCATATCACTTCTGAAATTGATCCTTCTTTGCTAGATACTTTATGTCAACGTAACCCTCGTTTTTTAGAAAAACCATTTCGTCCCTATGTGATTTATGGAACAAATGCGACTGAACGGGCAAAATTTGTTGTAGAGCATTTTAAGTTTGTCTCTCAATTACCAGCACATATTCGTGACGCTATTTATAAAGATCGTTATGGATTAACACTGTGTAACTTTACTGTTGATGATGTCGATTATTGTTTTAAATTGACATTCTATGCTCGTTATCAAAAAGAGGGTGATATGAGTTTAACGCTCTTTAATGATGCGGATGAAAACTTTTATACCCTGACATTTGCGATTCGAGAAGTAAAAGGGAAGCGTCAATTAGTGATTGGTGGTTTACAAGGCCCTGCGAGTAGCCCTGAAAATAACCAAAAAATAAAATTACTGACTAAAGCATTATTCGGACAACGTCCAAAAGATTTAATGATTAAAATGGTCACACTGCTCGCAAATGTTTGGCAGGTAGACACACTGCTTGCTATAAAGAATAGTGCCCATACTTATTCAGCAAAGCGTTACGCTACCGGCAAAATCAAGATGGATTACGATAAGCATTGGTTAGCATTAGGTGCAACTGAGTTTGATGAGCATTTATATCAATTAACGCTTGAAGATATTCGCCGTAATCCTGAAGATATTTCACGCCCTAAACGTGCAATGTATCGTCGACGCTATGAGTGGTTAGATAATACAAAAGTGTTGATTGAACAGAATCTAAAATAATTAGATGTGTTAATTTATCTGTTATTTATTAGATGACACTAACAAACGGCTACCTCTTTAGGTGGCCGTTTGCTGTTATGTTTATAAAGTATAGTAACGAAAGCTAAACAATGCTTAGATTAACTGCGATATAGCACCTGTTTTTCTCACTGATAACGCTATTTTTACGATATATCAATATTGTCAGTGGGTTCTCATACTGACGTGATATATTTCGCATTATAGGTAAATTGAAATAGCACGCTATCCATAACAATAGGTTTATAAGATCATGAACAACCCAACAGATTTTTACACACTAAAGCCAGAAATTATTTCACGTCCAGAGTCAGAAGGCTCATTAGCGACTAAATCATCGATGTTTATCAAACAGACTCGCGTGTATATCCTGAACGTTCAGGAATTCGTTGATAATGACGATAAGAGTGAAAACCCATTTGGTGTTGAACAATATGCGCTTTGGCCTCGTTTAGCAAAAAGCAAAAAGCGTTTAGAAGATCGTGGTTACATCTTTAATTTTTAACAAAAGATACAAACAACAAAAGATAGGACACCCATAAAATTACGCTAAATATGACGGGTAATAATACCGTTATTATTTGCTGTGAATACCTGCGAGGGCGATAGGGAATCTACTCACTGTGTGTGGAAATCTTAAAGAATAAAGATATGGGTGTCCTGTATTTTTTAATGATGATTTTATTACTTGGTTGAATACCACCAGTCTGGCATTATGCGCCCAAGAATACCGTCGTCAGTAAACGGTACCGAGAGTGTGAAGGTAGTCAGTGATAGAAAACAGCCAGCAATTAAGTAACCGTTATGATGAACATGGTTACTTTGTGATTAGAAATTATTTCGACGAAGCTCAGATTTCATTACTTAGAAAAGTGGTGCTAAAGTTCCATGAATTGTGGAAAGCAGACAACACAGAGTTTTATCATGAAGAAGCATTTAACTCGTCTTTAATTACGGGCAGCGAATATCTACCCATCGATGATAGAACGGTACTTTTTGACTTTATCAGCTCAAAAAAGATCATGGACGTTGTTGATGCAGTGATACCTGAAAATCCTGCATTTATGAATACACAACTGTTTTTCAACCCCGTAAATCCGCAACAAAAAGACTTTTGGCATCGTGACTGTCAATATGACTATGATCTTGAAGACCAAATGAAAGTCATATTAGAAACGCAAGTGTTACATCTTCGAGTGCCTTTATTTGATGAACTTGGCATGGAAATCATCCCCGGTACGCACAAGCGATGGGACAACGAAGAAGAGCACAATGTTCGCCAAGAAGAAAATGGTAAAGTCAGCAATGATAGCATCTCTGGCGGTAAACAAATTGGGTTAGCAGCGGGTGACTTGTTAGTGTTTTCAGCTGATATGATCCACCGAGGCTTATACGGCTTAGATCGTTTAGCATTGGATATTTTGATCTTTGACTCAGCAGCTGATTATGTCGATTACGTTGATGATGATTGCTTACCGCCCCAATCAATATTAAATAAGATTGCCGACCCAAGGCTATTTCTCAACACCTTGCACCTGAAATCAATGGTGTGTGCTTAAAGATAAAAAGATGGGACAGCCATAAGTTTGATTGTTATCCATTATTTTAAATAGAAAATACTGTGCCAACCTCCGTCATTCCCTACAGTGAATGCCCGCGAGGGCGATAGGGAATCTAGTCCCTACGTGTTGGGATATTAAAGAGTGAAGATATGGGTGTCCTGTGTTTTTAATTAGATATAAATATAGATATAAGTAAAATAGGATAAGCGGTTATATGAAAGATTTTACCATCTAATTATCTGATGTTTAAAGGAAATGTTTGTGATAAAATCGTCATTAATTTAATTATTGACTTTTTTTAGGGATTTGTATGGATCAGTTTTCTGAGCTGAGCGAATTAGTCAAAGGTGTTTTTTCTTGGGTAATATTATTACCTATTTCAGTTATTGTATCTGGAAAGCTTCTAGCTCAGCCTATTGCGTTATCTGTTGCATCTGAACAGTTGTTTAAAATTAATCTAAAGATCTTAAAGATTCAATCTACAGGTAATGAGGTTATTTTAGGTTTCGCTGGTTTTATCATAACTACATTTATATTAGGAGTATTTGCTGGTCAAAAAGTTTATGCTTTAGTTAAAATTAATTTTGGCATTGATCCTGGTCAATTCCAATCTATTTGTTTCTTTGGTGCCTTTTTGACGGTATTATGGACTGCTATTTTTTTTGTGATTCATTATACTTTTAGTATGAAAAATGGTTCAAGCTTTATTGAAAATAAAAATGAATACGAGCAACGAATTATAGAACTAAAAGATAAAGGTATTAAGGGATGAATATGTGTAAGGATAAAAGTACATCTTGTAAGGTGTTAGCTATTGTTAGTGGTAAAGGCGGTAGTGGTAAAACGATGCTTACATCTACAATCGCTAGTATTTTAGATGAATCAGGGAAATCAGTTTTATTAATTGATGCTGACTTTGGTACGGCAGGACTTACATATTATTTAGGATTGAATGAAGTATCAAATATTAGTGTAGGCTTGACTAATATATTTTCTAATAAAAAATCCACATCTCTTGATTCTGAAGATATAATTGAAAATTTAAATTCTTACAAGAATACTTCATTTATTGGTGTTGGAGACCATAGGCGTTATAAAGAATCTGGAGGGCAGAATTTTTTTCATGAATACTTTGATGATTTTTTAACAATAATTAAAGAAAAAAATATATTTGATTATATTGTTATAGATTGTCGTGGTGGTATTGATGAAGAATCTATAACTGTATGTAGGTCTGCTGATGATATTATTATTGTTGCTGAAACTGATACTACATCATTTCAAGCAACACAATATTTAGTTGATGTTCTTTATGATAACGGTATATCAGATAAAATAACTGGATTTTTCATTAATAAAGTATTTGATGATCCGTCTGTAATTATGCGCAATGGAGCAGTGAGTTTTAAATGTAGATATTTATCTTCTATTCCATTTGATCTTGATGCAATAAAAAGCTTTATCGTTGGTGAAATTCCATCAATTTCTGGGACATTTAGTTCTCAAATTTGGAATGGATTATGTAAAATTAATAGTCTTAATGATATTAAAAAACCAATAATGAAACCGTTGAAGTCTAATCAATTTTCAATAGTTAGTTTTAAAGATGTAAAAATAAATATTGGTTCTTATCTTTTATCAATTGTATTATTTTTATCTATATTCATGATTCTTATTTCTTTATTTATGTCTAATGATGATTTATATTCAAATTTATGGCCATTCTTTTTGGTATCTTTGATTTTATCAATATTTACTTCTTCAGATAAAGTTAAAAAGAAAATTGGTTCGTATTATATAAAATTATTATCTATATTTAAAAGTTAAATTGTTAATTAAAAGATATCTATTTATGTTTGCTTTTTAATACTTGGATAATTATTTTCTATAATAGATTTAAATATTTACCGAGTCGACGACATCTATTCAAAGTACTAGAAAAGTAATTATTACGGATATTATAAATAGAAAAAATATAGAACCATATAAATTATTATCTAACCATCTAGCTTTAAATAAAAACGGCCATCTTTTTAGGTGGCCGTTTTTATTTAAACTTACCAAACAGCAGTATTAACTGTAGGCTACTTGGGTGTAATAGAAACATAGGACACCCATGAAATTGTATCGATATGGTAGTTAATAACTAACCGTTATTCTCTACAGTGAATGCCCGTGAGGGCGATAGGGAATCTACTTACAGCGTGCTGAAATTTTCAAGAAAAGATATGGGTGTCCTATGTTTTTTTGGGTGGTGGAAATGCGTTTTTTCAAAATAGTGCATCCAATTATCGTTGTATTAAAATCATTTACATTAGTCCATATCTGGACTAAATTATAATAAAGCTCCATTTGAGGATTTTATTATGAGTTTAGCCAAAGAGAGCGGTTTTGATGCTAAAGCATTAGCAATGGCTGGGTTTAAAGCTGCCGATAATATTTTATCGGCATGGGGATGCACTGCCCAGCAAAGCCAACATATTTTAAAGCTGTCAAAATCGTCATATCATAAATTTAAAGCGACGCCTGAAACAACCAAATTAAGTGATGATCAACTAGAACGTGTCAGCTATCTATTAAATATGCATCAAGCATTGCGTATTGTATTTAGTAACCCAGTTAATATTAGTAATTTTATGGGGATGAAAAATAACAATGATTATTTTTCAGGGCGTTCACCGCTGGAAATTATTGAATCAGGAAAGTTTGGTGATTTATATGAAGTTGCACGGCGTGTTGATGCGTTGAGAGGTGGGCTATGGGGATAGAAGATAGCCAGTTAATGATGAAAGGCCATCGATTAATTAATACTAAATATCCTACGATTAATCTATTTGATGATGTGGCGAGTCCTGAAGAATTTGAGATGTTATATGCAATTCAAGCAATGACAAATCCTCGGTTACGTGATGAAGTGGGAAATATATCATTAATCAATACATCAGAGATTCCATTTCACTGCGAACGTGGGCGTAGTTATGCGGTTGCCCCATTTACACATATTAATCCTAATGGTGGTCGATTTAACGATGGGTATTTTGGCGCGTTGTATATCGCATTAAGTGAAGAGACTGCCGCATTAGAAGTTAAATATCATCAAGAAAAGTATTGGTCGAATATTGAAGGCTTAGAATATGATCGCTTCGTATTTAGAAATTTAATTGTTAGCTATAATCTAGAATCTTGCCATGAAGTGACACATAAGGATGATGACATACTTAACCTTAATTCTTATGTTGCTTCACAGCAATTAGCGCGTGAATTAAAGAAAGATAACTGCCAAGCGGTAAAATATCCCTCAGTACGTTCAGAGTTGGGCATCTGTTGGGCGCTGTTTACGCCAAAGCCTGTTCATGATGTTGTGCAATCGAATCTTCTGGAAATGATTTGGGATGGCGAGAAGATAGCTGAAGTAAATAAAATTAATCATATGAATATTTAGTTATCGCCCCTTGTGAGTTTTTTCTCTAAAGACGTTTTATAGTACCAATTTAATACTTTTATTTTGTTGTTTATATGAGCAAATAAAAAACGACCACCCAAAGGCAGCCGCTAATTTTATACCTATCAATAATCAGTATTAACGAAGATCATCAGTAACAGCAAGTACTGCTGCTAGGGTGTCATGACCAAAACCAATACTACGCTCTGGAGACCAGCCGTATAGGCTATCTGGATGTTTATTATGATCTTTAAATGGCATTTCAACAGTGTAAGACAAGCAGTTGAATTGCTCGCCAACCCAGTTTGATGCCACTGTTAGGTTAGCTTCGCCTGGCTTATCTTTGCCGTAGCCGTGTTCGTCTTGGAACTCTGGCGTTACTGTTAATAACGCTTGTTTGAATTTATTTTCAAGATTTTCAAGGCGCGCATCGTATGATGGAATACCTTCAGAACCCGCAACAAAGTTAAATGGAATTGCTTCATCACCGTGGATATCAAGGAACATATCTATGCCAGTTGCTAGCATTTTCTCACGTACATAGAAAACTTCAGGGCTGTTTTCTAGTGATGGTGTTTGCCACTCACGGTTAAGGTTCACACCAATGGCATTTAAGCGTAGGTGACCACGTGCGCTGCCATCTGGATTCATGTTAGGTACAACATAGAATACCGCTTTGTTTAATAGGGCACGACCCACAGTGTCAGTTTCATCCAACAAGCGTTGTACTAAGCCTTCAACAAACCATTCTGCCATAGTCTCGCCTGGGTGTTGACGTGCAATTACCCAGATTTTTTTCTTTGGTGCTTCTTCGTTATCTACTGCGTCTTCATCACCAATTACTAATAGGCTCACATCGCGATTATCAAGCGTATGACCTAATGTTTCTAGGCGACAGTTGTAATGGCTTTGCGCAAGATGCAATAGATCTTGATGACGATCGTAACTGTACGGTGCAAAGTAAGCGAAGTACATTGATTCATTTTCAGGAATAACAGTGAACGTTAATGTGTCACCATCAAACTCTGAAGGGATACGGAACCACTCTTCACGATCATAAGAGGCCACAACATCATAGCCATTCCAACCTTCAGGGTAGGCTGAGTTAGCCAGATCTAATAACTTAATAGTATGAGGTTGTTGAGCTTCTGATTCTAAACGGAAGTGAAACCACTGATGAAGTTCAGATTGGTTATCGTTAGGAATGCTCAGTTGAATGTCGTCTTTGCTATCAGCTTTAACAACATTGATGCTACCGCTTTCGAAGTTACTGAAAATTTTCATGGTGTTTGCTCGTTATATTTATAAGTATTTAATTAGGCTATCACAAACTACTGTAATCGATAATGATTTTTGTTCATCAAAATAAGGTTTCATTGTTAGATTGAGTGATTAATCATCAATAGCGTTGTTTTGTGTGATAGATCGGTAAAAATGGTGGTGACAAGTTTATGTTTTAGGTGTTGTTGGAATCTAATAATACTGGTTAATATAATTTAAAACAAAATGCATAGATTGTATTAAAACAGCAATTAAAGAACGATAATGTGATTAAGTCGGCTTTTGAAGTGATAAGTTATGCATTTGTTGTGGTGGGCGCTTATATTTTGTGGCTGGTGATTTTAAAAATCGTGTGTTATTTGTATCTTTTTTCAACATTAAATCTTTGTGTGGTTACAACACTAAATGAAAACTTTTCATCAACAGATCATCAAGCACATGCGCTTATTTCATGTACTACGCATTATTATCGCTTCTATTATTGCTTTTTCGATCGATATTATATTTAAGCTTCCATACGGTACTTGGGCACCGATCACTATTATAGTGGTGATGTCGGCGAAGTATTCAGGTGAGGTATCAGATAAAGCCAGCCAGCGAATATTGGGGACGACTATCGGGGCAATTTTAGGGTTGTCGTTGTATTTTTTCCCGATTGATAATGTCTATTGGCACTATGGCTTATTAATTGTGATGCTCAGTGTGTCACTGTACTTTACGTTAGGTAAATATTCATACAGTGCTATTTTAACCTCGGTGACATTGGTGTTGGTTGCAGGTAGTGGTCCTGGGGATTTACATATCGCATTATGGCGTACAACCAATGTGTTATGGGGTGGGTTAGTGGCGATTATGGCGAGTCAATATTTATTCCCTGCTAAAGCAACCGATCATTTTAAATTAGCCTGTGGTGATTTCTTACGTATATTTCATCAAAACTATTCTGAGCATAATGCATTGGTTAATAGTGATGATGCTTATCGTGAAATTCAGCTATCTCAGCTACGACAAACCTTAAATAAGATCACGTCATTAGAATCGAGTATTGGGCATGAATCACCTGAAATGAAATTGTCTGTTAAAAAAGCGATTGCCTGTCAGGTGAGAATGTTCAATTTATTTGAAAATATTATTCAAACACAATGGCGTCATCAATACAGCAAAGAGAAAGTACAAGAAATACGGGCATTGTCGCAAGCAAAAGAGCAGTTATCACAGATGTGTGAGTTATTGGGTGAAGACTTATTATCACCTCAAAAGCCGTTAATGGTGCTCAATAAAAAACAACTGGATATTTTGGCGTTATATCCAAAGTTAGCACCGAGTGTTGATGGTCGAACTGATATTAGCTATTACGGCTATTTATGGCTTAATCGAGAATTGGCACGTCAGGTTGCAGAGCTTTCTGAGTGGTTGTGCCAATTTGAAACGATTAAGAATGAGGTACTCTAATTTAAGCGGTAGCGGTTATTTCATCGCTGAATAATAAGCGGCGATATCCGCCAGATCTTGTGCGTTTAGATTTTGTAATTGACCTTTCATCATGCCCGCCATTGGACCAAGACGCATGTCATTAGTATAAGCAAGCATTGCATCATAAAGGTATTGCTGTTGTTGACCTGCAAGGTTGGGGTAATTGGGCTGTGACGCAATACCATTACTACCATGGCAGAAACGGCAACTTGGGGTTTTTAGTTCTCCTTTGCTTGCATCACCTTTGGGCATGGCGTAAGCATTACTGCTCATCGCGATAATAAGCAGTATAGCGGTTGTTAGAGTGCGAAAACCGTTAAATAGGTATGTCATTATAAGCCATCAGTTGTAAGGAATATGATTGTCATAGTAAAGTGATACCACAACTAATCAATGACTTAATCGGCATTTTTGCTTAAAAAGTGTAACAATCAATGTCATAAATAATTACATTGATTGTGTTGTTACTCTTTACGAAATTAGCTATCAGGATTATTACGAACTCGAATGAAACGCGCAAAACGAGGGATCCCGCGATCGGTATAGCCGTTATAGCGATATTGAATGGTTGAACCAATAGCGGGTGGTGTTTGTCGCTGTTGATCATTAAAACCTGAGCCTATTTTAAAGGTGTTATTTGTCGCTGTTTTCACCCACACCGATCCCATCATGCCTTGATATTTACCGTTACCTTCTTCATAACCAATGATTATCGCTTCTGCATCGTGATGATTTTTAAGTTTTAATAAATGTTCAGTTCGCCCTGATGTGTAATTATTAGATTTATGATGCAGCATTAATCCTTCACCATCATGACTACTAATAATATCGAGCCATTGTACTAAGATTGCCAGATTATCGAGTGATTTATGTTCAACCCATTGTAAGTGTTTAAGGGGTTGATTATTTTGATCGCGTTGTTGTTCGATTAATACTTGTAATTGGTGGTAACGGTCGCTGAATGGAGCACTGCTATGGGGCAGATCAAATACCATATAATTGACATTTTTCCATGCTAAATCATCAGGTTCATTATCAAGCACAATACGGGTTAATGCTTGAAATTGGCCGCGTTCAATCCATAATTCACCGTCTAATGGTGTGCTTGGAAAGTTGGCATAAAACCATGTTGGTGCATGAATAATATTGCCTGTTTTAGTAAGAAGTTGCTGACCATTCCAATAGGCGCGAATGCCATCTAATTTTTCACTTACTAAATAATCAGTAACCGTGAAAATATCGTGAATTTGATTATCATCACTATAATATGCTGCATTTAATTGTTCGCTAGGTAAGCTTTTGGCGAGCATTAATTGTGGTTGTGCTGCGGAAAGAGGAAAACTCAAAGAGAGACTAATTAATGCGGCAATGGGTGTTAAGCGTCTATTAATCTGTTGAAAATTAAAGCTATTATTGCAATGCGGCAGTGTTTGACGATGTATTAATGGCATGGTGTTTATTCCTAGTAAGCACATGAGTCATAACAGTAAATAAACGCCATTAATGGGTAAATTATTATGCTCTATTTTTAGTTGTGTTTGTGTTGATGTTAGAGTTACGGAATGTGAATTAGGTTACAGTTACATAATTAATGTGTTAAAGGTGCTAAATCTGAATTAATCATGTTGAGTATTAATATAGTCTAAATGATAAAAAAAGTAACTTATTGACTGTATTTATAGACATGCTGAGGTAAAATTCTGCCACTATTGAACTCTTTTATGTGGTTTTTGTCGTAATGCAGTCTTTTTTGTCACGTCTTCTTGCTCGTATCCATCACTTTCTTGTGTCTAAAAATATTACCATTTCTTTTCATTGCTATTTTATTCATGCAATGAGCTTTATGGCACTAGGTTTATTTTCATCACTATTGATTGGCTCGATTTTAAATACGATTGGGATTAAATTTGCACTCCCACTCTTGAGTGATGTCTTGTGGCCAATAGCAAAGCAAATGACGGGACCCGCTATTGGTGTGGCTATTGCTTATGCATTAAAAGCGCCACCATTAGTTTTGTTTTCATCCACAATTGCTGGTGCTGCGGGGGCGGCAATGGGGGGGCCTGTAGGTGCTTATGTTGCCAGTATTTGTGCGGTAGAGTGCGGTAAATTGGTCGCGGGTGAAACCAAGGTTGATATTTTGGTTACGCCTGCTGTAACCGTCTTGGTTGGAGTGTTTATTGGTAGTTGGATTGGGCCATTGGTCGGTGCGGTAATGACTCAGTTTGGACAATTGATTATGTCTACTACTCAATTACAACCGTTATTGATGGGAGCATTAGTGGCGGTGTTAATGGGGATGGCGTTAACATTACCGATTAGTAGTGCAGCCATTGCAATTATGCTGAGTTTAAATGGTTTAGCGGCAGGTGCTGCTACTGTTGGTTGTGCTGCGCAAATGGTGGGTTTTGCCGTCATGAGTTATCGGGTTAACGGTTGGGCCGGTATTTTCGCTCAAGGGCTAGGGACTTCGATGTTACAAATGCCAAACATTGTTAAGAATTATAAAATTTGGATCCCACCGATTGTGGCTTCTGCAATACTCGGCCCAATAGCAACCGTTGTGTTTCATATGGAAAATACGCCACTGGGTGCTGGAATGGGAACGTCAGGATTAGTAGGACAGATTCAAACATTGATAGCGATGGAACAGCCGGGAGTAAGTAGTGGCTATATTTACGGGTTGATCGTATTAATGCACTTTATTTTACCTGCCGTTATCACACTTTTTATTGCGTATATCATGCGTCGCCAAGGTTGGATTAAAGACAGTGATTTAGTGCTGAAATTAGGCTAACAGCGATGGTTAGCAATCCCTCGTCGTCGTTATTGTTAACCATACGGGTTGCTAACGCTTAGCTAACGTCGCTATTTGTTGTTGTTCGGCACATCGAAAAAAAGCATCGGCTTGGCGTTGACTGGCAATAAAAGCGAGAGGATTAAGTCCTGTAATGTGCAATTTTGTTCGATAGCTATGAGCTTTGAATGCTTCAGTGAATTGTTGAGGACTGATGTTGTTAGCATCATTAGCAATGGTGGTGGTATAAATAACGGTTTTATTGTCTATGCGCTTAAATAAATTGTGATCAACGACATAGTTAAGTTCTTCTTGTTGTTCAATATTATCAATAGCCTGCTGTGTTAATTGACCTCGAGACGGGGCTTGAAGATCGCTAAGATGATAGATTTTAACATCGTAGTGATTATTGTTATTGGTTGACATGGTTAACACGATATTATCTTGCAAACGCTCTTCTTTTACCGTGAGCGTACAATGAGTATCCGTTTGACTATAGGTTGAGTTTTCAAGCAAAGGTAATGAAAATGCTGATACAGTTAAAAAAAACAGTGGTGTGATCATAAAAGTACCATTAATGATAATGTGAATTGAAATTGATTAAATTAATCCTAGTTTGATTGAGGAGTATTTATTAATTAATATCACCAGATATTATGGTTGCAACACATTATTAAAAATGAGACGTGAGTGATAATTTAGTCGAATTTGTTAATTATTAACGTTTTTTACTAAAGACATAACATTATTTGATACAGCGTTAACAATGTATCATAAGCAAAGTGTTAACCTCATCAATAGGTAAATGTATTAGTTGTTCTTAATCCGAAAAATAAAATAGAGAAAGTGATTATGTCTATGATAACGACAAGCAAAACCCCTTTGTTATTCTCTCTTTTAGCGCTTATTGCTGGTGGTGCCATTGGCTATGGTGTCGGTATAAAAGTTGAAAAAGAGGCTAACGCTCCTGATCTTCTTAGTTGCCAACAACATTTACAGTCTCAAATGAAGCGACTTGATCACAGTACTGAACAATATCAAATATTGGTGGCAAGTAACGAGAAACAAAGTCAGCAGTTAGAGCAGACAACGAAAGATTTAACGGTAATGACAGAATTAATGGATAAGCAAAAAAAGGAGTTTTCAGCTCAGTTAGCATTGCTTACGCAAAAAAAACAAAAATTAGTGGCAACCAAACAAAAGCTAGAAGTAACGAAAAAGAAATTAGACACTGAAGTGGTTAAGTTACAAACCACCACCACCAAACAACAAGTGGTGATTGATAAATCGCAACAGTATTTTAAACGTCAAGCTGAAATGCAGGCCAATGTACAAGCAACCGAAGCTAATGTTGCAGAGTTAAAGCAAGCAGCAAAAGGCTTTAAAAAAGCGTGTGATGAATTTAAATCGGGTAACAGTTGGAATTGGGTGTCACAAAAAGATTGCGATAATTATGATCAGCAGTTAGGGCTATTAAAAGATAAACAAGCGTTATTAGGTTCTCAACAGCAGGCTTTGTCTGTCATTAATGCCGAAATAGGTAAGAAATAAATCGTATTCTATTTGAAGTATAGAGATTAAAAGTAGCTGCTATGACAGCTACTTTTATTGTTATCTAAGGGCTATTTTATATTGTGACCAATAGGGCGGGCAAGTGAGGTCGGAAAACCACGCTCTGCGGCTAACTTTTCAGCATACGCTACAATATCGTGCAAACTTAATTGTTGAGATATTGGGAATTCACTTTCACGGGTTTGCTGTGTAGGCCGTACAATTAAATGTAATGCCGCAAGCTGATCAATAATGGCATCAGCAACAGATAACGCCGACGATGCTTTTACAATTTCAGAGCGAGCATAACGTTGATGAGAATAAGAGACATCAGCTGCGCGTAATGTCGGATCATTACCTGGAATCTGTTGTGCTCCAAATAATGGTTTACCACCCACCGTTGCTTGTTCAAACTTACCCACAAATTGCGCCATATGATTAATCGCGCGTTGAGTGCGTTGTTCAATCTCTTGCTGTGACCAATGCTGTTGTAGTTTCTCTTTAAAAGACGCATTCAACTGTGGTTGAGCACTGTCTTCATTTGATGACACTAATCCATTTTTAAATAACGTAATATCTTGCGTCATGCCATGTAATTGGAAAAATCCATCAGGGTATGGGGTTAATTGCGCCATACCATTTGGCGTTCCTCGTTCGCCATGGAAAATCACTTCTGGCCATTGCGCATCACATTGTGACCAGTGAGTAATATAAGCCGCTTTAAATTCAACCATCCGCTGACGTGGAATATGTGCCAAGTCATCAATAGTGCCTGTGCGGTAACCGCCAGCATTCACTAAATAGTCAACATTGATTTGATGTTGTTGATTCGCTGAATCTTGATAACTGACTTGCCAGCCCAGACCTTGTTCGTTTTCAATTAACGACGTTACTTTAGTATTGGTATGTACATGGCATTGTGTGAGCTTGTTCAATGCAAGGGTCAAGGTTGCGGCAATTCTAAACACACTTAAACCATATTCTTGCACCATGACTAATGGATATTTGAACTGATCTAGATTGATAGATTTAGCAACAGGGATCATCCATTGATCGGGTGTTAGTGGATGCTCAGGATTAGCGCGTAATGCAAGGCGCTCTAAATCATGGCGTTGATATAATTTGAAGTAATCTTTTGGATCACCAAGAACACCATTTTTAGGATCTTGTTCTACAAGTGTTTGGTAAGTTTGTTGTAATAACGCGAGACGGGGTAATAAGTCATTAGGATTGCCGACATCATTGCAAGGGATTGCAATAACGGTGGGTCTAATATTGGTTGTGTGGCGATAAACGCGTAACGTATCAATAGATTGCTTGAGTAACGTTATGCATTGTTGATCTGATATTTCACGGTAAAGATTACCACCTGCATGCAAGTGGCAAATTGGAGGACCATTAACTAAGCTTTTTCCTTCCTCAAAAAGTTGAACATGAATACCTTGTTCAGCTAATCGAAGTGCAATAGTTGATCCTGCTATACCACCACCAATAATACCTACGGTTGTCGGTAAATCTGAGTGGGGCAAGGATGTCGTTTTACTTTCAATTAAATTCATCATACTTGAGCACGTAAATCAGCTAAAAACACCAAAAAGATTTATTTAATAACGACATGCGCTATAAATCCTTTGAATGGATAAGATTCGTCATTTTACGTTGTAATAAGGTAAAGCGAAAGTAGCTAATTAAAATTTGATTAAAAGGCTATTTATATCATTCGGTGATTGGCTTGTAGCACATAACATGAGTATGAGTATTATTTTTATGACTTATTCTAAGAGTGTTATCATTGCTCATTGAATAAATAGCATAAAGCGCCCATAAGTGGAGAATATTATGACGATTTGGCAACGACCGTTTACATTAGCACTTTTTAATCAAACCTCTAAAAATACATTAGTTGAGCATTTAGGGATTGAATACGTTGCTGTCGATGATTCATCATTATCAGCCACTATGCCTGTTGATTCTCGTACGCATCAACCGTTAGGTATGTTACATGGTGGTGCGTCCGTGGTATTAGCCGAAACATTGGGATCATTAGCTGCAAACTTTGCTGTTAGCAGTGAATATTATTGTGTGGGCTTAGATATTAATGCGAACCATATTCGTGCGGTTCGTAGTGGTTTTGTGACAGGAAAAGCCACACCGTTACATATTGGCGCAACAACGCAGGTATGGCAGATTGAAATTCGCGATGAACGTCAGCGTTTAGTCTGTACTAGCCGTTTGACGATGGCCGTTTTAAAACATAAAAAGCAGTAAATATAATGATCATTACTTTCTCTCAAGGCAAAATTATTGCAACGCAACATGAAGTTGTTATTCGTATTGATGGCAGTTGTCGAATGATGATGCAAGCACAAGTCGACGAACTAACATTAATTGGTGGCGCTAATGTGATCACGGCTGTTGGCAGTGGTTTAAATTGGTCAATTAAATTAGATACTGATGAACAATTGCAGCAGTTGGCGACTGAAATAGGTATTGCAATCACACACTATTGATTTGTTGGTTGAATATTTATATTTTATGAGCGGGTACTGATATTGGATATGCTTCGGTGATTTAAGTTTTATTTACTTATGACAATGAAATGCTATTTTGGCATTATTAACTCCGTTTGCAGACAACTGCATTCAGAACTTATTTAATATCAATCACTATAAAGTAAATAGTATGTCTAATAAATTTTTTGCACTATTACCACTCGCTGTTCTTATTTCAGGTGTTGCTCAAGCAGCACCTGCTAATCCTTATTATGTTGGTGTTCGTTTAGGTGATGCTAACTATTCTCATTTTGAACAAAATAATCATGCTTCTAACCTTGGTCTAAAGCAAAACGATCTTGGTGCTGGTATTTTTGCTGGCTATAATATTACGCCATGGTTTGCTGTTGAGACTGGCTATACGTGGTTAGGTGATGCACAAGTTAACCATCAAAATATTAAGCAACACGCGTTTGATTTAACAGGTAAAGCAACATGGCATGTTAATGATAGCTGGGGCTTATTCGCGAAAGCGGGTGGTAGTTACATGCTAACGGCTTACCATGGTAATGGCGTAAGTGATACTGATGATCACCTTGTGGGCACTGTTGGTGCAGGTGTTGAATATCAATTAACGGATCATCTATCAACACGTTTAGAGTATCAGTATTATCATGATTTATCATCAAAGCCTCGTGGTACTGATTTAGCGTATAACTTTGATACTAACTTCTATGGTCTAAGCCTTGTTTACAACTGGGGTGCAGCACCGGTTGTTGATACGATTGCTCCTGCGATGGCGCAAACAGTGACTATTGAGCCTTCAACATTATCATTAGATTATGGTGTTAATCAGTATAAATTAACCGCAGCGAATGAGAGAGCACTACAGCCAATGGCTAAACGCTTAACTCGTTACCCAAGCGCAACGATTGTTGTGACAGGTTATACCTCAAATACAGGTACTGCGGCTTATAACCAAGCGTTGTCTGAAAAGCGTGCTCATGCTGTGGCATCTGAGTTAGCAAAATACGTGACAAACCCTGATCAAGTGACAGCACAAGGTATGGGTGAACAACATCCAATCACAACCAATGCAACGGCTGAAGGTCGAGCGCAAAACCGTCGTGTAGAAATTACATCGCCAGCGCTGAAAATTGCAACAGAAGCCGCATCTGAGCGTTAATCTGTGTTATTAAAACCGGCTGTTATTGAAGAACCTGTTATTTAATAAAAATTGCGGTAATAAAAAAGCAGTAATAAAAACAGCATCAATAAAAAGGCCAGTTATGTTGAAATAAACATAGCAGGCCTTTTTTATTTGATAATTTGAGCGTTAATGGATTTATTTACATGGCGCACAAATAGATTTTTTACGCAGGCAGAGTGACATGATCATGCCAAATATAGCCCCTTGCGTAATAATGGCAGAACCACCATAACTAAAGAAAGGCAGCGGGCTTCCCATTACAGGTAATACGCCACTCACCATGCCGATATTAATAAAGCTATAAAGGAAGAAGCTTAACGCGAAAGCGGCACTGACTAAGCGTGCAAATGGTGATTCTGATTGATTTGCTAACCATATCACTCTAAATGTCATAAAGGCGTAGATCCCCAACAAAAAGACGCTACCCCAATACCCCCATTCTTCAGCAAAAGTTGAAAAAATAAAGTCAGTGTGGCTTTCTGGAATAAATCCTAAATTACCTTGAGTTGCATCTGTCCAGCCTTTGCCGCGTATGCCGCCAGACCCAATGGCAATTTTTGATTGGATGATCTGATAACCAGAACCAAGGGGGTCAGATTCAGGATCAAGAAACTGTAATACCCGCTTTTTTTGGTAAGTCTCCATCACGAAATACCACGCTAGCGGTATGATGACACCAATAATCCCTAATACTGTCGAAATTAGCTTCCAGCTCATGCCTGCATAGAAAAGTACAAACAAAGCATACAAAATAGTAAAAATAGCGCCATCAAGGTCGGGCTGGATAAAAATAAGTCCCGCAGGAATAGCGGTGATCATCAGGCAAATCAGTACTTTTTTGAGCGTTGGACGCCCAGCTTCTGCAATTAATACCCATGCAATCATTAATGGAACAGCAATTTTAACCAATTCTGAGGGTTGAAAACGAATAGGGCCAAGGGCTAACCAACGTCGAGAACCATTCGTACTATCACCAAGAACAAACACACCAAGTAAGAAAACCACAGTAATAACAAATAAA
Source organism: Photobacterium carnosum (assembly GCF_002849605.1). Lineage (GTDB taxonomy): Bacteria > Pseudomonadota > Gammaproteobacteria > Enterobacterales > Vibrionaceae > Photobacterium > Photobacterium carnosum. Next base: position 59,322 of record NZ_NPIB01000003.1, read on the forward strand.
TAAGGTGCATAGCGTTGGTAGATAGCCGGAGGAATGGCCGACATTAAAATTAATACACCAATAGCCAATATACCTCGAATGAGGTGACGTTCAATAATAGGAACACTAAAGCTACTTGCACTCCATACTGTTAATGAACTAAACGTGATTAGAAGAAGAATTGATATACAAAGTGGTAGATCAAGATAAGGACGGTATTTATTCATTAAGTACTACTGTAAACCACGCGTAATTGCGCATCGATGATAATTACCGCTACTTTAAAATATTATCGCTTCGCTACAAGATATATTTTGCAATAAAATGTGTTTCTGTTGCATTAACCTAATAAATACACAAATTATTGTCTTAAATACTGCTAATAATCATGGTGATTGAGTGTTTTTTCGACAACGTCGCAGTATTTAATACTATGGCTTAATATAATAACTGAAAATAATAAAATCGCAGTGGAGTAGGAATGGATCGTTATTACTGGGGTGTTGATTTAGGCGGCACAAAAATTGAATGTGCAGTGATTGAGCGTAGTACCGATAAATGTATCGTCAGAGAACGTATAGCAACAGAAAGCGATCAAGGCTATGCCCATATTTTAAATCAGATTAAATTACTGATTGATCGATGTGCTGAACAATTAGAGCAACGACCTTTAGCGATTGGTTTTGGTACGCCAGGGACGTTAGATCCTCGTCATGGAGTGATGAAAAATTGTAATTCAACCGCACTTAATGGCAAACCGCTTGATAAAGATCTTTCTCAGTTATTAGATGCACAAGTTGTATTAGCCAATGATGCGAATTGCTTTGCTCTCGCTGAAGCACATTTTGGTGCAGCAAAGCGAGTAAAGCCTAATGCTGAAGTCGTGTTTGGTATCATCATGGGTACTGGTGTTGGTTCTGGTGTGGTCGTTAATGGTAAATGTCTATATGGTTGTCATGGCATTGCCGGAGAGTGGGGACATAATGTTATAGATCCTGATGGTGCACCTTGTTATTGCGGTCAATCAGGATGTTTAGAAACCGTCATTTCAGGTAAAGGCTTAGAACGGTTCTACTTTGAACAATCTGGCGTCGAATTATCATTACCAGAAATAGTGGAGCGTGCCGCTGGAAATGATCTTCATGCTCAAGCAACATTGGCCAGAATGTCGCATTATTTTGGTATTGCTGCTGCACAGATTATCAATGTGCTTGATCCTGATGTAATTGTTATTGGCGGCGGTGTGGGTAATATCGATGTTTTATACCAACAAGCACAGCAAGCCATATTGCCACATTTATTTAATGGTGAGTTAAACACTCAGATTGTGAAGCCAGATTTAGGTGATAGTGCAGGTGTCTTTGGTGCTGCGGCATTGGTAAAATAAGATCGACCAAACTAACTAACAACATAACAAAAAGGGCACAATGGTATTAACCATTGTGCCCTTTTTTACGCATACTGTGTATCAGCTTGCCAATACTTGAGGCTTGCGTTGTAAACTTGCAAATAGCATATAAATAGCGGTTGCTAGTAGCACGATAAAGAAGAAATCCATCAAACCATTTTGCTCCGCCATGAAGCTATTCGCACCAATAGGACCTAATGCTGAACCAATGCTGTAACTAAATAGCATTACTTGGGTGGCAGCAACAATGTAAGACGAATCTAAATTATCACATGCTAGCGTAATCGCAATTGGGTACAACGCAAATGCTGACATACCTAATAACGCTAATGCACTAACCAGCATGATGTAATCTGACGATAAATAGGTTAAACCCATTGCAAACACACCAAGTAATGACATTAACGCAAGTAATAACGTCTTGCTCATTACAATAGAAAGCTTGCTAATAATTGGCTGAATAACCATGCCGCCAAGAATAATCGCCGCCATTAATACACCAACTTGATTGGTAGAAAGTGAGCTGGCTTTAAGCGCTAATGGCATCAAACCATAAATACTTCCCATCACCACACCAGATGTGATGCAACCAATAATTGCTGGCTTACTTAAACGTGAAATTTGTTTAAGAGAAAGCACTTGGTGTCCATGGCTGTCTGGCTGACCTTGCTTAATAAACAAGGGGGGCAAAACGGCAATAAATAATAGGACTAAGATCACGATAAAAGGTACAAAACCTTGTACACCAAAGTAACCCACAGCAAGCTGACCGATAGTCGTACCGCCATACAATGACGTCATGTAAAACCCAAGACGTTTAGCTCGCTCTTTTGCACTGTCGCCAATCAATAACCATGATTCAACAACAACAAAAATACCGGCTACAGCCATACCTGCAATTAAACGTGAAAATAGCCATAGTTCTTTATGTGGAAACAAAGGTAATACAGCAACCGTTGACGCTAATAATGTAAGAAAGCTAATAAAGGCAATGCGGTGACCTATTTTAGCAATAATAGGTTCGATCATTAATGACCCTATTAATAAGCCAAGATAATAGATACTCGCTAACCAACTGGCATAACTACTATCAATATTAAAATTTGCTAATGATAGTGGGATCAAGCTCATTAAGTAGCCTGAAGCGATTGCAAATACAGTTAGTCCAGCAACGGGCACAAGCATGCCGTTACTTTTATGACAAGTAGTGGTGTGTTGCACTACCGTACTCTCCACATTAAATTCGGTTTAGATAATCTGTCTCTTTATATAAAGGAGTAACCCTGTAAAGAGTAGTCAAAAACCCGCCGACCGAAAAAGGTAGGAGGGAGGAAGAGACAGTGCTGTTTAAGTTTGCTTCCGACTGAAAGCGGAGCGATTATTCACGCAACGGCGACGCGAGTAAAATGAGAAAAACTAATCCGAAATGATGCTTTTATTTATAATCGTATCGGTATAGAAAAAATGCTTAGAGGTGAATTTAATCACATGCTTTTAATAGAATAATTAATTAACAAAAGAACTTATTATTTAATGGGTTATATTTGTTTATTGGGTGGGTAAATCAATAAATAACAATAAAATCATTAGTGTTGTAATTGAGTTTGAGGTGTCGTGATTTCAGATTTAATACGAAAAAAATTAATGCTGACCAATAAAAAGTTTTCTTTTATATCTGGGTTTATTAAAAGCATAAAAAAAGTCACTCTATCAGATATAAATTAATAAACAGATAGAAGTGACTATTAAAACTTGTGTAAAAAAATATTGTTTTATTACTTAGCGTTTATTTTTAAGGTAACGCTTACGACGCTCTTCTTTTTTCTTAATCTTTTCTTCTATTTTACGTTCAGATGCAATCGCAACATTGATCAATTCTTCAGTGATCATGTCTGGATGTTCAAGCGTGATGTGACCCAAGGTGCCATTACGTAATTCATTAATCAAAATAACAGAGGCTTTGTGTAAATCAACACGACCACCGCCTTTTAAACAACCACGCTTACGACCGATCTCTTCGATTAATTCAATTGCAGATTCAGGTAAGTCATCGTCAAGGTTGTAACGTGCTTTGATCAAATCAGGGTAGGCTTTAATCAGGTATTCAATAGCAAAGAAGCCAACATCGATATAATCCATGGCAGTATCTTTAATCGCACCTGTTGCCGCTAAACGAAAACCACTGTGCGGGTTTTCTACTTTTGGCCACAAAATCCCTGGAGTATCAGACAGTAAAATACCATTATCTAAATTAATACGTTGTTGCTGACGAGTAACGGCAGGTTGGTTACCTGTAATTGCAACAGAACGACCCGCAAGGGCATTGATAATGGTTGATTTACCTACGTTAGGAATCCCCATGATCATCGTACGAATTTTCTTACCCGCATCTTCACGTTGTGGTGCAAGCTTACGGCAGAGATCCAGAATCTGATTAACTTCGTTCAAGTTTTCTGTCGTAATCGCAATTGCTTTTACACCTTGTTCTTTTTCGAGGTGATTGATCCATAATTGGGTCATTTCCGGATCAGCTAAATCACGCTTGTTCAGTACTTTAACAACAGGTTTACCATCATTAGTTTCACGGAACGACTTGATCAGTGGGTTTTCACTACTAAAAGGAATACGGGCATCTAACACTTCGATGATCACATCGACTTTTGGCATTGCCTCTTCAATTTCTTTACGGGCTTTATGCATATGCCCCGGGAACCACTGAATTGTTTGACTAGTCATTTGATTTTTATACTCTTTATTTTTCTTAGTTAGCCTAAATATTATTATCTTGGCCACTAAAAATTACTGTAAACGATAGCGGTGGTTTACGTTTGTTATCAACAACACCGATGCTGTGATCGCTTACATACAAATACTTAGCATAGAGTTTACCATAACTGCTAGGGGATGCTTGCCCGTTAATGTATTTAGACGTTGCTGAGCTGTAGCATGGTTAGTTATTGTGCGGTGGCTTGGGTTGGTGGATAACGATAAATGCCACATGAGATAGGAGGAAAGTAATATTTCTTAATGATGTTTAGACGTTGTATTTTTTTGTTTTATAAAAGTAATCTATCAATATTTAAGTACAAAATATGATGATTATTGTTCATTAAGTTTTTTAATCTGTTATTTAGGTCAAAGAAATTATAAACCTGAGTAGATATGCTTATTCAGATTTTAATTTTGGATGTATATCACAATGGCATTAGACCAGCCCTTGCAGAAAAGCTTCGTAAATAAACATCAGCAGCTATGGAATGACTTCCTTCGTCGTTGGCCTCGTGAAAATCTTAATCAATTAACGTTAGAACAATATGTATCTGTTAATGACCAAGATACTTTTACTTATTGGTTAGAAACTAAGACGAGGGAATTGGGCTCTATTCAAGGTAATACGTCTGCGAAGTTTGGTATTTATAAGCGTAATGGGGATGGAAAAGAGCAGAGTGGTATTGGTCATGGTGATGTTTATACATGGCGTACACGCTACGGGAATAATGAGTCCGAAGTCTTTAATTATGTAAAAAGTGTATTAATCCAAATATCACAAGCCGCATATGAAGGTAACTTAGCTGAAATCGACAAGATTAATTTTGCGCCTTTGATTAAATGGAAGATTGCTTTTCTTTATCAGAACCAAGATAGCCCTGTACTGATCAATACATTTTCTAAGTCGATGTTAGAAGTGCTGACAAGTAGTAATAGTAAAACATCATCTCCTTGCATGTATCAGCAATTGATAGCTGAAAAGGGTGAGCTGAATTTATTACAGTTCGGTGCTGAATGTTGGAATAAAGCGGCTCAAAAAAGTAAAGATATTCATCAGCAAAGTATCTTAGATAAATTTTCTCATATTGATGCTTTTAATCGAGGCGTTGAACAGTGGTCATCTGAGACAGTAACCACTTTCTGTGATTTGATTCAGAATGCTTACGATAACAAGCTCGATGTTTTTACTACTGCGATGGATACAGGTGCAATGATCCGTATTGGTAGAAAAGAGCTAGGCGCATTTCGAGCAGAAGAGGTATTCGCAACCTTTGAGCCAATACTGCATAAAATTAATTATGAACTTCGTTACCAACATCGTGATGGGTATGAGTGTTCCACAGTTACCAACGAACTTTATTTACATACTCGTAAATCAAAAAAACTGGCTGAGTTTTCACAACAGTACCCAATAACACGTAAACCTTTTTGGCCGGAGAGCTACTTCGATGATAGTGATGCTGATATTACAGATGATGACTACGAAGTGGCTGAACAAGGAGAGATCTATACGATGACGCAATTATCACCATTAAATCAAATTCTTTATGGCCCTCCAGGTACAGGTAAAACTTTTCATACTATGGATGCGGCAGTTAAAGCTGCTGAGCCTTATTTTAAGTGGGCTAATCGTGATCAGTTAAAAGCTGAGTACGAGCGATTAGTTAAAGAGAAACGTGTCCGCTTTGTGACTTTCCACCAAAGTTACGGTTATGAAGAGTTTGTTGAGGGCGTAAAAGCTGAGACTGTTGACGGAGAAATTAATTACAAGATTGAATCTGGTGTATTTAAAAAAGCAGTTGAAAGTGCACGTGCGAAGCGTGTCAGCCAGTTGGATTTATCGTCTCACTATGATTTATCCAAACGTAAAATTTGGAAGATGTCATTAGGTAATACGCAAACTGATGAAGGTGAAATGGTATTTAATGAGTGCATTGAAAATAATTACCTTCTTTTAGGCTATGGTGGAAATATTAATTTTGAAGGTTGTAATTCAACATCAAAAATTAAAGAAAAGTTTATTGAAGCGGGTTATCAATTGAAACCTCAAGATTACAACGTAACGTCAGTAAATACCTTAGTTAATAAGATGTCAGTGGGCGATATTGTTATCATTTCAGATGGGAATCATAAGTTTAAAGCGATTGCTGAAATTACTTCTAATTACTCATTTATTGATGATGATAGAGATTGGTACTTCCAAAAGAGAGATGTAAAGTGGTTAATGATTTTTGATGAAGCTCGTCCAGTTGATGAATTATTCTCATCGTCGCTTTCTCAAATGACGCTATATAATCTAAAAGATTCTGTGATCTCACGGGAGAAATTGTCTCACCTTTTAAATGAGTCCAAGCAAGAGTTAGAAGAAATTAAGAACTATGTGTTAGTTATTGATGAAATAAACCGCGGTAATATATCTAAGATTTTCGGCGAATTGATTACTCTAATTGAGCCATCTAAACGTAAAGGGGCAGAGGAAGCGTTAGAAGTTACGTTGCCATACTCAGGTGATGTATTCTCGGTACCCGATAACTTATACATTATCGGTACCATGAATACGGCTGACCGCTCTTTGGCGCTAATGGATACGGCACTGCGTCGTCGTTTTGATTTTGTTGAAATGATGCCAAAGCCTGAGTTATTCGAGAATAGAAAAATTAAAAATATCGATTTGACTCAACTATTAACCATACTCAATAAACGTATTGAAGTGCTTTATGATCGCGAGCATACCCTTGGTCATGCCTTTTTATTTCCTGTGTACAATGAGCAAGACGAAGATAATGCCTTTGGACTGCTAAAAGCTGCATTTAAAAACAAAATTATTCCATTGTTAGAAGAGTACTTCTTTGATGACTGGAACAAGATCCGTCTTGTACTGGGGGATAATCAAAAAGAAGAAGCGTTATGTTTTGTGACCAAACAAGAAGATAGCTATGAATCTTTATTTGGTGCTGATCACGGGCTTAATACATATGAAGATACAAAAGTAACTTTCCAGCTTGCGTCTTTTTGTGGTGATGATTCTGTATGGGATCAACCTGAAGCTTATATTGCCATTTATACCAAGGGCTAATGGTTGAGCATGAAAGTGAAAAACATCGTTACGTTATTTGAGTTTGGCTATATTACCAACGATCGTAAAGCGAACGAACATGATCATATTCAGGTTATTTCAGATAACGCTTACTTGTACTTCAAAGGTATGTGCTTAAGTGATGAGCGGGAGCGTAACTTACTTAAACTAAAAAGCGTTTATGGTATGGAAGTGCTACAAGTACAAAACTATGCAGGGGTATTATTTACCCCTGACGGTACGCAACTTGAGATCTTACCTAAAATTGGTAAAAACCAATCAGCGAGTCAAAAAGCTGCAGAGGATGCTCGTCAGTCGTTATTGATCATGTTAAAGACGTTAAAAGGTTTTCAGCATATTCAAACCTCTAACGCTAATATTGTCAGTCGTAAAATGCCACTGCTTGAAGTGTTCATTAGTCAGTTTTTAGAGTCGGTTAAAGTCCTTATTAAACGTGGTTTACGTAGTGATTATGTGCGTCAGGAGAATAACCTTGCCTTTTTAAAAGGTAAGCTCAATGTTGGTAAGCAACTTCGTCATAATGTGATTAATAAGCATAAATTCTACTGTGAATATGATGAGTTTTTGTTAGATCGCCCAGCAAATCGATTAATTCATGCCGCACTAGCGAAAGTGAATGACGTTGTGCGAAGTGCAGTAAATCAAAAGCTATTACAAGAGTTGATGTTCGTCTTTCTTGATATACCAGTCAGTCATAATCATAAGCATGATTTCTCGCTGGTGGCGCTAGGTAGGGGAATGAACCATTATGAATTGCCGTTAGCGTGGGCGAAGTTAATTTTAGATGGGTTGTCACCGCAAACGATGAAAGGTGATCATCATGCTGCTTCATTATTGTTTCCAATGGAGCGTGTATTTGAGGACTATGTTGCTCAATCACTCAGTAAAACTTTGAAGCAAACTCATCGTTTGAAAGCACAGATACAGAGTAAGAGTTTAGTTACCCACAATGGTTCAAGCTGGTTCAAGCTTAAGCCCGATATGGTAATTGAGCATAATAGTAAAGTTGTGACTGTATTAGATACTAAGTGGAAATTACTCGATTTAGCAAAAGCCAATGGCACTGATAAATATGGCTTATCACAAAGTGATTTTTATCAGATGTTGGCATACGGTCATCACTACTTTGATACTGAAATAGAAAATCCAGAAATGTTCTTGGTATATCCCTCTCATTCAGGTTTTCAGCAAGCTATACCACATAGCTTTGATTTTCCGATTCAAGGTGAGAAAACCTTAAAGCTGTGGGTCGTTCCATTTGTTATTAGTGATAAAGATGATGAGAAAGGGATTCAGTGGCCGAAGAAAGCAAAAATACCAGCAAAGTTTTATTAAAAGTATCTTTTTCTTTTTCATGGAATGCCACAATACCGCTATAGCTCCGAATTCTTTTCAGTTTATATTTCCTAAAACAATACCATTAGGTGTCAGAGATGTGACTTGGATAGAGAGTGATATTAAGCTATGGATAACAGAGAAAGTGGCGGAAAGAACTACATAATAGAATGTAGTGCAGATAAAACGAGTCGTAACTAATGTTTTTGTTGAATTTAAATGGCAAGTGATTTGAGTTACGGTATTATGCAACTGTATTTTTATAAGATTATCAATAGAACAAGTCTTTCACAGATTAGAACTGTCTAATGGACGAAAAAGTACGTCATTAGCTAGTTACTAAATATTCATATATCTAATTTTAACTCATTGTTTAACAGAAAGATTAAGACAGTTTATTATATTACTACATTTTTGACTATCCATAAGTTTGTATATGCGGATACTAGAGTTAGTTAAATATAAAAGAATAATTACATTATTTATTAATAGGTTATGATGAGATGATTGACAAAGAACAGGCGATAAAAGTTTTAGGTGCTTGGCATCGAGTTGAATTTTTTCAAACTTATTCATTACCTGATAAGAAAGATGAAGAGCTTATACCTATAGATATTAGTTTTAATGAAATAAAAAGATGTGGTGATACGTTATTACCATGGTTAAATGTTTATACTCAACGTCAACTAGGATTAGATCCTTCAAAAGAGACAACATATACACTTTATCTTGGTTTGTTTGATAAAGCTGTTTTATCTCGTGTTGCGGAAAAATGTTATAGTTTATCTCATTATAATCATAACATCATGGATGAAGAAATTGAACAACGATTAGATAGTGAGGGTGATAGTTGTTTTGCTAAGTTGAGACTCAATGAGTTTGGTAAACCTGATTGGCATTCTTTTTCAATTAGTACATTACCATGGGCTTTGGGACATTTACTAAATAATTCAATAGACAAAGTTACGCTATCTAATTTTGATGGTCATAGTGTAATGTTGATGGAAGCATTTGATCGAATCTCTATAGGAAATCAAGAAAACAATATACTTAATTCTGAGATTATTGCTGCGTTGGTTAAACAAATCTATAGTTGGGCTGGATTAAAATTTAACGATCTTTCACTTTCGACTGAAGAAGATATCTTCTGCTTTAGGCTTGCATATTATCAAAGAGAGCGGAAACAATTAGGAAGTATAATTAAAGATTTGCATGATGAAAATGAGGATGAAACCGCTAAACTTGATGAAACTAAGTTACCGATTTTAAATAGTTTTTATATTCGTGATCTTGAAAATGCAATTAATAGTGTTAAAGCTGGAACGGCAAGCAAAGGCTTATTGCAATACTTAAGTAGTCCTGGTAAACGTCATACTGATTTATATAGCGATAAAGCCATTTCTCTTATTGCGAAAAATTTGCACCCCATAAATACTCCACAAGGACGTTGGCCTAGTGATCCTCAATATAATATGTCACTTATGCAACAATTCGCTGTTAATACGGCTTATAAAGAATTATCAGCAGGAGGTATAATTTCAGTTAATGGTCCTCCAGGAACGGGGAAAACCACCTTACTTAGAGATGTAATTGCTCAAAATATTGTAGAGCGGGCTAAGGTATTAGCATGCTTGAATAAAGCTAGTGAAGGTATTGATAAAGATGGATTTTTAATTGAATCACTTTCAGGTTATGAGATGGTTGTTGCGTCATCAAATAATGCAGCAGTAGAAAATATTTCTAAAGAACTACCGCAAAAAGACTCTTTATGGGATGGATATACTGATTGTGAATATTTAAAATCAGTAGCAAATCAATTGAATGCAAAAAAATATAAAGAAAAGCTTCTTCCAATAAAAGAAGAAAAAAAACAATGCTGGGGTACTATATCTGCAGTAATGGGAGCAAAAAAGAAAAGAGATGACTTTTCTAATCGATTTTTTTTCCATAAACATTTTGGTAATGACGTACCTAAAGATAGAGCAGAAGAAATAAATTTTCTACCTATTTGGCAACAATTTTCAAATGTTAAAAGTATTTCTTTTTATGAGGCAAAGAAGGATTTTTTATCCTCAATTCAAGATTTTGATAATATAAACTCTATTTATATTCAATTTGATAATCTACGTACGAATTTCTGTGCTGAAAAATATGAACAAAAGATACTTATTCTTAAGAAAAACATTATTAGTGATGATCAAAAAATAGATCTAGCAAATTTAGATTTAAAAGATACATGTACTTCTATTAATGTTTTTAATAAGAAGGAAAAAATTTCAGAATTAGCTCTGGATAAATTAAAATTGTACCCACCAGGATTTTTATCAAAATTATTTAATACGAAGAAAAATAAACTATACACATCTAATTTACATCAAAAAATATCATCTCTGGAATTAATAAAAAAAGAATTGTTAATTGCTGATTCACATTCAGAAGAGCTGAATCATTACTTATTGAGACTTAAAAAAAAGCGACAAGTTTCGTTGAGTAAAATTGTTGAGATTACAGCTGAAAAAGCATCAAAAGAACAAGAACTTTCATTATTAGCAGAGGCTATGGGAGAATGTATATTACCTGATGCTACAGCTATGATAAGTGATGCTAAATTGCAGCAAAATGCTTATTGGCAAGATAAGAATATTAATGACTTGCGATCTAAAGTCTTCATTTCTGCTCTTAAGTTACATCAAGCATGGTTATATGAGGTTAGAACGATTGCATCTTTTAAATCAAAAATGTTTCAATTAGTAGATTGTTTAAAAGCAACGAAAGATGGGCTTAATGATGAAAAATTATGGCAAATTATTTTTATGTTTGTTCCTGTAATTTCAACAACATTTGCTTCATTAGGTCGAATGTTTTCAAAACTTAATGATAATTCAATTGGTTGGTTGATGATAGATGAGGCTGGGCAAGCAGTACCTCAAGCAGCTATTGGCGGTTTATTACGAGCGAAAAGAACGATTGTTGTTGGTGATCCTCTACAGATTGAACCTGTTTTTACCTCTTCTCCTGCTTTAGTTGATTTTGTTATGGAGTCAGTATTGGGTAGCGATAAAGATAAGTGGAGTCCTGCATCTTGGTCTGTACAAGAGCTTGCAGATAGAGTAAATCCATATGGATGTATGTTAAAAGTACAAGATGAAGAAAAATGGATAGGTATTCCGTTATGGGTACACCGTCGTTGTATAAATCCAATGTTTGATATAGCAAATAAGATCGCTTATGAAGAACGAATGATTCATGGTAATTACAAATCTAATAAAGATGTTCCTGTTGTTCAGCACCCTCAACTTAAACTTAATCGATGGGTCGAAGTGACGGGAAATTGTACTTATAAGCAATATAGTAAACAGCTTGGAGAGAAAGTTTTAGAGTTATTGATTGATATTGTTGATAACGGTGGGGTACTTAAAAATGTTTATATCATTTCACCGTTTAAAGCGGTTAAAAGTGAGCTGAAAAACTTTATTCGACAAAATGGTAAAGAATTAGAAAAAGATAAAAATCTAAATTCATTTTTAAAAAATAATGTGGGAACAGTTCATACATTTCAAGGAAAAGAAAGTGATACTGTTATACTTGCATTAGGGTGTGATAGAAATAATCAAGGTGGGGCTATTTGGGCATCATCGAAACCAAATCTTCTCAATGTAGCTCTTACACGAGCTAAGAAAAATGTATTTGTTGTTGGAGATTCTTTCATTTGGGCCGATAAACAGTTTTTTTCTGATTGTTTTTCTAGTTTATCTATTAAGGAAGATATTAAAGAAAACTGATACAAGTTTAACTCTTAATGTATTTTGTAAAAGTATGAATAATTATTAAGTATATTTGGAGTTACAATGTAATAGATACTACTAATAATCATTTGGTTATTTTTCATAGTATAAGAGGTGCTTTACTAGACCTCTTTTCTACTTATATTAAGTGTTTTCTATATATGCACTCCACCAGCTCATGATTTCTTTACGCTGCTCTAAGTAATCAGAGCGGTTGTAACTTGCTCTTGCTTCATTTTGATCGGCATGTGATAAGCACGCTTCAATAAGCAAACTATCAAAACCTTGTTCATGAAGGGCGGTAGATGCGACTGAGCGCAGTCCATGAGCGACTAATTTATCTTTTAACCCTAGACTACGTTTAATAGCGGCATTCGCTGTAAACAGGCTTACATGGCTTGTTGTATCACGCTCACCAGGGAAGACATAATCGTACTGCTCACTCTGCGGACGTATCTGATCTAAAATCTCGATAGCCTGTGGCGTTAACGGTATACGATGCGCTTTTCGACGCTTCATATTTTCAGCTGGAATCGTCCATACTCGATTTTCTAAATCAATATCAGCCCAACGTGTTGTAGCAGCTTCTTTAGGTCTCGTCATTGTGTGCAATTGCCACAGAATGAGTAATTTGGTTTTCGTTTGAACTCTTGCGCAGGCGTTTAAGCGCTCTAAAAAGTCTGGCAGTTGTTCTGGCCGTATTGTTGGCATGTGTAATACGGTATTTTTGCGAAATACTTTAATGATCTTTGCGAGTGGGTTGGCATGTATTAAGCCGTGGTTAACCGCAAAATCCATTATCTGATTAACACTCTGGCATATTCTTTTAACGGTTGAATATTTACCGTCTTTTTCTAATGGGCGTAAGGGCGTAATACCGCAATAGTACCAATAGCATTAATTGCCGTGATTGGCGTTTTGCCAAGGTGAGGGAAGATATATTTATCTAATGTTCGCCATTCACGGTAAGCGTGTTCTGGCGTGATGTTGTCTTTTTTGCGCTCAAACCATAATTCAGCGATGGTTAGAAAGGTGTCTGCTTGCTGTTTACGAGCTTCTAGCTTTTTGGTTTGTTCAAATGTCTAATGTTGTTAATAGTAAAGTTGCAGCCTAAGAATGGAAAAGTTATTTGGTAAGACTAACTCAACGAGTGATAGCGGTGAGCATTGGATGTCTGTCTCAGATCTTATGGCAGGACTGATGATGGTGTTTTTATTTATATCTGTCGCTCTGATGCGTGATGCGGTAGTTGAGCGTGACAAAATTAAAGAGGTTGCAGAGACATATCAAAAAACGCAGCAAGCGATTTATATCTCATTATTAGAGGAGTTTGCGAAGGATCTTGATAAGTGGGGTGCTGAAATTGATAGAAATACATTGAGTGTGAATTTTACAGCTCCAGATGTACTTTTTGCTAATGGAGAAGCAAGATTAACTCGAAAATTTCAGACTATCCTTAATGATTTTTTTCCTCGTTACCTTCAGGTATTAGAGCAATATAAGCTTATTATTCAAGAAATTAAAATTGAAGGGGATACCTCTAGTCGTTGGAGTCAGGATTCTAGTGATTATGAAGCATATTTTAATAATATGAGCTTGTCGCAATCACGAACTCGCGCTGTTCTTGGGTATGTAATGCAATTAGAACAAGTACGTATGGAACATTACAGATGGGTAAAAAATAACGTGGCAGCTGTAGGGTATGCGTCATCCAAGGCTGTATCTAATGACGGTGTAGAAGATGAAGAACGTTCTCGTCGTGTATCGTTCCGAGTAATAACAAATGCTGAAGAGCAAATATTAAAGATCTTGGGGTCATAATGAAATTGCTGTTTAGCCTTCATTCTTTAATGCATGCTATTGAAATAATGGAGCCAGAGAAAAAAGGTAAATTTACTTTGGCGCTTCAGGAAAGTCATATTGATAAAATTTCTGCTGAGCTAGAGCAAGGAAAGGATGTTGAACTTAAAGATATTGAGATTGAATCGGGTTTATTAAGTTATCAAGGACGGCATGTCTCGTTATATATAAAAGCGAATGGATCTAATGCGAGATTCCATGTATCGGATTGTTCAACTTTGCAAAGTATGCGCTCTAGTGGTCGATTTGAACGTTATGTTGTAACAAACAATATATCAGGCGAATTTATTATTGATACTAACTACGGTGAGACCAAAGCAAGATTAAAGGTTTGCCAGAATTGTTTGCGTAAGCTTAATTATAGAGGGTGTAATACGGCGACTCAAATTCATCCTATAGTGCAGAATTTCAATATGGCTGAGTTTTTCGCTACATATAGTTCTTTCTTTCCTCATATGCCATCTCGACTAGCAGAGACTGCAAAGAGTGGGTATAGCGATAATTGGTCTAAAATATCATCTCATTACAGAGTAGAAAAAAACTTTGAGTGTGAAGCGTGTAGCGTGAATATGCGGTCTCACCGAGCGTTGTTACACGTTCATCATGTCAGTGGTGTTAAATCGGATAACCGACCATTTAATTTAAAAGCACTATGCATTGATTGCCATAGTAAGCAGGCTAAGCATGAGCATATGGCTCTTAGCCATAGAGAGCGACAAATCGTTAATGATTTACGTAAGCAACAAGGGTTATTAAGTGTATTGGGTGAATGGAAAGAGCTATTTGATTATTCAGATCCTGGCGTTCATGGTGTATTACACGCTTGCCAACAAGCTTATTTAAAACGTCCTGAGATTAATTACTTTGTAGAAGATGATTTTGGTGATTTCGCTGCGCGTCTTGAACTTGCATGGTCTAAGCATAATTTTGGTATTGCTATATCGGTAAATGATATTGAGGATGCAACCAAAAATGGGTGGCGTGTCGTCAGTGTTAATGAGTTCTTAGATAATTACAAATATCAAGCTCATAATTTAAGAGAATAAAAATAAGCCATTTTGAAACCTTTAAATTAGAGTAGACTTTATTGGGTCTTAATTAGCTGATTTATGGCAAATCATATGAATCTCACCTCAACATTTTATAGTCAGCATGCCGAAGAATTAGCGCAACAATATAATGCACTTGATTTTGAGTCTGTACATCAATCTTGGCAAGATTATTGGCCTAAACAGGGTGATAATGTTTTAGATATTGGTGCTGGTTCTGGCCGTGATGCTAAATGGATGAGTCATCAAGGTTGTGATGTTATAGCTGTTGAGCCTAATGATGCTTTACGGCAACTAGGAAAGCATTATACAGATGCCAGCGTAACTTGGCTTAATGATTACTTACCTGAATTAAAAGCGACATTAAGCCTGGGTATGCGTTTTAACCTTATTCTCGTTAGTGCCGTCTGGATGCACCTTGCAATGAGCCAGCGCGAACGTGCGTTTCGTAAGCTTTCTAATTTATTAGCCCCAAATGGTAAATTAGTGATTAGTTTACGGCATGGATCATTTACTGATGGACGTGAAGGTTATCCTGTTTCGGTAGAGGAACTAGAAAAGCTTGCTAAAGATCATGCATTACAAATCCAGTTAGTGTCAGATAGTCCCGATCATTTAAACCGTAATGATGTTTATTGGCAGACGGTGGTTTTAAGCTTACCTGATGATAGTTCTGGTAATCTTAATACTGTGCGTCGAATTATTGTTAATGATAGTAAATCAGCCACTTACAAACTGGCTTTATTGAGAACATTGCTTCGTATTGCCGACGTTCATCCTGGTGCTGTACTGGATCGTCAAAATGGTAAGATCGCGATTTCTATGGGATTAGTCGCTTTATATTGGATCCGCCAATTTAAACGGCTAATAGATGTTGATATTGAAGGCGCTGGTATTCAACAAAGTGTTAATACAACGAAAGGACTTGGTTTTGTAAAACCAGATGGTTGGAATCAATTAAAACACCTTTCTGCTGATGACTTTTCTATTGGCGCTATGTTTGTTGCAGATGATGCGATTGCGTTGCAGAAGCTATTTTCTCATACCATAAGTACTATAAAAGTAGGGCCTGTTACCTTTACTTATCAAGGTGATAAAAACAACCATTTATTTGAGGTTGTACCACCAACGTTACGTAGAAATAAAGCTGAAGCAGTTATATTAGATAATGAATTTTTTACAAGTTATGGCCACTTTGTTTTAAGTGAGAAGCTTTGGGATTGTTTTCGAATATATCATTCTTGGATAGAACCGCTGGTGGTTAATCAGTGGATCAAAGAAATGCAGCGTTTTAAGTTAAACCGTGAACGACAAATATCCCTTCAAACTTACTATGACTGTTTAGTGTGGATTGATGCTTTACATAATACTCGTGATGTTCGTCAACGTGTTGATGAGTTAAAAAATGCAGGGCAAGAGATACATAGTGTTTGGAGTGGTTGCGCATTAAAGCATCAATATCATGTTGATCATTGTTTACCATTTGCTTATTGGCCTAATAATGATAAATGGAATTTATTGCCGACGACAGCCAAGGAAAACCTTTCCAAAAGCGATAAATTACCAACGGCTAAACGGTTATATGATTCGAAGCGACGAATTATTGATTGGTGGCAGTTAGCTTGGGGCGCTAATCAGCAACGTTTCTTTACCGAAGCCTCGCTTTCTTTACCAAACTTACCTGCACAATGTAGTGACTTTGAAGCCGTATTTGAGGCAATGGGTTTACAAGTTAAAGGCGTGAAAAGTCGCTTATTGGTTTCTGAGTGGTAGTGGTTGAATGAAATTTTCTGCTATGAGCAGAATTAATAAGGGTGTAATTCCTAGGTATAAAATATAAATGTTTAATGGCTAATTTTTAAAACTGAGTAGGAAGTCAGCCTTTCTAATGTATGCTTTTTAGGTACAGCGGATTACAAGGTTAGTTCAATAGTTAGTAATACTAATCTAAAACATTAATAGTGATATATATATAGTTTATTGTGTGCTCAGTTTTATTTGGCTATTTCATATTTGTATACTTCAAAATGTTGTAATATAGGATATTATTTAACAGTTATTGTTAAATCGTGGTAATAATGTTGATTTATTAATTATAAATGTGATTTACTTTACATAATGATAAAATATAGACTAATATGAATTGATCTGCATCACTATTTTACTCCTAGTTAGGTATTATTATAAGTATTAATACCTAATTGAGATCGTTAGACGTTGATGAAATATATAATAAATAATTTCCTCTATTATGATGCTGTTGATGCAACGTTGAGTCTTCATGATAACGGTATTTCTGACACTCATCTTTCAATTACTGCTAATGCATTGTTATATTTTTTATTACAGCATGATAGCATCATTACTCGTGATGAAATAATGAAAAGAGTATGGGATGATAATGGGTTAACATCATCAAATGGAAATCTTAATCAATATTTAAGTTTGTTAAGAAAATCATTTCGTAATTATCAAATAGAAAATATAATTATTACTATTGCGCGTGGGCGATTAGAAATAAATAAAGATATATGTATTGAAATTATTGATAATAATAAATTACATCCGCTTTTTTTTAATCAAGAAAAACAGTTAGATAAAAATATAAAAACTAAAAATAATGATTATAAACTAGATGTAGATCAGGTAGTAATAGATAAAGGCCAAAGACAAGAGCGTAATTGGATGATAGCTTGTGCCGTTTTATTTACGGCAGCATTAATATTATTGTGGACGGCAATTGTTTCTGAACACTCCATCAATGTTGTCAAATTAAATCAAGTATCAGCGGGTATTTGTGAATTATTTTCTAATGAAAATATGATTAACTCTGAAATGAGTAAAAGTTATCGAAATAGCTTTAACGTGGTACGTGAAAAACTGAATTTAGAATGTAATGAAGATCGACGATTTGTTTTTTATTATAGTGATAAATTCAAGAATAAAGGTTTAGGGCGTACTTTTATGGCTCATTGTGCAAAGAATGAAAATAATCCTTATGCCTATTGCGATAATTATTTTTACTACTCTTGGAAATAAGAATGAAATCTAAAAAAAACGGTAAAATATTTTTCTTTTATATGTTGATTCTTTTTTTTCTTTGTACATTACCTTTTTTTTCTAAAGTTCTTTTAGAAAATAGGGGAGAAATGAAGTGTATTGCGCGTGCAATTATGCACTTTGAGGATCCTAATATAGAAACGGTAAATGCTAATATCCACTTCCATTTTGCATCTAAAGGACAAGGATCTATGGTTGTGGAAGGTTATTCTGACTCAAAAGCTGGATGGTTATATCTTCAGCGTTATGTGAAATTTGAATATGATAGTCAACAAATATCTAATTTAGAACGCATGTATAAGGTAAAAAAGTGGTCATCTAGTAAATCATCTATAGATGAAGCACCGGATGTTATTTTTGATTATTTCATGCGTGAAATGTCCGATAGTAATCATGCGTTACAAATTCATGTTAAAAAATTAAATCATAGTACAGTATTATTAAGCTCAATTAACTCTCCTTTATTCATCTGTTCGTTATCTGAATAGAACCATCTTTATCTGTTATTTCTCTGCGCTGTAGTTTGCCACCAGCAGATTATATTTAAGTTAACTAAGCGTGGAGATGACATCTCTTTTTTTAGCTTAACTTCTTTTTTATTTCATTAAGTATATTGCTTTTATATTTTCAATCTAAATTCCTGTACTTACAAAGATTAACTTTATTTGAAGTTAATCCACTATGCTTTTTCTATATAGCGTTCCAATATTCTTGGTCTACCTATTTTCTTATATTTTAGTGATTGTTCTTTCATTGTCTTTGTTATCTATCTACTCATATTTGCAGTAGATAATTCTGTTTCAGAGTATATTATTTGTTTCCTGCTTGTTATGTACCTCTTTACTTTCTCAATGCCTCAATGCTGGGATTACCCTTTAAACTATTATATCGAGTTGAGATGTGTTTACAGGCATCTCTGCTATTTGAAAATAGTATATCTGTTTTTCATCAATGACTGCTTTTGTCCGCATCCTTATCTAAATAGCTATTGTCCTAGTTCACACTTATTACCTTTAATTTATTGATAAATAACAATTACTTTAAAATTGTGATGATTCTATTAAGTAATAGGATGAATGTTGAATTTTCTATTCTCTAAATATTGTAAAAATATAAAAAGCAGATGAATTTCGTGAATATAAGTATTAATCAGGACTAATTTTAGAGTAATCATCTAAATATGGATTTTTTTAGGAGTAATATGCCATTTTGTTTTTTTTACCGTTATGGTTGTTTCGTGGTTGCTAGTAACTTGTTTTACAACGTTCTTGAGTAAGTAAGTTGCCTCGTTCTGGTAGCTTTCTAATAACAACATTTAATATGAATAACGGAGGAATCAAACATGGGTGATGCATTAGGTTTGATTGAAACAAAAGGTCTTGTAGCGTGTATTGAAGCTGCTGATGCTATGTGTAAAGCAGCGAATGTTGAGCTAATTGGTTATGAAAATGTTGGTTCAGGCTTAGTAACAGCAATGGTGAAAGGTGATGTTGGAGCAGTAAAAGCTGCCGTTGACTCTGGTGTTGAATCAGCGAAACGCGTTGGTGAAGTCGTGACTTCTCTTGTAATTGCACGTCCTCATAATGATATAGACAAAATCATTATTAAACATAAGGCATAAAGGTTAATAAGGAAGTCAATATGAAAGATGCATTAGGTCTTATTGAAACTAAAGGATTAGTGGCTTGTATTGAAGCTGCTGATGCTATGTGTAAAGCAGCAAATGTTGATTTAATTGGATATGAAAATGTAGGTTCAGGCTTAGTTACCGCAATGGTTCGTGGTGATGTGGGTGCAGTAAAAGCTGCCGTTGACTCTGGCGTTGAATCTGCACAACGAGTTGGCGAAGTTGTTACATCATTAGTGATTGCACGTCCACATACTGATATTGAGAAAATTGTTTCTCAATATACGATGACTGAATAGAGGAATATTCGATGAAAGATGCATTAGGTCTTATTGAAACAAAAGGACTTGTTCCTGCAATTGAAGCTGCTGATGCTATGTGTAAAGCAGCTAATATCGAACTGATTGGTTATGAAAATGTAGGTTCTGGTTTAGTTACTGTCATGGTGAAAGGTGATGTAGGAGCAGTGAATGCTGCTGTGGAATCTGGTATTGAAGCGGCTCAGAAAATTGGCGTCGTGATCTCTCATCGTATAATTGCTCGTCCACATAATGATATTGAAAAAATAGCCTCTCAGCATAAAGCATAAAGCATAAAGCATAAACATGATCTTGCTAGTGAGGCAATACCTCACTAGTAAGAAATAAGGTGAAGGATTATTGGTCATGATATTAGATAAAGATTTACAGTCCATTCAGTCAGCTCGTGAGTTGGTAATGAATGCGAAAAAGGCCCAGCATCAGTTTGCTAAATTTTCTCAGGAACAAGTTGATAAAATTGTTGCACATATTGCCATTGAAGCTGCACGACATGCTGAAGTCTTGGCAAAGTTAGCGCATCAAGAGACGGGTTTTGGACGCTGGCAAGATAAAGTGCTTAAAAATATTTTCGCCTCAACACAAGTACATGAACATATCCGTGATATTAAAACCGTAGGCATTATTACTGATGACTCAGTGAATAAGATTATGGAAGTTGGTGTGCCATTGGGTGTGATAATTGCACTTGTTCCATCGACGAATCCAACGTCGACTATTTTCTACAAAACGTTAATTGCCTTAAAAGCAGGTAACGCTATTATTTTTTCTCCGCATCCAAATGCGAAAGAGTGTAGTCAACAAGCAATTGATGTTGTGAAACGTGCAGCACTCGAAGCAGGTGCCCCAGAAGGAATTATTGACGGAGTAACCTTGTTGACAATGCAGGCGACTGAAACGCTGATGAAGAGTAAAGATATCTCTTTGATTTTAGCGACAGGTGGTGAAGGAATGGTACGTGCTGCATATGCATCAGGTACGCCTACAATAAGTGGTGGTCCGGGTAATGGACCTGCATTTATTGAACGCAGTGCTAACATCCCACAAGCAGTGAAAGATATTATCACTAGTAAAACATTTGATAATGGTGTGATTTGTGCTTCTGAGCAGTCGATTATTGCTGAACGTTGTATTTATGAACAAGTGCATTATGAGCTATTACGTCAAGGTGCATATCTAATGAATGAGCAAGAATCAGACAAACTTGCTGCTATCTTACTACGCCCTAATGGCATGATTAACCCTGCTATTGTTGGTCAGTGTGCGTTAACACTCGCTCAGAAAGCAGGCTTTACTGTTCCGGAAATAACAACGGTACTGGTATCTTTACAAACAACGGTTTCTTCTCAAAACCCATACTCGCGTGAAAAACTGTGCCCAGTATTAGGCTTGTATATTGAAGATGATTGGCATGCAGCTTGTGAACGCGTTTTAGAATTGCTCACAAATGAAGGTATGGGTCATACCCTCGTTATTCATACACAGAATCCTGACATTGTACGTGAATTCGCGCTAGAAAAGCCAGTATACCGAATATTGGTGAATACTCCCGCAGCATTAGGTGGCATTGGTGCTACAACCAATATTTCACCAGCTTTGACCTTAGGATGTGGTGCACTCGGTGGTGGTTCTAGCTCTGATAATGTTGGACCAATGAACTTACTGAATGTAAGACGAGTGGGTTATGGTGTGCGTTCAATTGAAGATCTTCGTCAATCAGTTGCTGTATTAATGTTGGCACCTGCCTGTCAGCCTGCTTACGTTTCGTATGCTGAGCCTACATTAGCCGCACCTGTCGTGTTAGATCAATCTGTTAGTATTTTCGAAGATACACGTTTCATTGGGGCGGCACCAACAACTTCAGTTGCTACGGTAAATACTGTGTCCTCAATTCTGAGTGATGATCGCTTTTCTTCAGTAGTTACGCCAGAGAATGATGAAATTAATGCTGCGCAAGTTGAGCGTATTATTAAGCAAGTCATGGGCCGTCTCGCGTCATAGTATACATAATGAAGGTGGTGAAAATATGCTTCTTGCAACAGTAACTGGGCGGGTTGTCGCTACCCAAAAAAGTGATGAATTACGCGGATCAAATTTATTACTAGTAACCGCACTTGGTGATGACTTGGAACCCCTCAAAGATCGTACGTATGTAGCTGTTGATTGTGTTGGGGCTGGAATTCACGATCAAGTATTAGTAGAAGAATACTTTGCATTACATAAGCAGCAATACAAGGCAATGTCGATAATTGCCATCGTTGAGAAAATCTTGCAGGAACAATAGGAAAGGCAGAAAGATGAATAAATTTCAGATCAAGCCCACTATTCAATTTGGAGCTAATGCGCTAAATAAGCTGAGAACCTTAACTGGACAGCGCGTATTAATTATTACCGATCAATCCATGGTTAAGTTCGGTATTGCTGAGATGGTAAGCCAACACTTGCAAGCTAATCACATGACAGTTGAATTGTTTGCTGATGTTACCCCAGATCCTGATGTATCTGTGATTGCTAATGGTATGAAAGCTTTTATCACAGCAAAACCAGATATAGTGATTGCTGTGGGTGGTGGATCCGTTATTGATGCCGCAAAAGGGGTTATCTATACGTTGTCACAAGGTGGTCAGTTAGCGGATAAACCGTATTTTGTGGCAATCCCGACAACGAGTGGTACTGGTTCAGAAGTGACAGCGTTTTCAGTTATTAAATCAAAAACTGAAAAATGGGTAGTGGTAGATGAATATATGTTGCCAGATCTAGCAATTCTCGACCCTGCATTGGTGACGTCAGTACCTGCTTCTATCACTGCAGACACAGGAATGGATGTGTTGTGTCATGCATTAGAAGCATATGTATCTAATCAGGCATCGGACTTTAGTGATGCGTTAGCAGAAAAAGCGGTTCAACTTGTTTTTGCTCATTTGTTAGATTGCTACTTGGAAGGTAATAACTTATTAGCGCGCGAAAAAATGCATAACGCATCATGTATTGCGGGTATGGCATTTACTAATGCATCTTTAGGAATTACACATAGTTTAGCACATGCGCTAGGTGGAAATTTTGGTGTGCCGCATGGACGTGCAAATGCATTACTGATGAGCCATGTTGTCGCATTTAATGCTGATTTTTCTGGTGGATGTAATACCTTTGCAGCGAAAAAATATACTCGTTTAGCGACTCTGCTTGGGTTACCGGCTACGGATTATCGTGAAGGAGTACGTAGTTTGCTGGTGGCAATTGATGTATTGCGTGAGCAATTAGGTCAGGTTGCGAATATTCAAGCATGTGGTATTACCGCGTCAGATTTTAACATCGCAATAACTGCGATGGTGACGTTAGCTATACATGATAATTGCACCCTTACCAACCCACGAACAGTAAGTGTAATAGAGCTAGAAACCTTGTATAGAAAGAGTTTTCTAACGGCATCTTTAACGTAATTATACAGTATTAATTTTCCAATATTCAGATGGTCAGTCAAGGTTGACCATAGTGAAACAATATAGTAGGAGAGGCTAACGATGGCCCATTATTCTTTAACGCCACGCGTGAAAATGCTGGCAGAAAAGTTACTCGCAAAAAACAGCTCCATTAATTCAGAACGTGCAACCATTTTGGCATCGATCGGTGAAGAAATTGCAGGTATGCCACCATTGGTAAAAAAAGCACAACATTTTAGCCAATTGATGTCGGATCTACCACTTTATATCGGTCAAGATGAATTGATTGTAGGTAGCCAGTCATCGGCATTGCGTGGTGCAATTTTTCATACTGAAGATGAACTAAATAGCCCTTCTGTATTTGGCTTTTTAAATAGTGAAATAACGCATACACCAGATTATATGGCAATGATCAGTGTTGGTCTTAATGTACTAGAACAGCATATGGAATCACGGCTAAAAAATATTGGTAGTGCGATCAGTCGTAATGGTATGGATGAAGTTAATCAAGGCAAATCCATGTTATTAGCATGTAAAGGCGCAGATACTTTTACACAACGTTTAGCGGAGGAACTAGAAGCGAAAACGAATATAGAAAATCATCCGTATCGTAAAGTTGAGTTGCAAGAGACCGCAACAACATTACGTCATATATTGGGTCAGCCAGCTAGAACGTTTAAAGAAGCATGTCAAGCGTTTTATTTGATCCAATTGATGATGCACCTTGATAACGGTGGCTATGCTATTGGCCATATCGGATTTGATAAGGCGTTATATGGTTACTATCAACGTGACATTAACGCAGGGGTGATCACTCCAGAGCAAGCTTACGAAATCGTTGAATGTTTATGGTTGAAATTAGTTGAGCTGTCTGAAGTACGAGCAAATGTTTCAGGTGCTGGCTACCCAATGTTTGATTGGTTAGTACACGGCGGAAACATGACTGATGATCAGTTAGTGCAAAATGAACTTTCAACGATGCTATTAGCGGCCCGCAACAATCTAGCGAGTTTTAATAGTGTACTACAAATGCGCTTATATCAAGGTAGTGTAACTACAATGTCACCGACAACGGAAGCGTCATGTTTCACTACCGTTGCTGATTGTGATGAGAAAGAAATGGAAGGCTTAACGCCACGTATGCAACGTCTGCGTAGCAATTACCTAAAAGCGCGTCCAAGTATGTCCATCTACCGTGCGCAAGCTTTCACTGAAGTGACGAAGAAGCATCAAGGTTTACCGCTTATTCTTCTGCGAGCAAAAGCATTCCGCTATGCTTGTGAAACAGCACCATTACTGATCCAAAATGAAGAGTTGATCGTTGGTCATCCATGTGGCAAACCACGTGCAGGTGCATTCTCGCCAGATATCGCATGGCGCTGGGTTCGTGATGAGCTTGATACTATGAGTACTCGTGCACAAGACCCATTTGAAATTTCAGAAGAAGACAAACGCATTATCCGTGAAGAGCTTGTACCATTTTGGGAAGGCCACTCATTGGATGAGATTTGTGAAGCACAATATCGTGAAGCCGGTCTTTGGGCTTTTAGTGGTGAAACTTTTGTTAGTGATTTGTCTTATCATCAAATTAATGGTGGTGGTGATACGTGTCCAGGATACGACATCCTTTTATTTACTAAAGGTATGAATGGTATTAAAGCAGATGCAGAGGAAAAACTTGCATCGCTAAGCATGGAAAATCCAGACGATATTGATAAGATTTATTTTTATAAAGCAGCGATTGAAACCTGTGAAGGCGTGGTGTCTTACTCTCATCGTATTGCTGCTCTTGCAATGGAATTAGCCGAGAAAGAAACGGATCCAACACGCCGAACTGAGCTGTTGACTATTGCAAAAACCAATGAGAATGTACCCGCAAATCCACCAAAAACACTGCAGGAAGCATTGCAAAGTGTCTGGACCATTGAATCGCTATTTGAGGTAGAAGAAAACCAAACTGGTCTATCTTTAGGGCGTTTAGACCAGTACTGCTACCCAATGTACCGTGCAGATATTGACTCAGGCCGACTAACAGAAGAACAAGCACTTGAAATGATGCAAGCTTTTATCATCAAGTGTGCTGAATTGATGTGGATGTCGAGTGAATTAGGAGCAAAGTACTTCGCGGGTTACCAACCATTCATTAATTTAACCGTTGGTGGCCAAAAGCGCCAAGGAGGTGATGCTACTAATGAGTTAACTCTCATGATTATGGATGCCGTACGCTATGTAAAAGTATATCAACCGTCACTCGCTTGTCGTATTCACAATCAATCACCTCAACATTATCTTGAGAAAATAGTTGATGTGGTAAAGGCGGGTATGGGCTTCCCTGCTTGTCACTTTGATGATTCACACATCAAGATGATGTTACGTAAAGGCTATGATTTCGAAGATGCACGTGATTATTGCTTAATGGGCTGTGTGGAACCTCAAAAATCGGGGCGTATTTACCAATGGACATCAACAGGTTATACCCAATGGCCAATTGCTATTGAGTTTGTATTAAATCGTGGTCGAATGGTGTTGTTTGATAGTTACCAAGGTATTGATACTGGCGATCTTAATAGTATCTACACCTTTGAGCAGTTTGATAAAGCTGTAAAAACGCAAGTGGCTCATATTATTAAATTATCTGCAATTGGTACTGTTATTAGTCAACGAGTTCACCGTGATGTTGCACCTAAGCCTCTGATGTCTTTGATGGTTGAAGGTTGTATGGAACAAGGGAAAGACGTTGCTGCTGGTGGTGCGGTTATTAACAACGGTCCAGGTTTGATTTTTTCTGGTTTGGCAACGTATGTTGATTCAATGGCTGCAATTCGAAAATTAGTCTTTGATGATAAGAAATATACTTTAGTACAAATGCGCGATGCGATGTTGGCGAACTTTGAAGGCTTTGAAGAACTTCGTCGTGATTGTCTTAACGCGCCTAAGTTCGGTAACGATGATAATTATGCTGATGAATTTGCGTTAGATATTACTGAGTGGACTGAGCGTGAATGTCGTGATTACAAAATGCTGTATTCAACCATGAGCCATGGCACGTTATCAATTTCTAATAATACACCAATCGGAGAATTAACTAATGCAACACCGAACGGCCGTTTAGCATGGATGCCATTGTCTGATGGTATTAGCCCAACGCAGGGTGCCGATAAACATGGTCCAACAGCCATTATTAAATCTGTTAGTAAGATGAATGTTGAAACTATGAATATTGGTATGGTTCACAATTTTAAATTCTTGAAGGGTTTGTTGGATACCCCTGAAGGTAAAAACGGTCTAATTACTTTATTACGTACGGCTTCAATTCTTGGTAATGGTCAAATGCAGTTTAGCTATGTTGATAACGAAGTGTTGAAGAAAGCGCAACTTGAGCCTGAAAAATATCGTGATTTAATTGTGCGTGTTGCTGGTTACAGTGCCTATTTCGTTGAACTTTGTAAAGAAGTTCAGGATGAAATTATTAGCCGTACAGTTATCGAAAAATTCTAATCCAGTAATTAAGGAGGTAAAAGCCTCCTTAATTTAAAACATCACTATGCCTAAGTAATGGCAAATATATACAGGTAAGGTGAGGATAAATAATAATGACTGGAATAGCTGAAGTGAATAAAAAAACCGAATTGAAAGGACGTATTTTTAATATTCAAAAGTACTCAATTTACGATGGTGAAGGGATTCGTACGCTTATCTTCTTTAAAGGGTGCAATCTTCGTTGTGATTGGTGTGCAAATCCTGAAGGATTGAGTAGTAAGTTTCAAGTTATGTTTAGCCATGATAAATGTATTGCTTGTGGGAAATGCGCCGAGGTTTGTCCTGCTGGTGTACATCTTATGTCAGTCGATACAGATGGTAACGCAGTACATACTATTGATCGCAATGTAGATTGCATTGGTTGTCGAAAGTGTGAAGACGTTTGTATGGGTAACGCGTTAGACATTATGGGTAAAGATGTAACAGTACCTGAGTTGATGGCGGTTGTTATGCAAGATTATGACTTTTACATGTCATCTGGTGGTGGTGTTACTTTAGGTGGTGGAGAACTGAGTTTACAAACAGATTTTGCAGTGGCATTACTGACTGACTGTAAAAAGCAGATGATAAATACAGCTATCGAGACGCAAGGGACAACAAGTCTTGCTAATTATGAAAAGCTGGCCAAATGTACTGATTTATTTTTATTTGATATTAAACAAATAAATACAAATCAGCATCAAAACTTATTCGGTATTGGTAATGAAGATATAAAACGTAATCTTGAGCGATTAGTTGAACTTGGTGCCAATATTGTTATTCGAATGCCACTAATCCGAGGTTATAACGATTCGTTTGACTCAATCACAGGGGCTTTTGAATACGTTATGAAATTAGCCAAACGGGATAATAGTAATATCCAGCGGATTGATGTTTTGCCTTATCATCAGTTTGGTAAGACTAAATATGAAAAGCTCGACATGATTTATCCTATCACTCAAAACCTTGGCTATAGCGATGAAGAATTAAATAAGTTGAGTGATTTCTTTACTCAGTTTGATTTTGATATCCGGTTGGTTCGACATTAAGGACGTAATATGACTGTAAGTCTTGGGGTAATAGAAACGATCGGCTTAACGGCGGCTATCCATGCTGCAGATGCTGCATGTAAAGCCGCTGGTGTACACTTAACAGGCTATCGTAAAGCAGGTTCGGGCTTGGTTTCAGTTTATTTTGAAGGCGAGATCAGTGCTGTAATGGTAGCTGTTGATAGTGGTGTTGATGCTATCCGTGATAGTGCTGAACTTTGCATGTCATTGGTTATGGCAAGACCAGATACGAGTGTACTGACAATGCTGACGCAGGGTTGTCTATCTAAGGTTCCTCATTTACATGATGTAGAAAAAGAGGATATGTCTGATGGTAATATTTCAACTTCAGAATCAGTTACAGAAGTTCCAGTGATCTCAGATCAATTTGACGGTGAAAATACATCATTAGTAGCAGTGATACCGGCATTAATGGTACCTAATCAAAAGCCTACGATTACGTGTAATAAACGAGGTAGTACATCAAAATCGCAGGGAAGTAAAAAATGATCAATACCCTATTAATGACTCATATTCAGGATCGACTACCCGCATCAAGGTTATGGACTCCTGTTGTGCTGCCTACTTTGTTACCCGGTGTAACCGTTGGGATCCCTACAGGGGTATCAAACCGTCATGTTCATCTTTCTCAAACTGATATTGAGGCACTTTTTGGAGAGGGGTATCAACTTCAGCCCTTAAAAGAGCTTAGTCAACCTGGTCAGTTTGCTGCGAAAGAGTGCGTTATGGTTGTAGGATCTAAAGGTAGTATTAATAATGTTCGCGTGCTGGGGCCTGCAAGATCTGAAACACAACTTGAAGTATCAAAAGCTGATTGTTACGCCTTGGGGATTAAAGCTCCAGTACGTGAATCGGGGGATTTATTCCAATCAGCAGATGCATTGCTTGTCGGTACTGTAGGACACGTCAACCTACAATCTAAAGTTATTTGTGCACAGCGACATATTCATATGTCACCACAAGATGCGCAGTTATTAGGGGTTGAACACGGTCAAAAGGTTCGGGTGAGTGCTGGTCAGCAATGTGGTTTAGTCTTTGAGCAGGTTGTGGTTCGCATTGATGATCGTTATGTCCTTGAATTTCATATTGATACTGATGAAGCTAATGCGGCAGGTATTCGTTCTGGTGATTCAGTTTATCTCGTTGACTGACGGAGTAAAATATGAACGGACAAAATCTTAACCAAGAAGATATTGATATTATTGTTGAACAAGTGTTAGCCAAAATGGGTAAGTCAACGTTGATAGTTCTTACTACCGCGAATGGTTATCACCAAGAAATCGCTACTCAACTTGAAATTTGGCCAGGAATACAGTGGCATATTTTAGCTAACCAACTATCAACTGGTGAACTAGCCGCAGTTCATCATCTTGGTAATCAAGTTCATTGGGATGGTGTTAATCCATCTCAATGGTTAAATCACTATGAGCAGATATTGTTTCCATTTTTGGATTTTGCCACGTTAGGTGAAGTGAGTAATGGCTTGTATTTAACGCCTGCTAGCCAATTATTTCAATATGCGTTAATGAAAGGAATACCAACATATGCTTTGGACTATCAATGTGATTTAAATAACGAGTTAAATCAATTATTAGGACTTTCTAGTAATGTAGCCATGCGTAAACGTACAGCGTTACAACTTAGTAATATAACGAAGCTTGGTGCGAAAATAGGTTCGTTATTAACTATTAAGGCTTACATGTTGGGAATACCTGAACAACGTGATTCAGTATTAGTGTCTTCAATGCCATCTGGATATATAACTCTCAATGAGGTAAAAAATAAAGGAGTAAGTGCGTATACGCTACAAGATAATCTAACAGATCTTGCTGCGGAATATATTAAAGAACAACAATTACAGTAATTTATTTATCCAATCATTAAACAAACTTTAATTAAGCAAGGATCTTAAAATGCCTGAGTCTATAAAAAAATGGTTATGGATGGTGTTAGTTATAGCATCAGAAACGTCAGCTACTTCAACTTTAAAAATGTTTGATACAAGTGTTGGTATGACAAAAACAGTATTATTAGCTGTTATTGTCTTACTCTATATTGTTTGTTATTACTCGCTTTCACAAGCAGTGAAATATTTACCTGTTGGCTTAGCATATGCGACATGGTCGGGTACGGGTATTTTGCTTGTATCTACATTAGGAATGATCTTTTATGGTCAACATCCTGATATGGCAGCAGTAATTGGAATGGTCATTATTGCAAGCGGTATTATTATAATGAATTTATTTTCAAAGATGGGTGAAGAAGTCCCCGAAGTTGAAAATGATATAAAATTAACGCATAAAGATGGAGATGTAAAATGTTAAGTACTGGTTTCTTATGGTTAGGTTTGTCGATTTGTTCAGAAATAACAGGTACTTCATTTATTAAGAAAACAAATAGTTTTCGTAAACTAGGTCCTTCAGTTCTTGTTATTTGTGCTTATTCTATCTGTTATTTTGCTTTAACAAAAGCAATGGGATATATACCTGTAGGTATAGCATATTCATTATGGTGTGGTTTTGGTATCGTTGGTGTTACTTTTATGTCAATGATCCTATATAAACAAAAACCGGATTTACCAGCAATTATAGCTATGGTGTTAATTATTTCTGGTGGTGTAATTATGAATGTATTTTCAAATATGTAATTATGTCTTTTAATAGAATAATAATGTCGATGAAAATTGACATTATTATTCTTAATAAATATTTTAATATAGTGCTATTTATAATCCCTATTATATATCATATCCTTAATTCGAGATTATATAATGAATTATAAATTTACCTGATTACCACCGAGCTTCAGCCAATGTTAATAACTTCTCTGGCATCGGTGGTGATTTTGTACCACATTTAATCAGCGTATTGAATATATCTTCAATTCGGAAGCGATAATTAAATCGAAAACAGAATTCACCAAAATAACGAGGAATGTGTTTTTCTCTAATTGCGTGATACGTCCCTTTTATTGAATTTTTAACGTTACCAATCATGGTATCGACCCAATGAAATGCAGCTTCATATTGATGAAGTTCCTTACCATTTTTTGATAAGGAACCATGAATAATATCTGCTGCTACCAGGCCATTAAAGCAGGGTAAACCATCTGATATAACTAATTTTTTTCTTTTAAATGCTTTTTGGCCCAATCTGTAATTTCTTGTTTTTTAAAACAAGAAACAACACTTAGCCGCATATAAATAGGATGACCTTCTCCATTCAAAGAGATCGCTGATACGAAGGGTGTTTTGCCTTCGGCACCACGTCCTCGCTTGCCTTTTTGTTTACCTCCAATATATGAATCATCCAATTGCACGATATTGCTTAACTTTCGATTATCATCATGTTCTTTCATCACTTGCATGAGCTTATGTTTTATTCGCCATCCTGCGTTGTAAGAAATCCCTAATTTACGTTTTAGTTCTAATGCTGAAATACTATTTTTATCTTGAGTGATGAGATAAATAGCTAAAAACCATGTGGTTAACGGTAATTTTGAATGCGAAAATAGAGTACCAGCTGTCAAAGACGTCTGATAGTGACACTTATTGCATTGATATAATGGTCGTGATTTAAGTTTACAATAGCTTTTAGACCCACAGTCGGGACAAACGTAACCATTTTCCCATCGAAGATGAAATAAACGTTCCCTACATTGCATTTCTGTCCCGTACATTTGCATAAATTCGGGTATAGAAAAGCCTTTCTGAAATTGGATTGAATTCTTAAGTATAACGTTACTCCTATACTTCAATATATTGAAGTATAGGAGATAATTTAACAGTAGCTGTTAAATAGTGGTAATCAGGTAAATCTATTTATCTTTAATGATGAGCAGTTTATGTTTTTAAACAGAAGTTTGACTGCTCATACCTTGTTAAATACCAAAATTTAATGTAATACATAACATATTGTTATTACTACCTATGTTATGACCCATTGAATCTATCCGTAATTAAGCCAGCTATTCTTACCGCAATGCCATTTATGTTGTTATTCGTCGCAGGTATTATTGATGCGATTGGTTTTATTCATCTTAAAAATGGTCTGTTTGTCTCTTTTATGAGTGGTAATACAACACATGTAGCGATGCTGCTTTCTAGCCATCAATATAGTCAATCAATATCTTATATTGGTGTGATCTTGCTATTTGTTTCAGGGATCACTGTCGGTGAAATGATTGCAGTATTGCAGAAAAAAAACTATCGTTGGCTGGTGATGAGTGCAGTTTCTATATTGTTATGCAGCGCTGTTTTTATTGAACAAATTACTATCCCGATGGCAACTAATTTTGTACTAGCTTTTGCTATGGGGTTACAAAATATTGCATTAAGGATCACGATAAGTAAAGCGATGCCATTAACATTTGCAACGGCTTTCCTAGCAAATACAGGACGAGAGTTGGCTATGTTGTTATTGGGACAAGGTGATAAAAACGTCTTGATTAAACAGTTCTGTTTATGGTTATCTATTTTCATTGGCGCGATTGTTGGTAGTCAATTGATGGTATTATCAATAAGTTACGCATTAATCATACCTATATTATTATCTTGGTGTATAGCGGGATTATTGTATTGGTTAAGAGTGTTTACAACAAATGATTAATGATGTAATTATTATTAAGATAATTGTCGTTGTGTTTTATAAATAACAGCAATATAGATTATTAAATTTATATATTAAAATCATCCGTGTTGTAATCAAAGTTAATATCTAACAAATTAATCATTTATATTGTATAATATTGAAATTGTTTATTAAGTAGGTGCCAGTTGAAGTGTTGCAGAATTTTAATGGTGGTTATTTAAAAATTTAGACATAAAAATCAGATGCTTAACAAAAAAGCCAAAACAAGAAGGATGATTAGAATTAAATTTTTTATTTAGTAATCAAAGAGTAATAATAAAAAGTATCTAGGGTATAGAAATATGAAAATAACATATGATACTAATATTATAGAGTGTGATAAAAATAAACATCAAATAAATTGTAATGAGTGTCAGAAAATAACCGATCATTATGTATTATCGTCAATTGAACAATTTGGTACAACTAGCGTAGATGAAGATATATATTGGAATTGTAAAAACCAAACAATCCAGTGCGTTATCTGTAAAAATATATCTTTTAGAACTGTTTCTATTTGTTCTGAACGCCAAAGTTATGATGAAAAGGGCGAATCTTATTATTCAGAGAAGGTAGAAGTGTATGGGTAATATTTTGGATTGTGTAAAATAAAAGCATGCCGATAATTATTAATGATTATCGGCATGCTTTTTATTCTATGAATTTATGTAGTGAAGGGTGGTCTTTATTATTACTAATGTGTACATAATAAGATAAGTTGTTTTTTTTCTTTGTATATGTTATTTGATAGATAGTATTCTCTTTATTTATGAATAATGAAACTTCATCAAATATAATATCATTAATCACTTCTGTTGCAGATTCAAAAATAGCGAGTATTAAACGAATACAATTAGAACGCTCAATTGCAGATAAACCGATAAAGTTATTATTAACTGGGAATTTAAGTTCAATATCTGATGTGTTATTTAAATTCTTAACTATAAAGTACATGATTAATATTTATTATTGAATTTAATATAAAGATAACATAGGCATTATTATAATTCTACTGCTCTTTTTTATTGTAAATATATTATATAAATTTATTATTTTTAATATTCATATTAACTTAGAAATAAATTCATAATAGCTTTGTAAGTTGCTTATATATGAAAATTAATAAACTTAAATCTAAATTTGATGAAAAAACATTTTTAGATCTAGTTAGCATTATTTTACTGATTATACATACAATATAGTAAGGATTCGTTAAACTGTTAATCTGATGTAAATCAAAAGGAAACGACATGCATGCACTATTAAAAGTCATAAAACAAGTCATTAATAAGCATTTTATGGCAATTAATAGGTATACGTTGATATTACTTATCAGTGGTTATGTGATATCGAGTTGGGTGGGCTTGGTTCTTGCCAATGAGCGTCATTTAACGAATAACGTTGTGAGTTTTATTTACTATATAGTAACGACCAGCAGCACCGTTGGCTATGGTGATTTAAGCCCAACAACAATATACGGACAACTCTTTAGTGCTTTATTTATTATTCCGTGTGGTGTGGGTTTATTTGCATTATTGATTGGTAAAATAGCAGTCTTTTTTACAGATTTTTGGCGTGCAAATCGAAGGGGGAAACAACATTTGAAATTAAAAAATCATATTATTATTATTGGTATCAATAGTCGTCGTACACCGCATTTGTTGGAAATGTTAAGAAGAGAAGAACAAGGTCGACGTGAAATTGTGGTGGTATCGTGTGAGTATGAAGAATCACCATTTGATACTGACATCTATTTTGTCCGAGTTAACTCTTTTACTGATGCGATAGAAATGGAGCGAGCGAGCCTTTCAATGGCAAGTGCTGTGATTGTTGATACTGATTTAGATGACGCAACATTAACGGTAAGCTTATTTATTGCAGAACAAAATAGTGATGCACATTTGGTTGCTCATTTTGATGACTCAATTAAGCGTGATTTATTGCATAAATATTGTCCTAATTCAGAATGTATTTCTTCATTATCAACAGAGTTAGTCGCTAAATCTGTAATAGATAAAGGTTCAAGTTTTATTCATTCTGAATTGGTGAGTGCACATAAAGGGCAAACACAATACTCAATTAAAGTACCTGAAAATATTGAAAATATGACATTGGAGTCCATTTATTATACGTTTAAAAAACGGCATGAAGCGATCATTATTGCGGTACATCAGCACGATAAAGCCTGTGAAATTAACCCAAGTTTAGCGACGATAATTAAAGCGGGTGATATTGTTTATTACATTGCAGATGAACGTATTGCTGATTTTATTTGGTAACGATCAACCTGTGATCTATTCGTTAAATAAGTGGGCGAATTGTTTTTATTCTGATGTGTTAATGATGGAGACAGATATTTATTCGCTTTAGTTGTTAATATTGCCGTATTTAAGATATATACGGAATGAAATTGTGATTATTTGCTCGTTTTTTTATGAATATACGCTACGATAGCGGCTATTTTTAGCTCATTTATTTAATAGATCATGAATATAAAAAAAGCGCTTCCTTACCTATTTGTTGGCCTAAGTTTTTTCGGTAGTATATCAGCAGCTCACGCTTATGATCAAATTACACTTGGTCGTACTATTTTACTTGAAATCGGCAATCATGGCGCAAAAATTCCGTTAATAGTGTGTCGTAATACCGATGCGATTAAAGTAAAGGCAGAACGTAACTTACGTCTTGAACGCATTAAAGTAACATTTAGAAATGGCGAAACACGTAATATATCTTTCTATCGTGATCTGAAAAAAAATCAAGAAACAAGCTGGCGTAAATTCTCATATAAACGTTGTGTGAAGAAGCTAGAAGTGTATGGTAATTCTGACGGTACGCGTGCTGGTGTTAAAGTTTTTGGTCGTCAAAAATAGGACTAATAAGTAAATGAAAACGTCATCTATTTTCTATTATAGAGACTGTATGGCGTTTTTTTTGATTTTTTCTATAGTTGTGTGCAGTAATATTAGTCTTATATTGATATTCTAATCCCATACATAATTGAATATTATTCAGTTCATGACTTATAAGGATCAATGTTTATGAATGATACACCTAAACGTGCTTTAGTTGTTGAAGGTGGAGCAATGCGTGGTATTTTTGCTACGGGTGTTTTAGATGCTTTCCTTGAAAAAGATTATAACCCGTTCGACTTTACGATTGGTGTTTCTGCGGGTTCAATGGTGTTAATGGGTTACTTGTGTAAAAATCATAAGCGCAATTATCAAGTAATTACCGAGTATGCACGTAGTAAGTCATTTATTAATTATTTTCGTTTTGCCAAAGGCGGCAATCTTATCGATATTGATTGGCTATGGTCTGAAAGTATTAATAATCTGCCACTAGAAATCGATAAATATGAAAGCCAAGGTATCCCTTTATTTGCCACAACGACAAATATTGTCACGGGTGATGCTGATTATATTGAAGTTAAGCGCGATAACTTACAAAGTTTGATGACAGCAACATGTGCATTACCGATTGTTTACCGTAATTTCCCTAAAGTGGATGGTATTGCCATGAGTGATGGTGGTATCGCTGATCCTATTCCGGTTATTGAAGCTTATCGTCGTGGCGCGCGTGATATTACGGTTATTTTATCGCATGCACAGGCTAATTTTGTTCATAGCCATCAAGTTCCTTGGCTAACACATAAAATATTCAAAACAACACCAGTATTTGGTCAAGAATTTCTCACCAAAGAATCGCGTTATAACAAGGCATTGTATTTTATCCGTAATCCTCCTGCTGATTGTCGCATTACTGCGATTGTACCGAATAAACACTTTCTGATTAAGCGATTAACGCGCGATGTAAATAAACTAAATATAGGCTATGAATTAGGGCGTCAAGCTGGATTTAAGATGATTAATGATGATTTAAAGCAGAGTTAATCAATAGTCGTATTGCTACATGATATTAAATATGAGTTTGGAAAATCGAGTCGTTAGATAGGTTTTCCTTTTTATCATGAAAGAGTATGGTGTCTACTTAACGAATATACCGCACTAGGAAAATAATATGAGTATTGTTGATGCTGCCAACAAACGCTATTCAACCAAAGTTTTTGATCCTTCTCGTAAGTTAACTGATGATCAATTACAACAAATTAAAGCGTTGATTCGGCTAAGTGCTTCTAGTGTGAATTCACAACCTTGGCATGTTATCGTTGCTGCAACTGATGATGCCAAGCAGCGTATAGCAAAAGCGACTGAAGGCCCTTATGTTTTTAATGAGCCTAAAATATTGGATGCATCACATGTGTTAGTTTTTTGCTCAAAAACGACAATTGATGATGATTATCTAAAGGATTTATTAACATCTGAACAGCAAGATGGCCGTTTCTCTAATGAACAATCAAAACAACGCATGTTTGATGGACGTAATTTCTTTGTTGATTTACATCGAAAAACCCTAGGTGATGCTGATCATTGGATGCAAAAACAAGTCTATCTTAACATTGGTTCATTATTATTAGGCGTTGCTGCCATGGGCATTGATGCTGTGCCTATTGAAGGTTTTGATTGTGATGTTTTAGATAAAGAATTTAATCTAAGCGCGCAAGGTTTTACCAGTTTAGTGATAGTGCCTGTTGGCTATCATAGTACTGATGATTTTAATGCTAATGTGCCGAAATCACGTTGGTCGGATGAAAAAATTTTTACGGAGTGTTAACCCATGATCTATTTATTAGCAGAAATTAAAGCAAATCCTAACTGTCTTGAAAAAGCACAAGCACTATTAGAATCACTGATTGCGCCGACGCATTTAGAAAAAGGCTGTGAGAGTTATCAGTTGTTCACTGATCAAAATGTAGAGGGTTTATTTGTGATGCAAGAAGTGTGGCTTTCTCAAGCCCACCTTGATGAGCATTTAGCAAGTACACATTTTCAGAATTTTTTAACGACAGCTGAAGAATACAAATTGTTTGAATATGTAAAATTACGTCCAATGAATTTGGTAGGTTAATTTTTTATAATTGCCAGTATATGTAATAGTTACTGGCAATTTTTTTATAAAACATACTGTAATATATCCATATCCATATCCATATCCATATCCATATATGATGATCGTTATTTTCCCCATAATATTACGTAATAGTTTAAGTTTTATTATGGCTAGAAAATATTAATGATACATATACTACCTATGATTTTATCTTATTAATTGAATAAATTTATCATATAGGTCTAACCTGAACCATTCTCTTTGGTTATTTTAATTGTCGCATGTATACTTGTAAGGTATTAATTATAAAAAAGATATACGAATTAAAACTACTTTCAATGAAGAAGAAAAATCACATTACAAAGTAAAAAGTAGCATGCATACTGGCCAAATATTACATCGAGGCTAGGCATATGAAAAAAAAAGTGATTGTATTATCCATTGCAGCAGCATTATTAAGTATTAATGTATCTGCGTCTAACTATATTACTTCTGACGAATATATTAAATCTGAATCTCAAACTATTTATAATAAAGTTAATGATAAAATAGAAGAAATTCGTTTATTAGCTCAAGATGAAAATAATATAGTTATTATTGATGGTCAGCGTAATATCAGCATTAACGGTATAAACTATCATCTTAATAATGATAATTATATTCAGTTTGATTTTCCGACTCCTACTTTTACTGATGAAACGCGTTTTAGAAATGTGTTTGACTTTATAGGATCAGACTGGGAATTGACTTGGTACGATCTTGGTATCGTGATGGTTAATAAAACATTTGGTAATTATGATTATGGTAATGGCTGTTTAATTGAATATTCACCTAATAATCTAATTGCCACGCCAGTCGGGGATAGTCACCTTGTTATTGAGACTGCATCATGTGCTATTGAAGATAATGAAAAATTATCTATTACCCAATTTTTAGGCTCGGCAAAAAAACTCGACTTCTCTAGTTTTGGTTATCAACAAGCCCGCGACTTTGTGCCTGAATCGATCGCGGTGATTAATGATAAAGTGTATGTTGGTAATACAAATAGTACATTTTCTCGTGTTGATCGTTTTGATTTAAAAACTCAGCAACCATTAACGCCAATTACCGGGTTTACTAAAAATGGTGTTGCGGAAACATACCGTATAGTCAGTGATATTACAGAGCATAAAAATCGATTATATGTTGCGTCATTATCGTCAAACCGTGTTGATATTTATGATACACAGAATGACGACCAAATTATTATGTCATTAGGTACAGGGACATGGTCTGGTAATACATTCAACACGACATTAACGCATCCTTATGCTGTCGCAGCAAATGATAATTATGTTTTTGTTGCAGACATTACAGGTAAGATTTCTGTTTATAATCAAAGTGATGTAACGGAAAGTAATCATAAACGTGCGTCAAAATATGCTTTTTTAAGTTTGCCTGAAAGTAATAATATATTACGCAATATAAAATTAGAAGTTGTTGGTAATGAACTCATTGCTTCATTTGATAATACAGCAACTTATGTTTATGACATTGCGAATCTTGAAAAGAGTACTGAATTAGTTGAGCCAAAATATACAACACATTTTAAACGTAATGTTTATGAAACAAAGAATGGTGATGTTTATACAGCAGATAAAAATGGTCAATTAAATGTATATTCAAAGGGTAAATTACATTTTAATGATCCTGAAAATATCGCAGTAGCAGATCAAAATATGGTTAAGTATTTTGATCAAATTGAAAATAAAGAAAAGACGTTAACAGCATCTTTTGATTTAGCAGCAGAAGATCAAACATTAGCAATGCTACAAGGTAATACAATATTATTGGCTGATATTGAATTAATAAAAATGCATTTGTCGAATACTGTTGGCGAAACGCCGACGGCTATTGATCTTATGGCTGAAAATGTCGTTAGAACGCCATTATTATTTGATGGAGAGCGTTGGGAAAGCCTCACTGAAAATCACTCCGTACGAATTAATCGTTTACTATCAGGTAAACAAGATAAGACCCATTTGGCACTGACAAGTTATGCCGCTCAAGAAACATCAAATCTTAATGTGGAAGCACAGTTTAAAGGCAGTGATACTTGGTTAACATTGGGTTCTGTCGAGCAATTACCTGCTTTTAACCAATATAAGATAGAACAAAAAGTAGTTGATAATTATGCTTATCCTACTTCTGATGGCACGCAATCAGTGACTTTCTATGGTATTGGCGATGTTAGTTATCTACCAAGTGACTTATTTGATATTCGTTTAACATCTGAAACTGATGAGTTTGTTAAAAAGATCACTGATTTCCGTATGAAGTGGAGTTTAAGTTTTGGTAAATATTCTCGAGCAGATGGCCATTGGGAGAAAATAACGCCTGTTTATGCGCGTGAGTGGATGATTATCATGGCTAACTTTGCTTATGTGATTAACAGCCCTGAGTTTGAACATTTATGGTTTAATTATAAGCAAAGTATTGGTGGCGGTGAGCATGAGTTTTACGGTAATGCAGGTCCTGTTTATGCGCCAGGTGGCTATTTTAGTAGTGATGATTACCAACGTATATTCAAAGAGTTTATGGAACGTGGTGGTATTCGATTAGGTGTTACAACCATCGGTGGTGGTTTGGGTGGTGGCGATGTTTTAGGTATTGATACTTGGAACTATTATGCTCATTACTACAAATCAGGTATAGGCGTTGTAGGCCACGAGTTCGGTCATCATTGGGGCAGCCATTCGAGTAGTTTTTCGTCATATTCCACTGGGATGCAACGGATGTCACAAGATATCCAACAAATGATGATTCGTCGCCAAGAATTGCCATATTTAGATGATAATATTAATAGTTTTTATAAAACGCCAAGAGAAGATCTTTACAATGGTATTGCGCACAATATGCGTGTACCTCGTCCCGCATCAGATATAAATATTGTTGAACGTTACTTTGCTGAAAATCCAGTACCGTTAAAGTAACTCGTTAACGTCATTTGTTAAGATAATAACGACGAAAGTATTAATGTAAACAAAAGCCACGCTCGTTTATGATTATTATCAATATGAGTGTGGCTTTTTTATTTGTACTTTGTTTATGGGTTAAATTTGATTAAGCACTAATAGGACGTAATCCACTGATGATCAATTGCTTATCAACATGATAATCGGTCGCGTAATGACGTAATTTACAGTCATTACCATCGTGACAACCACAGCTTAGACAACGTTTTGCTTCATCAATAGCAGCTTGATGGCTATAGCCTGTTTCAACTTCATTAAAACTCAAATGGCGATCATCAACATTCAACTCTGACATTTTATTGCGCATGACTTGTTTTAATACATGTTCAAGCTGAGCTTCAATATCAGTTGCATTATTATCTGAATTTGAAAGTAATGAACGCATTACATTTTTGAGCTTATTGACATGGTCGGGTCGAATTAAATGTCCACGCGCCACATTGCGTTCACGGAATGACTCGGTGTAGAGTTTTTCCATGTTGCCACCAAATTGCGCATCAATCGCTTGGGCAGCTTTACGTCCATCAGCAATCGCTTCAATAGCCGTTGCTGGACCTCGACGAAAATCACCAATACCAAAAATCTTATCGACACCTGAATACATTGTTTGTTCATCGGTATCGAGTGTATTCCTATGGTTGATAGGCAATTGAACAGTATCGTTATCTAAAA
The DNA here is from genome assembly GCF_002849605.1 of Photobacterium carnosum. Lineage (GTDB taxonomy): Bacteria > Pseudomonadota > Gammaproteobacteria > Enterobacterales > Vibrionaceae > Photobacterium > Photobacterium carnosum. The sequence goes on from NZ_NPIB01000003.1 coordinate 100,901, forward strand.
ATCGCGTATCTGTTTTCTGTGAGACAGCAGCAATCACTGTGTCAAATTCAGCATAAACATATTCACCGGTCGCCTTCGGAGAACAGCGACCTGTCGCATCAGGTTCACCAAGCGCCATAGTTTCTAATTTTACTTGGCAAATATGACCATTTTCATCGGCAATATTTTCCACCGGATTAGTTAAAAATAAGAAGTTAACCCCTTCGTGTTCTGCTTCTTCAATTTCATATAATTCAGCCGGCATTTCATCACGGGTACGACGATAGATAAGGGTGGTATGTGCCCCTAAACGTAATGCTGTTCGTGCGCAATCAATTGCTGTATTCCCCCCCCCGATAACCGCTACTTTTTTACCGATGGTATAGTGTTGATCTAGCATCTGATCTTTTAAAAAGTCGACACCAAGATAATGCCCATTAAGATCGGTACCTTGATAATTCATTTCACTGGCGAGTGAAGCACCAACCGCTAAACAGACGGCATCATAGTTGTGTTGTAATGACGATAACGTAAAATCAGTACCCAACTTTTTATCGGTTTCAATCGTCATACCATTACGGCACATGATGTCAATTTCTTGATCTAAAATAGCTTTAGGTAAGCGGTATTCTGGAATGCCGTAGCGTAACCAACCGCCAGCTTGAGGCATAGATTCAAACACAGTGACGTTGTAACCTTCATTACTTAAGAAATAACCACAACTTAATCCACCAGGACCGGCACCAACAATGGCAATATTCTGTGCTTTAGTGGATTTTTTTGTTGGGGTGTAAGCATGTAATGATGCTAGATCAATATCTGCGGCATAGCGTTTTATCTGTCGAATCGCAATTGAACCATCCACTAATTTACGCTGACATTTAGCTTCACAAAAAGCGGGGCATACTCGACCAATAGACAGTGGCATTGGTAGTGTTTTTTTGATGACTTCAATGGCTTTTTGAGGCTGATTAGTCGCAATAAAATAGAGATAAGATTGAATATCAACATCTGCTGGGCAAGCGACTTGGCATGGTGGCACACTGCAACTGATATTATGGGCGGATAATATCTGCTCTAATGCGTGTTTGCGCCGTTGAATTAATGCTGTTGACGTTGTTGTAACGATCATCCCTTCGGTAGGATACGTGCGGCACGCTTTCACCGTGCCATGATGTTCAACTTCAACGTCACATAAATCACAGTTATGATGAAAACCATCGATACCACATAGCGATGGAATAGTAATGCCACATTCTTCTGCAGCGTTGAGCAAGGTTAGACTTTGATTTACCTTGAATGTGTTACCGTTAATAATGATATTTACCATTAATAGTCTCTATTCTTTTTATCTACTGAGAACAAATTTGTATTGATATCGTTAGTGTTTCTCAGTGATTTTTAATTATTTTATGAATTACTTAAAGGCTATATCCGTATAAGCCAAAGATGCGAATTGCTTATAACAAAGCAGAGGTTAGACGTATTAAATTGTCTGTTATATGTTCATTGGCTAAATAGGGACGGCATCATAACATGATGCTTTATGGGTATAAAGAGTGCTATTGTCTGTGATTATTTTATTTTTTTATTTAAGATCAATATCTTAGCTAAGGTAATCGTTTGCGTTGGTTTGTTTATTTTATTTTTGATGACAAGAATGAGTTAAAAATAAAAACAGGCGTTAGTGTTTGTTTTTGGTTTTTATATTGTTGGTGATGCCTTGATAGTATAATCTAAAGCGCTACACAAGGGGGCATAATGTCAAAAAGCATATTTTTATTACGTCATGGTCAAACAGTTTTTAATGCACAACAACGCTTACAAGGACATTGTAATTCTAGTCTAACAGATTTAGGACAACAACAAGCAACGACGATCGGTTTATCTTTAAAAAATAAATTAGCAAACAAACGGCAGTGGACTATTTATTCAAGTCCATTAGGTCGTGCGATGCAAACTGCTGCAATCGTTGCAGAACAAATAGGTATTGATTCAGATAAGATAGTGCAAGATATACGCTTACAAGAATTTTGTTTAGGCGATTGGGAAAAAGCATATATTCCTGATCTTAAAGCCCAGCAACCACGGCTTTGCGAACAACGTGATTGGTATTTAATGGCGCCAAATGCGGAGTCATACTATGGCGTTAAAGATCGTATTGAAGATTTTTTAGCCGATGTTTCAGTGCCTGAGAATATAATTATTATCTCTCATGGTTTAACCGGTGCTGTATTTCGCGGCGTATATGCAGGGATGACTTATAGTGAGGTGTTTTCTCAAGATTTACCTCAAGATGCTTACTTCTTATTGGCTAATGATAAAATTAGTCGTATTCAGTGCGATATTTATAGTGAAATGACGTTAGCCGTTTAAGCCATTATTACAGCAAACGAATAGTAACATTTTATCGATGAATAAAAATTATCTTTCCTTTCACTGTAAAGTATAATAAAACATACTTTATATAACAAATTAATGCTTGTGTTCATGATTGGTTCATTTATAAAAAGCTATTATCTACATAGATAATAAAAGTATTGAATTGATGTTAAAATAAGCGAACTTATCAGGTATGAAATAAACATTAGGATAACCTAATAGCCTGATTGATATGATTTAGAGAGGCGTGTCCATGAGAAATTTACTTACTGGTTTTTTTGCTGTTGTAATCGGTTTATTTGCAGTTTCTTTTGCTACCATTATGGCATTGTTTCTTGGCCTTGCAGCAATGATTGCGAAGCCATTTATTAAACGTAAACTTGCTGCCGAAGGTATGCAATTTAAAGAAAATAATTTCACAGAAGGTTTTGCTGGGCAAGATGAAACTATGAACAATGTGTTTCGTCAGCAGCGTCAAACGACAGCAAACGTGATTGATGGTGAGTACGAAGATGTGACCAGTCGAAAATTTTAATCGCTGTCATAAAAGCACTTATTATACTAAGAACGCCTAGCAATTATTGTTAGGCGTTTTTGTTTTATTATTTAATTGTGGTTATTGAACATTGTACGCTTTGGCTTTTACCATATTGCGGTATTGTGACGGTGTAATATCAAATTCTTTTTGAAATCGTGTTGAAAAATGGTAAGCATCTTTATATCCCACCTGTTCTGATACATCAGACAATGACATTCCAAAATCCCGTAATAATTCTTTGGCTGTTTCCATTCTTATTTTTTGTAGATATTGATGGGGTGCTTGGCCGACTTGATCTTTAAATTTACGATTAAAGCTGCGTAATGGTAATTCACAATGCAGTGCTATTTGTTGGGTGGTTAATGGCTGCGACATATAGCGTTGCATCCAATCTTGTGCTTGGGCGATTGATTCATCAAATTGCACTTGGCCGCCAATTTCATAAAAAGGTTGATGACCCGATTTACTGATTTCATGACCATAATGGGTTTCAATGGTGTTGGCGATTTTCTGCCCATAATATTTAGAGATTAAATACAACACCATTTCGGTTTGTGAGTTAATACTTTCGGTGCAGTAAAGCCCATTCGCTGAAGTAATAGAGGCTTTACGGTTAAGTTTTATTTGTGGATAACGTTGCGAGAATTTGTCATAAAAATACCAATGGGTAGTGGCAGTTTGATGGTTTAGTAACCCCGTTTCAGCCAGCCAAGTCACGCCAGTTCCTGTTGCAATAATTTGAGCACCATTATGATATTGCTTAATTAACCAAGGGGGGATTTCGGGGTGTTTTGACAGTGCAGATATTGGGTTGCCCCACATTGGTGGCACAATAATAATGTCAAAATTTGCGGGGTCTTCAAATGTAATATCAGGCTGAATGCGAATACCTGCGGTTAAGTTTGGCGATGTGAGTGTTGGAGCAATAAGCTTAATATCAAAGGGTGACTGTCGTTGAGTTTTACGATCACGAAGGCTGGCGGCACTGGTTAACATTTCAGCACTTAATGAAATGCCCGTAATTAATGCTCTATGAAAAAGTATAAAACCTACTTTCATTATTCTACCTCTGACAATAATTGTGCATAAAACACACATCATTGTAATGTTTTCGCATCTTTGGCTGTAATGGCAGTGATTTTGGCATAAATATAGAGTGAATCACAGATTAATACTGATATTCTGATTCAAACGATGTATTAAATCGATCTCAGGATATTAAAATGGCAAAATTACCGCTAATTGTTGGTTTGGGTGGCATCAATGCCGCTGGTCGCAGTTCTGGCTTTCATAGTTATAAACTTATGATTGCTGATGTGCTATCTGAAGATACAATGCAATCAACATGGCAAGATCTCGCTCGTCGAATGGGATTGAGTGATGATGGCGCTATTACTGAAGATATTATTACTGCAATTAAAGCGGGTACGTGTGTACGCCGTATTGATTCGTTTGATCCTGATAATCTGTTATATCAATATAAAGCGAATCTCAATTCAGCAGATGATCAAATCACATTTACCTTACGTAAATCTAAATTACCTAATCATATTCCAAGCAACTGGCAGGTTGATATTCAAGGTGCAAAAGCCGTTATTACTGTTAATGGTGATTTTGATGCCTTAGTTGAGGGGCGAGTTGCTTTTCCTGTTTCTAGTGGCGGTAATATTCCTGCCGGTTTTGATCCTAGTAAATTATATAATTCTCGTTTTCATCCGCGTGGTTTGTCGCTCACAATATATGGTGCTTCAGATGCACTTAACTCGTTAGGTTTTGAGTGGGATGAAGTTTTACGCCACATCAAACCCGACGAAGTGTCAGTCTATGCGGGCAGTGGTTTAGCGCAAATTGATGATAACTCGCTAGGTGGCATGATTGCGGCGCATCTTACTGGCGGTCGTGTAAGTTCTAAGATGATGGCGTTATCATTAGCGCAAATGCCCGCTGACTTTATTAATGGCTATGTGATTAACAGTATTGGCGCAACGGGTACAAACATGGGGGCATGTGCAACGTTCTTATATAATCTACGTCAAGGTATGCACGATATTCAACATGGCAAAGCGAAAGTTGTGATTGTCGGTAATGCTGAAGCACCTGTTGTTCCTGAAATCATGGAAGGCTTCCGGGTGATGGGCGCATTGGCTGAAGATGAGCAATTAAAAGCACTTGATGGCTGTGATCGTGTTGATAATCGTCGTGCTTGTCGTCCATTTTCATCAAACGCAGGTTTTACCATGGCGGAATCTGCGCAATTTGTGGTGCTAATGGATGACGAATTAGCACTTGAGCTAGGGGCTAATATTTATGGTTCTGTGGCTGATGTGTTTGTGAATGCTGATGCGAATAAAAAGTCAATTTCAGCGCCTGGTGTTGGTAACTATGTCACCGTCGCGAAAGCTGCGGCATTGGCAAAAGCGATTCTTGGTGAAGAGGGCGTAAAGCAAACATTTGTCCAAGCTCACGGTACAGGCACACCGCAAAACCGCGTGACTGAAAGCCATATTCTTAATGAAGTCGCTAAAACATTTGGTATTGAAAGCTGGCCTGTCGCAGCGATTAAATCGTATGTAGGTCATTCAATGAGTGCAGCCGCTGGGGATCAGCTTGTCGCTTCATTAGGTGTATGGCAATACGGTTGGCTACCTGCGATTAATACCATTGATCATATTGCTGATGATGTTCATTGTTCAAATCTGAATATTCTTACCGAGCACACTTTCGCGGGTGATTGCGGCCAAGCTTACAAAGCTGTTATTCTTAATGCGAAAGGCTTTGGTGGTAACAATGCATCCGGACTTGTGTTATCACCGCAACAAACCGTTGCAATGTTAACGGCGAAATACGGTAGTGATGCAATAGCCGCTTATCAGGTGCGTAATCAGGCTGTTAAAGCGGTTACAATACGTAACGATACTAACGCATGCCAAGGGCAAGAAACTATTCGTTATCAGTTTGGTGAAGCGGTAATGGATGAGCATTCAGTTACTATTACACCTGATGCGATTAAATTGTCTGCGTTTGAACATGCAATTACATTAAGTAGTGTTAATCCTTACGCAGATTACAACTAGAATCAAATAAGAAATAGAAAATAAGAAATAAAAAAGCAGGTTATTTATGGCCTGCTTTTTATTACGATAAAAACGAAGAATAAGGATCATAGGTTTGTGACTAGACAAAAAATAGCAGCAATCTGGATTGGTGTTGCCAGCTTACTTGCTGTATCAACGTCTGCTTATAGTGCAACATGTTTAAATAATGGTGATGTGCTGCCATTATGGAACAATGGTGCTAGTCGTAGTGCGATCACTCAGTTTGTTAATGAAGTGACAACCGTTGGAAATCCTGATTTCGTGAAGCCCAGCGCACGTATTGCGGTGTTAGATAATGACGGAACTTTATGGCCTGAAAAGCCAACTTATACGCAGTTCTTGTTTGCTTTTAGTCAAATTAAGCATGAAAGTGCGCAGCATCCTGAGTGGAAAACAGAAACACCGTATAAGTGGGTACTCGATAACAATACTAAAGCTATTTTCGCGAAAGGCTGGGGGGCATTATTGCCTATTTTAGCTACGTCACAAGCAGGACTAACGCCCGAGCAATATAGTAAAGATGTTTTAGACTGGCTCTCAACAGCCCAATCACCACGCTTTAAACGTCCATATACAGATTTAGTTTATCAACCGATGATTGAGTTGATTGACTATCTTCACGCACATCAGTTTAAAGTATTTATTGTAACCGGTGCTGGTGGTGCATTTATCAAGCCATGGAGTGAGGCTATTTATCATATTCCTGCTGAAAATGTGATTGGTACTGCGTTTGGTTATACTTATAAAGACGGTGGATTAATTAAGAATGATAAGTTGGTATACATTGATGACGGCCCACAAAAGGCGATCAATATTGCAACGATCATTGGTAAGCGTCCTATTCTAGCGGTTGGTAATTCGACGGGTGATAAAGCGATGTTGTCATGGACAACCTCTCAAAAAGGCGCGAGTTTAGGCATGTTGATTCATCACACTGATAGCGCACGGGAATGGCAATATGGTGCTGATTCTTTTGAAGGTAAATTTACCCCTGCATTGATGCAAGCAGCAAAACAGCATCAGTGGCAAGTGGTTGATATGAAGAAAGATTGGTGTCAAATTTTCCCCACTAAAGCTGAACGTCGAACATTATAGTTAGATTTTAGCGATGTAATACCGTGCTAGTGCTAATACGCTATTATTTGTTATTAATGGTTACGACTAATCGACATTGCTAATATGCATTGGTAAAGATGAAATAAAAAAGCCGAGTAAGATAAAATCTTAGCTCGGCTTTTTCGTGTTAATACATTAAAGAATGTACTTAACTTACTTTTTCAAGCGAGTGATCTTGGTTGCTTTGCTGCTAATTGCGTTACGTAAACGTGCGCGACGTTCAGCGGCTGATTGATCTTGAGTCGGGTTGTTTTGACGACCTGCACGATCACGGTAAGCGGCTTTAGTATTCATACGCACGACTAGCGCTTCACGGCTCTTTGGCTCGTAACCTTCCAATTGTACGCGGTGAATACGTTGGTTAATCAAACGTTCGATCTGCACTAATGTCAGTTCTTCTTCACGGCTAACAAATGAGATTGCATTGCCTTTTTGTCCTGCACGACCAGTACGACCAATACGGTGAACATAGTCTTCAGCAAGGAATGGCATGTCGTAGTTAACAACATACGGTAAGTTTTGAATGTCTAAACCACGCGCCGCAACTTCCGTCGCAATCATTACACGTGCTTTACCTTCTTTAAACTCTTCTAATGCACGACGACGCGCACTTTGTGCTTTATCACCATGACAAAGAACCGCTTTAATGCCATCAAGTTTTAGTTCTTTCACTAACTGGTTAGCGGTTTCTTTGTAGTTAACAAAAACCAATACTTGTGGCCAGTTTTTCTTACCAATTAATTCAGACAGCATTTCACGTTTACGGTCTTGATCAACAGGATACACTACGTGAGAAACCGTCGCGGCTGTGCTGTTTTCTGGTGTTACAGTAATACGCTGTGGTTTACGTAGAATATCAGCGGCTAATGCATTCATCTGCGCAGAAGAGGTTGCAGAGAACAACATTGTTTGTGGCTTGGTACGAATGTCTTCTAGAATAACGCGGATAGCACCGATAAAGCCCATATCAAGCATGCGGTCAGCTTCATCAAACACTAGAAATTCTAGGTTCGCTAATGAAACGTTCTTTTGTTCTATGTGCTCAATTAAACGACCAGGTGTTGCAACAAGAATATCAACACCTTTTTCTAGGCATCTTTCTTGAGATGACATTTTTTTGCCACCAAACACCGCGGTACAGTTAATATTAGTGTACTTAGCGTAATCGTTGATGTTAACTGAGATCTGTTCTGCAAGCTCACGGGTTGGCGCAAGAATTAATGCACGAACGTTAAAACGACTTTTTGTTGCAGGTTTGTCCAACAACTTTTGAATAATAGGCAATGCAAAAGCGGCTGTTTTGCCTGTACCTGTTTGTGCCAATGCTAAAATATCAGCACCACGTCGTGCTTGAGGCATTGCTTGTTGCTGAATTGGGGTTAATTTCTCGTAACCAATTTCGGTTAACGCTTTAACAAGTTCTGGAGAAAAACCTTGAGATAAAAATGACATGCTGTGTTCCTAAACTGTCGGCCTATGCCGATTACATTCATAAACTAATGATTAAGGTAAGCTTATGAATGTAATCTGCGAATAAAATGACCGCATATTATAGTTGATTGTAAGTTATTGCGCTACCGTATCCTGAGTTAACATAAACCCCGCATTATGCGGGGTTTAAAGAATAACTGAGGTCAGCTTAAAGCTTACTTAAATTCAGCTTTTCGCATTCGGTTCAATACAGCCATAACCTCAATAACGCGAGGTTTAGCCATTTCACCATATTTAGGCATCATATCAGCCCAATTATCGTGCAACATATTGGCAAACGCATGAGTAGGATTTTTTTCCCAGCCCTTAGTTTGCGCAAGTTGGAACCATAGGTAACCAATGGCTAATAGTTGGCTAGAGTGAGCAATTTGCTCTAAGGCTTTTAAGTCTATGTATTCACGACCAAAACGTAGTGATGTTTTGTCTTTAACTTGAATACGGAACTTGCCTTCTTCTAACATTGCTTGTAATGCACTGCGGTTGATTTGACGTGTGCGAGGATGAACAATAACTTCTGTTCCTTCTTGCTTACGACGTGTTGGATGAGACGCAACCACTGCACGTGCTTTTTCTGTTACATCAACGGCATCATAGTTATGCATTTGAATAACAGTATCTGCCACATCAAGATAGTCACCAGAACCACCCATTACTAACATTACTGAGATGTTGTGTTGATCGCGTAACAGTGCAATGCGGTCAACTAATGGCGTAATTGGCTCATCTTCTTTACAGATCAGTGCTTGCATACGCTCATCACGGATCATGAAGTTAGAGGCTGATGTATCTTCATCAATCAATAAGGCTTCAGCGCCAGATTCAATGGATTCTTGTAACCATGATGCTTGAGAGGTTGAGCCAGAAGCATTTTGGCTACTAAACGCAGTGGTATCTTTACCCATCGGCAAATTACTGATGTAAGGTGATAGATCAACATTGTGTACACAACGACCATCTTCAGCGCGAATTTTAGCCGCCGCATCATTAGTCACTACATATTCACGACCATCACCAGGAACATGATCATACACTGAACGTTCAATGGCACTCAATAAGGTTGATTTACCGTGGAAACCACCACCAACGATAAGCGTAATACCTTCTGGAATACCCATTCCGCGGATTTTACCTTTATGAGGCGCTTCTAATTCTACCGCTAAGTTATCAGGACTCAGAAATGGAATTGCGTCTGTTAACGGTAAATCACTATTACCTGCAATACGAGGTAATAAGCTGCCATCTGCAACAAAGGCTAACAGCTTATGTTGTTTAAGCTGGCTACGTAGTGCAACTTGATCTTCAACCGCTTCACAGTGACGTTGTAACTCATCCATTGGCAATTCACGTGCGATAGTGGCACGACGAATCATCTTTGGTAAATAGAACGTCAATAGGTTAAGGGTTTTTTTCGCAATAATAGTACGGCCATCGGCAGGCATATTAATGCGGAAACGTAATTCAATACCTTCTTCATCAAACACAACTGAAGTGCGATCAAGAATGGTTTGTCCTGGCATATCAATTAAGACTGCATTGTCTTGCTGTGATAATTCAGCAAAGAAACGTGCAATAAAATCACGAGCTGCACGTTGATAATCAGTCGATTTTTCACGTAGCCATTCGAGGTCAGTTAATGACCAAGCGCGACGAGCACGAACGCGAGAAGCTGGCGCAAAGGGATCCGACTGAACGGTATCGATAAAAAAGTCGAAATCAACAAAGTGATATTCACCGCGCATACTTGAATAGCTGCGGTAGTTATGACGGTCAATTTTATGGAGTTTGGCTTCGAGTAATTGCATATCGCCCCGATATCGTTCGTTATTAAATACAGAGCGCATAATGAGGTTGGCTCTGGTCGCTGGATATTACACTAAACACTGACTTTTAGCATGAAAACTTTATCTAGGTCACAAAAAACAGCTAGATAACGATCAACTTTAAGCAAGGAGAACAATGAAAATGTAAAGTTATTTTATGTAAGTAAAAAAAAGAAGTTCTTATTGAATGATTACAAAACAAGACGTTTTTTTGTCACAAATTAAGCGCACAAGAGATTTGCAATAGAATACATACCAAAAAAGCATATTTATACCTTTTATCTATATGTTTTTTAGTTGTTTTTTGATGTTATAGATTGGTTGTTTTTATATAAACAAATTAAATAGTTTAGAATTCTAAATTATCAGTAAAAAAAGTGATTATTATCACTAAAAATGAAATTGTAAGTAAAAGTAAACTATTTTCATCTTTTCTATTCGTCAATACTGGTTATCTTCGCTGTTATGATGCATTCTTAAAACATAAAATAACGAAAAGTCACTTAAAACCAATGGTTTATTCCACATAGGTATAAATCATCTGTATTGTGTGACCATGATAATCAAGGTAACAAAGATGAATAAACCCCAACTTAAAACTATTGCTGAAAATGCTTTTTTTACAATGTTTCGTCGTAAAACTGATGTGTGTGATATTCAGGAAACCTTTTATGGTTGGGTAGTTTTTCTTGCCTCAGGGAAGTCGAAAATTGTGGTTAAGTTTTCGCGTGAAATTGGTCGTATTGGAAAAGAAGTCGCGAGTTTAGAGCAGCTGCGTAAAATTGTATCATGCCCAGTGCCTGAAATTTATTTTTTTGGCCGAGAAGCTGGATATGATTATATTGTTTTAGATTGGTTAGATGGGGTCTCTGCACATCAATTACCTGATGATTCTAAAGCTGTGATGATATTTAGAGAGGACTATACTGATATTTTATTAGCACTGCATGAGCATCAGCATCCACAAGGGTTTGAACTTTCAAATGGTGAGTTTAGTCAACATTTAGGTTCAGCATTTGATGATTGGATGGGCAGTGTGTATCACTATTTAATGAGTGCAGGTTCACCCTTTAGCTCGAAGTTAAAAGAAAAATTCACTGATCTTTGGGAAAATAGAACCAAAATTTTAGCCCCGATTGCCCATGAGTCATCATCTTTTGTACATGATGATTGTCATATCGCCAATGTACTTTTTGATCCAACAACGTTTAAAGTCGCGGGATTATTGGATCCTTGTGATAGCGGTTTTAAACATCGAGAATTGGATGTAATTCATTTATTTGATGTTCGAAGTGATTTACATATCGCTGAACGTTATCTAGAAAAAAGTCATTTAGATGATGGTTTTGAAGAGCGTCGTCATTTTTTTAGTTTATGGGATGATGCTAAACATAGCCGTAATATGGGTTGGTACAATGAACAATGGCTAACCAATAAATTTTCACAATATGAGTCAGTTATACAATAACGATGTATCTGATGGCATAGAATTATTTGGCAGAATATGAATCTACGTATTATGGTTAGTTATGATCTGTGAAAATGTAAAGGACGATATAATTTATGAAGAAAACTGCAGTCGGTTTATTAGCCTTGTTTCTTTTTGGTTGTGCTCAGCAATTAGCTGCAAATGATGATCAACAACTGGCAGTACCAGCAATAAAACCAATAACTAAGCCATTGACATTTATTTCAATGGTGACTGCTGCTGAAATAAAAGCGGCGGCAAAAGAACAAACAGAAGCGGCGGAAAAAAAAGTAATTAAAATAAAAAAACAGGTCTTCGCGCCTACAAACGTGACAACTGATAAAATCACGGCTTCAACCGCATCTGCAAAGTTAGCGGCTGTTAATCATAAGCAAAAGGCGACTACAAAAAAGACCACCAAAGATGGCATGCTAATTTTAGGACATCATGAATGGGTGCTAGTATTATCAGGTACCCAACATATTTCTGCTTATATCGATCCTAAATCATCAACATCTCGAATTGGTGTTAAAGATCTCGTGGAATTTGAGCGTGATGGTGATAATTGGGTGAAATTTATTTTTCAAGCGAAAGAATATAAATACCCAGTAAAAGCATGGGAAAAATCGGATGATCAAAAGCGATTACCCGTCGTTTTATTACGGACAAAATTGGGTGATCGTAATGATGAAGTCGCATATCAACTTATTGATGGTGGTAATGGTGTTGTTTTAGGTGAGAATTTTATGCGTGATGTTGCTGTACAAAATAGTCAGCGTAAATATATTCAACCTCAAGCTAAATAAATATTTTCTTCTATTACGATTACGATATAAGAAACGGTATTCCCCTTATTAAAGAGGAATGCCGTTTTTGTTTTTATGAGTAAAGATTATTCAGCTACGATGATTTCATAGCTGCTAAATTTACGGATGTTAATGACGCCAGTATCGAACAGTAAATATTGACCTTTAATTCCTTCAAGAATACCGCTTACAACGGGCTCTTTATCAAAATTATGAGACGCTATTTTGGTTGGAAAGTGATCAACGGGATAATGAATATCAACAATGTCATTATCTAAATACTCGATAGCATCTTCACCAAACTCTGCAGTTATCTCAGCAAGCTTTTGTTTTACTTCTGGTAATAACAATTGAGCTTGTTGCTGGAGATCGATATCTGCATTATTACCTTTTAGCATTGTGCGCCAATTGGTTTTATCTGCCACCATTTCAGCAATGGCAACTTCAACTAAGCCTGATATTTGGCGCGTTTTTACTTTTAATACGGCAAGCGCTTGAGTTGCACCTTGATCAATCCAACGAGTAGGGAGTTGAGTGTGGCGGGTAATACCAACTTTAAGAGCTGAAGTATTAGAAAGGTAAACATAGTGTGGCACCATGCAATTATCTTCGCCCCATTGCGGCTCTCGGCAGGTTCCTTTTGCATAATGGCAAGTTTCTGGCTTCAGAATACACATATCACAGCTAGCCAGTTTTTTCATACAAGGAAAGCAATGCCCTTGAGAATAACTTTTTTTGGTTTTCTTGCCACATGAACAGCAGAAAATATTACCCGTATGAGTAAGGGTTAATTGCTTACCAATAAATGGATTAAGATGAAGTTGTTGATCGCCAACAGGGAGATAGTAATCAACAACGTCTCCAAGTGATGATTTCATTTTACTGAGTGTACCTTGCATGCTCGTGCTCATTATTAAATGTTTGTCATGAGTGTATCAGTGATTTGTGTGAAGACCCAAGTATCTTACGATGGTTAATAGTGAACCGTTGCACAAACAATTAATAATATTTCCATCCTACAGTATAAATATTGACTATAATTAACTTATATTCATTGGTAGTCATGGGGGATATCATGAAGAATAAACTTAAGAGGTTAATTACAGCATATATAAAAATAGTAAGTAGTAAACAAATACATAATATTTACAAATAATATAATTATTGTATACGCAGTTATAATTTTATTTATTAATATCAAGGTATGAAGATAGAGAAGATGGAATATCAAAAAATAAAACCCAAGAATATTTATTATTTTTGGGTTTTACATATGATATTTATGAATGTTGTAAATGACGTGAACTGTATTTTTCTAGCTTTCTAAAGAGTAACGATAAACTAAAGCATAAGATAAAGTAGACCGCTCCAACAATAAGCCATATCTCAAAGATAAACCCTGAGGAATTAGCGATTTCAGAACCAGTAAAGGTCATTTCTTGTATAGAAATCAATGAAATAATAGAAGAGTCTTTTACAATGGATATAAACTGTCCCGCAAGTGTCGGTATGATCGCAGTTAGGGCTTGTGGAAATATTACAAATCGAAACCGACTATATGTTGATAAGCCTAATGAATCAGCAGCTTCCCACTGGCCTTTGCTAATAGTATCAATACCAGAGCGAATAATTTCAGCGATATAAGCCGCAGCAATAAGTCCTACACAAAGTACACCTGAAAATAAATTTTCCCATAGATTACTGTGTCCAAATAAAACGATTTGTAATATATTTTCGCTGCCATTATAGTGACGAAATAGATCACTCAGACCGAGTAGTGGAACCAATTGATTTGAAATGAAAAAATAAAATATAAACACAAATACAAGTGGTGGTATGTTACGTAATAACTGAATATAGCTACTTGCGATAAGCTGAATGATTTTAAATGATGAGCGATGCGCTAAAGCGATCAATAAACCAAATGTGGCGGCAAAAATCATTCCCCAGATACTGACTCGAATAGTACTAATAATACCTTGCATAAAATAAGGTATTCCACCATCTTTACTATTAGTAAAGATCAGCTTGAATGCTTGATGCCAATGCCAATTGTAGTGAATACCAATGGATGATCGATAAACTAACCAGCTAATAAAACACCCAATAATGATGAGTAAAATAATATCGAGCTTATTGAGTTTGAAATTAAAGCGACGATTCACAGGCAGGGGTGAACCCGCCTGTGATGTACTGTGACATGACGTTTTAGCTACAGTCATTATTATTTATTCTCGTTAACCTGATTTTGCCAATTAGTTGTTTTAAACCAATATTGGTAACGTTCATTTAACCAACCATCTTCTGTGCGCACTTGAATCCAATTGTTCAGGAAGTTGAGTAAATTAAAATTACCCTGGCGGATAGCAAAACCTGTCGCATAGCGTGTTAATGGTTTTTTAAAGGGCATAAATAAACTATCTGGATTTTTAATGACCATTTGTTCAGGTGTTGGAGTCGAAGCTAATGCTGCTTGTGCATTACCATTGAGTACTTCTTGGAAAGCTTGAGTTTCATCATCAAACTGGCGTAGTTTTGCTTTTGGAAATAATTGACGTGCAGTTTGAACCGGGTAGGCACCACTGCGTACGGCAATTGTTACGCTACGTTTATTATAGTCTGCAATCGTTGTCATTTTTGATGCGAGTTTTTTATTAGCGACCATTTGAACGGCAGAGTATGAATAGGGGTGAGAAAAAAGAACACTCATATTACGTTTAGGTGTAATGGTTAAACCACCAATAATGACATCAAATTTACCTGCTAATAGTGCTGGAATAATACCATCCCAAGCAGTAGGCACGAATTCAACTTTTAAACCTGCGTCAGCGGCTAAACGTTTAGCAACATCGACTTCAAAACCAATTAAATCACCTTGTTTATCACGCATAGCCCAAGGAACAAATGTTGATAAACCAACGCGTAATGTGCCATTTTCTTTTATTTGTTGTAGTGCATTATTGTTGTCAGCCGCAAAGGCATTACTTGCCCCTAATAAGCAAGTGAAAACGGTCACTAATACCGTAATAAAGCGTTTCATAGCTTTCTCCATCGATGTGTATGTGAATTTAGTGGTTAGGAATACTTAAACGGCGTTCAAGCCAAACAGCTAATGCTGATAATGTTAAAGTGATACAAAGATAAATCGCCGCGACGGTAAACCAAACTTCAAACGGCATTGCGGTGTCTGCGACAATATTTCGTCCTTCTGTTGTCAAATCAAATATAGCCATAATACTGACAATGGAAGAATTTTTTACTAAAGATACCGCTTCATTTGTGAGCGGTGGAATGATTTTTCTAAACATTTGTGGAATAACAACAAATCTATAACTGTCAATTTGTGATAACCCTAAACTTTCAGCAGCTTCTCGTTGACCTCGCGGGATCCCTTGAAGTCCTGCTCTGAAAATTTCAGCACTATAAGCACCTTGAAATAAAGACAGTGCTAAGATGGCCGTACTCGTACGATCAATGCCTAATACTGGGCCAAATACAAAATATAATAGGTAGATTTGTACGAGTAAAGGTGTACTACGGATGACTTCAATGTAGCCACGGGCAAGGCCTCTACCGACAATAGAATTAGACATTCGTAATAAAGCGGTAATAAATCCGATTACAACAGTACAGATTAAACTGATACTTGATATTTTCAGCGTTACCATTAAACCTTCAAGTAGGTCACCAGGATACCATTGGCCGTCTTCTTTAAGCCAAAGATATTCAGGAATACGATACCATTGCCAGTGATAATTCATGGCTTTTGCACCGCTATTGAGTAGCAACATTATGATTGAAGCAACGCAGATTACTTGTAAGATAATGGTGATGAATTTAGGAATTTGAGATCGCGTATCTTGGGTCATTATTTTGATCTCAATAGCTAAGAATGTTTTCAAGAAATTGTTGTGTGCGCTGATGTTTAGGGTTATCAAATAAGAGTGCAGGAGGTGCTATTTCAATAATCTCACCTTGATCCATAAACACAACCCGATCTGCAACTTGACGTGCAAACCCCATCTCATGTGTAACACAAATCATGGTAATTCCATCATCTGCGAGTTCTTTCATTACATCAAGAACTTCACGGATCATTTCAGGATCAAGCGCTGACGTTGGTTCATCAAAAAGCAAAATATTGGGTTTCATACATAAAGATCGAGCAATCGCCACTCGCTGTTGTTGACCGCCAGAGAGCTGTCCTGGAAATTTATCTGCCTGATGACCTATATGAACGCGGTCGAGAAACTTACGAGCTAAATTCTCTGCGTCGATTTTTGACATTTTTAATGCACGACGAGGAGCTAATGTAAGGTTATCTAAAACGGTCATATGAGGAAATAAATTGAAGTGTTGAAACACCATGCCAACTTGACCGCGTATGGTATGAAGCTCTTTGTTATTAAGCAAATGTCCAGCTACGGTTATGTCACCGTTATTATATTGTTCTAAACCATTTATACAGCGAATTAATGTAGATTTCCCTGAACCTGAAGGCCCACAAATGACCAATCTTTCACCTTTACTAATAGAAAGATTAATATTTTTGAGTGCATGATAATTACCATACCATTTGTCAACATTATTAAATGTGATGATGTTGTTTTCAGACAATGCAACACTCCTTAAAATTAATAGACATCTACTTATTTTATCTATAGTTATGTTTTATGGTAAAAGAATACATAGTTATTTAATTAATATATTAATATTGGTCAATGCTATTTTAATACTATATTACGTATATCTGTATTCTATAAAGCATAAAAAATTTAGTTATTCATTATTTTGTAAGTATATTTTACAGTGTTTCTATTCTCTCGTGTAATGATATATTCCATATTTTTTGATGTTTCTGTTCATATATTGCCATTTATAGGAAGCCTTATGCAACATTTATCATAAAATGAAAAAATTAATGCTATTTTTGATCTAATAACTATTTGCACTCTTAGTTTTTAAACGATAAGTTAAGCAAATGTATCAAAATTAATATTTTATGGTTAATTGTCTTTTGTTGACTAATTATCGTGTATTAAAAGGAATTATAGGAAGTAGATGTATGCATAAAACGGATGATATTCGTATTAGTGAAATCAAAGAACTTTTACCACCTATTGCAGTGTTAGAGCGGTTTCCTGCATCTAAAACAGCAGCAAAAACAGTGTATGAGTCACGTAAATCAATTCATAATATTTTAAATGATCAAGATGATCGTTTATTGGTCATTGTTGGACCTTGCTCAATTCATGATCCTCAAGCTGCATTAGAGTATGGCAATAAGCTTAGGCTGTTACGAGAAGAGCTTAAAGACGATCTTGAAATTGTGATGCGAGTTTACTTTGAAAAACCACGAACAACGGTTGGTTGGAAAGGGTTGATTAACGACCCGTATATGGATAATAGTTTTCAACTTAATGATGGTTTGAGGATTGGACGAAAACTGCTCGCCGATCTGACTGATTTAGGATTACCTACGGCAGGTGAGTTCTTAGATATGATCACACCTCAATATATGGGGGATCTTATAAGTTGGGGGGCAATTGGCGCTCGAACAACAGAATCGCAAGTCCATCGTGAGCTTTCGTCTGGGCTTTCTTGTCCTGTTGGCTTTAAAAATGGCACCGATGGCAATATTAAAATAGCAACAGATGCTATTGGTTCAGCAAGTGCACCTCATCATTTTCTATCAGTAACAAAATATGGCCACTCTGCAATTGTTGCAACTGCGGGGAATGAAGATTGTCATATTATATTGCGTGGTGGTAAAGCGCCAAATTATGGTGCAGATGATGTCAATGTTATTATGCAGCAGCTAGTTAATGCGGGTTTACGTAATAAATTGATGATTGATTTTAGTCACGCTAATAGTTCAAAACAATATCAACGACAGGTGATTGTGTCTGAAGATGTTGGTCAGCAAATTGCCAATGGTAATAAGGCTATTTTTGGTGTGATGATAGAAAGTCATTTAGTTGCAGGTCGTCAAGATATTATTGATGGTGAAACACCAATTTATGGTCAAAGCATTACTGATGCTTGTATCGGTTGGAATGATACTGATAAAGTTTTACGTCAACTTGCGGCAGATGTTAGAACGCGTCGTCATAAATGATGATCAGTCATTTAAATTGATGATAGATAAGCACATTACAAAAGCCTTTATTTATTATAAAAGTAGGGGCTTTATTGATGATGCCTGTGACCATCATTAAATTCGATATCAAAATTATCACCATAACTATGTTGATTAACAATATCTTCATTAAAAGGGAATTGGCAATATATTGAATAATGACGGTGTAACCCATTAACAATAAAAGCATTAAAAATATCATGAGTGTCAGCTATAAGTGTTTTATCAGTCATAATAACTCCAAATTATCGCAAGTAATAAGGGTGTAAAAATAAGGACTACTTATTAAGTGTACTCAGAATGTTAAGTTTTGTGGAAATAAATAATTTAAGATGTACGATAAATAAGGCACAATTTGTTATTTTATATACAAAACATTTAAACTTTCATTTGTTTTTTCTATTCTTTAACTGTTGTTTATTATAATAAGAGAATGATTTTATTTAAATATCAATGCGATCAGTATAAACGAGGCTATAACTATTGTATGGATAATATCAGAACACGCCTAAGATGATATTAACAATATGCTTACTAGCTGTTATACCACTGTTTAAATAATTTCTGGCTGATAACTTGGTTAAGATTATACCCCATGGCTATTGTATTGGGCGTGTTTCGGCGGAGATCTGTAGGTAGTGTTAGAATATTATCATTATTATAAATGACACTGTAACTTTCTTTTACATCAATAACTATTTTATAGCGATTCTCGCGTATTTTTGGAAGGGTAAATTTTCCGTTGTCTGCAACGCTAAATGTTAATTTTTTAGGGTATTCATTCAGTATTTTTATTGCATATTCTTGAGTGAATTTTTTAATTAAGGATTTATTATTATAAAGTAATGAAAAATTAAGGGTAGGGTCCTTTATATTATTACTTAACAATGGTAATAATTGATCATAAAATGCAGTGCTTGATATATCAATCATATTATCTTTATCTAATAAGTTTTTATTAATATTAGCAGCCATTGCGATATTTAATTGTTTACTTTTATTAATGAGTTTTTCTATTGAATATTGAACTTGTTGTTCTGTCTTAAAGGTACGTATAATAGCTAAATTATTATTAGCTACCATTAAATCTTTTTGTAAATAATCATCAAAAACTTGTTTGTTATAATCATATTCAAAATAGCCATTAAGTTGTACCATTGTCTTCCACAATTTTGGTATGTACGTATCAATAATAACAGCTATTTTATGCTGTTTTTCTTTTGGTATTTTATTAATTAATTCTTCTTTATTATAATAAATACAAGCATAAGGGGAGGTTGATTTTATTTTTTGATAAATATCTAAATACTTTGAGCAATGAAGTGTTTTGTCTATTCTATATTTGAATTTAATATCGGATATTAGGTCAAAAGTAAGATCATTATCGAGTAAAATAGCTTGTAAGTCACGCTTTAAAGAACGACGTAATTTAGTATAATATTGTTGCTTTTCTTTTATGGTGTTTTTTATATTTGAAATATGTTTAATCTGTTTCTTTTCATTGATTTGCATTATTTCAAGCTGAGTGTTTATTAATGTTAATTGTTGTTGGTAATGATTTAATTTTTGAGTGATGTCTGCTTGAAGTTTTCTTTTTATAATATTAACTTCAATCATGTTTTTTTTATAGATTAAAGCGCTATTATTAAGTGCTTGAATAAAAACATCTGAATTTTTAATGTGTGTTTGATTAAATAAATATATTAGATGGTTAATATCTTCAAGATAATGTGGATTAGATAACCAGTTTGACGAAACTAATTTTTTAGCTGCATATTCAAGATTATTAAATTCTGATGGTATTTTAAACGGACTATAGTTGTTTGTTATAATAAAGCCTTGTTGTTTTTGATATGGAATAATTTCAGGTTTGATATTAAAAGAAGAATAATCGATATAGCTTTCTTTATCACAGCCTGTAATGAAGCATAATAGAAGAAACATAAAATTGCGTAAGATGTTCATATTCCACAGTATTTATAGTTTTTAGTCAATGATATTATACCGACATTAATGGCATATACAAGCCTGTGCGTAATTACAATTAATGTTCATTAAGGACTGTTTTTTTATGTAATTTTAATGTAGCAAAGGTGTTTGTGTGGTTAAATAGATAAACAATTACGTTGGTATTAAACGCTGGAGACAATAATGTTAGTTACATTTAGTAGCAAATCTCATAATAATGTCACAATGTTTGGTGATATTGCGCAATCATTGATTACGATGATGGAATTTACAACAGAGATACCAGGAGCAATAACAGCAGAAGATGTTGGGAGTGCTTTAGCTAATTTAGAAAAAAATCTCACGGTTGCAAAGCAACAACAAGTGTTAGCGCAGAATACACAGCAAGTGGTTGATGTGGATAACGATGACAATGAAAAAGAAGTGAAAATTAGTATTGTAGTTCGTGCCATTCCCCTTATTGACTTATTAAAGACGGCAATATCAGTAAAAAGTTATGTTATGTGGAAGTAGTGTCGCTCATTTGTTTCATTGATGAAATTATTTAACGAGATGGAGGGGGGCGAAAGGGTCATCGTTAGGATCGTTAAGCCATAAATATTCCGTGTCAGCAGCAATGCGGCGAGCAATAGAATCACCATGTTGATGACCGATAATCGCTAATGACATATCAAGGCTTGCTGAGCTTCCTGATGCTGTGAAAACATTGCCATAACGTACCCATCGAGCTGAAGTTTGCCACTGAATGTTGTGACCAAATTGACACACCCAATCAAGGTTTTTTTGAGTGGTAGTTGCTTTGCCATTGTCGAGTAATCCCGCGTTGGCAAGTAATGCAGCGCCAGTTGACGTGGAACATACAATGCGTTGTTGTGGTGCGACTTTTTTCAGCCAAGCTAAAATGTCTTTGTTATGGGTTGCAAGCCGAATACCCGCGCCTCCAGGGATAATTAAGATCCCCGCTGATATTGTGTCATCAAAGCTTAGCGTTGGTTGCATATTAATACCCTGAGTACTAGTAACATGCTGCCCATTGATTGTTATGATTTGCAGTTGATAATACTCGGGTAATAAACCAAACATATGCAGTGGGCCTAATGCGTCAAGTAATTCAAATTGTTCAAACAGTAAAACGGTGACAGTTTGTCGAACGGACATTATTTATTCCTTTTAATGAACTTGATCTCCTTAGTAATAGTCTAATTAGTTATGATCAGGTGTGTCGAGGATGATAATTTGGCTTTTATAATTGCATTATGAGGATAATGCTTGTTATTCAGCTGCGAATGATTACAATCAGCTCCCTGTTTAAAAATGGCTCAAAATATCAACTGACACGATTATGAATAGAAAGAAAAAAATTAACGAAACGCTAAAAAAGAGAATAAAGAAGGCGAATGCTAAGCTGAATAAAAGCACTAAGCCCCGTTATATTTCTAAAGCAGAACGTGCCACGCTTGATGATGAAGCCGCACTGGTTACTGAAACTGTAGATGCAACATCAGAAACTATTATTGATAGTGAAATTGAATCTACAGTTAATTAATAGTTAAAAAATATTAATGTTATACCTTAAACAGAAACATGATTTTGGTCGTTTTTCTGTTTTTTCGTATCATACCTATTATTATTTATAGGGTGATTGCTTGCTTATCATCAGATGAACAAGCTACTACGCTACTGTGCGTTTATTTTATACAAAGAGAGATGCTATGAGTTTTGCCTCTTTAGGCCTATCCGCCCCAATTCTTGAAGCCGTTGCTAAGCAAGGCTACGAAAAACCATCCCCAATTCAAGCGCAAGCAATTCCAGCAATTTTGGAAGGCAAGGATGTCATGGCGGCGGCACAAACGGGTACAGGCAAAACAGCAGGTTTTACATTGCCGCTGCTAGAGAAATTATCTGGTGGTCAACCTGCTCGTTCACATCATATTCGTGCACTTATTCTAACACCAACCCGTGAGCTTGCGGCTCAAGTTGCTGAGAATGTTGCAAAATATAGTAAAAATTTACCGATTAATTCAGCCGTTGTATTTGGTGGTGTAAAAGCCAATCCACAAATAAACCGTCTACGTCAAGGTGCTGATGTTTTAGTTGCAACACCTGGTCGTTTAATGGATTTACACAACCAGAATGCGGTTAAATTCCGTGATGTTGAAATTTTAGTTTTAGATGAAGCTGACCGTATGTTAGATATGGGCTTTATTCGTGATATTCGTAAAATTTTAGCGTTATTACCAAAGCAACGTCAAAACCTATTGTTTTCAGCGACATTCTCTGATGACATTCGTACGCTTGCTAAAGGCTTAGTGAATAATCCTGTTGAGATTGATGTTAATCCTCGCAACCAAGCGGCACCGACGGTTAAGCAGTGGATTTGCCCTGTTGATCAAAAGAAAAAAGCAAACTTATTAACGAAGTTGTTAAATGAGCGTAGTTGGAAGCAAGTGTTAGTGTTTACTAAAACTAAACATGGTGCAAACCGATTAGCGACTCACTTAGAAAGCCGCGGTATTTCATCTGCTGCTATTCACGGTAATAAGAGCCAAGGCGCACGTACAAAAGCGCTAGCTAACTTTAAATCAGGCAATGTTCGTGTACTTGTTGCAACAGATATTGCAGCTCGTGGCTTAGATATTGAACAATTGCCGCAAGTGGTTAACTTTGAATTACCGCATGTTGCTGAAGATTACGTTCACCGTATTGGTCGTACAGGCCGTGCAGGTTGTGTTGGCGAAGCTATTTCATTAGTTTGTGCTGATGAATACGGCGATTTAATTGCCATTGAGCGTCTAACGAAGCAAATATTAGATCGTGAAATTGTTGAAGGTTTTGAACCATCGATTAATTTACCAGCGTCAAGATTAGACACACGTCCTCTTAGCAAGCCTAAAACAGCTAAGAAGCCAAATGCTAATGGCGAAAAGCGTACTTTCTCTAACAGTAAGCCTTCTGCTCGACGTAAAGCAACACCTCGCAGTGATGATGCGCCACGTAGTGAAGGTGCAAAACCTGCTCGTAAGCCACGTCCTGCCGATGCTAAACCTAAAGCAGTAGATGGTAAGCCACCTCGTCGCACACCGCAACGTAACCGTAAGCCTGCTGCAACGGTAAACTAAAGTCGCTATTGCGGTTTAATAAATCGCTTTAGTAAATAGACTTAATAAAAACCAGTGTTAATGATGATGAATCATAACGCTGGTTTTTTTTATCTATAATTTGTGTAATTAACATCGTAATGACAATGTCACACAGGGAAGAGCATGGTCAGTACTATAACCATCTTCTTCAAAGCTGCTGTTAACTAGGTGTTTATCTTCCGTATGATAATGGCTGACTTCAAATAATGAACCGCGGTATTGGGCATTAAACTCTTGTGATAATAAAATATAATCAAGTACTGAGCTTTTTGCACCAAAGTAATGCGTTGGTGGTCGGGACAATGTTGCTTGTTCAGTATTTTGGGTAAACAACGTCCAACTATCGTATAAACGGTAATAACCAATTAAACGCTCAATATCACTGTCAGACATGCCAAAAACATTGCCAGCGATCAGTTGTTCTAAACATGAGCTTGATAGTTCATCATTAAAGTCGCCCATTAATAACATTGGTCGAGCGCTTGATTCACGTTGTTTTAAAATGGCTAACAATAATAGATTCGCTTCAGTGCCGCGTAACATCGCTGAGCCCCAACTGCCTAAGCGTTGGCCTGCAAAACGTGATAATGCAGTGTCTGATGGAACAATAGTACTAGGAAGTGGATCATCAAATAATGAACGTTTTGATTTGAAATGCGTAACATAGCAGTCAGTTAAGCCAATATGTGGAATATTAATTGTGGCTCTAAGGGGCTTTCGACTAAAGTGAAAATCGTGCAAACCCAATAATGTAGCAGCTTGTTGATCGGCTGTTACGGTCGATATTTCAGTAATAGGAAATTTTGATGCGATAGCAACGACAGGGCTACGGTAAATAAAATCATCAATCACTGTGGGAGAATCAATTACCGCATAATAAGGGTAACCCGCTTTTTCCAACAGAGATTGCAGACTCTCACTACTGAATACTTCTTGAAAACCAATAATGTCAGGTTGGTTTTTATCAAGAAATCGAGTTATCCATGCTTGTTTTTTATGCCATTGTTCAAGGGTATAAATATTTTGAAAATCATAATAAGCCATTGGTGGCTCAAGATAATTTAATAAGTTAAAACTGGCAATTTTAACGGTAGGTACGGGCACTTCATAAGAAGGCTGATTAACGTTTGGCACACTACACACTCTCAGTAAATATAAGCCGAAGTGCATGACTTAGGCTTTATGATTACGCTAAATTATTGATATGTAGCATACCAGAGTGAGACATTAATAACAGTGATGCTTTGAATGTGGGAGAAGACCTCCCGCTAACAGAACACTTTGTTGATATTGGCTTTAGGCGTTTTAGCGAATTTTTGCATTAATGAAAATGGTATATCGTTAATGCCATATTGATGTTTAATATCATCAATCATTGTTAGCCATAATCGGGCCGTCATTTCCGAATCTGCTAATGCTCGGTGAAAGACACCATCATGGTGAATATGTTTATATTCTACTAAAGTGCCCAGCTTGTGGTTGGGTGCATGTTGGTATAAACGTCGAGCAATTAGCATTGAACAGGCAAATTGTTCACGGTATTGACGACCAATAATATCTAATTCAGCAGTAAGAAAACGTTGATCAAAAGAAGCATTATGAGCAACAAGGTTAGCATCACCAATAAAATCAGCGAAATCAGCCATAACGTCTTCACAACAAGGTGCCGTACGGAGCATATTATTACTAATGCTAGTATAGTTCTCGATAAAACTACTGACACGAAAGCCGGGATTCATTAATTGCTGGAAATGCGCAACTACCTGACCATGTTCAAGTTTAACCGCACCTATCTCAATGGCTCGATCACCTTGGGCTGGTGATAAGCCCGTTGTTTCAAAGTCGAGTACGATAACGCTATCTGCGGAACGAGAATTAATCATTTTTTAATCTTTAGCTATTAAGACGAGCCGTATTGTAGCGTGATCATTAAGGTTGTAAATCGTAGGTTGTGAATTTTATATCACTTTCAATAACAAAATTAGCAGTAAACATCAGTATGCTATTATTATTTAAACTATGCTGGCATATTGTATTCTATAAAAGAATCAATACGGTGTTATTATTTGAGGATTAGCGAATTATCGCCCCGATTATGAGTCAATTAAACGTTCTATGAAGAAAAAATGCTACCGTCAGATTCGCGATCATAAACAAGAAAAAGCCTTATTTATTCGTCGAGCCATTCAAGCTTTTATTGGCATTTTGATTTTAACTTGTGTGTTGATTGCCAACCTTTATCATTTACAAGTACAGGATTATAGTCAATATAAAGCGCGATCTAATAATAATAGTATTAAATTGATCCCTGTCGCGCCTAATCGTGGTCGTATTTATGATCGTAATGGTGTGATATTGGCGGATAATATTCCCGTTTGTTCATTAGAAATAACACCTGATCAAGTAAAAAATCTGCCACAGGTATTAAACCAACTTCAGCAATTGTTGGGAATATCAGATCAAAATATTACTGCGTTTAATAAAGCAAAATCACAGACTCAAGCCTTTAAACCTGTAACGCTCATTGCGCAGATGAATAACAAACAAGTAGCGGTATTTTCCGTTAATGAATTTGAATATCCTGGAGTGAATGTTGATGCGCATTTAGAGCGCTATTATCCTTATGGTGCCGCATTAACACATCTATTAGGTTATGTTGGGAAAATTAATGATCGTGATATTGCAGCCTTAAAAAAGAGCGGTGAATACGAAAATTATAAAGCAACCCGTACTATTGGTAAGTTAGGCATTGAACATCACTATGAGAATATTCTTCATGGTAAAACTGGCTATGAAACAGTTGAAGTAAATAGTCATGGTCGCGTTGTACGAACATTATCTTATGTACCGCCCGTTGCAGGCAAAGATCTAACGTTAACGATTGATATTAACTTACAGCTTTATGCGCAAAAATTATTGACATTACAACAGCAAGATCCAATGACAGGCTTGATAGTAACGAAAGTTCGTCGAGGCGCTATCGTGGCAATGAATCCGAAGAATGGGGCGATTTTAGCCATGGTTTCAAGTCCGAGTTATAACCCGAATTTGTTTGTTAATGGCATCTCATCGAAAGCCTATGCCGCATTACTGAATGACCCCGCGCGTCCGCTTATTAATCGCGCGACTCTAGGTTTATATCCGCCGGGTTCAACTGTAAAACCTGAACTTGCTGCCGCTGGTTTAACAACAGGGGTCATCACGGTACATACGGTGCGTAATAACCATGGCTGGTGGCGTATTCCTCATAGTAAAAGTCGTAAGTTCAGAGATGATAGAAAGCAAGGCTTTGCCAATGTTGATATCTATAAAGCGATTGAAAAATCAGTGAATACCTATTTTTATCAAGTGGCTTATGATTTAGGCATTGATCGATTATCAATGTGGATGACTAAATTTGGTTATGGTCAACACTCAGGTATTGATATCGATGAAGATTCAACCGGTATTATGCCTACTCGAGCATGGAAAATGGCGCGTTTTCATCATCATTGGATGCAAGGGGACACTGTACCACTAGGAATCGGTCAAGGATATTGGACCGCAACCCCGATACAGATAGCGAAAGCGACCTCAGTTATTGCTGAAGACGGTATTGAGCATCGTCCTCATTTATTAAAAGACATCATTGATGGCAAGGTGCAGCAACCGATTACTTTTGCTGATTTTAAACCTCTGACCTCAGTACCTCAAAAAGATTGGGCGATCATTAAAAAGGGCATGGAGCTTGTTGTTGAAAAAGGAACGGCTAGTCGAATGTTCCAAAATATGCCATTTCAAGTGGCGGGTAAAACAGGTACAAGTCAGGTCTATTCAATGAAGGATACTGAACATTACAACGCGAATGAAGTTGCTGAGCATTTTAAAGATCACGCTTTATTTACGGGTTTTGCTCCTGCTAATGATCCCACTATTTTAGTGACGGTGGTGTTAGAACATGGTGGTTGGGGTTGGCATGCTGCTCCTTTGGCGCGAGATATTATGGAGTATGTTTTGCTGAAACCGACATTACATCCTCAGCCTAATGAGTTAGTACAACAGCCATCACCATCACTTGTGGGGTTACATTCGCCCCAAACTAAACAGCCATAATGATGAATGGGTATTAATCGGTAATAGAATCGTTTAGCCGTGATGTTAAGTCTTTGACTCACGGCTAAAATGAGATTGATGCGAGCTATTAAACCATTTGTTTAGCATCGCGAGTAATTCAGAGGCCATGTAAGGTTTACATAAAATATCGTCCATACCAGCGTTAATACACGCTTCTCGCTCGGCAGTTGTTGTACCTGCCGTTAATGCAATAATAGGTTTGGTGAAATGTTGTTGACGTAAAATTTTGGTGGCACAATAGCCATCCATAATCGGCATACGACAATCCATCAGTACAATGTCAAAAGGTTGGTTGGCAATGATATCTAACGCCGCCTGACCATTATCAACGATAGTGACATTAATCTTATGTTTTTGAAGCATTAGTTGAATGATCATTTGGTTTGTTTTTAAATCTTCCACGACCAAAATATTTAATTTTTGTAATGCTTCGTGTGTAATTGGTGGATGATTAGAGAGTGTTTCATCACGTGTGCTTATTGTTAATGGCAGTGATACTGAAAACGTAGTTCCTTTTTTAGGCTCACTCGATAACGTAATATTACCGTTCATTTGTTCACATAATTGTTTACAGATTGCCAGTCCTAATCCAGTACCTTCATGGCTACGCTTACTTGATATATCGATCTGACTAAACGGTTTAAATAATTTATGTTGTTGCTGTTGTTCAATACCGCAACCACTGTCTTCTACGGTAAATATTAGACGATTATCCTGCCAACTAAATTTTGCACGTACAAACCCTTGATGGGTGAATTTTATCGCATTAGCAATAAGGTTAACGTAGATTTGTTTAAGACGATCTTCATCTGCATTAATTGAACGTGGAATATCAGTATCATAATCAATGGTGAAATCTAACCGTTTTTCTAACGCACGATGAGAAAATATATCCCTTAATTTAGTGACTAATAAATGGCTATTAAAGGGTTTTTCTATTAGCTCTAACATGCCAGCATTTATTTTACTGTAATCAAGTAAGTCGTTAATAATAGCGCGAAGTAGTTCGCCGGAATGATTTAATGTGGTTAATAATTTATTTTGATTAGCATTCAATTCTGTGTCTTGTAATAGCTCGGCAGTTCCTAATAAACCATTAAGGGGAGTACGTAATTCATGGTTAATCATCGCCAAAAAATCACGGGTTGATTGCTCTGAATCCTCAGCACGTTGACGGGCATGAATTGCGCGGCTTAGTGTAATTTGACGCCCAATAGCAGATCGAAATAATTCACAAAAAAGTGCTAGATGCTGCTGAATTATGGTTGTTCTATTTGTCGGGGCCGATATTCTTGCTGCAAAATACCCAACAATATCATTGTTATTAATTAATGCCGTCCAGTAAAGGTTGGTTGTTGGATCCCATAAAGAGATTTGATTTTTAAGAGCGGCTGGTGGGCACCATATCTGTTCACGTCCACTGCAATAATCACCACTAATGGTAATGTTTTCAATGGGCATAATGGAAATATGACAGGCAGTAATGTAGTAGCCATCAATGAGGCTTTCGATTAATTGTTGAATATTGTTACAAGAGGGTGCTTGTTTGAGAAATAACCGTGCATAAGTAAGGAGTAAATTTTCTATCTTTGTTTGATAGGCGAGTTGAGCAGAATCTAACTCTGCTTGTAGTCGTAGTTTTTCTAATGATTTTTCTAATATGTTATTAATTTCAAAAAGTTCGCGGCTTTTTATTTCTAATAATTTCTCAGCCATAATACGCGAAGCATGTTCTCGCTCTAGTTTGCGTTCTAATAACATAATATGGCGATTGGTATCCATGTTAGTCACCAGTGAGTGTTAATGAAAATCGGACATGACTTTGTGAGGCATTCATAGGTTGCATTGCGATTGTTAATGATTGATTAAAATAACTAGCACAGCCTTCTAATACGCCCATGCAAACGTACCCCATGCAACGAGCTGAATGATAATCTAAGATCATGGTTGATTGGGTTTGATTACTAAATGTGAATTTAGGTGGTGTTACATCAGGATAGAGTTTTTTGACTTCAATATGAATATGTCGTTCGACTTTTTCAATAAAGCTAAAAGTATCATCATTTTCAATATCAGGTATGGGTAGTGCTTGTAATAGTGCAGGAAAAACTAATCGACCATAGGTTTGCTGTAGATCTTGTGCCGGAATGTGAGTGATATGGCTTAAGCTCATGATGAGTTTAATTAACCGACGATGATCATAGCTGCCAATAGTGGTATAAACACCAGCATCATTAGCATGATCAAACATTTGCTGACTTATTTCTAAACCAAATTGTGTTTCTACAATCGAAATAAATTCAGTAAAAATAATCCCTTTCATATCGTCCCTTATTATCTAATACTGTCCAGTTAGTGTAATTATTATGCAACCAATCACTAAGGGGGACGTTGTGTTAGTAATTATGGCAGAGTTTATTGGTGCGTCAAAAGGGAGTGTAAAGAACATTATATATTTGAGAGCTAGGTAGTAAAAATATCAAGATGTAATATAACTACATCTTGATTATCAATATTATTTTTGCAGTATTACTGTTGCAGAGGTTTGTTGAGCAGTATGTAATAAAAACTGCTCCATGTTTTGCATCAGTTGGGTCTGATTAGGCAGTGGTAATGCATGGATATCACTGACTAATGATATTTTTTTATCATCGTTAATATCAGTATAAATCATACCTGTTGCTGCAGGTTTACCGTTATAAAAACCCACATACAGTTGTGCTTTTGTTTCGGCTTCAAACATAATCTGAGTCAGGTATTCAACAATAGCTTGTTGTTGATCTTCTTGTTGCCAATAGCTTGAATAAACCAATGCATAACGGATAGTGAGGGGATGACAATCAACAGGATAAAACGTTAACGATGATTCACTTGGAGAGATAATTGAGTCAATGATCTGTGTAGACAGTTCTGAGTGTGCGAGTTGATACAGATGTAAACCTAGTTCACTTAATGGGGTTGGAAATTCAGCATCAGTAACATGGCTAGCCATCCACGCGTTTTTTAAAGTAATCAGTTTTTCTGTAATTAGTGGCATATCATCACTTCTTTTATTCAATTGCTGACACCATAACCTAAATCACAATAATAGGGTATGCTATTTGATTTTTTTCGATAAAATCAGTTGTTACATTGTGTTGTGATTGAATTAAATATACCCCAGTAAGATTTAATAGACAGTTAAAAGAATAAAATAATAGTCGTTATATGTGGTATCGCTATATGATGTTAATTACTTATATTTTAATTATAAACCTAACTATTGGTTACAAGAGTCAGAATGAAAAAATTGGTATTAGTAGCAGTAATCAGTGTCATGCTTGTGGGGTGTAATAATTCTCATACATCGTCAACTCAGCCGAGTGCTAAAATTGTGACAACAAATGCAGTTCAATCGATAGCGAGTGTTGAAAAACAGCTTCCAGACTGGATAAAAGATGACATGGTAACATCACCGTTAGAAGCGATTGTGATGGGCGGCGATACTTACGATGCTGTTTCTTTTTGTAAACCTCATGATTGTGCCAGTGATTTTATGATCACCTTAACGGCCGATAATAATAAAAAATATTCAATGATTGTGCATGTGAAAGATGTGCCTGATGCATTGAATACCCCAAGTATTTACGCAACATATCAATATATTGGTCAGCCTGATCAGCAAGTAAAAAGTGTATTCACACAAGCCTTGAGCCAAAATCCCAACTGGCAATAAAACTCACCGCGCTACAATTAGTGGTTATCAGAAATAGAGCGTTCAATTTTGTATTGAGGGCTCTGTTTGTTCACCACGCACTGAAATCTTCATTGAATCGTATAGATATGGGTGTCCAGTATTTCTGTGGTGAACCATAAACATTCCTGCTAGTGAATGCCCAACTCACCCCGTCATTCCCTACAGTGAGGTTACGAACGAGATAGGGAATCTACTATCAGCGCGTTGTTGGGCATTAACTGTAGCTTTCAAAATATGGCAATCATTCTCTTTGAGTTGTAGACTAATATTATTTCCGCATAAATGTGCGAGGTAAGCATGAAGTACGAATTATTAGTTTTAGCTGCAATGACACGATTAGAATCTCCAAATACTCAAGCTATTGTTGCTGCTACTGGGATCTCTGAACGTAAAGTACAATCTGTAGTTAATTCACTAATTGAAAACCTAGGCTTAAATATTGAAAGAAAGCGTCAAGGTCGAACCTTTCATTTTTCTATTAATAGTTGGGGTGTTTTTGAATCAGGGAAAGCGATTCAATCTCAACTTAATAATATTGATTTGGTGATGCCTAGTAATTCAATACTTTCTTCTTATGAAGATAAACATGCCTATTTCGAGCAAGTCAAAATGGATAACTTTAAAGAAAGTATGCGTTTAGAAGGGCATGATATTGCTAGTGATTTCGATTTATCACTCGATAGAGAGCAACAACGTCAAATATTGTTAAATAAATACTCAAACGTAAATTCGTTAGAGGCACTCAATGGCTGATAAATATGGAACAACACATGATCCTTATACTTACGAAAATAGTACGGTTCTAGTTAATAAGCTCAATATTAATAATGAAGCAGTATTAGAGGCTGCTGAGCGTGATTTAACGACGTTAGCTGCAATGTATGTGGAGTTTCAATTACCTCCTTACGACTTTATTTATTTGTGTTCAATTCACCGTATCTTGTTCTCTGATCTATTTGAATGGGCTGGCGAGTTAAGAACGATTGATATTTCAAAAGGAAATACACGCTTCTGCAATGTTGCTAGAATTGGAAAAGAAGCGAATAATCTTTTTTCAATGTTAGAAAAAGATAAGTATTTAGTTGATCTATCATTCGATGAATTTCTTACTAAATTAGCTGAGTATTATTGCGATATTAACGTTCTACATCCATTTCGTGAAGGTAATGGTCGCACCCAACGTTTGTTGTTTGAACACATTGCAATTAACTGTGGTTACAATATTAATTTTTCTGGTATTACGTCTGAACAGTGGGTAACTGCAAATATCCATGGTTATCATTGTAATTATGCGCTAATGAAAGAGCTATTTTCTGTTTGTGTAACTAAAGCTGAAAAGCGCAGTTAACAAATAAGCACATGTATCGCGCAGCCGACACCTATTCGAAGTGTTGGACAAGCCCAAGCCACTTTATATAAGTAAATATTGCGAATGTCATGAGGGTGATGCTGCAAAGATATCGAGCGTTATCTTTTGCGTGAACCCATCAATTTAATTCATTGATTTATAATTAGAGCCTTTTTAATTATTACGTGTTAATGCCATTGTCTTTGTTATTTTTGCTGGTGTCTTTAAGGCTCGATCACGTGGTGAATAGATCACGGATAGCTTCGTTCTTCAACTTTCGAGATGACGTATAATGGGCTGAGTGCATACCAAACTCCGTCATTCCCTACAGTGAATGCCCGCGAGGGCGATAGGGAATCTACTCACAGCGCGTTGAGTTTTCAAACTAAATATACTTCTGCCCAATATTCTTATATTAATTATTAGTAGAAAAACCGAAACTAAACGGCGAGTGCCCGATTTTGTGATTACTATCGGGATTAATAACTAAAAATGTATCTGATTTATAATGCTTTTTATATTATTAGAAGATAAATATGGGCGTAGGTTCAAAGAACAAACTCGGGTAAGTTGTTAATATAATAAGTTATTATGCGCTTAATTGTAATAATAAAGAGAGGTGTCGGTTGTTGATTGAGTTGGTAGAGAAGTTTTGTTCAGCATTTGAAGATGAATTGAACTCTTCAGAATACTTAGATAGTGAGCTATGTTCTTTCCCAAATGGTTCATGTGAAGCTACAAGTCAAATGCTTGCTCTGTACTTGCAGTCAGGTGGTATTGCCGATGTGGTTTATACAAAGAATGAAACTGAACAGCTAAAAGTTGGTAGCATCCATTACTGGGTTGTCGTTGAAAATAAGGTAATTATAGATCTGACCGCACATCAATTTGATGAGTTTAAAGGTACCCATGTATGTTCTGTTGACTCTGAATTTCATAGTCTTTTTAGACAGTTAAGTACAAGTGTTCCAAATAAGGAAAGCTTGTGGCGACCATTCACTTGTGACTCGAATATCAAATTCTTTGAAAGAGTCATGGTACGTTTAGAACGCGCATAACAAATGCATCAACACGATTTGCTACATTCGGCGTTGTCGGTTTGCCTTTAGTTTCAGTGATTAAGGTAGTAAAATTCAGCTAAGTTTGTATCGTAGCAAACGTGTTATGCAGGCGTTATGCATCAAATTTGAGTTTGGTAAGTAAATGAAGTTAATCGAAGAAATTATCGAGTTGTTAAGCTCTGGCGAAAGCAACTTAAAAGTAGCATTGTTGAAAACAAAAGTACTTCTTCACCAGTTAGGTGAGAAAGAGCTTTTCGATTGGGTTGATAGTGAGCTCAGAGGATATGGAAATCGTGAGTCTGTTCCCTCCTATAGGAAACTACATCTTACAGTTAAAGGCAATTTGAGTAATTCTGTATATAGATACCAGAATCAAACTCTGCCTTTGATGCACTTAGATGATGAAATACGTGAAAGGCTAGACACTAAATACTTGATGGATAGTATTGTTGTTGTCGAGCAGTATTCAACTCAAGAAAATTTACAGGTAAGTATCGCACCTGAGTTCTATCCACTCCTGTCTGAGGGTTTTGATGATAGCTATGGTGTAGAAACCGCTTGGGCTATTCATTCTGCTGGTGCGATGACGCAAATATTGACAGAGGTTACTACTCGACTCTTAGATTTCGTCTTGGAATTGTCTGAAAAATTTCCAAATGAAATGGCGTTGAGTGATATGAAAACAAGAGCTAAAGAGGTTGGCGTGTCAGATTTATTTAACAATGCAGTTTTTGGTGATAATGCCACTATCGTAGTTGGTGATTCAAATACTCAAACTATTCGTAATACTGTAAACAAAAATGATATGGCTTCCTTAATCGAAGTCCTCAAACAAAATAAAGTTAGTGATGAGGATATAGAGTCACTTCAAGTTGCAATAGAAACCGATAAAGGTAGTACGGAAGTAAAATCTGGTAACTTTGGTTCATCCGTATCGGGTTGGATGGGCACTATGGTATCTAAAGCAGCATCTACGTTATGGGATGTTAAGGTCGGTGCTGCTGGTAGTCTACTGGCTACAGCTATCGGCAAGTACTATGGATTTTAATGTATAACAGATAAGGATATGTGTCGCGCAGCCGACACCTATTCAAGTGTTGGACAAGCCCAAGCCACTTTATATAAGTAAATATTGAAAATATCATGAAGGGTGATGCTGCAAAGATGCCGAGCGTCATCCTTGGCGTGAACCAATCAATTTAATTCATTGATTTATAATTAGATCCTCTTTAATTATTACGCATTAATGCCATTATTTTTGCTATTTTTGTTGGTGTCTTTAAGGCTCAATCCCGTGGTGAATAGATCACGGATAGCTTCGTTCCTCAACTTCCGAGATGACGTATAATGGGCTGAGTGCATACCAAACCCCGTCATTCCCTACAGTGAGGTTACGAACGAGATAGGGAATCTACTATTAGCGCGTTGTAGAGTAAAAAACTGGAAACTAAACGGCGAGTATCCGATTGTGTGATTACTATCGGGATTAATAACTAAAAACAGATCTGATTTATAATGCTTTTATATTATTACGAGATAAATATGGGTCTCCATTTAAAGAATAAATTTGGATAAGTTGTTAGCTTATATAAATTGAATTTGAGAGGAAGGGTAAAATTGTCATTAACTGAAAAGGTCAGCGTAGTAATATCGCTATTGAGTTTTTTTGCTGCTAGTGCGAGCGCTATTGCAGCATTTCGTTCATATCAATTGTCAAAAAATCTTGCGAAGGTCTGTAATTTATTTCCTAGTGTCCATAAAAATCGTTTGATTATC
The DNA here is from genome assembly GCF_002849605.1 of Photobacterium carnosum. Taxonomy (GTDB): domain Bacteria; phylum Pseudomonadota; class Gammaproteobacteria; order Enterobacterales; family Vibrionaceae; genus Photobacterium; species Photobacterium carnosum. The sequence goes on from NZ_NPIB01000003.1 coordinate 136,877, forward strand.
ACATCTACTTCTACAGCTGAACGTTTACTTGCTCATGAAATTAAAATAAAGGTACATCGTTCTTGGTTTAAAAGTGATTGTTATTCAATAAGTCAACTTTATTATGTCCATGAGTGGTTTCAAAAATCATGTCATTATGATGCTGTTTTTCCTACGTTATTTGAGCGAGGGTTAACTATTGGGGAATCTTATGAATTTCCAATAGCTGAATTATTTGAAATTTCAACAAATCGAATTATTTTACAAAAAAATCCTATTGGATTAAAGCCAGACACTCTTGTTTCTGGAATGAAAGCAACATTAATTTTCATGCTTAATGGTACTGCTTACAGCGTTAAAATAATCATTAATCAAGAGTTAATTGATGAGATAATTAGCGGAAAGAAAACGTATTCTCATTTTAGATTAAGGCAAAATATAAGCTAACAAATAAGGATATGTGTCGCGCAGCCGACACCTGTTCAAGTGTTGGGCAAGCCCAAGCCACTTTATATAAGTAAATATTGAAAATATCATGAAGGGTGATGCTGCAAAGATGCCGAGCGTCATCCTTGGCGTGAACCCATCAGTTTAATTTGTTGATTTATAATTATATTTTTTAATTACTACGCATTAATGCCATTATTTTTGTTAGCGTCTTTCTTGTTTATCATCACTCAATAGTTTCAAAGTAGAATTTGTAATCACGAACGCCATCTATATGAATGCCTTTTTCTCTTAACTCAAGATATTGTTGAATCTTAATGGTTCTAAAATCCATCGCCTTGAGTGCCAGAATTATTCGGAGTTCATCCATTGGGCGCGATTTAGCATCAGAACTACAGCTGCCACAAACAACATGTGCTTTTTGTTTAAAACCAACCTGATTAAGCCAGTTAAGATCTTTAGTTTCTTTACGTATGCCACAAAAGTAACAACAATTTTGTTGTTTTAATACAGCCTGTTCCCTTAAAGCTTTAGGGCTTGATGATTTGGCTGGTGGGGGAGTGTTCGTCTTTTTATTCTGACTGAACATAGAAAGCTGAACGACATTAGACATTTGAATTACTCTTACTAACCAAGGGATAGCGCATATAACAGAACATTAATGCCATGCGCTTTTGTATTTTATTGCTTGTGTATTCGATGAGTCAAACTATCAAGCATGCGTAATGATGATCTCTTGATTATCAACCCGTTGACGCTCGCCATAAATACCTTCATCTGTGCGCTTGCCACAGCTAACAATCATAGTTATTTCATCGTTGCTTTTAAGGCCAAGTAAGGCTTTAGCGCGTTTAGAGTCAAATCCTTCCATTGGGCATGTGTCATAGCCTTCTGCACGCATTGCCATCATAAATATCATTGCTGCCAGTGAACTGCTTTTGTGCAAACAAACCCGTAAATCTGCTTTACTCACTTCACGCATCATTAGCTTGTTTCTACCTAAAAATGCACAAATTAAGCGACGACCTAAGCCCAAAAGACCAAATCGGTCATTACGATACACAAGCGGGATCAGTTTTTCATAATATTTAAGGGCGCGTTTAGAGGCTTTGTCATTACGGCCTTTAAACATTTCTCGAATGTGGGCAGCATTAATGCGTGTGCGCTGTTGCCATTTATCAGGTGTGATCACAAATGCGATTAATTCATTTGCAGTCTTAGCTGCATTTTGACCCATACAAAGTGTGGCTAATTGTTGGCGTTTATCATCATTAATCACGCGGTGGAACTGCCATAATTGCATATTGGAACTGTTGGGTGAAAGGGCGGCTAATTCTAATGCGCGAGCAACTGCTTGATGATCAAACTCGGCCGTTAAATCATATTTACGTACCGAACGGCGACTGTGAACTAAAGAGGAAAAATCGTAAGGTTGAGAAATAGATTCAGGCATGATGATAATGGGTTTTAAGGAATAGAGGGTTATGTTTTTACCTATATTCGATTCAATAAGCAACTTCTGTCGTTATGTTTGTGTCGCATGACAGAGTTTGATGTAAGAAAAGAGGAAAGACTGGCTGATATAATAAAATGCTTATATCAACCAGTGTTATTAATGATCACTCAGGAGTCGCAACGGTTTGGGGGAACACATTGCAGACAATGTTCATTAACCTTGTCAATACATTAAACGCCACAGAGTTAACATGCGTAATTTTGCTCTGTGATGATACGTTTTTGTTTTGACATGCTCTATTTTAAGTTAAAGTAGAAAAGTTAAAAGAGTATAAATCGATAAATAAGGTTCCCCTTTTTATGAGTGGTCAACGGCTTAAATTGCAATTTCAACGTTTGTACAATCACTTTGGTGGTGATTGCACTGAGACTAACCTGCAAGATATCTCTGAAGTTCTGTTTTGTACGCGCCGTAACGTGCGAATGGTGATCAATAAGATGGTCGAGAAAGGTTGGGTTGACTGGCAACCCGCTGTTGGCCGAGGTAAACAGTCGCGACTTATTTTTAATAATACAGACAGCGAGTTACAGCTTCACCATGCCCGTAAGTTAGTGGCTGATGGTAAGTTAGAGCCCGCTTTGGTGGCCTTGGATAATAATGCTGAAAAATTGGTACAGTTGATTCAAGAACAATTGGGTATTTCACATCATCAAGGCAAGCAAATTGTCCGTTTACCTTATTATCGTAGCTTTGAAAATATCACACCGCTAAAGCCATTACGCCGTTCTGAACAGCATCTTGTAAGGCAAATTTTTAGTGGTCTAACGCAGCTAAAAGAGGAAAAAGGGGAACAAGAAACGGTTATTGGTGATATTGCCCATGCTTGGGAAGCGATAACACCACGGCATTGGCGCTTTTATTTACGACCAGCGATTCGATTTCATGATGGTCGATTGCTTGATAGTAATGATATTTTTGCGACGTTTTCAGAAGTGAAGCAGTTAGCTTTATTTGCACATATCGATAAAGTGTCGTCACCGTTTATTAATATTATTGATTTTCATTTATCTCAAGATGATTATCGCTTTCCTGATTTATTAGCCAATATTTGCGCGATGATCCAGCCTGCTAATCATGCTTTGATCTCTGATTATAATACTTTCCCGATAGGCACTGGCCCTTATAAAGTGGCGGTTAATGATAAGCAGCGGTTTAAACTTGAAGCCTTTGAGCATTATTTTGGTTTTAGAGCGTTAAGTGATGTGGTTGAAGTGTGGATATTAAATCATTTTGCTGCGTGTTATTTACAACCGACCTTGGGGGATAAACTTGAGCAACATGTTCATATTTCATCGCGCTTATCCATGGATCAAGGCTGTACCTTCTTATTGTTGAATCGTATTTCTGGTTTAGCACAAGATCCACAATGGCTGCGTTATTTTCAATCACGGTTATATAGTTTAAATGTGATGCGTGAGATGGATTTAACACAGGTAGGGGATTTTAAGTTATTTAATGCTTATGGGTTATTACCTGGTTGGATCCATACTCAACAAGTGCCTGAACCTGTTGTTATGCCGCATAAAAGAGTAGTGACACTGGCTTACCAACATGAACATCCTATTTATCCGTATGTTGCCTCTTTGATTGAAAAAATCCTGATGAAAGATGGTATTCGGCTAAATATAATGGAATTAAGCTATGAAGATATCGTTCTAGGAAAGCACGCTGAAAAGATTGATATCTGGCTAAATGGCATGAGCCTGGGAAGCAATCGGAGTGATGCTATTCTGGCGTGGTTGCATAATTTTAATCATATTCAGCGCGTAATGCCTAGTGATGAATTTAAGCAATTACAGCAAGTGATCAGTGAATGGCGCTCAACGTCAACTACCAAGTTTCCCGGTGATATTATTGGTGAAACATTATCGCAAACAGGGCAAATTATTCCGCTCTTCCATAACTGGTTAGGCGTTGATGATAACGTACAACTGCAAGGAATGGAGTCGAACTTACTCGGGTGGTTTGATTTTAAATCGGTATGGAGTAAGCCTCAGTCATCGTAGTTATTATAGTTGTCATGGTACTAATATCTAAGGTTAAGATGTTGTTGTGCCGCCATAAAAATAACATGCAGATCGATCAAATCACGACGTTGTTGTTGCCAGTGTTGCGATTGCCAGTGTTGCGGTTGCTGATATTGGCAAAATTCTAATAACTTAACAATGATGCTATCGAGCTTTTTTAAGCCCCAGCGTTTCGTGGTTGCACCTTGTTGTGGATCACAGATAAGTGCTTGTAATTTGGCATAGGGTAATTGGATATAAGTAAAGGCGAGCTCTGGTTGTTGTTGGCGATGAAATTGGCTGATTTTTTGACACCCATCAAGCCAATAAGCCAATGCTTCCTCATAGTTATGATTATTTTGTTTATTTGGGTTTAGATTTGGCGCGGTAAATAAACGCGCTGGCGTGGCGCTAATGATCGCGATAAGAGGCTCAATATTGTGAGGATTATCTTCACGGTACCATGTCTTTATAGTGGCGATCCATAACTGTAAATCATCCATATATTTATCCTTGTCTAGTAACTTGAAGCATCAGCTTATATGGTGTTTTTATCTATTATTGATACTAGTTATAAGCGTAGTTTAGGATCGTAAACAAGAGGGGTGATTTTGGTGTTTTTTTTGCTTGGATGTGACGTATTTCTAACATTTAAATAAAGCCCATATCCACTTATGCGTGTATGGGCTATTCGTTTTTGTCAGCGGATTAACAGGCTATTACAATGCGCTTTTTAGTGCTGCAATAAAGGTGTCAATATCGGCTGTTGTGATATCAAGATGAGTGACGAAACGCATTGGGTTGCCGCCACTGATTAAGATATCTTGCTGTTTTAGGGTTGCGATTAATTGGGTTTGATCAATGTGTTGATCAACCTTCGCAAACGCCATATTGGTTTGGATATGTTGTAGGTTTACGCTAAAACCGTCAACCGTATTTAACTGCTCTGCTAAGTAATGTGCGTTATGGTGATCGTCAGCAAGACGCTCAACATTTTCAGTTAATGCTAATTTACCCGCCGCGGCAATAATACCCGCTTGGCGCATACCACCACCCAGTACTTTACGCCAGCGGCGAGCTTTGGCAATTAAGGTTTTATCACCTAGTAATAAAGAGCCAACAGGTGCGCCTAAGCCTTTAGATAAACAAATCGTAAATGAATCAAAGTATTTTACAATTTCAGTAATATCTACGTTCATGGCAACCGCTGCATTATAAACGCGCGCGCCATCAAGGTGCATTTGTAAGCCGTGTTGATTAACAAACTCACGTGCTTGCTGAATGTATTCTAGTGGCAATACTTTACCATTAATGGTGTTTTCAAGACTAAGCAGTTTAGTTCGTGCAAAGTGTGGATCTAATGGCTTAATTGCAGCCGTTAGTTTTGAAAATGGAATACTACCATCGGCATCATTTTCTAATGGTTGTGGCTGAATTGAGCCTAATATTGCCGCGCCGCCGCCTTCAAACTTATAGTTATGTGCTTGTTGACCACAAAGGTATTCATCACCACGTTCACAATGCGCCATCAATGCCAGTAAGTTTGCTTGTGTGCCTGAGGTGCAATAAATAGCCGCTTCAAAACCATGACGTTCTGCGGCCCACAACTCTAAATCATTAACGGTTGTGTCATCGCCATAAACATCATCACCGACAAGGGCTGCTGCCATTACTTGACGCATTTTGTCTGATGGGCGAGTGACTGTATCTGAGCGGAAATCTATCATTTATTTTTAATCTTCCTTTGTCGTGTTTTTTTTTAATATATCACTGCGCGATTTGAATGATCTATAGCAATCGTTATTTTATAGTCAGTTATTAACCGCTAAGCTTTATTTACGAGGAATCGGTAGATATAACATCGCTTTTAAGCCACCAAGAGCACTGCTCGTTAAGACTAAGTCACCACGGTAACTATGTACTAGCTCATTAACGATATTAAGACCAAGCCCTGTACCTGGGGTGTTTTCATCTAACCGCACACCACGTTTTAGTACTTGCTTGCATTTTTCATGTGCAATACCTGGTCCATCATCTTCAATCACTAATACAATATGACCATCTACAATCGATTCTTGATACACACGAATTAAACTATTGGCCCATTTATAGCTATTTTCGATTAAGTTACCGATCATTTCATCTAAGTCACGCTTTTCAACCGCAATCACCACATCACTATCGAGTTCATTTACTAATATGACTTCTCGGTGCGCATAAACTTTATCCATCGCTAATGAGATGGCATCAATACGGTGTGACAATGCTGTTTTTGTGGCAAGAATATTCATGGCTCCCGCCATACGTGCTCGACCTAAATGGTAATCAATATGTTGTTGCAACTGCTGTAGCGCAGGAGCAAGTTTTGCCTGTGTGGCTGGATCTAATAATGATACTTCATTATTTAAAATCGCAATCGGGGTTTTTAACGCGTGTGATAAATTGCCAGAGTGGTTTCTTGCGCGTAATAGCAGCTCTTGATAGTGAAATAATAGTGCATTCAAATCATCAATAACAGGCTGAATTTCAACAGGATAAAGCCCTGTTAGTTCGGTTGAATGTCCTTCACGAACTTCAATAAGATTCTTGCGAAGTTTACGTAAAGGCCACAATGACCAGCTTACTTGTAAGGTGGTTAGCACTAAAATACCAATCGCCATGATAATCAGAATGCCCCATAAACCATGGGTTAATTGTTGCAATGTCTTCAGTAGCTTATCTTGATTGACCGCGACTGATAATTCGATAGGGTAGTCACTGTCAGGCAAGCTGAATTTACGTTTCACCACAATTAAAGATTGATTATTGGGGCCTTCAAATCCTTTTTGGGCATTACCTTTGATGGTAGTATCCCATAACGAACGCGAACGTAATACTTGGTGATTGAGTTTTAATGACCAATATAAGCCGCTGTATGGAAAATTAAAGCGAGGATTTGATAGGCGACCATCAACAAACAGTTGACCATGTTTATCAATATCTACTTGGGCTGTAATTTGATCCATATAAAGATATAACTGTGATTTTTCTTGTTCGATTAAATAGGTTTTGATGAAACTTGGGACAACATAGCCCGCTGATAATGTAATCGCCAATAACCAGACTGCTGCAGCAATGAGCAGTCGGTTACGAATACTGGGTTGACGATTTTTAGATGGATTAATTAGCATTGATACGATATCCAAGACCACGTACTGTCTTGATAACATCATTGCCAATTTTACGACGAATACGACCAATAAACACTTCAATAGTATTTGAATCACGGTCGAAATCTTGCTTATAAATATGTTCAACAAGCTCAGTACGAGAAATAACTTTATCAGTGTTATGCATTAAGTATGACAGCACTTTAAATTCAAGCGCGGTTAAATCAACGACATTATCTTGCCATGTTACTTTTGAGGTTCGAGTATCTAAACTTAAATCACCGGCTTGAATAACGGGTGAAACATTACCAGTCGCTCGACGTAATTGGGCGCGTACGCGTGCAACTAACTCGACCATTTGAAATGGCTTGGTGAGATAATCATCAGCACCTGCATTTAAGCCATCGACACGTTGTGTTAGCTCATTACGGGCGCTTAGGATCACCACTGGGCAGTTAACGTTTTCTTCACGGATACCTTTTAGAACAGTAATACCATCCAGTTTAGGTAAGCCTAAATCAAGTACAATGGCATCCCATGGTTCTGATGTTGCGCGATAAAGTGCATCAATACCATCGATGGAGTGTTCTGCAACCCAACCATTTTGTTCTAAACCTGCGACAACTTGCTCGCCTAATGTTACATCATCTTCAACAACTAAAATTTTCATTTTGGAACCTTAAGAACACTTTCAAGATGGCGTCCTTTTATTTCTATCATTTTAAGAGTACGGGCTTCATACTCGACTTTTATTATATTATTGTTAGCATCAATTAGTTTTAATTCGTATATCCATTCATTATCATTTTTGTCTAATTCAACGCGAATAATACGAGCTAATAGTTGCTGCTGGACTTTATGTTGTAGAGCAGAAAAAGGTTGAATAAGTCCTAGAGCCACTGCATCCATGACATTGTCGTGATGTTCATCGATATCAGTATTGGGTGTTGCGAAAACCCGACAGCTAAAAATACTGATAAATCCGATTAGATATAAATATTTGTAATGTTTTTTCATATTTATAACTGTAACCAAGTCGCCATGAATGGAAAGTGAATAACACTATTATAAATAGATTATTCGATTTGTAAGCCTTTAAATTTTTTCATTTTTTAATGTTATAACATAACGTGAGACTTTGGCATTTTATGCCAACAAATACGATAATCAACACATCAGTAATACCTTCATATTATTGTAAAACGATTACCCGTCCAAGATAGATTCTAGTCTAGTTCATCATAGCCGTATATTTCCGAACATTATTGAGTTACTTAACTGATCTACTTTTATTCTTTCTCGTAATACATTGGGTGTGTATTTTGCAAGAACGGCGATGAAATACTTTACGGTCGTAGGGCTGTGGAAGCACAATTGATGAAAATATACTCATCTAAATTTGATAAGAAAGAAGAACGTTGTTAATAGACAACTGATTAATGAATGCTTAAAACCCTTTCATGTATAATAGCGGCATTATATTTGTAATTTTGGATATTTACGATGGCTTCTAGCGCACACGCACTACACATTTTGGTTAAGCATAAAGAATTAGCTGATGACATTATTAAGCAATTAAAAGCTGGAGCGAAATTTCAAGATCTCGCTAAAAAACACTCTACTTGCCCATCAGGTAAAAAAGGTGGTGATTTAGGTGAGTTCCGCAAAGGAGCTATGGTTGCCCAATTTGATAAAGCTGTCTTTTCTGGTAAGGCTATTAGTACCAGTGATGCATTAAAGATGAAAAATACTAACTTGCGTGGTTTGATTCCTGAGCCAGTAAAGACAAAATTTGGTTGGCATATAATCAAAGTTTTATTTGTGATGTAAGTAATTTTAAAAAGGGAAGGTTACGTATCTTCCCTTTTTGTTATTGATTAATTATGCAGCGTTATTTTTTGGTATATCTTGTTTATACGATTTTTCTTATGCTATCAAAAGTTAATTGCTTTGTATCTTCAATTAAAGATAAGAATAGACCGACAAGAAATAATATCATTAATATAAATCATAATAATTATCGAAATTATCGAAATTATCGAAATTAGTAGTATTTTCCTTTAGGGACTAAATTACATATTTGTTCAGCATTAATTTTCGTGACAATAGTTAATAATCGGTCTCGATCATTTTCACAAAGAGTAGTTAATGGACCAGTATGAGCTGTCCAACCTTTATTTATTGAAAGGTTAATTTGTTCTATAACACCATCATCATCATTATTTCTTTGTAACATTTGAGATATAATATTTAACGAATTATCAAGGCTTTTTTCCATTAGGAATTTATCATTTTCTTTCGCTTGAAAATAAAAAAAAGTGCCACTAATCCAACCTGAGAGTGATAATATAAGTAATAGAGTCGTTATAATACCTTTAGCCATTATTCTTCCTACTAAATTCGTAATCTACAGATTGTAGTAATCGTGTTATCAGACATTATTTGTTTAAAAGCAGCTCTGTTATTATTACAAATGGTGGTGACAGAACCCGTTTGAGCCGTCCAGCCTTTGTCAAACCATATTTCCATCTGTTGTATGATTTCTTTATCTGTTTTTTGATCTTGTAATGCTTGAGAAACTATATTGAAAGCATTTTCTGATATTTTTACTTTAATATATTCATGATCAGTTTTTATTTCAGTATGCATTATGAATGAAGCAAACAGCCATCCAGTAATGGATATTAGAGAAAATAAAAATATTTTTTTCTTACTATACATACAAGCCTACAATTATAAGAGAATGGTATAACGGTGATTAATATTAAAGCTATGCTAAATAAGCAATAATATACCTAAAAGTTATTAATATTAAATCTAGTGTTTTCGATGAATATAATATTTCAATTGTTTTATTTATCAATGAGTAAATATCAATTTAATGACTGATATCACTTTATTTATAAGATGGGTTGTATAACAGGAATGTAAGTAAGGATGATGGTTTTAGGAGGGGATTATTATGTTATATCATTAATGCTTATAAGGTTTATATTGAATTAGTGATTAAATATTTATTCCAAAGTGGAATGTTAATAATTTAATTTCAGGCATTATTATAGTGTTGTTTATTTTTTATAATATTCGATGCTCTTTTTTTCTTTATATTTTATGATGAATAGTACTGTTGTTATAATAAAAATGTCATTTTCATTATATGTGGGTATTTTTGTTGAGTAAAAAAAGCTATTAATGATGTATTGCTGAGTTATATTTTCATCGGTGTTAATGACTTTATATAAGGATTGTAAAAATGAAAAAAATACTACTTTCTGCTTTGTTTTTAGCTTCAGCTAGCGTAAGTGCTGCGGATCTCTCGGTTAAGATGATGGATCTTAATTCAGGAACAATGACGGGGACTATATTGATAGAACAAACAAAATATGGTGTCGTTTTTACGCCTGATCTAAAGGGATTCCCCACAGGATTACATGGTTTTCATGTGCATACCAATCCTTCATGTGACTCCTCTGAAAAAATGGGTAAAACTGTTTTAGGCGGTGCGGCTGGTGGTCATTATGATCCAATGAAAACGGATCAGCATGGTTATTCATGGACTGATAATAATCATTTGGGGGATTTACCGCCTCTTTATGTAAACACTAAAGGCGATGCAGAAGAGCCAGTTTTAGCGCCTCGATTAAAATTGTCTGATTTAAAAGGCCGAACATTAATGATTCATGCGGGGGGTGATAATCATTCAGATCATCCTCAACCGCTTGGTGGTGGTGGTGCACGTATGGTTTGTGGTGTGATAAAATAAAAAACTGTGACTTTTAAAGAAAGCGCTGATGATTCGGCGCTTTTTTGTAGCTGTCATTTGAAGGAGGTTAAATTCGGAATATTTAGCTGAAATGTTTTATGTTAATGTTTTATTAGGTAATTAAAATGCAGATGCATCGACTTATACGGCAGGTAGTATTTTACTCATTATCAGCAATTGTTTTCTATAGTGCTTTAGAATCGGCAAAATTTGTATATTTATTAGGCTCAAGTAAAGCGCTGTATCCAATTTCTATTTTTGGGTTCTTTCTATTTTACTGCACCTTATTATTATTGGTTTCGTATTCTTTAGGACAGAAATTTCTATTTGAAGCAACGCGAACTAATCTGCTATTTACGATTAAAAGACAGTCTTATCAAACTCTCGTTATGATGAGTTTATTTACGGGATTAACTGTTATTAATGTTATTGTTTTATCGGCGTTTTCTTCAGGTAAATTATTATCATCTACTTTGACGGATCTTTGTACACTATCTTTGCAGTATGGTGTGACGACGTTTATCGTCACATTCATTGCTCTTTTCGTCGTAATACTCATTAATAATATGATGGTCAGTCGAGGAAAATACAGCTAGAACGCTAGTTTTTTTGAATAAAAGGTTGCGACAAGACGTCGCAACCTAGAATGTCATATTACGGTTTACTCATTAATCAGGCTGATTAGTAAGGTAATTCACCCGCTTTATCTAGCTCGTTATAAACATCAACAAATAGCTTAGCAAAATGAATTTCAGTCCAGGTACAAGGCATTGGAGGGCAGTCATGATACCAATTCTGACCAAATTGCTCGCCAAGGTACAAAGCAAAGTCTTGCATTTCACCGCGTTCAACTTTATCTAACTCTTTATCAGAGACACCAAATACAGTTCCTGCACTTTTACCAAAGCTAAATGTATTTTGGAATCCAGATGTTTGACGATAGTTCACAAAGCCATTCGAATTTAATGTCTTGTTAAGTAAACTTTCTTTCTGTGCTTTTGTTTTAAATGTTGTGCCATAAAGGTACAAATCATGACCATAGTTTTCTTTATAATTCATCAGCTTATTTTTGAAGCTATCACTAGAAACAATATAAGCAACGTTCGTGAGAAGTTCAATGTGGCGCTTGATGCTGTTTGCATCCCAAGGTGTTTCTGTATTAGTAGAACCTAGCAACATATCCGTAAACGAGATATCCCATGTCGCCGTTATTTTGTTTAATTTGTCTAATAGCGGATGTTTTGTTTCTGTTGCAAAACGTGAATCAATGAGATGCCGGGTGCCATAATGACCGTAAGTATTGCCTTGACCATCCAGCGTACTGAGCATTCCGGTGTAGTTATATACACCACTGCCATCTGTAGTATTAAAGCTTTTATCTATATTTAGATCCGTAATTGGCAGGGTAATACGAGTGTATGCCGGTAATTTATCTAAATTAGCCAAGCGTGCCCAATTATGTTGGCTGTGAGCTTTAATATCGAGATCTAGATTGTTAAGATCTATTCCAGTAAAGTTTGTGATTTCAACGGTATTACGATCAAGTAAACGAATATTTACCAGTGAATCAATATTGGCTGAAATAGATTGACTACCTTCAGTTAATCCATCTTGTAAAATTTTACGTACAGAGGCTGTTTGTGGTAGGGCATCAAATTCTAGTTGAGCCGTTGGTACATATGCATTTGGTGTAAAATCAAGGGTATCTAATTTGTCTAATGGCACGCTTTCAATAATAGACGGAGTTAATGTAATAATCTCATTATTATTGACGATTAGATCATGACCACTTACCCAGAAATTATCCAGGAGGTAAACGGCTTTAGCTGCATCTTTAAATTGGTAATCATTTGCAATAAATTGCTGAATGTCATACATAGCAAAACGTGTCGTTGCATCTATATGTTGACCATTATTTTCTTTTACAAAGATGTAGTTATTATTAGCATCCATTGATTCAAACGCACCAAGGTTTTTATGCATTGGTTGAAGCGTTATATTCTGTGACAGTGCGGCTAAATCATAAACAGCGGATCCTTGTGAGCCACCGGCAAGTAATTTAGAACCAATAAATTCAAGTGTAAAAGGGCGACCATGAGCATAAGCTAAATAAGCAAAAGGTTGTATTGATTTGGTTTCACCAAGCGTAGCTGGAGTATTATGGTAAACCGCAATATGATCGGCATCAGCGACTAAAATATATTGATCATTAACAGCAATTTTACCACTGCCATTATGTTGAACAGCATAAGAGTATTGGTATTGATTTGTCTCACCATTAAATACATCTATACGATCATGGGCACTAATTGCTGAAACGAACAGTTGTGATTTATAGCTACGTAAATCATCAAGACCTTTATAAGGTTGAGCTTCACTAATACCTAAAATTTTTGTTGTCGTATTTGCTTTGGTATCGTAAATACCCACCATTGGTGAATTACCCGCTGATGGCGATTGAGCAACAATCAGTTTATCGCCAAGTTGCTCTATTGAAACCATGTTTGAATGTGTAACATCGACACCAAATTTATAGGGAGCGATAGAAGTAGCATCTGGCTTTTCATGTTTGTCTGAACCATCCATACATGTAAATGCTTCATTTAAAACATAGTCGCTCTCAAGGTGACCATTGGGTAAGTATTCAAGCACACAGCCATTGCCCCAATCATAATTTCCCCATGTTTTATTAACGACAACAGCGCCGCCTTCATACATGGAAAATTCCCAATCTTGGTCAAAGAAACTGAATAGATTACGGGTTGCACTGTCATCTGCCCAGTTTCGTAATGGAATAATAGGGGTGCCATGCTCTGCATCTATTTCATAATCAATATCATTGATTTTAATGAATTTCTTACCATCTTTGAAAAAATAAAAATCAGGGTTCTGAGCATACTTTTTGAGTTCGCTTACACGTTGAACCATTTGTGCAGCCATTTCGTTCATGATCTGAACATATTTAACCTGACTTACTTGTTCAATCTCAGGCATAACTTCTGCTGGTGGAGGTAAAGGTAGAACGTCTTCTGGTGTTATTGCTTCTGATGCTGAAATGAATATCCAAGGTGATTCCCATGTATTTTGTGTAATGGTCGCTGGAGATTCATTTTGATTTACCCACCACTGAGCTTCAAAAATATTGCCATTAAATTGTACTTGTTCTTTAGTCGAGTAATTTTTATTTGGATCATACATTTCAGCAGCAAATAGAGAACTAGATGCAGTAAGTAAGATCGCCATAGATAATAATTTTTTGCGCATGCTTAACCTCAGTGGTTGATTTATAAAATACTGTTAAGTCATTATCAAAAAGATAATTGTGTATTTCTGGGGACGTTTTTTTGCTGCGCCTTTGTATAATAAAAACATATATTTGTCATTAAATTATTTTATATATTAGGCCGTTTTATTATTAATATTCCATTAAGGGATATTGGAGTATGATGAGCTTAAATAGCTAACTTTGATTTGTAAGGTAAAGATATGCGTTATTCATGGGCGATGGTTGGTGTAATTGCACTTTTATCTGGTTGTAGTACTGCGGCTTTAACATCAACACCTTCTACAACTGCAACTTCAGTGGTAAAAACAGAAGTAACTCAAACGGCTAAAGCTCTTACTCTTAGTGAGCAATTTATTCAACATGGCTATAATGATGGGTGTAAAGATGCGCTTAAGAATCAATGGCAACCATCAAAAATGATCCTTGATGACATGAAAGGGGTTGAGAAAATGAAGTATGTAGAAGGTTGGAAACAAGGTTATCAACGTTGCGTTAATGGTTTAGGTCCTGTAGTTATTAACGATACAATGCCGATTTCACAGCAGAACAATAAATAATTCATACAAATTTAAATTAACACCTTTACGTTGTGAGGATGATAATTCTTATGACGTAAAGGTGTTTTTATTTTAAGGGCACTAGGATTCTTTTCGTTGTTTTACGGGTTTTGGAATATAGCGTTTTAATTCATCAATTTTACGGTTTTTAGAAAAGAACATTTCAAGTTCAATCATAATACCTAGATTCGCGTGGTAATTATAATCTCGTGGAAATTCAAGTTGTGGTCGTGCTGCAAGATAAAGCCAGTGCTTGTATATACGCCGTTTCCATTCTGCTGATACCCAATAGTTAGTGATTTCTTTTATTTCATCGGTATCTGCACTTATTCCCATCGAGTATTCAAACAAATCTCTTTCTGTTGCCCTCTGATAAATATTAAATTGTTGTACCAATTCCCACTTATCATCATCTTGTAAATATTGTGCACTGGTTGTCGTTCTAAAAATGTTTTTATGATCGGTGGTTAGCGCATAAAATCCACTTAATTGAGAGAGAGAGCCAAAGCCTTTTGAATGATAATAAAATAGCTCTTGTTCGAGTTGGGTTGTCCAGCTTTCACTAATATTATCTACACGAGTAAGGCGAACTTTTACAAAGGGATCGATAGGGAATTTGAGTTTAATACCAATATCAAAATCAGAGCTCCAGTTACCAAATTGCGTATCTTGAAGTCTAAATCCACCAATAGTGTCTCCCGTTTGGGTTTTACTTCCCGATGCTATGCCTCGTTGTTTACTTTCTAGACTGTCATAATCACTCGGCTCTGAATCTAAGATCAGTTTCCAATCACGCTTAACGTGTGGTAAATCGAGTTTAAAATAAACTTTGAAATCATTATCTAATTCACCGCGGTGTGAGTAGATTGACCGTTGGCGAATACGAAGATAACTACGGTTAGGCAACTTAGCTTCATCTTCATCTTTAGTTAAACTCTGATCAATATATTCGCCAACATTATGTACGGAGTCAGTCATAGATTGTTGGGAGCTATCAATCCATAGTGTCATTTTATGTGGAGGGTCGGTATCAGCATCAATGGTTGGGGCCGTTTGCGGTAATAACTTTGTTACGGTGTGACTCTTTTCTGAAGAATTTTGAGTGAGAGATGCTGCATTGATCGCTGTTGTATAGAAGCAGCACAACGATAAAGAAAAATAAGAAAGAATAGTGTGCTTTAGAGTCTTCAAGTGAATGTTATATCCTTACTTTTTTGTTGCATAAATTTCATTTTATATCGTATACGACAGCTATACTGATTAAGAAATTAGGTATAAATAATTATAGTGTAGAACAATACATTATGATTATTTTGTTAATTTACATGGTTTGGATTGTATTTTTATTGTTTGTTTTTGATAGATTAATACAATAACTACGATCCAGCAATTGCTTTTAATCGATCGTTTATTACTATTATTATTGTGGTTTTTCTGGAGGTTGATATGGATAGTTCAAATCTTAAAAGGATCAAACAAGAAATGTCAGGGAAGGGAAATGACATTTTTGACGATTTTGAAGAATCGAATAATCGTTTACCTACGATGGAAGAGTTGCGCGTTATTATGGCGGATACTACGGAGCATTATTTAGGTCCGATAGATCAAAGTATTATTGATGGCATTAATACGAATTTAGAGCGTCAACATATACGAGAGAAGCCATTGTGGAATGCGACTACTGAGCTTGAAGCTGAAGTACGTATATGCCGTGATTGTGAATGATACTTTTATATAATAACGACTGCATATTAGTTGGTGTTTGTTGTAAAACTGAAAACTCTGTTTTCATCACTATTTCTTAACTATCGGCCAATCAGAGGCTATAAATAGCATATTATTGCTAATTGCATGGATCATTGAAGAGGTTTAAGGATGACTGGAAAAGTAAATGTATTTGAAATTCGATGTGGCAGTGGTCATGCTATCGGTGTATTAGAATTAGATAATGCATCATCATTAAATGCATTAACACTGACAATGCTTAGAACGATCCAACAACAATTATTACATTGGCAGCATGATGAAAATATCATCAGTGTGATGATTCAAGCTGTTGGTGATAAAGCATTTTGTTCTGGTGCGGATATTCGTGCGCTCTATTATGCACTTGAAAATGATCCCGCGGTGACAGCAGCTGAACAGACTGTAGCACCGACCGTTGACGATTATATTAACCACTCAAGCAATGAAAAAAGCTATTTAGCAAAACCTTTTTTAATTGATTATTTTACCATCGAATATAGCTGTGATTATCTGATTCATAATTATTCTAAACCTATTATTGCTTGGGGAAATGGCTTAGTAATGGGGGGTGGACTTGGATTATTTATTGGTGCAAGTCATCGAATTGTTACGCCAACAGCATTGCTGGCGATGCCTGAAATAAATATTGGTTTATACCCAGATGTTGGCGCTACATGGTTTTTAAATCAGCTACCTGCGGGTATTGGGTTGTTTTTAGGCTTAACAGGTGCCCACGTTAATGCAAGTGATGCATTGGACTTAGCCATGGCAGATCATCTTATTGTTGATAAAGATCGTGAGAATTTGATTAAACGATTAAAACATTATCCGTGGCAGAATATAAAAGAAAACCAAGCCGCTACCATCATTACTGAGATATTAACTGATATTGCAACAGATTCAGAACGGCAGCGTCCACCAAGCCAGATGATTCCGTATTTTCCACAAATTCAAGCGGCATGTGTAGCACCGACACTTGACGTTGTTTATGAACAAATTAATGCTATTGATGGATTGGGATGTTGGCTTGAAAAAGCAAAACAAACCCTTGCTCATGGTAGTCCGTTATCGGCTAACATCTGTTTCCATCAAATGCAGCAATACCAACAAGCAAGCTTAGCTGAGTGTTTAGCGATGGAGCTATCATTGTCTGTACGATGTGGGTTAGTTGGTGAGTTTAAAGAAGGCGTAAGAGCGCGTCTTATTGATAAAGATGCCCAGCCGAAATGGTTATATAAGACGATTTCGGACGTGGACATACGTTTAGTTAAAAGTTTATTTGTGCCGCTATGGCAGAAGCAAGCAAATCCATTAATTGATTTGATGTAATTATTCGAATAATAAAACAGTGTTGTGTTTTATCCATTTTTTCGAGTTGTTAACGTTAATCAGTGTTTTTTTTATGTAAGTATAAAAAGGTTTAGGAGCGAATTAACGTGGACATTGAGAATAGTGTTATCGTCATAACAGGTGCAGGCCAAGGGCTTGGACAAATGATGGCAGTAACGCTTGCACAGATGGGAGCACAGCTCGCTTTAATTGATGTAAATACAATAGGGTTAAGACAAACGCAAGATCAATGTCATATGCTTAATAGTTTGGCGCGTATTTATGAAGCTGATGTGACTGATGAAGATCAGGTAGAGCAGGCATTCCTTCATATCATAGAAGATTTTGATCATATTGATACGCTAATCAATAATGCGGGTATTCTGGATGATGGTCTGTTGGTACAAAAAAATCAGACGAGCATAAAAAAAATGTCACTAAAGCAATTTCAAACCGTAATGGATGTGAATGTTACTGGTACATTTTTATGCGGTAGAGAAGCGGCTAAGTGGATGGTTGAAAATGAAACCAAAGGCGTTATCATTAATATTTCAAGTGCCGCTCGTGCAGGGAATATTGGCCAAACAAATTATGCAGCATCAAAAGCAGCCGTAACGACAATGGCTGTGGGTTGGGCGCGTGAGCTGGGACAATATGGTATTCGAGTCGCCGCAATTGCACCTGGTCTTATAGATACACCAATGGCTACACAAATTAATGATGAAGCGGTTGAGAAAATGCTAGCGATGGTACCTCTAGCACGTATTGGTGAGCCTAGCGAAATTGCCCACTCGGTGAGATTTATTATAGAAAACGATTATTTCACTGGTAGGGTACTAGAAATTGATGGTGGTTTACGGTTGTAATCAGTGCATGATTAAAAGTGGTTATACAGTGCAACTAATGCTAAAACGCCACCAACAACAAACATGATCATTGATAGGCCAAATGCGAATTTTGCCATATATGGCATTAATTTTTCCATTGGAAAGTCCAAATAGCGATGAAGGAATATATTCTACCTCAGATTATATATTAATAAGCATTAATATTGAGGTTTTGCTATATTTTTGATATAAAAAAAGATCGCCAATTGACGATCTTTTTTTTGTCTATTTAGCAATATTTGTTTGTAAGTTATTTTACTAAACAGATATTAGAATGCTTTTGGTGCGAAACCTGTAACGGCTTTAATACCCATGCTACGGCCAATAGCCGTCATAGGGTGAACAACAACAAGGTCTTTTACTGATTTTTTCAGTTTACCCATGTCTGCTTGTTCTGCTTTAGTTAACACGCGATTAAAAGCTAGAGATTTTACATCTTTACTTTTGCCACTCACTTCGGATGACTTACGGTGTTTAACATTTTGCGTTTTTTTGTTCAAGCTAAGAAGTTCATCTTTAAACTGCTTGATGATAACTTTATCATCACGTTGAATAGCAGCAGCAAGTTTACGCTGGCACTTGTCCATACGGTTGTTAAGATTTTGAAGCTCTTCGTTTAAATTCATTTCGTTACCTTTGTATTTATACTCGCAATACACTAAATCGTAGTGTTTACGATGAATAGGTATTGAATTGTCGATAGTATACATTATATTTTTGATAACTGGATCGCTATCCTACAACTATTTATACCTAAAATTGCAATTTTATGGAGATATATGTCACTTTCACTGTTTAGATATATCGTTGCAATTGATCAACATCAACAAAATGGGGCAATTGATATCAGTATTCGTGATTGGAAAAGTACTGATTGTTCATATTGTGATGATGAAATTAAAGTTATTCGTTATGAAATAGAGTATGTGTTTGATACGAAAATACAAATTATGTATACCATTGAGTATGATGATTGCGTTAGTGATGTAAATGTTTGTCCGGAATGTTGGATTCATTACCAAGTGACTGTTGATCCTTTACATACAATTAAACCCGCAAAAAAATCATTTTATAATCGTTGTCAGCAGCAGTATTGGTTAAAAACGATGGCAATGAATCACTCTGATAACATTCATCACTAATGTTTTATTATTAATTTAATATGCGAGTTTTTAAAAAGGATAAAAAAATGACAAATTATTGTGTCATTGTTACTACATTTTCAGATGATGAAAACGGTAAAACTATTATTAATGCATTACTTGAGCAGCGTTTAGCTGCATGTGTTCAAGTGCTGCCGATTAAAAGTTATTACCATTGGAAACAGAAAATTAACTGCGATCAAGAGCAGCAAGTCATTATTAAAACTAAAACAGCATTATTTGAACAAGTTAAAGCAGTAATAGAACAATATCATCTTTATGAAACGCCTGAAATTATCCAATTACCTATAACAAATGGTTCAGTAGACTACCTTTCATGGATAGAGCAGACTTGTGTGTGATTTTATCTGATTGAAAATAAAACGGATATATTTTGATTTATGGGGAGTGATTAGGTACAAAGGAAACAAGGATGTAACTATGGCGCAACATAATATCGCTGTGGTTAGGGAATATTTGTCATCATCGGTTCAATGATTTATGGCTACATTTAGGACTGATTACAATACATGGAAGTGATTATTAATGGTAAATCAAGCGTTAGCGACAAATACAGAATCTGAACTACGGGTACGTTATAATGATATTACCCGTGGTGTTTATTTTATCGGAACAACCCCGCCCAAAACCAGCACGCCTTTAGATGAAGTTGAAGGTATTGCAGATCGATTAGTGAACCGTATTAAAGATCTCGCCATTGATGGTTTGATTGTGTACGACATTCAAGATGAAGTTTCACGGACGAAAAAACCACGCCCATTCCCATTTAAATCAACCCATGATCCTCGTTACTATTCATCGTTACTCAATAAGAAAACTGGGCGTCCGGTTATTACTTACAAAAGTGTGGTGCAATCAGAAACAGAAGCCTTTGATGAGTGGCTTAATGAAGCGTGGCATGAATATCAAGTACGTGACATTGTGCTTGTTGGAAGTCCCTCGGCGAAAAATGAAGTGTCGTTACCGTTATCTACGGCATATCAAACGCTGGCAGAACATCAAAATAACTTTTTTACTGGCGGGATTATGATTGCTGAACGTCATGCAAAAAAAGGCAATGAGCACGCACGATTAATTGAAAAATACCAGCAAGGGTGTAATTTCTTTATCTCTCAAGCTATTTATGACACGCAAGCGACAATTGATATTTTGACCCGTTATGCGATTGAATGTAAACAAGATGGTATTAAACCTCAGCGTATTTTATTAACATTTTCGCCATGTGGTAGTGCAAAGACATTAGAGTTTATTGAATGGTTGGGTGTGAGTGTGCCAGAGGCAACCAGTTTACGTATTCTGAATGCGACCAACCCGTTACATGAATCGATTAAAATGTGCTGCAATAGCCTCAATCAAATCTTAGATGCAGTGGTTGAGTATGATTTGCCGTTGGGATTAAACATTGAGAGCTTAACTAATCGTAAAGAAGAAATTGATGGGTCTATTTTATTGTATAAGTTACTTCGTGCGTCAATGGACAGTCATTTGGCTAAACACGAATTTCGAACCTTAAAAAATAAAGTCAATGTATCGGTATAAGTTAGTTAGTAATATAAATGGACAGTATGATTAGAGTAAGCCCATCTGTGTATTACGACAGTATGGGCTTATTTGATTTGTGATATTTGTATTCTTAGATGATGTTATTAATTGACTACATTAAACCTAAAATAGACCACCAAATAATACCTGATGTCATAAATATAATTGCGCCACCACCAGAGATAATTAAACCAATTTTCATCCACTGTTTATCGTTATGGTATTGATAGCCCATTAATAATGGATTTCGAGCATGGCTATAGGTTGTGAGGTTACAGCCGATATTAGTAATACCAGCAACGGCTAAAATAGAGATCAGGGGATTAACCCCTAATGCCATTAATGAACCGATAATAACCGGACCTAAAGCAACAACTTTTGCTGTACCAGAGGCAAAAAAGTAGGCAGTTACAAGATAGAAAATCATCATTACAATTAAAATAAGGGTAGGGCTAGCATGACCCATGTACTGACTAATTAAATCAGAGACGCCATGACCTACCCAAGCGGTAAAACCGAGTTTTTTAAGTTGGCTCGCCATTCCCATTAGCACTGCAAACCAAACTAGCGTATCCCATGCGCCTTTTTCTGATTTAACATCATTCCAGTTTAAAACCCCTAAGATTAATAAGGCAGATAAACCGATAAATGCTGACGTAGTTGAGTGTAGATGCAGAGATTGTCCACCAACCCACATAATAATTAACGCGATAAAAACGGCGATTAATTTCCATTCAGCAACACTGACAGGACCTAAATGCAATAAGGCTTGTTTTGCATAAGCGGGTGCTTGTGGTGTTTTTTTCGTTTCTGGATTGATAAATTTAAACAGAATAAAGGGGATCGTTAATAGTAAAATAGACGCAGGTAGTAATAGATAGAGCGCCCAGTGACTGAAGGTCATATTAATGCCAGCAACAGAAGCAGCAATACCGACTAAAGCAAGGTTACCTGCAAAGCCTGTTTGAAAACCTACTGCTGATGCGTCGTTCATGGCGCTTACCGAAGAAATAAGGTATTGACCCAATTTGCGATCGTCTTTGTTGATGACTTTTGCAAGTGAGTCGGCAATAGGGGAGATAATTGCTGAACGGGCAGTATTGCTGGGTGTTGCGGGTGCGATAAGGAAATCAGCCACACCTAAACAATAAGCAATACGTAAAGAAGATTGGCCAAACCAACTAAGCAAGATAAGCGCAATACGTTTACCTAAGCCTGTTTTAGCAAAGGCACGGGCAATCATAAACGCAATCACAATTAGCCAAATAAGAACGTTATTAAAATTGCTGGTGGCTGCCATAATCGCTGCTTTTGCGGATGTTTCTCCACCTGCATGGAGTACGGCATAAACTGAAACCGCAATAACGGCAACCGCACCGGTGGGTAAGACATTAGCTACGATAGCGACAATGGTCGCGATAAAAATAATAGCGGTATGAAATGCTGCAATATTTAATTCAGCGGGTATGTCGATATAGTGCCAACAGAGAGTACTTAACACTACAATGATTATTGCTGGAATAATTTTGATGGCAAAAAAAGGTTCTGGTGGTGGTAATGATTTTTTAACGGAAGTTGGATTCATGATCTTCTAGTTATGTTGTTGTGTATGTCTATATGGTATATGTGATTTTAATAATTCCTAATTAATATGTTATTTATGCGATATAAATATCAAAAAATTGGGTTTTCTTATTCATAATAGTGTGTTTTTTATGCAACTGGTGGATTTGGGTGATCTAATAGCGAGTGAGTGTGCGGTAAAAAGAAAACGCCACGTTATTATATAAAGTGGCGTTAGATAACAAACAAAACTAGGTAGTCATCATCTGATTATTGATAGTGAAGACGTTTATGATGATGAAAAAAGATATTTTTTAATATATTTTAATGACCATTGTTTCAGTTTGATTTTTAAAATATTTAATTAAAATCGGTATGATAATTAAATATCAAGAATGATGAATATTTAATTATCAATTAATAGAATGCTATTATTCTATAGTAGTATGACTATTTTATCATGTGTCTGTATTATAAAAAGATATTTAATATTTATAATTATCTTTTTCTAAAATAGAAGCTAAGAACTTATGCTATGTAATAATTATATGATGAGATTTTCACGTTATTTATTAATGTAATTCTTATCGCTAAACATTTCTGTTTGTGATCTGAACTTTATTCTTTATTAATATTCGATGGCAACGATTACATATTTTATCATTGGTCACATTTTAAGCGAATAATTCACTATAGACTTCTGAATGTTAAATAAACATGCTTTCTGCATGTATCCTTTGAAATTTAAATAGTAATTAAATACAGGGAGTAACTGTATGAAAAGTCTGAAATTATTAACAGTTTTGTGTGCGGGTTTAAGTGTAGGGTCAGCAGCATTTGCAGAGACTATGGTTGGTTTTACTATTTATAAATATGATGATAATTTTATGTCAGTTGTTCGCCAAGCGATAGAAAAAGAAGCGAGCACAGATCAAGAAATTAAATTATTAATGAATGACTCTCAAAATAGCCAATCTATGCAAAATGATCAAATTGATATTATGTTAGCCCGTGGTGTTAAAGCTTTAGCTATTAATTTAGTTGATCCTGCTGCCGCTCCTGTCATTATTCAAAAAGCTAAAATGGATGATGTACCTATTGTTTTTTTTAATAAAGAACCAGCCCCTGAAGTGCTTGCGAGTTATGATAAAGCTTATTACGTCGGTACTGACTCTAAAGAATCCGGCGTTATTCAAGGAGAGCTTATCGCTAAACATTGGCAAGCTAATGCTGCATGGGATTTAAATAAAGACGGTATCTTACAATATGTATTATTAAAAGGTGAGCCGGGTCATCCTGATGCTGAAGCTCGAACTACATATGTTATTAAAACATTAAATGACCGTGGTATTAAAACGGATCAATTGCATTTAGACACGGCAATGTGGGATACCGCGATGGCGAAAGATAAGATGGATGCATGGGTATCAGGGCCTAATGGTAATAAATTCGAAGTAGTTATCACCAATAATGACGGTATGGCGATGGGGGCGATTGAATCGTTAAAAGCAGCCGATAAAAAAGAGGTGCCTGTTTTTGGGGTTGATGCGTTAAGTGAAGCATTGGCGTTAGTACGATCTGGCGCTATGGTGGGAACAGTGCTTAATGATGCCGATAACCAAGCAAAAGCCGCATTTGAAATGACGCGTAATCTTGCGAATGGTCGCCCTGCCGAAGAGGGAACAAAGTGGATTGTCATTAATAAGGTTGTACGAATTCCTTATGTTGGCATTGATAAATCCAGTCTTAATTAAATTTTTAGCAGATACATGGCAGATTGTTATCTGCCATGTTGTTGTATTAATTTAGGTGGGGTATTAATGATGGCAACGCTTGATAATCATGAATTTCTTTTAGAAATGAGAGGCATCAGTAAAGAATTCCCCGGCGTAAAAGCGTTGGATGAGGTTAATTTAAAGGTTAGACCTTATTCGATACATGCGTTAATGGGGGAAAATGGTGCAGGTAAATCAACACTACTGAAATGTCTTTTTGGTATTTATGAAAAAAATAAGGGAGATATTTTTTTTCTGGGTGAGAAAGTCAATTTCCAATCGTCAAAACAAGCGTTAGAAGCTGGGATATCGATGGTCCATCAGGAGCTTAACCAGGTCTTACAACGCACCGTAATGGATAATATTTGGTTAGGACGTTATCCCACAAAAGGTTTATTTATTGATCAACAAAAAATGTATCAAGATACGAAGGAAATATTTTCTGAGTTGGATATTGATATCGATCCACAAGTAAAAGTTGCCACATTATCAGTATCTCAAATGCAAATGTTAGAAATAGCTAAAGCTTTTTCTTATAACGCAAAAATAGTGATTATGGATGAACCAACATCTTCGCTAACGGAAAAAGAAGTTAATCATTTATTTACGATAATACAAAAGCTTAAAAATAAAGGCTGTGGGATTGTTTATATTTCACACAAGATGGATGAGATATTTTCCATTTGTGATGAAATAACTATTTTACGTGATGGTCGCTGGGTCGATACACAAAAACTGGCTGATCTTAATATGGATCAAATCATTGCAAAGATGGTTGGGCGAGAGTTGACGCAACGATTCCCAGATAAAACCAATATACCTAAAGAAACGATATTATCGGTTAAAAATTTGACTGCACTTAATCAACCGTCAATTCAAAATATTAGTTTTGATCTACGAAAAGGTGAAATATTAGGTATTGCAGGGCTGGTAGGTTCAAAAAGAACGGATATTGTCGAAACTATTTTTGGCATTCGTGAACGTTGTCAAGGGCAGATTGTTTTAAATGATAACGTAGTGCTAAATCGTAATGTACATGAGGCAATTCGTAATCGTTTTGCTTTAGTGACAGAAGAGCGCCGAACAACGGGTATATACAGTAATTTAGATATCACTTTTAATGCGCTGGTGGCAAACGTTGATAACTATACCAAATGGGGTGGATTACTAAGCTATAGCCAAATGAGCAGTGATACACAATGGGTCATTGATTCTATGCGAGTTAAGACGCCGTCACATAAAACGAAAATTGGATCGTTGTCTGGAGGTAATCAACAAAAGGTTATTATTGGTCGTTGGTTACTAACTAAACCTGAAATTTTAATGTTAGATGAACCGACAAGAGGTATTGATGTTGGGGCTAAATTTGAAATTTATCAGCTTATTCTTGATTTAGCGAACCGTGATAAAGGTATCATTATTATTTCATCAGAAATGCCTGAGTTATTAGGGATCACTGATCGTATTTTAGTTATGAGTAATGGTCGTGCTGCTGGCATTGTTGATACTAAAACGACAACTCAGCATGAAATTCTTAGTTTAGCATCACGTTATTTATAAGGATAAGAACATGGAAGCTCTCAAAAAATTAGGTATGACCCGTTACCTAAAAGAAGGTGGTATTTATGCGGTTTTATTTATACTACTTGCAATAATTATAATACAAGAACCTTCTTTTCTTAGTTTGCGTAACTTAAGTAATATTCTGACTCAGTCTTCAGTACGTATCATTATTGCACTTGGTGTTGCTGGTATAATTGTTACTCAAGGTACTGATTTATCTGTTGGTCGACAGGTCGGTTTAGCCGCAGTATTATCTGCAACATTATTACAAGCATCTGATAATGTGAATAAAGTTTTTCCAAGTTTAGGTGAGATCCCTATCGTGGGAGTCATTATTGCCGTATGTGCGGTTGGTGCTTTAATTGGTCTTGTTAATGGTTTGATTGTTGCTTATTTGAAGGTAACACCTTTTATTACGACCTTAGGTACGATGATTATTGTTTATGGTATCAATTCTCTCTATTACGACTCTGTAGGCGCATCACCCATTGCTGGTTTTGATCAGCGTTTTTCTGAATTTACACAAGGCTTTATCCGGTTTGGAGATTTCAGGTTATCTTATCTAACATTTTATGCTGCTATTGCAATTATTTTTGTATGGATCCTTTGGAATAAAACGGTTTTTGGAAAAAATTTATTTGCGGTTGGTGGTAATCCCGAGGCCGCTAAAGTTTCCGGTGTAAATGTTTCACTTACTCTTCTTAAAATTTATGCTTTGTCCGGGGTGTTTTATGCTTTTGGTGGCATGTTAGAAGCGGGACGTATTGGTAGTGCAACTAATAACCTTGGCTTTATGTATGAATTAGATGCGATTGCGGCTTGTGTTGTTGGTGGGGTGTCGTTTGCTGGTGGTGTAGGCAGTGTTGCTGGTGTTGTTACAGGGGTATTGATCTTTACCGTGATTAATTACGGTATGACTTATATTGGAGTAAGTCCGTATTGGCAATATATTATTAAAGGCGGAATTATTATTTTTGCTGTTGCACTGGATTCAATGAAATACGCAGACAAGAAATAATAAAGAAAACGCCACTTTATATATAAAGTGGCGTTAGATAATAAACAAAACTAGGTAGTCATACTATTTTGTTTTTTTCTTTATCCACATATTAAGATAAATATTAATATGAGTAAAATGAATGATTTTCATTTAATGGATGTATTTTATGCATATTGGTTTTTGTTTAAAAATTGTTTATTTAATTAGTTATTGATAACATTCTTAACCTAAAGATTATCCATAAGGTTAGTGCAGCACTACAGATTGGTAATGCAAGCCAAACACCATTTACCCCAATACTATATGCAAGTACAAAAATAGCGATAGATATTAAAAGAAGCTTACCTCCAGTGAGTAGCGAGGCTTCTTTGGGAATATTAATTGCTTGAAAGTAAGTTGCTCCTACTAATAACAAACAAACCTTCAAAAGGTAATCCCCAGAAATATAATGATATTCCCTTAATTGCTTCAGGTTGTAATGCTAGGTTATCTTCAGCAAATATATAGATGATTATTTCAGGAATGCTATATACGGTTATGACGCCAATTACTGCAATCAATAATGTAATTATAAACGCGAGGTTACGAAATTTAGTGACACGCTCTTTAAGATCGGCTCCTGTAGTAAAGCTTATAAGGGGTTGAGTACCTAAAGCTATACCTTCAAATATCAAATAGAAAAATGCTTCGGTGTAACTTACGATGCCATAAGCTGCGACATGAATCGGTTTACCTACCAGTAAAAATGCTTTGCTATGTAGAATCAATACGTTAACAGCATGGCTGCGATAGTGGGTAAAGTATAGCGCCAAAAAAGACGAAAGATTGAATCATCACGTAAGGATAATGGTTGGGGTATTGATCTTGTCATTGGATTACTTCCATGTGAACCGCAGCACTAAATGTAAAAAAATGTTTGTATTGTCTGTGGCTTCATAGAGTGAGTCAATCTAACTAACTGTATTTATGGCGCAGGGATCATGTGATTTTGATATTATTATCTATTATTCAAATCCCAAATGGAGAGTCAATAACACCTTGTTGGGATTTGATGATTAAATGGCTAGTTGTTTGATGTTTTAGATACAGATTTAGTTTTCCAGAAATGATTTATTTGTGTAAACCATTCCATGATTTTTTGTTTACGGCAATACAGTAGCAATGCACAAATGAATAAGTAAATTGTCGGCTCAATCAATCCTGATTTTACTGACCAATAATAGTGAATAGGGCTTAATAGTAAAGCGAGATACACCCAATTATGCAGTTGTTGCCAATGCTTGCCTAAGCGACGCTGCATCGATTGTGTTGAGGTAAGTGTTAATAATAATAAGATAATCCAACTAATAGCACCAATGGCAAGATACGGACGTTTTATTATCTCGCTGCCCAATAAAGACCAATCAAAATTCAGATCTAAGGCAAGATAGACACTAAGATGAAGTGCCGCCCAAAAGAAGCTGTATACGCCTAATAAGCGTCTTAGGCGTATCAGTCCTCCTTGTTTATATTGTTTTGCTAAAGGTGATAACAATAAGGTAAGGATTAAAGTATTTAATGCCGCTTTGCCCGTGAAATGTTCAATTCCTTTAATCGGATCCGCACCAAAGCCACCGTTAAGAGTGTTATTAACCAATATTGCGACAAAAAATAATGATACTGCATGAATGGTGATTTTTATCATTAAAATTCGAGCCGGTGTAAGGCGGTATTTTTGAATATAATGAGTGAGCATTAATAATTCCTTGTTAGATCCATGCCTTTATATAACGATGCCACTTCTTCAGCATAACCGTTAAACATTAATGTGGGTTGGCGTTGACTGCTAAAGACATTGCCTTTACCGATAAAACGTTCACTGGCTTGGCTCCAACGTGGGTGATCAACCTCAGGGTTAACATTGGCATAAAATCCATATTCACTGGCCGCTAAACGATTCCACGTTGTTGGTGGTTGTTGATCGGTAAGGTGAATGCGCACAATAGATTTTATACTTTTAAAACCATACTTCCATGGCACAACGAGTCGCAATGGTGCTCCATTTTGTGGGGCTAATGTTTTGCCATATAAGCCGACAGAGATCATTGTCAGTGGGTGCATGGCTTCATCAATACGCAAGCCTTCAACATAAGGATATTCAATGCCACCACCAAGTCGTGATGATGCTTGCCCTGGCATTTGTTTAGGATCGTATAGGGTTTCAAAGGCGACGTATTTTGCTCGTTGTTGTGGATCGGCTTTTTTAATGATGTCGCGTAAGCTAAAACCTATCCACGGAATATTCATTGACCATGCTTCAACACAGCGTAAGCGGTAGATACGTTCTTCCAAGGTAAACTGGTTAAACAAATCATCATAATCGAGTGTGAATGGTTTATTTACCATCCCATCAATTGTGACTTTCCATGGATCAGTGATGAATTTTTCTGCACGCACAGCGGGGGATGATTTATCAGTACCAAATTCATAAAAATTATTATAATGAAGAATTTTATCCTCTGGTGTTAGTGACAATGCCGCATTGGATAATGATGAGGTTGTTCCTGCTAATTGTCGACGATGATCAATTGCAGGCTCTTCTGAAGATGAGATAAAATCAAAAAATCCTGCATGAGCATTGGTTGACAATGGTAATCCAACCGCTGCAATACCTAATTTTTTCAAAATAGAACGACGTTGATGGTATATATCTTCTGGTGTCACTTGGTTTTCTGTTAATGCCCAGCGAGGACGTGTTTTTATGTGCATAAGTTACCTATAAGTGATGTTTAAAATGATAATCATTGCTATTTAAGTAGACCGTAACCGAATAATAAAAATTTCAAAAATAGTCGGTTTTTATTATTGTTTTGAAAAATAATGATAAGAATAAGCAAATAAAAAGGAATATTAATGAATGAGATCAATAACTTTAATGCCAGCCTTGAGTTGCAGCATATTTATTTAGAAGTTTATGCTGAACGGTATAGCCATTTACGCACGTTTTTAGAGTCATATTATTGCTATCAGCACGGATTAGTGACTAAACAAGGAAAGCCCGATTGGATACAGATATTTAATGTTGGTAAGCGAACAATAGCAGCCCATAAGATTCAGGAACGAAAATTGCTTGTTAGAGAGATGATGTTGCCATTATCGGTAATCATGGGTCATTTGAAAACACTCGTTCGTGATGATGAGGCAACGATTGAAAATATTAAGATGATTATTGATGAGCATCTTGAATATGTGATCATGACGCGAGAAGAATATGATGCGTTAGTGAAAGCGGGATTAAAAGAGGCAATGCCTATTGGCTATTATCAAGCCACAGATGCTCGTTATTGTTGCATAAATGCTCGTTTTGATGTGGTTGGAATCACACTATTGATGTAACAATAACGCTTAATCGTGTTGGTTAGTTGAATCAGCTAAGTGGTAAGTATAATGTTGCTTACATGTGTACGCTGAAAATAAGGTGAAAAAGGATGATACCTCAACAGCAAAAACCACCCATTATTTGGTTAAATGTAGTTCTATTTACACTAACATTTGTAATCGCAGTTATTGGTGTTCCGCTATATCTTTATTTTTATGAGCTCGATCTTACGCTCGTTGTGATAGCTATTGTGGCATTTTGTTGTTGTGGAATGTCAATTACCGCCGGTTATCATCGTTTATGGGCACATCAAAGTTATCAAGCAAATCGTTTTTTGCGAGTGATATTTGCCCTTGGTGGGGCATTTGCATTGCAAAATAGTATTCTACATTGGTGTTCTGATCATCGAGTACATCATCGCCATGTGGATAATAACGACAAAGACCCATACTCAGCTAAAATGGGGTTGTTTTATAGCCATATAGGTTGGATGCTACGAGAATATCAAGCCAGTTGTTATCATGATTATTCAAATTGTGCCGATTTACAGCAAGATCCCATCGTTGTTTGGCAACATAAGTATTATTTATTATTAGCAGTTATTATGAATATTGGCATCCCTGTTGTGATTGGGGTGTTGTTAGGTGACTTATGGGGAGCGCTGTTGTTTATAGGTATATTACGATTAGTATTGAGTCACCATACTACTTTTTTTATTAATTCATTAGCACATAAATGGGGCTCTCAGCCTTATACAGATAGAAATAGTGCGCGTGATAACGGTGTTATTGCATGGCTAACATTTGGTGAGGGTTATCATAATTATCATCATATTTTTGAAAACGATTATAGAAATGGTATTTGCTGGTGGCAATTCGATCCCACTAAGTGGTTGATCAAAGTATGTTCATGGTTTGGGTGGACGACAAATTTGAAAGTAACACCGGCGGATCGGATTGAAAAAACACGCACAAAAATGGAATTTAAGCGGTTACAAGATAAATTAAAATCATTGCCTAATAATAGTGTTCGCTTACAACAATTACAATATGAATATGAGGCGTTAATTAGTAAAATTTCTGAATATTATCAAATAAATAAACGACTAATAGATTTACAGAAAAAGAAATTAGCTAATAATTATGAAAACTTTGAATTTATGCAACAATATGAATTTATTCAGCAAAAATTACAACAACAACGACGCGACTGGAAGTATTTAGTCCAACAATATACTGTTTAAGATTTAAATCTTGTTATTGAGCGGTTAGGTCTTACCAAGATTTAACCGTTTTTTTTTATTAACAGTTATAATCATATAGCGTTACCATGCTCTTATCTTGGCATATCGTCATCAATATTATTGTAGATTTACAGTTACCGATAAACTAGTAGATTAAAATAATATCAAGTAGTATGGCACTAAAGCTTAAAAGCACATGTAATAATTCGATATAGTTATTATGTGCACAATTAATTATAGCGTTTTACATCCATGATTGAATGTTTGTAAGATCTTAACTGGAGATATTGTCGTGTACCGCGCATTACTTTTGTCACTCACATGTTTAGCCTCATCCGCAGCGCATGCAATTGAATATAAACTACCTACCGATGGTAGTAATATCGTTGGTACAACAGAATATTATGAAGTAAAGCAGGGTGATAGCCTTGCTGATATAGCTAATAAATATAATGTGGGTTTTCTTGGAATGATGGCGGCAAATAAAGGTGTTGATCCTTTTTTACCGCAACCAGGAAAACTATTACAAATACCGACTCAAGTTGTCTTACCCGACGTGGCTCATAAAGGCATTGTCGTTAATCTGGCTGAATTACGTCTTTACTATTTCCCTAAAAATGATGCATCTATTGTCTATGTTTTTCCTATCGGCATTGGTCGAGTAGGTCGTGAAACACCTAATATGACGACATCTATTAGTGAAAAAGTAAAAAACCCAACGTGGACTCCACCGGCATCTATTCGTAAAGAGCATGCAGCTAAAGGGGATATCTTACCCGCAGTTGTACCTGCTGGACCTGATAACCCTCTAGGTGATTATAAAATGCGATTGGCTTATGGTCATGGTGAATATCTTATTCATGGTACCAATAAAGATTTTGGTATTGGAATGCGCGTTAGTGGGGGTTGTATTCGAATGAACCCGTGGGATGTTGAGTGGTTGTTCCCACATGTAGCCTTGGGCACTCAAGTTCAGATTATTAATCAACCAGTCAAGATATCACAAGATCCTGATGGTGAATTGATTGTAGAAGTCCATTCGCCATTATCAAAAGATGAATCTCAAATTGGGGTTAAGAAAAGTGTTGATGCACCAGAAGTATTATTAAAAGATGTTGAAGGTGATACGAAAGCGAAACAACGATTATATTCTGAATTAGATAAACAATCTGGTCTTCCTATTATTTTAAAATCGTAATAAATAGTTAACCTATAGAAACGAGATATTATTATCTCGTTTTTTTTGTTTAGATGAATGTAAGCCTGATAACAATCGTATACAAATATATGTTTATAGTGAATGTTATTATTGTGATATATGGTGAAATTTTATTTGAAAGAGTATGTTAGGTATTCTATGTTTGATTTTTTATAATATACTTGTAAATAAAAAGAGACGGCGAAGCCATCTCTTTAGGTATTCTACAACTTAAGTATTAATTACTTAGTGTATGAACCAGCAATGTTATCAATACGCTTATTAGCACGCATTGCTTCTTGGTATGCTGCGTCAGATGCTGCACGAGAATCATTTACTGCGCCTACGATTTGGTCTTGTTGACCTTGTAGAGCACTAACTTGAGTAGAAAGTGTGTCAACTTTGTTAGTTAGTTGCTGCATTTGACTTACTTCATCAGAGCTAGAACAACCTACAAGTGAAGCACTTAGTAAAACACCAGCTAAGATAGATACAGTACGTTTCATTTTTATATAATCTCCATATTGATTTAGCCACTACAACTGTTGAATAAAGTTTGAGTTGGCAAATTCATTATGGCATAACTTATTATAATTGCTCATTAATTTTTTTAAGCTAAGAAAAAAAAATCCGATACATCTCTCATTTTTGAATAAAAAAAACACATATTTAACCATTTTTTTGCATTTCTATTTAAATTAACTTACGCATAACTCCGCTTAATATAAGGACTTACAAGTAATTTCTCGTTTTTAATAAGAGTGAAAGTCAGGATAATGTAAAATTTTGCCAACACTCAAATAAATAACATAATAGATTAAAAAATAAGCAAAAAAGCGATAATGAAAAGAGATGTTATTTATATTATGTTATTTAAAAAATAGATTATTCAGTATAAAACACAATGAATATAAATTATGTTTAGTATAAGTACCTATATGTTCGTTCTTTTTCATCATTAATTATTTACTTATTGATGTTATTATTGGAATCATTGTGATTAATTGTGTTGGATTTGCCATGTGAGGCAGTTTTTTAATTAACTCACCAGATGGTTTTAAAAAATAAAAATAAGAATTGTGATCAAGGACGTATTTTATTTCAGAATTATCTAATTTATTTTTAATATAAAGAACACCGTATGTGTCAGCTAAAGCTTTAATTTGTTCTTCTGTTCCTGTTGCACCTGTAATCGCGGTATCAAAATAAGCAGCATATTGTGCCGTTTTATCTGCTGTATCACGA
Organism: Photobacterium carnosum; assembly: GCF_002849605.1. GTDB lineage: Bacteria > Pseudomonadota > Gammaproteobacteria > Enterobacterales > Vibrionaceae > Photobacterium > Photobacterium carnosum. The sequence goes on from NZ_NPIB01000003.1 coordinate 171,192, forward strand.
GTTGGATCAAGACTAATAAAAATTGGCCATAATTTATCACGTTGTTGTTGAGGAATTGCTTTTAAAGCCGCTGATAATACAGCTAGCGATGTTGGACAGATATCAGGGCATTGTGTGTAACCAAAATAGACTAAACGAATACGCTGATCTTCAGGGTCGAATAAGTCGATGACCTCAGTCCCCGACTCTAAATAATTCATTAGGTAGTAAGGTTCATTCGCAACCGTTGGATCGTTACTGTCCATCATGTGACGGGCAAACAGTCCAGCAACTAAAGCCAAAGCAAGAATTAACCATTGGTATTTCATTCATTCATCCTTAAATGTTTCCAAATAATCTATACGGAATAAATGAATTATGAATAGAGATGTTTATAAAAGGTAGGTGCAGAGTAATTTTTTGTGATGTGGCGGCATGGATAGATGCAAAGAATAAAAAAAGTAGCCACGGAGGCTACTTTTCAACGTTTTTGGCTACTGACGATTAATCATTACGTACAGCGTATTTTTCAAGCCCCCAAACAACGGCAAGACCTAAAATCATGGCAGCGATAGCGTAACCCAGTAGAGCCGGGTGACCCGTTATATTTTCATAATTAAACGGTGATAAATTATGCTCAAGCAGTGGCACTTGCTCACCATGTGAATTTATACGCCATGTAAGAACTTCTTTCCAAGGCCAAATCTTACCTAAAGTACCAATCATTAAGCCTGTTAGCAGTGTTAGAGCAAGATCACGGTAATTACGTAATATCCACGACAGTACATGAGAGAACGTCAACAGACCAGCAACACAGCCAACAGCAAACAAACCAAGTGTGAATACATCAACTGATTTTGCGGCGGCTAGAATGGGACCATACATGCCAAGTAGTAATAAAATAAAACTACCTGAGATTCCAGGTAAGATCATTGCACAGATAGCAATGGCACCAGCAATAAAGATATTTAATGGTGTTGGATCCATCGCTACCGGATGTAAAACAGTGATGCCATAAGCAAAAGTAACACCAAGAATAATGGCAATAAAACGATTAACATTCCATTTATCTACTTGTTTAAGCATATGAATAACGGAAATAATAATTAAGCCAAAGAAAAATGACCACAATGGAATTGGATGAGTATGAAGCATCCAAGTGATCACTTTCGCAAACGTAAAGATACTCGTTAAAATACCACCAAATAAACAAAGTAAGAAAGTTCCATTAACGTGTTCAAATGCGGCTTTAATGCCACCGTTACGGATTATTTTTATTAGACTGGGATTGATACGACGAATACTTTCAAGCAACGTATCGTAAATGCCGGTGATGAACGCGATAGTACCGCCAGACACGCCAGGAACAACATCTGCTGCCCCCATGGCCATGCCTTTTAAAAAGGTTGATATTTTACTCATTAGATTCCGTAACTGTGATGACTGAATAATTTAGGTCAAGCATTATACAGTGAACGACTAAAAACCACTATTAAATCATAAATATAGTATTTGTTAATATGTGAAATAATATACCCTCAATGGATGTTGTTGAATTTATTATGATGACATAGGATATTAATTGTCATGTGGTATTTATGTCAATTTAGCAAATGAGTCAAATATAAGTAGAGACATCACTGCTGTTATAATGAAATGAATGTCGTTTGTAGCATTGATTCTGCTAATAGTGTAAATCGCTGGCAAGGTTGAGGATCAAATATGATAGTGAAAGGCGATAAAGCAATAATAGCTAAGAGTTTTTCTTCAGCTTGGTCTTTTATTGCAAGACGTTGTTCTGTATTAAAATAGTTTAATATAGGTGATATTAATGTGTTGTCTATTTGCTGCAACGAATAATAACATTGGTTAATGGCTATATTGTTAGTTATTAATGTCAATGCTGTTATTGATGGGACTCGATCATTTTGAGTATGAGTGGCTACTAGTCGATCCCAATGTGCAGCGGCGAGAACGCCCATCGCAACATATTCAGGTCGTTGATATTGCGTTAGCAATAGTCGCTCATAGTCATCTCTTATCTTGTTGTGATTAATATCAATAACGGTATCAGTGTCTATTGGTAATAATGATTGAGTATTTTGTGGCATATCATAAGGGAGAGGGACTTGACTGCTACTCACTTTTCTCAAGGCTAAGATTTCTAGTGCATGATATTCATTTAATGGTAACTCAACGTTATGTTGTGTTATAGGAAGTGGCGATAATTTGATAATTGATTTTATTGGTGAAGCGATAACTAATGCTGTTAGTAAACTCATAGTGCAATAAAATAAAAAACAAACAGGAAAAAATAAGCGCATATAAATACTAAGGATATAGGTAAGTAATTATTAAGTATCTGAATTATAGTTATAAATGACAACTTTATTATTTTTATCTGTGATGGTTTTCAAAGAGTAACGTGATTAAAAGTGTTGATAGAGCAGCAATAATAAGCGACGACTCGCAATCTTCACTGAAGGAATAATTAACCTATTGAATTTAAATCTATATTATTTTTAACATTCAGCCATAAGTTGTTCAGCTAATATTTAGTATTTATAATTATACTATTGTTATAGAAACAAAGGGTTAATGCCTACACTTGTAATAGAAGCTGTTGGTGTTTATTAATTGCAACATGTTACGTTGTAACCTTGACAGTGGTGTGATATGCCTAAACATCTCTTTGAATTATTATTGACTGTCAGTGCCATAATGTTTGCTGTTAGTCTATTTATGCTTATTGTTATCCATTAATTATTGAAGCTGTTATGAAGTCAGACTTATAGCAGTTTTTACGGTTTATTTTTAAATACTATAAAAAATCCAATACATTATTCCCTATTAAATTTGGATTATTAGGGTTATTTACGATAGTTGTTGATGTAAATAACTGATTTTAATGTTTTTTGTAGGGTTAATATCTATAAATATTCTTTTTACAGATAATCGATGTGGATGCTATTAATTATCTTGTTATTATTTTCTTTGACTATACTTATTTAGTAACAATCGGTTATGTGGATTGTTATGAATAATTGTTTTTCTTGTTATAAATGAAATCTTTTAATTCATATATACAAGTTGATCTTTAGGTGAGAAAATACGTTCAGAGACTACACCGAGGTTTTTTGTGGATATTATAAGTGAGGATATATGATATTTGGAATGATTATATTGTTATCCATTGTTGCTGGCATACTATCAGGCGAACATTTTCATTCGTTTATGGCTGGTTTTGGTATTGCAGCTGTCGCGATAGGAACTGCATATTGGTTAGCTTTTCGTGCAACACGTTATCCACAACTTGCATTATTGATGTTACTTGTTGCGATGATAGCTAAATTAGGGATCACTGTTACAGGAGTGGTTTTGGTCATTAAAACTAACTTGATCAGTTCACCATTTATCTTCTCATTGTCATATTTGTTCTTCTCGATCGTTGTTAGTTATGGTTATTTCAAATTACGAGAATATCAAATGTCTGTTGCAGAAAAACGTAATACAGTGGTTTCTGCGACACCAATAAAGCGTACTGCAACATTGGTAGCCCCAACGACAACAACACCGCAGATTTAATCATCATTAAGAAAACGCATTAAAAAAGGCTGCTATTTATTGAATGGCAGCCTTTTACTTTTCATTACTTTTAAGGTATTAGCTTAAATTAGAATGCTTTTTTACCCATTTGGTAAACATGTTTCACTTCGTTATTATCAGAAAGCAATGTGATATTCGCTTTGTAGCCTGCTTTTAGTAGACCATATTCATTATCAACTTTGATTGCTTTCGCAGGATATAATGTTGCCATACGTAAAGCTTCTTCAAGAGAAAGACCTACATGGTCAATCAGGTTATTTAATCCTTGTGCCATGGTTACTGCTGAACCTGCGATAGTGCCGTCTTTGTAATGACACTTACCGTTAGTTACGTAAGCTTGTAAACCTGCCATATCAAATTCAGTCATGTCAGTACCCGCTGGAGCAACGGCATCTGTTACCATAAACAGTTGTTCGCCCAGCATTTCATGAGCAATACGTACTGATGGGTAAGAAGCATGGATACCGTCAACAATAATACCTGCATGTGGTTTTTTATCGAAGATGTAACCCACAACACCTGGTTCACGAGAGCCAAGTGGTGTCATGGCATTATAAAGGTGAGTAGCCATGGTTAGGCCTTCTTTCTCATTTACTTGCTCGTAAGTTGCATTAGTATGACCTAATGATACGGTGATTCCTGAATTACGAACAATATCAATAACTTCTTGTGATGTGTTTTCAGGTGCTACCGTTAATACGCAAATTTTATCTGCGTTATCAGCGAGGTATTTAGCTGTGTTAATGTCTAATTTACGGATAAATTCTTCACGGTGTGCGCCTTTCTTTTCAGTACTGATGAAAGGACCTTCAAGGTGTAAACCTAACACGCCTTTTTGTAAGCGATCATCCATTGCTCCAACCATATCAAGCACTTCAACCATTGACTCAGCATCGCTGGTAATGAATGTAGGTAAAAACTGTGTAGTTCCACCTTTTAAATTTGCTTGATTCATTGTCTCAAGTGTTTCTTTACAGATAGCAGTATTAAGTAATACACCACCACAACCATTTAGTTGTACATCAATAAAGCCAGGTGATGCCAATAAGCCTTGAGCATCAAATATTTCTTGTGGTAACTCATCTGTAGAGACTGCAGACATAGGAACAATACGTGAAATAAGATCGTTTTCAATAAAGATGGCTTGGTTTTCTTGAATAGTTTTACCATCAAATACGTTGGTGTTAATAATTGCAAACATCTGATTACTCACTTTAATTCTGTAGCCTGATGATAAATTAACAGGCAAAATGGCGATTTTACTCTATATCTAGTGGGCTTCATTCATATGAGAACAACACTATGTTAATGATAGATAGAGCACCGAATAATTGGTTTGGAATAAGATTTAATACGGTGTGTTGAATCTTATTTCACTATAAAAAATAAGATACCTGTTTCAATCATCTTTCGTCAATCTTTTATCTGATTAAATGCTAAAAATTGTATGATTATTATCTTTTTTTATATTTATATCATACAAAAGTAAATTTGATCCTGAAATGAAGAATACTTTGCGGGAAAAAAATTGTTGAATATGCTTTGCAGGTAAAAAGATGGTTGTATTTTGTTGTATGGCTCTGATTAATACCTGTAGTAATTATTTTGATACGTAAATTTGTCTTTTTGTATCAAAGCCTTTTGCACTCATTCATACAATTAGGCAAAATAGCTATCTATTAAAAATACGGACGACATATAAAGTTGGCTATATTCGTCAACGTCTTATGTCTAAGTAAGGCTGTATTAGGAGTTAAAATGCAGTGGAATGATTGGTCAATATTACTGTCTGAAGTGTTAGAACAATTCTCGATAGGTGCATTTATCATTATTGGTGGTGTAATGTTATCGGGAAAATTATGTTTTGGACAGCATGATCGTGTAATGAAAATATTACCGTTAATCAGTTGGTTATTAATTGCTTCGTTGTTAATTCGTGAAGCTACTTTGATGGCAGTACAATCTAGCATTAATGTTACAAATTCTAGTGCAGTTATGTTTGTATTAGTCTTTATTGCATTAACGTTAATTTATAGTTTGTGTGAAAATCGACTTATTGGGAAAGACGGGTCACGAAAGTTAATTATTTGTATTATGCTGTTGTGGAGTATTGCTTACGTTATTGATATTTTAAGCTTTAGTGCTAACAATGGCCATTTTGGTAATATGATGACGATTATCTTTAGTGTTGGTTTCGGCGGAAGTCTATTAGCACATACGATGTTAGTGAAAGCACAGCATAAAATCGATCCTCTTAATGTAGCATTACCTTTATTTGGTGCATTTATTGGTGTTATTGTTTTTATTGTTGCATGTTTAGATTTAGCAATGCTTATCGAACAAACTCAGCATGATATTTTGTTACCTTTTATCTGGCGTATTGTTAGTGTGGGGTGTTTGTTAATCGCAACAGGGTTGTGGTTAATGTCGTTGTTAACTAAAACTAAACCTGTGTTAGCGATGTTAGCTTGTGCGTGTACGTTAGCAATCATTGCAAGCTTAGCTGTTAATGGTAGTTTTTAATGGTTTGTAACGATATTGTTCTTTACAGAAATGATAAGAAACGAAACAATCAAAATAAAGAAATAGTAGATCTGTCAGCTTTAACTAAAGTTACTATAATATTAACAATAATTTTAGAGCAAGTTGTACAGTATTACGAGATCTAGCTCTTGTGATAAATGTAAAGTGGCATAATTATGAATAAAGGAAATTATTAGGAATTATGGCTGAAAAGAAAACAAATCCGTTGAATGAAATTATTTTTAATGTTGTTGTACCATCAATCATTTTAATGAAAATGAGCAGTGATGATCGTCTAGGTTCAGTTGGTGCTCTATTGGTTGCTTTAGCTTTTCCTATTGCATTCGGTGGTTATGAATTATTAAAAAATAAGAAATTTAATTTTATAGCAATACTCGGTATTGTGAGTGTGTTACTTACTGGTGGTATTGGCATATTAAAACTTGATACTCAATGGCTTGCGGTTAAAGAGGCTTTGATTCCAGGTATTATTGGAGTCGTCGTTATTGGCTCAACATTCACCAAATATCCTATTGTAACTAAAATGATTTTTAATGAGAGTATTTTAAATCTAGGTTTAATTAAGCAAAAATTGATGGAATTTAACCAGCAGAAAGCGTTTGATCGTTGTTTAGTTCAATCTAATTATTTATTTGCAAGTACCTTCGTTTTTTCATCGGTTATGAATTATGTTTTAGCAACGGTTATTGTAACGAGTCCTGCTGGCACTGAGGCGTTTAATGAAGAGCTTGGTCGAATGACATTATTAAGTTATCCCGTTATTGCTATTCCATCAATGTTGATGATGATAGGGATATTTTATTTTGTGTGGCGTCAAATTCGAAAGATGACCAAACTCGAAACGGTACAGATATTTAAAATACAATAAATTTTCATGTGTTAAAACAAAAGATAACCAGTAATGTTACTTACATTACTGGTTTTTTTTATGCCTATAATTCTTAATTATAAGATCTTTTATATAATTAAAGCAGCGCTACAATGAGTACGCCATACTGAGATTAATATTTATCTTGAGAGGGTAATATGAAGCCATTCTCGTTACTCTGTACATTATTTCTAGTTATTGCATGCTCATCAGCTGACGTGGCAGAACTAAATCAACACACTCGAATTCACCATAAGGATCATTGTGGCGCTTATTTAGCTCCTCAAGTTAAAGATTATTTTAATTCATTTATTGATTCGCAATTACAGCAAGTTAATGCTCTTCAGGGAGAGATTACCAATGATAATATGAATGAGCTACATAATGCGTTATATCAATTTGAGGCTCATTGGTTAACCTTAAAAGAGGAACGGTATGATGCTTGTCTACGGTATGCCAATTGTAACGAATTAGAACGGAAATATAACAATAACGTTGTACAACACCCTCGAGATTGGATCGCTACATCACCGCCTTTTATGTGTCAGAAAAGTAGTTTTGAATATGCTATAAGTCGTATAAAAATGGTAACGTTTTATACGGATGTAGAGCGTTTAGAGTTAATTCGTCAATAATAATAAAATAAAGTGTATTTGTTTTTTTAATTAATATATTGATTAATAAAGGCTTAATGTTTTTTAAACATCTCATTATTGTTGATACTTGATAATAAGGCGTAATTTGTATTAAGTGCTATATTTAATAATATAGTAGTTACATTGCCATTACTTATAATTGAAGTGTTTATTAATACAATCAATATAATAGATGAAAAATAGTTGTTTGATAGGAAAGTAAATTTGTCGATTGCGAGTTACATATGATGCATAATTTTTCGATAAATTTGATAAAATCTAGTTTTCTATAAGTTTAACCGTTCAACAATGTTAGTTATAACATGATCTTTATGCAACATGCTGTATTGCATATGAAATTTAACCGTAAAGCATCACAACTTTATAACTTATTTAAGGTGTTGTTAATACAATGATGTAAGTTGGTGAGGGATTTGAGCGAAAGAATAATCAAATTCTAAAGACTTATGAACTGAAAATAATCAGTTTTGTTTTAACAGATATAAAGGTCAATTATGGAAATTATACTCACCGTAGCGTTTATTGTTGGTGCGTTTTATATTATCTTAAAAGAGAAGAAAAAATGTTCAAAGTCAGTTGATTATTCTAAAGATAGTTTGTGATAGATATACCATGCAATAAAGTTACTACGAAAAGCACTTTATTCTACAAATTATATGAAGAGTAAAGTGCTGTTGATTTTCGACGATTAATTGTTTTTATTATTCCAAGTGTCGACTAAGTGTGAAATAGATTGTTGTGCTTGTTTCCATTCTCGAGTTTGCATTAACTCATTAAATTCAGGTGTCGTTTTTTTCAATAACGAATTTAGAATAGTAACTTGAGTCTGTGGTAATCCATCCAATGCTTGTACTGCACCTTCACGGTTATTACATAACATAACCATGTCACAACCCGATTGTTGGGCTGCAACAGCACGCTCACTATAATTACCTAAAACATCGGCACCTTTCATATTTAAATCATCAGAAAAGATAACACCGTTAAAGCCTAAATCATGACGAAGTACTTGTTTAAGCCAATATTCAGAACCACTGGCAGGACGCTCATCATAAGCATCAAATACGACATGTGCAGGCATGATCCCTTGAAGTTTATTATTGCTTATTAAGTCTGCGAATACGGTCATATCATGTTGTTTGATATTGTCTCGTGAGTCATAAGGGGTTTCAAGGTGTGAATCTGCAATAACACCACCATGGCCGGGGAAATGTTTACCCGTTGCTGCCATACCCGCGGTTGTCATACCATCAATAAAAGCAGAGGCATAGCGAATAACATCAGATGGTTTGTCTGAAAACGCACGATTGCCGATGGCTTTACAATCAAAACCTAAATCCAACACTGGCGCAAAGCTGATATCGATATCCATTGCCAGTAATTCAGCCGCCATTAACCAGCCACCCGTTGTTGCTAATGCTAGGCCATTATCTGATTCTGCAAATGCGCGAGCAGGAGGAAGAATTGAGAATTGCTCTCTAAAACGCTGAACACGTCCGCCTTCTTGATCAACGCCAATAATAAGCGGGCGTTTTGCTGTTTGACGAATATCTTTTATCAGCGCTCGAAGTTGATCGCGATTATCGTAGTTGCGAGCGAAGAAAATAATGCCGCCAACAGTAGGGTGTTGAATAATTTCACGTTCTTCTGCATCAAGTTCATAGCTTGACACATCAAGCATTAAAGGTCCCATAAAGACACTCCAGCAAACAAATAGAACGAATAAATTATCATAGTTTGCTGTAACCGCAATTTTTAATCTGGATTTTATTGTATTTTTTAATACTAGCAGCAGAAAATAAATAAGTGATGTGTATCACTTGAAATGGTAACTGAATGTAATATTATTTATATATATGTGATCTAAATCGTTTTAAGTGCGACTCAGGTTAATATAGACTACGCATCATTAAAAATTGATGTGGGATCAATAATGTCTTTACTTATTGCTATTTCCTTAACGACCGGTATTCTTTCTGGAATATGGGGTTGGGTTGCTGTTTCTCTTGGCTTACTTAGTTGGGGGGGGTTTTTAGGATGTACAACATATTTTGCCTTACAACAAGATGGTATTAAAGGGGTTGGGTTAAGTATTGCAACTAATCTTAGTGGTGTCTTTTGGGCGATGGTGATCATTAAATTATCAACATTGATTAATTTAGAAATAGTCGGATATATCATCACGGCTCTTGTTGCATTTATGATGTGTGCTCAAGCCAAAAAACACTGGTTAAACTTTATCCCTGGTACATTCATTGGCTCTTGTGCAACATTTGCAGCCGCTGGTAATTGGCAGCTCGTTATTCCATCTCTTATTGTTGGTGTTATCTTTGGTTATTTGATGAAAACAACAGGCATATGGTTACATGCAAAATTGTCGCCGAATTATGGGCAAATAAATAACTAAGAATACGTATAGTGAATAAGTATTGATAACAAAAACGCAGAGCTTCGGTTCTGCGTTTTTAGTTCAGTACTAAAATGTTTCAACCAAAAATAGGTACGAAAATACCATTATGACTGGCACAATACTTTCTGATACAAGGGCGATGATTATCCTTGGTTGCAAGTATACAAACGCGTATACCTTGCTGCATAAGATTTTCAGTAAGGGCTTGGATATTCTTATGATCACAGCGTTCACGATCAGCATCACGTCGGCATAAATCAATAAACACATCTGCTACATCGTCATGGTAAAGAATATATTCAGATTGTTGCATTAATCGTAATGCTTTAAGGCTGATTAATTCAGGATCATGACCAGTTTCAATAAGGTAGATATTACCACTACAATGATTTTCCTCAGTTAATAATTGCTGAAAAGCGGCTTCTAATTCTTCGGTTGTATGTGCATTTTCAACAGCACTTAATCTGAAAAACTGCTCCCAAAATTTTCTACGTTCATCTACTGTAGTGAAATGTTGTTTAATACGCTGACGTTGCTTACCTGCGAATGTTGCAAGTAAACTTAAATTCTGTGGTAAATAGGTTTCTAAACGTTCACGTAAATAACGTACTAATACGGGTGATGTACCGCCGCTAGAGATAGCAACTTGAATGGGAGAACGATCAACTATTGATGGCGTAATAAAATCACAAAATGTTGGGTCATCAACAACATTGGTCCAGATCTTTAATGCGCTCGCATCATGGTAAATCTGGTGATTAAGTTCGGCTGAATCTGTTGTTGCCCACACTTGATCGGCACCACTAAGTTGTGATGACTGATAAGGCTGATCGATATGTGTGATCAGCTGTTGCTCAAGTAGCATTTGTAAATGAGGGTGCAGTTGTGGTGATACAACAGTGACATTAGCGTGTGCTTTTAATAATAAATCAACTTTTCGGCAAGCAACGTCACCACCACCGATAACTAAGATTTGTTTATGATTTACTTTTAGAAATATCGGGAAGAAATCCATTTAATAATATCCATATTTAAATATCAATAGGGTCTATTATTACGTAATATTTATTGATAACAATAATGTATTTTTTATTATTCATAAATAGATAGTTATAACTTACTTTCTATAATAAATTGATTCTTTTTCGAAATAAAGCAATTGTCACAAGCATACTCAAAACTGTTAATGGTATATTTCCTGCAGCTTGTGGCTGAGTGGACACTAATAAAAGATTAAGATCTTGATCTTGTGGGTAATCATCAGCAAGGCTAAATGGATCGTACTTGTAATTAGGCGAATTATAGTGTGAGGTTAAGGAAAAGGTGAGCTGGTTATCATATTGCTTTATAGATGTTTCAATCCAAGATCGTAATGATGCTAGTTCGGTATATTGGCCATGTAGGTGTTGGTATTGTTGGGTCGGATTATTTAATCGCTGTTCACATAACGCACCATTACTAACAATACCCATAACACGTAAACCAAAGTCATTATTAGCAACATGTTGTGGATTTTGCCAAATCAAGGGACCACCAGAGTCGCCACTACAGACATCTTTAAGTAGACCATCAATATTAGAATCAGCACAAATAATCTGTGATTTGTTGGCTTGCAGGCCATTGCAATATTGATCAGGAATCCCCGCTAACGTCACTACTTGTAATTGCGTCGGGTAGTTTATTAGTGTACCACTATTTGATTTCCCCCAACCTGATGCAATGAGATTAGCTTTTGAGTTTTGATGTATTACCCAGTTATTATCAAAAATATTATTAGCGGTTATTTGTTCATTTATCGAGGCAATAACAATCGGTTTGGCTACCGTCAATAAAGAACGATTAACACGAATCAACGCCAGATCATTTGCAAATATTTCCTTATTGTAATTAGGGTGATTTATTATATGCGTGATGGTGAATCTATATTTGGTATCAAGTTGTTGTGTGTTTGGTTTAGGAACTGAGGATGTTCCTGCAATAACATAGTGAATATGATTTTTAGTGCAATGTGCTGCGGTTATTAACCAATATTCATCAATAATAACCGCACCACATAATACAGATGTTACATTTGATGAGGTTATTGCTGCTTGCCACGGTAATAGTAATGGTGCGTAAAGTGTCGCTGGGTTGCTATTTATTGATTTTGATGTGGATTGTGCTGCGAGTGCAACTGAATGACGAGAGCTGAATATTATAAGAAGTAAGAGTAATAAATAATGGATTGTATTTTTTTGTCTATGTAATTGCATTATCAATCCTTGTTATGTCCATTATCTTCAGTGTAGTTAGTTGATGATTATTTGGCTTATAAAACTGTGATTAAGGTTGAATCAAAAATGAGAATGTTGTTTGTTGTGTATAGATAATTGTTAACTCGATAACGGAAAATAGCTGTGTTTTTGATTATAATAAGTCACTATTTTTTGTTTTTTGATGGATAAATTGTGTTTAATCAATGTATTGGCTTTGGTGTCGCGGGTAATTTTGCAGGACATTTAGAGCAAGCGGGTGAAGCCGCAGATTTTGTGACAGTTGCAGTAAAAGAAGTGACGCAACCTAAAGCTATTTTTCCTTTTTACCTTCCTAATATTAATTCCGGATTGCTAGCAACATACCCATTATCCTCAACAAATATCACGCCGCCTAATGATGCAGATAATCTTCAAATTGAACCTGAAGTAGCATTGGTTTGTGATGTGATATATAGCACTGATGTTAATGATGGACATCAAACCGTGTCAGCATTGATTCCGCGTCAATTTGGTGCTTATAACGATTGTTCAATTCGAAAACCACATGCAAAAAAAATCAGTGAAAAGAAAAACTGGGGTGCAAATAGTAAAGGCATCAGTGATCACCTTATTACTATCGATCATTTTTCTGTAGGTGGTGTTTTAGACAGTTACCGTATTGCGAGTTTTCATTGTCGTGATGGTGAAATTCATCGTTATGGTGAAGAGAGTGCGGTGATTGGCTACAGTTATTTTCATAACACGTTATTAGATTGGATTATTGAACGAATGAACCACCAGCAAGATGTTGGACCTACTGAAAATATTGCTGAGCTGTTAGCGCAAAGTCAGTATCCAACCCAAGCGGTGATCAGCATTGGAGCAACTCGTTATACACCCTATGGTGAAACCCATTTTTTACAAAAAGGTGATACTAGTATCGTCGTTGTCTATGATGGTAATCGCTATAATGCGGAAGAGATTATGCAGATGGCATCGACCCATGATTTAGCCAATGGTGAGGGTCTGTCGGTATTAATCCAACAGGTTGCTACAGTGTAACTTGTTGCTGGTTATAGACGTTACTGCTTGTCCATATTGTTATTTATCAACATGCACCGATAAAGGATCTTAATATATATGGCTGATTTAGCTTTAAAAACTGCTGCCATCATAGACGATGATCCGCTTAGAATGGCATGTTTGCGCGCTGTACAAACATTGAATTTACCTGATTGGTTTATAGCTGCTGGGTTTGTACGTAATGCTATTTGGGATCACTTACATCATTTACCGATGACACCATTAAATGATGCTGATGTGGTGTATTTTGATCCTAATGATTGTTCATTAGTTACTGAAGCGCATTATGTGGCATTGTTACAACAGCAATTACCTATGATTAATTGGGACGTTAAAAACCAAGCAAGAATGCACCTAAAACATCAGCATTTACCTTATAAGAATAGTGCAGATGCCATTTCACGATGGGTAGAAGTCCCTACGTGTGTTGGGGTGCGGTTAACGGTTGATAATCAATTCATTTTTACTGCAGCATATGGATTAGAGCATAACTGGTCATTACATGTTAGCATTAATCCACATTACCCAAGACCTGCCATTTATCAACAGCGTATTCGAGACAAAAACTGGCAGGTGTTGTGGCCAAGGTTAATCATTTTTACTGCGGATTATTCTTAAGGATTTTTTATGGCATCGCCTGTTAATAATATCGTTTCTGCTGCATGGCTTAATCAGCAATTATCAAATACCTTATCAGCTGCATCACTAGTGGTATTAGATGCCAGTGCATTTATGCCTGATGTGCCTCGTGATCCGCAACAAGAGTTTATTGATGTTCGCATCCCAACGGCACATTTTTTTGATTTTAACCATCAAATAGCAGCACCGAATACTGATTTACCGCATATGTTGCCATCAGCTGAATTATTCACTCAAGAAGTCGCAAAATTAGGCGTGAATAATGATAGCCATGTTGTTATTTATGATAGCCAAGGGATGTTTTCAGCACCACGTGGCTGGTGGATGTTCAAGGCGATGGGACATGATAATGTGTCAGTGCTTGATGGTGGTTTACCTGCTTGGCTAGCGGCGGGTTATGCGACGCAAACGGGTGTACCAATGACTAATGCGATTGGGGATTTTAGTGCTAAATATCGACCTAATTGGGTAATTGATGCAGATACGTTGTGTCAAAGACTGGATGATACCCGTATTCAAATCATTGATGCACGTCCTACAGTCCGTTTTTTAGCCACCGTAAAAGAACCGCGCGTTGGGCTTCGCAGTGGTCATATGCCAAATGCGAAAAGTTTACCTTTTGGTGAATTATTGACTGATGGTCACTTTGTGCCTGTTGAGCAACTAAAGCAAAAATTTGATGCGTTAAGTGCTGCTGAACAACAGCTTATCTTTAGTTGTGGTTCGGGTGTGACAGCTTGTATTTTAGCTCTAGCCGCACAACTTAGTGGTCGTGACAAGGTCACTGTTTATGATGGTTCATGGGCAGAATGGGGTGCAAATGAGAAGTATCCAGTGGTTAAATAACGGATTATTTTTTAAATAGTACAAAGAATAGTAATGATTCAAATCGGCTTTTAGCGAGAAATTTCTTACTAAAAGCCTTTTTTATATCTCACCGTAGTATCCCTGTTTTTGATTTGAAATTAAGATCGCTCGGCATTCGCTGATAATTCTTTAAAATATCCATGATATGACATCACTGATGTTGAACCAGTTATTGTAACGGTATTGTTAGCTTGAGCACTGAATGCTATTGATGTATCACGCATAAAATCATGATATAAGAGTTATAAGACAGCAACGTATTGGTGTGATTTCACATAATTAAACGCCATTTACGGTATACCATGTAGGGTAGGATAATAATTCAAGGTTGGATATATGCTTACAGTAGCAACAGCGGCACCCAATAAAGCCATTTTATCAGAACGTATTCAAAAGCTGATTAATGGGCTTTCTAATGGTGTTTATGAACGTGAAGAAACCATTAAATTATGTTTATTAGCCGCATTGGCTGGTGAAAGTGTTTTTTTGTTAGGTCCACCAGGTATTGCAAAAAGCTTAATTGCAAAAAGATTAATTCAAGCATTTGATAATAGTAATTTTTTCGATTATTTAATGACTCGATTTTCAACCCCAGAAGAAGTATTTGGCCCATTATCAATTCAAGAATTAAAAGATAACGGCAAGTATGTTCGTTTAATTGATGGTTACCTACCCACGGCTCAAGTCGTTTTTCTTGATGAAATCTGGAAAGCGGGCCCTGCGATTCTAAATACCTTATTAACTGTGGTGAATGAGCGGACATTTAAAAATGGTCAGGATATTCTACCGATACCTATGCGATTGTTGATTACCGCGTCAAATGAATTACCCGATGCAGATAGTGGCCTAGACGCGCTATATGATCGTATGTTAGTTCGCGTGTTCGTTAACCGTATTCAAGAAAAACGTAATTTTAAATCAATGTTAATGGGCGATAGCACAACGTTAACGGCGATTGATCCGTCACTAACGATCAAAGACGATGAATACCATAGCTGGCAAGCGCATATTGAAGATGTAACATTAACTGACACCCTTTTTGAAAAAATTTATCAGCTAAAATCAATGATAGAAGCGCGTTCAGGAGAAAGCATTGCACAAGCAACAGATAGCGAGCTTTATATTTCTGATCGCCGTTGGAAAAAATCAGTACGGTTACTAAAAGCGAGTGCCTTTTTTAACGGTCGTGATCATATCAATCCGTTAGACTTATTACTGTTACAAGATTGCTTATGGCATAGCCCTGAGTCGCGTAATGTGATTGTTAACATTATGAAAGAATTTGCGACTAAACATGCTTTTAATCAACAAGATGCTATTGCTGATGCTAAAGAAGCCCATGTTATTATTGATAATATTAACCAAGATATCTGCACCCAATTAGTTGTGACCTTTACCCGTGAAAGTACGATGCGTAAAGAATGGTTTAAATATAACTTCGCAACGGCGACGCGATTTAATATTAATAACAACCCCCGCATGATTAAGTTAGTCATGCTACAACCTAACACTTCAGTATCAGAGCAAGAACTCGGTGATAGCCGGTGGGTGTATGTTGATGGTGATGAGTTTGATAAAAAAATTCGTACCGGGAAATGTGATATTTATGGCTTCGTGAATAAAAATACCCATTTATGCCGACTACAGTTTGAGATCGATGCTGAGAATCAATTGGTCATTAAAGACATTGCTAATCGTCCTGTTTTGGTCGGTGTTACTGGCAATAAAGGCTTAACAACGACTCAGCAGCAACAATGGCAGCAACTGGTTGATCAAGCAATGGCTAAGATCACTGACTCTGAACATAATGTGATTAAAGCGCGCACTTCGTTCCATGGCGCATTACCGCATAATTTCATTAGTGGTGATTTTCCTACATTAATAGAACAAAGCCTTAATGATTGCGTTGATAAAGTCGCCGATCTGAAATTAATAACTGAAAGAAGTGCTTTTAGAATTACGCATATGAATGAATATTTTTCTAAACAATGATTGTTGGAATAAGAAAATACCGTTGTATAGCTCTGTGTGATAATAAATAAAGTAAAGGATTGATGCTTATGCCTGTATCTGAAGGGTTAAATTTTGCTTTGATGCTTGCTGAGTCAGGTATTATTGATACTGCTGTAAATGAAGTGATGCTTAGGCCACAACTTCTTATGGCAGCAGAAGCCAGCCCAGGTGTTAAAACCGCCATGAAAAATCAAATTATGAAGTGGCGTGGGCAGATGATCAAAAAAACCGCCAAAGGCACGGTCGTTGAACAATTCAGTGATGAGATTAATTTATACCAACAAGTATGCACATGGAATAAAGAGTACTTTTTTGCTCACTCCGAGCAGATTATTAAGCAACTTGAAGGGCAGTCAGCATTCTATTTTAAGGCGAAAAGTTTATTAGCAACCGAGCAGAATAAACATAACCCCATGTTCCAACGTTTCTTTTGTGATAAATGGTATGACTACCTAGCCTATGCATTGCGAGAAGCGCAAGAGTCGGAAGTTGAAGAACAAAAAGATCAATTATTACAAGATCTGTATCAACGCATTGAAACCATGAAAAAAATGGCAACAGTAACCGATGCTGGTGATGTCAGTAAAGCGGGGCGTTTGTGGGATATGGCACAAGCAAAGCTGACTAAAACTGATGTTGATGTGATGAAGAAAATTGCTGCTTTTTTAAAAAAGAACAATGGTCTTCAAGATATTGCTGAAAAATTAGGCCGTATGGCCAATGAAGTTGATGATCCCAATAAAGAGCGGGTGAAAGCCGAACAAATGAAGCTGGTGGAAGAAATCAGTGACAATGTCACCGACGATATTGTTGGGATCCATGAAAGTGATGATTTAACCAAGCTATTGCCTAATGAAGCGATGTTTTTAGCGTATCCTGAGCTTGAAGTGATTTTTTATAAGCACTTAGCCGATAAGCGGTTAATGAATTATCGAATGCAAGGTACTCAACGTAAATTGCGAAAAGTAAAAGCCTTTCAGCGGCAAACCAAACAGGTTGATCAACCTAAAGGTCCTTTTATTGTTTGCATTGATGCATCAGGTTCGATGTCGGGTTATCCTGAAAACTGCGCAAAAGCATTGGCTTACGGGTTAATGCAAATAGCACTTGTTGAAGAACGTGACTGCTTTGTCATTATGTTCTCAACGCAACAAATCACTTATGAACTGACCAAGCAAGATGGTTTACATGAAGTGGTTAACTTCTTGTCATATTCATTTCATGGCGGCACCGATCTTGGACCCGTATTGGATCAGTCAATTGATCTGATGGCGGCGGGTAAATATAAAAATGCCGATTTGGTGGTATTGTCTGATTTTATTGCGCCAAGCCAACCTGAAGTAATGCAATCGCGAGTTCAAAAGCTAAAGCAGCAGAAAAACCGTTTCCATGCGGTGAATTTATCTAAATATGGTAACCCAGAGTTATTGGAATTGTTTGATCATTGTTGGTCTTATCATCCGTCGACATTAAGCCAACTTGGGCGTTTATTTAAATTACGTTAATGATGTATATTTTATTGCAAATATTCTAAGGAGTACATAAGTGCTCCTTTTTGTTGTGTATCTGTTTTTTGTAACGATTGTCATTATAAAGACACTGGCTATTTAATCTTGAAATATTCAGTTAATGCTTTTTTCCATTGATTACTTTTACGAAATTGCAATAGTTCTCGATTGATTTCTTCATCATAAGGGCTGTTTTCTCCCAATACGATACCGTAGTTTTGTTTTTCAAATTGATAAGGAAGCACTTGTAATTGTTCGTAATTGCCTTTGTTTTTCGCCATTTTTATTTGATATCTTAAAATAGCATCATCATCGACAATCGCTTCAATTTCGCCGTTATCTAAAGCCAATAGCATTGCGGCAACTGTTGGGTAGGTTTTATGGCTAATACTATGGTTTGTTAAAAACTCAGAAGAGGTTGATGATTGTTTTGCGCCAGTAGTGACATTGTCTAAATCATTGGGGCTTTTAATATCGCTATTTATTAGTACTACAGTGAACGAACTTGCTAGAACAGCGGTAATACTCGCAATAAATAATGTTGTAAAAACCGCTAATAATACCGTGATCACACGTCCGGTTAATGTTTTAAATTCATAATAATTAAACGGACCTTTGGTGATAAATAATAATCCTAAGATAAACCCTTCAACTAATCGTGCTGAACGTGATTGCATTGAATAAAGTTTGTCGTTAACCCGATGTTCAAGTCTATAATATATTCCACCAACAACTGCGGCAGTTATTGAGATAATTGCCAGAATCTGTAAGAGTTTTTTATTGAAAACAATACTGGTAAAGGTTTCCCAATGACTTTTTTGCTTAACAGCAATGGCTAGATTTGTTTCATAAAAAGAGTGTGAAAAATCTAATATTTCTTCACGTTCAGGTGTAATAGAAATACACGATAATCCAATATCAAGCTTACCACTGGCAACCTCTGCAAGCAGGTCTTTGAGGGGTAACACTTTAACCGTATAGTTTAAATTAAGTTTGGTGGCGATATTATCCCACAGTAAAAAACTTAACCCTTGATAGTTATTGGTATCGTCCGTTATCACAAACGGGGGGCAAGCATAGGTGCCTACTTGTAACGTCTTACTGTTAATGGGGGCTTTTGCGTATGTATTCGCAGAGTAAAATATAACGATAATACTGAAGGCTGTAATAAAAAATAATGAGAAAAAACCGAAATGAGATGGCTGAGATGATGGGGCGATAATTGTCATAGCATCACTCCTAGCAAAATGAGGACATCTTTAAGTATAAGTAATTTTTTAAATATCATAGATATTACAGCGGAAAATACACATGATGGTTTAGTGATATTCTCAAATGGATGTGGCATATTTTCGCGTTGGATATTAGGGTTAATCGTAAATTTAAGCACTAACATGATAATTGTTAGCCGCTATTGGGTGTTTTTTGTGCATTTGCTCATTAAGATGCTAAGGTTATTAGGGTTTAGCATGTACAATGCTGCGCTTAATTGTATTTTATTTCTGCGAGTAGCAAAGATGACCCAAAAGAAAGCCGCACAGCCTAAACAAGGCTTACACCCACGTAACCCACACCGTGCGCGTTATGATTTTGCGACCCTAACTCAAGCAACACCTGAACTGGCGCAATATGTTAGTGAAAATGCTTATGGGGATCTTTCCGTAAACTTCTCTGATCCACTCGCAGTTAAAACGTTAAATAAAGCGTTATTAAAGCATTTCTATCATATCGATTACTGGGATATTCCTGCGGGTTTCTTATGTCCGCCAATTCCTGGTCGTGCTGATTACATTCATTATATTGCAGATTTATTAGCACAATCTAATGGTGGCGTTATTCCTGAAGGTAAAGGCGTGCGTGGTTTAGATATCGGTATTGGTGCTAACTGTGTTTATCCTATTATTGGTCATCGTGCGTATGGCTGGCAGTTTGTAGGCTCTGAGATTGATGTTTTAGCGGTTAAATCAGCGAAATTTATTGCTGCTAGCAATGCTAAACTAAAAGGTGCTATTCAAATTCGTCTTCAAAATCAGGCAGATAATATCTTTACCGATATGATTGATGATGAAGAAATGTTTGATTTCACTATGTGTAATCCACCATTCCACGGCTCAGAAGAAGAAGCGATGGCTGTCTCTGAACGTAAAGTACGTAATCTAACGACTAACTCAAACAAAAAGCGTCAAGCACATGGTCGTAGTAATAAGCTTTCGGCATTTAATGCGAAATCTGAGTCAACAACGCCAGTGCTTAACTTTGGTGGTCAAAAGGCTGAATTGTGGTGTACAGGTGGCGAAGTTGGTTTCATTAAAAAGATGATCAACCAAAGTGCGACCAAAGCGACACAATGTTTCTGGTTTACGACACTTGTTTCTAAGAAAGAAAACCTTGGTGTGCTTTATAAGCAACTTGAAAAAGTAAGCGCATTCCAAGTAAAAACCATTGAAATGTCACAAGGGCAGAAAATCTCTCGTGTTGTTGCATGGACGTTCTTAAACGAAGAACAACAAGCAGAATGGCAAGCAGAACGCTGGGCATAATGTTTCAGTAATAGATAATTGTATTGATAATAAGCGACCTTGATGGTCGCTTTTTTTATGGCTGCTATTTAGAGTTATAATTTATTTTGTACTGACTAAATATCAAAATTCATTATTTTCGTTTAGATTTTGTGATTATATGCAACTAATTCACATTTGACAGTAGGGGCATTTGTATTAATAAGAGTATAGTCAATAAAAATATACTCTTATTAATACAAAGGATTATATCTAATGGAAATCAGCTGGTTGACGCCTCAATCTCTTTCTCAAATCCAACGATTAACTCAATACTATGGCAGCGAAGAACAACTGAACGCCATCATTACTGCGCATAATGAATTTAAAGTTAGGTTGCCGTTGGTTGGTGCTTTCAGCGCTGGTAAATCGACATTGTTGAACGCTTTTTTAGGTGAAAAACTACTTGCTGTTCAAGTAAATCCTGAAACATGTTTAGCAACTGAAATTCATTATGGTGCAACTGAGACTATTCAATTAATGAATGAAGTCGGTGTTGTATGTCAACTTAACCGTGAACAGCTTAAAAACCAAGAATTTCCAATTAAAAATAATAAATTAACGCATTGGGTTGATATTGCTATTCCTCATTCTGAATTGCAAAAAGTACCTGAGTTAGTGTTAGTGGATATGCCAGGGTGGGAATCAGGTATTGCGCAACATGGTCAAGCAATTGATGGTTATGTAAACCGCAGTGGCGCATATTGCCTTGTCGTGAGTGCCGAAGAAGGTGATTTACGTGAAAGTCTTAAACGTTTACTTGCTGAGCTAAAGATTTACCAAATGCCTGTCGTGTTAATTATCACTAAATGTGACAAACGATTACCTGAAGACATTCCTGCCTTAAAAGAAAAAATCACACAATCAGTAACCGATGTTTTAGGTGAAGCACCAATTGATGTTATTACCATCGCAGCAAGGAAAAAGAACATTACAGGATTTGCACCAGCGATTGAGCGAGTGAATGGTAAAGCTGATGTCATTTATAAAAATAGCGTTGGTACTCAGTTTGTAAATTGGCTAAATAGTGCTGCTCAACAGATTAATGTGTTATTGAATCAAGATAACCTAACATTAGAACAGTCTCGTCAAGAGTGTGCCCAGATCCCTGAAGAATTAGCGGCACTGAAAGTACAACTCCAACAGTTAGCACAACAAATCGATGAAATAGTACCGATTTGTTCTGATGCGATAAATCGTAATATGCAGTCAGCATTGGCTTCCCAATTAGATAGTTTAACCCGTTCTGCACTTCGTGGTGGCGATATAGATGGCATTGTTGGTAGCGCGTTACGACAAGCCTTTCTATCAGGTGTTGAACAGGATTTTAAACCTCGAATTACACGTACGATTAAGGCTTTTCAAAATATAAATGATTTAGCACCTAGTGCGATCAATATTCAGTCTGATTTTCAAGCATCACCACAAGGTGAAAGCTATTCAGGTATCTTTAATCAAGGTGTCGCGTTAGCTATTGCAAAAGTATTGAGCTTAATTCCAGTATTAAAGCCATTTAGTCTGATTATTCATGGTTTAGCCTCGATATTTATGAGTAATACTGAGCAACAATATCGCCAAGAACAACAGCAAGAGGAAGCGAAGCAATATGTGCTAAATACGCTTATCCCTCAAATATTAAACCAAACACAAAGCACAGTGAGCAACAACTTGAATCAATTGGCTGATCAAATAAAGCAAGAGTTGAATCAGGAAACAGAACGTAACGCAGCAGAAAAGCAGCGTGCCCTAGAAACGCTTCAGCAAAATTTACAAAAAAATGAAGCTGAGTATCAAGCTCAGTGTCAGCAATATAATGAAGACTTAGTCATTGCCACTGATTTACTCGAGCAATGTAAAGGATAAAACATGTCCCCCTTAGATTTAAAAACAAATTTGTCGCATGACCAATTATTAGAACGTTATCAACTACTGTGCAAAGCGTGTTCGTCTGATAGCAGTATTGATGCGAATTTAAAGAGTGAACTTGCCGCGTTAGAACAATTAATTAAACATGATTTAGTTGAACTAACCCGTAAAGGTTGTCCAGATAACATCACTGATATTCTCAAAGCAATGGATAACGAATTAGTGCGTTTCCGTGAGTTTTGTGAATTTCCATCGTTAGCGACTAAATCTGTAGTTGGTATCGGTGGTGGTTTTAGTGCGGGTAAATCAAGTTTTATTAATAAGTTGATTGGGCATAAATGCTTAGTGGCTGAAGTTGATCCTACAACCTCTATGCCAGCTTATGTAATGAAAGGGCAAGACGAGACTATTCAAGCGATTAATACCAATAATTGTGCGATTACGTTAACCCAAGCTGAGTTTTCGAGTTTAACCCACGAAGAAAAGCTTATTTACGGTAGCCAAGTCGGGCGAATGTTAAAATCTGCTTTTATTACGTTACCTGATTTCCAGTGGCAGAACCTAGCAATTTTAGATACACCTGGGTATTCAAAGCCTGAAGATCAAAACTGGAATGAACGTACTGATGCTAACTTAGCGAAAGCACAGCTAAACAGTGCTAACTATATTGTTTGGGTGGTATCGGCTGAAGCGGGTGTGATCTCTGAAGATGATATTAAGTTTTTAGATTCACTTGATAAGAAGATACCTAAGTATGTATTAGTCTCTCGTGCTGATAAGCGTACTGAAGAAGATGTACCGAAAATTATTGAGCTGATTAAAACTACATTAGCTAATCGTGGCGTGAATGTAATTGATGTTGTGCCATTTTCTACTCGTAAACGTGCGAAATATTCATTAGAGCCTGTTATTGCACAAATGGATGCGTGGAATGAAACGCTAACCGTATTACAGTTTGCTCAAAATTTTAAGCGTCAGTTTTTAGCATATCAATCGTTTCTTGAAGAAGAACAACGCTTAGGTAATCGACGTTTACATAAATTAAATCGTATTCTAACGCTGGCTGATGACGATGAGCTAACGTCAGATGCTAACGACTTGATTGAGTTAGTAAAACAAGAACTACAACAATTAACACAGCTTAAAGATAATTTAGCATCGTTAAACCATGTGTTTTTTACTAAGTTGAAAAAAATTGGTGATCGTGCCGGTGTGCCATTACCCGAGCCAAATGCGCTTGAGTTAATGGACTTAAAGGAAATTGATTTATTAGGCATGTTGCGTCAAATTCGTGAAGAACAAGGCTTGGAAGAGCCGATCATAAATCCATTTGCTGATTTATTCTCACAGCCCATTAATCCTAAAGTTATTGCGCGTATTTTACGAAGAGAAACGCCACCTGATTATGGTTTTGATGCGTTAATGACTGGAGAATTATTTAATCAATTACCGCAGTTATTACGCCAAGCACAACCTGTTGATGACATTATAAAATTATTGGATGAAGTAAAATGAGTCAGCATAAATTATTACAACTCATTGATCAGGTAAAGCCTAATTTACAGCCATTAAATACTCACTATATGGCACAATTTTCTGTTGCTGAACGGCAAGATTACGCAACCATGTTAGCGGCAATCATTACAGGAGCCGGTACAGTAACAGAAGCACAAAGCCGTTTGTTTGGCATGCTGTTAACGTCAATGGAATTAGAAAATGAAGTGGCTTTCTATTATAATTTAGCTGCGGATTTTAGTAAAAAAAACGTTATATCAATAGTTGAAAATAAAAAAGAAGTAAAAAACTCTTTGTTTTTTGAATCGTTTTTACTATCTTATTTTTCTGAAGATGGCGTTAATAAGGAACTTATAAATAACCTTTATGGAATGTTATGTGTATCTGGAATAGTTAAAAAATATATTAAATGTATTTTTAGTGGGTACGTGAATATTACAAGTTCATTGGTGAGTCCTTATTATAATGAAGGTGATATATATACATTCGCAAAAAATAAAAAGAAAAAATATTTTCATGATAATAATGTTAAAATTATTTCCAAGTCTGATTTTTTGAAGAAATTTGATATAATAATTAAAAGTGAATATTTAAAAAATAAAAATATAACCAAATTACCTGTGGGTTATAACGTAATGGATGATGTTAAAGTACTATCAAGTACTATCAAGTGCTATTAATTTCCCAGTGAATAAAAAATATAAAAAAGACATTAATTTTAATTTTTTTATCGGTAATTTTAAAATTGAATGTTTATTTAATTTTAAGTTCCACTTAATAGATGAGTTAATCGCTTGGGAAGACGTATTTAATAAACTAAAGGTTATAATAAAATGAACAATCTAAACTTTTGGCTTGAAAGCTTTGACAAGCTACGTGTTGAACGTAATCCATTTAAAGCTCATATCATTGCTGAATCATTAAATGAACATGAGCAAAACCAATATGCGGTATTACAAGCTGCATTTGTATTAGCTAATGGGGCAATTAATCAAGATCAAGAACGCTTATATGGTTTCTGGTTAGCTGCAATCAATAACAATTTATCCTTATCGAATGTAATTACCCAAGCGCAAGCGGTTGATCTGGATGCATTGCGTGACGGAATTAATCTATTAGAAGAGAAGGGTTTAATTGAACATTTCTTAATAGATGTATTGGTGTTTACACGTTTATCAGGTGCTTTATCGGATAATCTAAAAACCATTTTAGGTGAATGGTGTCAGCTATTGTCACTGAGTGAAGCACAGTTAAATGATGTTATTGCATTAACCGATCATATTTTAGGTGTTGAAGAACCTCATGTGGTTTCAATGACTGAAACCGTTAGGACGTTATTGCTAAACGATGTATGGGCTGAGTTTTTCACAACTAAACTAACAAAATCACAGTTAGAAAGTAAAATCACACAAGGTATTTGGTTAATAGAATCAGATATTGAAATCGAATTAGCAGTTGAATTTGAAAATTCGATTATAAATTTTAGTAATAATGCAAAATTAGACATTAAAAATGCAAGCATTAATCTGAACAATACTGGGCTAGTCAAGCCAATATTTAATATCGAAGCATCGAATGTGAATTTTGATAATGTAATGGTATTAGGCGATTTTAATGCTGATGATAAAGTAACCGCATTTACGTTGTGTCACTGTAATGAATTTAATGTGGCTAATAGTTCCTTTGAGTTAAAAAATGCGCGGTGCTTTAAATTCAAGGATGAAGAATCTAAAGGATTATTTGAAGCCACAACATTCAAAAATTGTGGTAATGAATATTTGAATGGTGGTGTGGCAAGTTATAATCGAGGTGTTAAATTTAATTCTTGTGAATTTACAGAATGCATAGCTAACATAGGAGGGGCTATTTATGCCTTCTCTATGTTAGAAAATACATTAATTAAATGTAAGATTGATGATTGTTACTCATTTAATGAAAATAAAAAAGAATGTGGGTTGTACAGTGAGACGTTTTATAGTGGGGCAGTGAAATCTAGTGATATTGCCACAAAGATAGTTATATATAATATATGCGGTGATAACTTACTAAATAACACAAAATTTTCTGGTGATATTGAGTTTGAAAGTAACGAAGTATCATTTGGTTTTAGACATATATATTCAGCATTATTTGATACTGAGACGATTAAAAAAAGCGGTATTGATTCTGTCTGTAATTTCATGAAAAAAGTTTCAAATATAAGACGTTGGAGTAATGACTAATGTTTAATTCACTAAACCAATGGAATAACACATTCCCTCAAATTCAATCATTAGTTGAAATTGAAAAAGATTTGCAAGCTAAACAAGTGCGTTGGCAGCAACAAGAACAAAAGCTCAGCATTGGTATTATGGGGCAAGTAAAAGCGGGTAAAAGTAGCTTTTTAAATGCGCTATTGTTTGCAGGTAAGCCGATTTTACCGGAAGCGGCAACCCCTAAAACTGCGAACCTAACTAAAATCAGTTACGGTGATGCCTTTACACTGCGTGTTGATTATTACACTGAGCAAGAATGGCAAGAGATCCAACAAATCGCGCAAAGCGGTGCTGATACCATTGAAGCTAAAGTGTCACAAGAACTGATTGCCATGGCGAATAAGCTAGATGCTGATGAAATTCAACGCTGCTTATCTATTGGTTGTGAATCAGTTATTGCAGATGATCTTGATGGTTTGCAAGGTATTTTAAATCAATATACCGGTAGTGATGGCAGTCATACCCCATTAGTAAAAAGCACTGAAATTGAATTACCGATTGATGATTTAAAAGGTTTCGAGGTAGTTGATACTCCCGGAATGAACGATCCTGTTGCTAGTCGCACTCAGAAAACCCGTGAATATATGGCAAATTGT
Source organism: Photobacterium carnosum (assembly GCF_002849605.1). Taxonomy (GTDB): domain Bacteria; phylum Pseudomonadota; class Gammaproteobacteria; order Enterobacterales; family Vibrionaceae; genus Photobacterium; species Photobacterium carnosum. The sequence continues at coordinate 198,389 of NZ_NPIB01000003.1, forward strand.
GACGTGGTATTTTTCTTATCACGCAGTAGCCAGTTTTTAGATAAATCAGACGATGAACTGTTGCGCGATCAACTCCCTAATAAAGGTGTGAAGCGGTTAGTGCTGGTGGGGGGGCAATTTGATTCGGCTATTTTAGATGATGGTTATGATCGTGATTCATTAGCAGAAACAGAGCAAAACCTAAAAACTCGTTTAACTCGCGTTGCAGTAACCAAAGCGAATGAACTCGCTGATCGTAAAATGGCAACAGATGATAACCAACATGCATTGTTAATTGAAAGTTTAGCCAATCCTGTTTTCGCGAGTACATTTGCTTATGGTTTTGCTCATTGGCCTCAAGATCAATGGACGAAAACGATGCAGCATGTTCATAATGAATTACTAGAGCTAGCTGATGATGAGTGGGATGAATATGAGTACACTCAACAAGATTGGCAACGATTAGCAAATTTTGAAGCCTTACAGCAAGCATTTGATCAAGCTAAACACGATCGTTCTGAACTGTTAGAACAGCAAAAGCGCAGTATTTTACCTGATAGCTATAAGCGTATGAATACTCAGTTATTAAGTTTGGCTGAATCCATTAAACAGCGTATTGAATTTTTACAGTCAAAAGATATTGCCGATATTGAAAAAGAGCAACAAGGCTGTGAAGTAAAACTTGCCTCTATTGCTGCGGTATTAAGCCTTACTTTATCGCAAGCAAGAAACAATGCTCAACAGCAAGCCTCTGAATTATTAAGCCAGTTAAAACAAGATCAAATTAGTTTTAGCCAATTATCGACACGCACTGGTACACGAACGGAAGAACGCAGCCGAGAGGTCAGTACATCTAAATGGTATAACCCGTTTAGTTGGGGTGATACCCGTACTGTTTATAGTACTTATACCGTTTCTTACGATTACCTTAATCCGCACGATGCGATAGAGCAAGTGAACCGCTATGGTGCGCAAAGCTCTCAGCAGATTGTGAGTGCTTTTGGTAAGTTGATTTCATCTGATGCGCTTAAATTAAGTTTGAAAAAAGCATTACTTAATGAGTTAGATACCAAGAGTGAAGATTTTGATCCTATTATGTTTAGGGCAATGCTTGAAAATGCACTGAGCCAATTGGAATTACCACGTTTTGATCTTCAGCTCGGGGATACCACCAGCTTAATCAGTGCAAACTTTTCTGGTGAAGTGACAAGTTCCGGTGATATGGACACGTTACGTTCACAATTAAACAAAGCTTTAGAGCAAGTATTAGCAAAAATACAAGCTGAATTTACCAAACAGTTTGATTTAGCGGTAAAACAACTTAAAGACATTGAGATTAGTTTGTCGCAATCATTGATGCAAAATATTAATCAGCAACTCGATGATATGAAGTTACAAATAGCTAACAAGCAACAGGAAATCTCACGTTTTGATAGTTTATTGTCAGAATTGGCAATGATGGAAAAAGACGTAACAGATAATCTTAAGCGTGTGAGTTAATTAAAGTAATCTATTGTTTATAATATAAAGATTAAAGCGATCTTGATGGTTAATGCGGTTCACCTTAAATGAATGGCATTAACTATCAAGGTCGCTTTTTTTATGGCTGCGATTTAGTAGATGTTATTGATAGAGGGGTCATCAGGTTGTACAAAAAAAAATGTTGTACAACTATGATTTGTTGGCTACATTTATTGTACATAATTTAACAATTGTACAACCTTTGTGTGGGGTTTGGAGGCAGTATGGGGATTCCTGTAGGTATAAGTGCTTGTGTACTAGGACAAAAAGTTCGTTTTGATGGCGGACATAAACGTAACCGTTTTGCCGATGAAGAACTCAGTGAATTTTTTGATTTTAAACCTGTTTGTCCTGAGGTCGGTATTGGGATGACCGTACCGCGACCAACGATTCGTTTACAAGATAACGGTGATCGTATTGCTTTAGTTGGATCTAAAGATCACGACCTTGATTATACCGATCAAATGATAGAATTTGCCGATAATCAAATACCCAGTTTTGAACATTTACGGGGTTATATTGTGTGCGCTAAATCGCCAACCTGTGGCATGGAGCGGGTTAAATTATATTTAGATAATGGAAATTCAGTACCCGGTGGTAGTGTTGGTATTTTTACTCAGCGATTAATAGCAAGAATGCCGTGGTTACCCATTGAAGAAGATGGTCGTTTACAAGATCCCGTATTACGTGAAAATTTTATTTTTCGTATCTATGCGCTTGATGATTTATACCGCTCTGTTGCCGATGGAGTGACTCGCGATAGTATTATTAAATTTCATTCCCGCTATAAATTGTGTCTTATGGCGCATGATCCACAATCTTATCGTATCTTAGGGCCTTTTGTTTCGGACATTCACAAGTGGGATGACTTAAATGCCTTCTTTATTGAATACCGACAGCTATTTATGGATGCATTAAAGCAAAGAGCAAGCCGTAAAAATAACACTAATGTATTAATGCATATTCAAGGCTATTTTAAACGAGATCTCGACAAGCCACAAAAAGCAGAATTACGTGATGTCATTATGCGTTATCGTGAGGGACTTTTGCCCTTAATTGCACCTTTAACCCTGATTAACCATCATTTAACGGTTCATCCGGATAGTTATTTAGCCGATCAAGCCTATTTAGAGCTTTATCCTGAAAGTTTGAAATTACGTTATGCATTATAAGTGACTCACTTTCGTTTATATTTTCAATGGTTAGTTTAAAGGCGTTTTATGGGTGATCTTACTGACACTACATTATTTGCCATCAGTGAGGTTTCTGAGATCACGGGGGTGAACTCGGTCACATTAAGAGCATGGCAGCGCCGCTATGGATTATTAGTGCCTCAGCGAACACCTAAAGGACACCGGTTATACACAGAAGCAGACATAGAGAAGATTCAATTAATTCTCGATTGGTTAGCAAAAGGGGTGTCGATTGGTAAAGTGAAACCGTTATTGATCTGCGGTGATACACAGACATTAGAGCCACAACAAACATTAGATATCGCGGTTGATATTATTGCTGCGATACAAGCGTTAAATGGCTTTAAGTTGGAAAGATTGATCAATGAAGCATTGAAAATATACCCGTATATGGTGATTCAACAACGTTTATTGCCTGAAGTAAATGCTGTTATTGATCATCCAGATAATCCCTTGATTGCTGTTCAAAAAAGTTTATGGTCGTCGGTTTTAATGCTGTGTTTTATTAGTGTTATTAGCAAGATTAATAACGAAAAAAAACGCACATGTTTGTTGATAAGTTTTGATAAAAATCAGAATCATAATATTTGGCAACAGGGACTTGAATGGTGCTATAAAGGTGACGGTGTCACTATTATGACGGGTTTATCTGGGCGGCTAACGGGTATGCCGGCTTACATACGTGAGCGTAGTATCGTTAATCTTATTATTGTCGGTGAATCCAAGTTAAGCCGACGGCAATTAACTGATATTGAAAGGGTACAACAAGAAACTGGGGTTACGTTACATTTTGTTGGCAGTATAAAAACAATTCACGGACAGTAATGGATCATGCTAAAGGGATATCATAATGAATATTGAGCCTCAATTATCAACGACAACAACCGTCGATCATGTATTGGTGTGGTTGCGTGCTGATTTACGTGTTAGTGATAATACGGCTTTAAATCGAGCAATAGCATCAGGTTTACCCGTTATTGCCGCTTATATTGCAACGCCAATGCAGTGGTATCAACATTATGTTTCAGGACGACAAATTGATTTAATTGAACGCCGATTACACGTTATTAAACAGCAACTTCATGATATCAGTATTCCATTATTAATTCTTGAAGGTGATGATTTTTCAGTAGCGACTGATATTATTATTAATGTGTGTCAGCAATATCAAATTAGTGCGGTGTATTGTAATCGCCAGCATGCTTGGAATGAAAAACAACGAGATCGTGCGGTAGAGCAGGCTTTACTGGCACAAGATAAGCAATGGCATTGCAGTGATGATTTTTGTGCCTTACCGCCTGGTAGTGTGGTTACGAAACAACAACAAATGTATAAGGTTTTTACACCATACCGAAATGCATGGTTAACGCAGTTTTTAATGCATAACTATCAGCCCGTTACTAATAGTGACACCGTAACTCCTAGTGCGCAATGTGCTGATCTTCTTGCGGGCAATATTGACGCTAGTTGTAATATTCAAACCTTTAATTATACCAAACAAGACAGTGTATTATGGCCTGTTGATGAAGGCGCTATTCAGCAACGATTACAGATGTTTTGCGAAACTAAAGCTGAGTATTATCAGCAGCAACGTGATTTTCCTGCCATTGATGGCACCAGTTGTTTATCGCCTTATTTAGCCATTGGGGCTTTGTCAGCCCGTCAGTGTTTATCCGCTTTACTGCAAACTTTACCGCAATGTGTTGAAATAAATAAAGATAATGGGGCTTTTGTCTGGTTAAGCGAAGTGGTGTGGCGTGAGTTTTACAATCACTTGCTTGATAGTGATGAACGTTTAAGTAAAAACCAATCTTTTCAGTTATATACAGATAATGTGCGATGGTTAGAAAATAGCGTTCATGTTCATGCTTGGCAACAAGGACAAACTGGGTTTCCGCTGGTGGATGCGGCAATGCGACAACTGGCAACAACCGGTTGGATGCATAATCGATTACGGATGATTACTGCGAGTTTTTTAACCAAGGATATGTTGTGTGATTGGCGCATTGGTGAACAATGGTTTATGCAGCAGTTGATTGATGGTGAATTAGCATCGAATAATGGCGGCTGGCAATGGGCTGCATCAACGGGAACTGATGCTCAACCGTATTTTCGAGTCTTTAATCCCACCACGCAAAGTGAACGTTTTGATCCCAACGGTGAGTTTATTCGCCAATGGTTACCTGAACTCAAATCAGTCCCTGACAAATATATCCATGCACCATCATTATGGTCTGGTTTTGGTAGTGTGAATTATCCATTACCCATTGTTGATCATAAACAAATGCGACTGTTAGCGATTGAGCGTTATAAGCAAGCTAAAACTGAGTATGACAACCAGCGTGAGGCATAAATAGAATAATAATAAGGATATTATTATGGTTACAACCAATAACACAGTAATTAATAGGTTTATTGAGGTTTATTGTCAGCTTAATAAAGACAATTTATTACTGCTCAATGATGTCTATCATTCAAATATTGTGTTTGACGATCCTGCCCATCACATCGCGGGCATTGACGCGCTACAGCATTATTTTACTGCGCTGTATAGTAACATTAATTATTGTAATTTTACTATAAATCAAGCAGTTGTTGATGGTGATCATGCGTTTTTACAATGGACAATGACTTTTTCTCATCCAAAGTTACAGCAAGGAAAACAACGTACTTTAGACGGCTGTACTCAGTTAACCATTAAGCAGCAACAGATCATTTATCATCGTGATTTTTTTGATTTAGGGGCGATGCTATATGAAGGGTTACCTGTTATTGGTTATGTGATTACGTCTATTAAAACGAGGTTAGGCCAATGAAACTGGTACTTATTACTGGTGCAAGCTCCGGCATTGGTCTGCAATTGGCAATGGATTATGCGAATGATGGTTGGCATGTTTATGCTTGTGGTCAAAATCAACCACGGCTTGAGCAGTTAGTCACTAATTGTGATGCTGCCACGACAGGAAAAATAACCCCGTTAGTCTTTGATGTTACCCATCTTGAACAGACTCAACAGGTATTATCACAGCTTGAAACTTTGCCTGAGTTGATCCTTTTAAACGCTGGCATCTGTGAATATATCGATGATGGTGTGATTGAGAGTGATGTGTTTAAGCGTGTATTTGAGGTGAATTTTTTTGGCATTATTCATTGTTTAGAAGCGATGCAATCTCGATTTACAGCTACAACACATTTGGTATTTATTAGTTCATCTGCCGCTTATACCGCTTTACCTCGTGCTGAAGCGTATGGTGCCTCTAAAGCTGCGCTATCTTACTTAGCAAATGGATTAGCGATTGATTTAAAAGACAAGGTTAAGACGGTTACTTTGGTTAATCCCGGATTTGTTGCAACACCGCTCACCAATAAAAATGACTTTCCAATGCCGATGATTGTTAGCGGTGAATACGCCTCACGTAAAATACGTCTAGGTGTGAGTAAGCAACAAGCAGAAATACATTTTCCGATAAAATTCACCTTATTACTGAAAGCGATTGCTTTATTTCCTGTTGCTTTACAGCGGATTATTATTCAACGGATGACAAGGAATGCGTCATGAAAATAGCAATTATAGGATCAGGGATTTCAGGATTGACCGCTGCGTGGTATTTACGTCATCAACATACAATTACACTGTTTGAAGCCAATGATTATGCTGGTGGGCATACAGCAACAGTAGATGTTGAGGTTGCGAGTGGTCGATATGCTATTGATACAGGGTTTATTGTCTTTAATGATCGTACATACCCCAATTTTGAGCAGTTATTGTCAGAACTTGATATTCAAGGTCAACCCAGTGAAATGAGTTTTAGTGTTCATAATGATAATAATGGCTTGGAATACAACGGTCATGGGTTGAGTTCACTGTTTGCTCAAAAAAAGAATCTCTTTAAGCCGCAGTTTTACCGCTTTTTATATGAAATCACCAAATTTAACCGTCTGGCAAAGCAAACCGCTTATGAAGATATAGAACAACAACAAACCTTAGGGGATTTTCTGCAACAACATGGTTTGAGTGATTATTTTACTGAGAATTATATTCTACCGATGGGGGCTGCAATTTGGTCATCATCATTAGCGGATATGCGCAATATACCATTAGGTTTTTTTCTGCGTTTTTTCTTAAACCATGGTTTGCTTGATATTGTTAATCGCCCACAGTGGTATGTGATCCCTGGTGGTTCTCGTGAATATGTAAAGCGTATGCTAGTAGAAATAGAACCATTTATCAGGCTCAATTCTTCCGTACAGCAGGTGAGCCGTATTAATGATCAAATTCATATCACCGTTAACGACAGTGTGGACGTTTTTGATCATGTTATTTTTGCATGTCATAGCGATCAAGCCTTAGCGCTACTAGCCGATAGTACCGTAAATGAACAACAGGTGTTATCAGCCATGGCGTACCAAGATAATGATGTTGTTTTGCACACGGATGCCCGTATTTTACCGAATGCTAAAGCTGCGTGGGCCTCATGGAATTATCATTTACCATTAACGGATAATGAGTCATGCCACCAGCTTCCTGCCTTAACGTATAACATGAATATTCTACAAGGCATTGATGCCCCTGAAACGTTTTGTGTCACCTTAAATCAAACGCATGCTATCGATCCCAGTAAGATATTACGCCAATTTACTTATGCCCATCCGGTGTTTAATCGCAACAGTATTAAAGCGCAACAACAACGGCATTTGATCAATGGTCTTGATAATACATGGTTTTGTGGCGCTTATTGGTATAACGGCTTTCATGAAGATGGAGTTAAAAGTGCGTTAGATGTTATTGATGTTGAGTGTGCACATGAACAAAACTGAACCCATTATTAATAGCGGAATTTATAGTGGTCATATTCGACATCGACGCTTTACCCCTGTGCTGCATCGTTTTCGTTATTCAATGTTTATGATGTATCTCGATGTTGATGAAATTGATTCCCTGAGTGACAGGGTAACGTGTTTTGGACGATCATGGTTTCATTTCGCTCGTTTTCGCCGTCAAGACTACATTGATGGTGCCGATGACATTCATTTAGCGGTTGAGGATAAAATTCATCAACTCACTGGCGAACGTATTCACGGTAAAGTTAGTATGTTGTGTCATCTACGCTATGGTGGATTGTATTTTAGCCCATTGAATATGTATTACGTTTTTGATCAGCAAGGTGTTTGGCAATATGTATTAGCTGAAGTGAGCAATACCCCTTGGAATCAACGCCATTATTATGCGATCCCCGCCAAGCAATATTGGCAACAAAAGCATTTTATTGATGACAAAGCGTTTCATGTCTCCCCGTTTAATCCTATGGATCAAGATTATGTATGGCAGCTTTCTTTACCTGATAGCATTGTAAGAGTTCACTTAGAAGTTGATTCAAAAAAAGATAGCTTTTGTCGGGGAGGTGAAAATGAAGATTATGGAAACAGCAATCATAATGCCGATATTTCAACAAAAGTCTTTGATGCCACATTAGTGATGAAAAAGCAGTCATTTACAAGCGCAACATTATTACGATACTTATTGGGCACGCCAATTATGATGGTTAAAGTGTTAGTGGGAATATATTGGCAAGCCTTTAAATTGTGGCGTAAAGGTGCTCCGATTTATGATCACCCTAATCATGACAATGAATAGTAAGGGATAAACTATGCTTAGAAGTGAATTAGAACCAACAACATCAACCGGTTTATTTAGCCATGATCGATCACGTCGATTGATTTTTACGATATTGCATCAATTATCAGATGTTGGATTAACCGTATCTGAGCAAGGTGGCGATACCCATTTCTTTGGTGATAAACAAACCAGTTTACAAGCAGCGATTACCGTTACTAATCTTGATTTTTATAAACGGTTATTAACCGATGGCAGTATTGGGGCCGGTGAGGCGTATATTGATGGCTGGTGGGATAGCCCAGACTTAACTAATGTAGTGCGCATTCTGGCGCGTAATATGACAACACTGGATAAAATTGAGGCAAAAGTTGGCTGGATTGCACGTCTTGTTAAACAACTTAATCATTTTTCACGTAGAAATAATCTTTTAAACGCGAAAGACAATATTTCAGCACATTATGATTTAGGCAATGATTTATATCGTCACTTTCTTGATGACAGAATGCTGTATTCTGCTGGGGTGTATTTATCGGCATCAGACACACTTGCTCAGGCTCAAATCAATAAAATGGCAAGATTGTGTGATCAATTGCAGCTAACCAAAGATGATCATCTATTAGAGATAGGCACGGGTTGGGGAGGAATGGCTATTTATGCGGCGCAGCATTATGGTTGCCATGTTACGACCACGACTATTTCTGAGCAACAATACCTATGGGCGCAAGAGAAGGTTAAGCAAGCTGGCCTTGAGGATAAGATCACCTTATTACTTGAAGATTATCGTGATTTAACCGGACAATATGACAAATTAGTGTCGATTGAAATGATTGAAGCGGTCGGTAAGCAATATCTCTCTACTTATATAAAAAAATGCCAATCATTATTAAAGCCTAACGGACTATTAGCGATTCAAGCGATAACCATTGCTGATCAACGCTATGAAAGCTATAGCAAAGATGTTGATTTCATTCAAAAACATATTTTCCCTGGTGGGTTTCTACCATCCATTAGTGTCTTACAATCACAATTAACATCGCACAGTGATTTTGTAACGCGTGATATTAAAGATATCGGTTTAGATTACGCAAAAACATTAGCCGATTGGCATGTTGCGTTTAATCGCAATAGTGAAGCATTAAATCAGTATGGTTATGACGAACGCTTTATGCGCATGTGGCGTTATTACTTCTGTTACTGCGAAGGCGGATTTTTAGAGCGCAGTATCAGTACCATTCAATTAGTTGCTAGTCGTCCTCAGTGGCGTAAATAATGAAATATATCGCGATAGGTCTTGGGTTTAACCTGTTTTGGTTGCTTGCTGTATGGGGGCAATACCAGTATGTAGGCATATTAATCGCACTCTTAATTGGTTGTTGGCTGTTTTACCATCGTAGTTGCCCGTTTGCGTTAATTGCTAGTGTTATTGGTATCTGCGGTGATTATGTCTTATCTCAGTTAGAAGTAATGCAATTTCCATTGCCTCAAGATCCTTTATTTGCACCTTTTAATGACTTTATACCGTTGTGGCTCATTTTATTATGGTTAGGGTTTACTTCAATGGTATGGGTAATGCGAGAACAAGTACAAAAGCTGCCATTATGGGGGGCGATGATGGGGGGTAGTCTTGGCGGTGCAATCAGTTATTGGACCGGATTAACGTTAGGTGCAGTAATATGGCCTTATGGAGAACTCATTACCTTTATCGGCATTGCTGTTGTCTGGAGTCTTTATAGTGGTTATTTACTGTGGTTATTACAGATGATGACCAAGAGAGAAATAGCATGAAAGCGTATTTAGCACTATTACTGCTTATTGTTACTTTAACGAGTTCATCCGCACAAGCCTCATCATGGTTTACATGGCCAACCGTGGGTGAGTCGACCTTAAAATGGGGCTGGTGGCAGATATATGTCGCCCAACTTAAAACACCTACGGGTAAATATGTTGCAAATGATCCAAATTTGGCACTGATTATTCGTTATTTGCGTGATATTGATAAAGAAGATCTTCTTATTGCAACCGACAAGCAATGGCAACACTTAGGTTTTTCATCATTACAGCGGCAACAATGGTTAAGCCAGTTAGCACAACAATGGCCGAGTGTTAAACCCGGCGATAGATTGGTGTTTGTGAAAAATGCCACTGAAGGACGTTTTTATCAAAAGGGTAAACCGTTAGGTAAACCACTGTCTGCGGCATTAAGTAACGCTTTTATTGGTATTTGGCTATCAACCGACACCGCATACCCTAAATTACGCTTACAGCTCATTGGTCAGTAGAACCTAGGTTATATACGCTAGTTATTGGCTATAACACGTTAAGAGGAACAGATTATGTCTTCTCATTCTATTTATCAGACACCACATATCACCTTACAATGGTTACTTGGGTGCGTATTGGCATTATTATTAAACGGTTGTACTGCTTCAATTGAAGATTATGAACAGACTGAACCTAAATTTGATTTGTTTCAGTTTTTTGAAGGGCATAGCCAAGCGTGGGGGATGGTACAAGATTATAAAGGTCGGCAAGTACGCCGATTCGATGTAAAACTTAACGGGGTTATTACGGGAAATCAACTGGTGCTTACTGAAGATTTTGTGTTTGATGATAAACAAACGCAACAGCGAATATGGACTATCACTAAACAAGAAGATGGACGTTATTTTGGTACGGCTGATGATGTTGTTGGTAAAGCGGTAGGTTATGAAAAAGGCAACGCATTGTATTGGCAATATGTATTGACCGTAGATATTGATGGATCGCCATACCATATTGATTTTGAAGATTGGATGTTCTATCAATATGATGGTCAATTATTTAATGTCGCAAAAATGAAAAAATGGGGTATTACTGTTGGGAGTGTGACGTTATTTTTTCAAAAGTAATCTTCGTATCTAATCCCTCGTTTATCTATACCATAAATAAACGAGGTGAATGTTGGTTATTAGACGTAATTAAATTATCCCCCTAGCCATGATGATTACTCTTTTTAATACTCCTTTAATTAATAATGGCATTTTGTCTGAATCTGACTCTCGCGTATATTTTACTATCGCTAAAGCAAGATCGGGCTTGGCATGTTTTTTTAAGGCTCGATAAATGATTTTACGAATGGGCATTTGGTCATTATCTGCAATGTTAGCTAGTTGACGAAATAAAGGCTCGTAACCTTTTTTAAAAAGGAAGTGTTCAATATCTTTTGCAGGGAGTACCGTTAAACGCTCGCGTTCATTATCATCATTCAACAATGATCTGACTTTATCTGCATATTTTCGGCCAGCAGGATCACCATCAGCGACTAGATGCCATTCAATCCCCAATAAGCGTGCGAGTTTAATCAGTGGTTTAATGCCACTTTGTGCAAATTCAATCACATGAATACCTTCAGCTGCAAGGTTATAGCCTGCGAGATGTGCCATTTCATTAAATAACCAGACTTCCGTTTCTCCTTCAACTAAGAGCCATACTCGCGCATAAAAAGCACTCGGGCGATGCATTCGAACATGAAACGTGATTTTACGAATATCATCTTTGTTTAATTCACCGTTATTTATGCCATGCACAACTGTTTTTTGTGGCGTACGTTGCAGACGTTTAATTGCCGTCAGTGGAACAACACTTAATAATTCAGGGCTATTGGTGGTTAACACTTTTTGCATTGGCATATTTTGTATAAACGCCCATGCTTGATGAAGCATGATTGGATGTAAACGACCTTCAGGATCTTCTAAAATCATTATTGGGCGTGAAATACGTTTAAGATCAACAGGACCACGGGCACGAATATAAGTGTTAAGTAATCCCATTAAAATCAACTTTGCTTGCTTAGTCATTTTAGGTTGGACAAGCTGATCAAACGGATTGAGGCATTGATCGTCATATTGGTTTTGTAAAGGGTAATAAGCATGAGGCTGTGCTTTCGTGCGAGTGTGTGGCGTAAAAGCAAAGTAATGATCAACCAATGAACGTAATATATTAATACTACTTTTTATTTCAGCAGCGCTAACATGTCCAGGTTGAGTCATTAAACGGCGACAAGTATTATCCAGACGGCGTTGAATACGGCTTGATTCTGAAATTTTAGCTGGTGGCACTACTGACGAATTATGCTGTGTCGTTGTCTTGGTTTTATCATATTCTAATTGACGAGCATCTCGAATTCTTACTATTGGATGTAAGACCATTAACTGGCGTAAAAATTTATCAGTATCAGGATGTTCAATAATATGACCATCGGCATGTAAAAAATGGCGCTGAGTGATTATTTTATCATTTTCGATATGACTATTAATTTCAGTATAAAGATGTTTTAAATTATCTTGTTCTATCCAGAAAGGATCAAAGGCACGATAACGTCGAGCGCGATATTCACCTTGATAATCTTCATGCCACCGTAATACTATTTGTAGTGAAGACGCCCGCTCGTGGCCAATAGCATGATCAATATGGAAGTCCGAAAATTTCATTTCGTAAAATTCCGAACTAGGGCAAAGCATTAAACTTAGTGCATCAAGTAATGATGATTTTCCCCATGCATTTTCTCCAATAAGAACAGTTAATTCATCAAATGACAGTGATAGACGTTTGATACCTCGAAACCCTGCGATCTCAATTCGATCTAAATGCATGAATTTTCCTCATTATTTCTTTACAACATAGCGTAGAGACTATGAGAAAGGGATCGTTTCGCTCACATTATTGATACAATGTTTAAATTAAAAAAGTTACTATACCGAACATGAATATTTAACGAAAACAATTATAAAGGATGATCCCATGGCTAAAATTATTCATTCTATGATTCGTGTTATTGATCTTGACGCATCATTGAAATTTTATAAACAAGCATTAAATTTAGAGATTGCGGAGCGACTTGATTTTGATGGTTTTAGTTTAGTGTATTTACGTAATGACGAAAATGACATGGAACTTGAATTAACATGGAATAAAGGAACGACAGAACCTTATACGCATGGTACAGGTTATGGACATATTGCGATTGCTGTTGATGATCTTGAAGCTGAATATCAAAAGTTAGTAGCACTTCAATATAACCCAGCAGAGATTAAAGAGTTTTTCCGTGAAGGGGTACTCTTGGCTAAATTTTTCTTTGTTCAAGATCCTGATGGTTATAAAATTGAATTTTTACAACGCCATGGTCGTTATCAATAATATCTAATAGCATGATATTTACTGAGTGGGGGAGCGTTAACGTGTTAATGAGATCTTCACTCAGTAATTGTATTGAAAAAAGAGTATATTTTAGTAGAGATCTCATTTTTATGTCGTTTTATGTAATCTTGTTTCTTATTTAATGGCGATCTTTATTTTTGTAATGCAGTGAGCGTTATAAATCAGTCGTTAGTTGATCCCGATGGTTCTGGAGGAACTGAAATTTTTATGACTGTTAATCACGCAGCAACAATCACTTTTGCTCATATTAATGATACACACTCTAATTTTGAGCCTTCTGCGATTTCTTTATCACTCTCACCTGATGTCTTAAATACTGAAACATCGGTTTATGCTAGTTGTGGTGGTTTTTCACGTATTTGTTCTGCGGTTACGGATGTAAAGCATGACGCTTTACTTAATAAACGTGAATTTATGTTTGTGCATGCGGGAGATTGTTTTCAAGGAACATTGTATTTTTCGCTTTATAAAGGTATCGCTAATGCGGTATTACTGAATGCTATTGGTATTGAAGCTATGGCATTGGGTAATCATGAACTTGATATAGGTAATGATGTTGTTGCTGATTTTCTTGATCATACAACATTTCCATTATTAGCGGGTAATTGGGATTTATCGCAAGAAGATCAAACTAAGCGTAATCCATTGCGTAATAAAACGAATATTTATGCTTATGATAACGAAAACCAATCCGCTAAATATTTGATTAAAAATGTTCACGGTGAACCTGTCGCTATTTTCGGTTTAGCGATTGAAAATATGGCAGGCATCGCAAGCCCTGATCCTGATACGTCGTTTCATAATGTTGTTACTGTTGCTAAAAATACAATTGCGCTTCTTAAAACGAAAGGTATTAATAAAGTCGTTGTTTTAAGCCATTTAGGTTATCACCGAGACTTATTATTAGCACAAGAAGTGAATGGTATCGGGGCTATTATTGGTGGTCATTCTCATACCATGCAAGGCGATTTTACGAATATTGGTTATGGCAAAACTGATACTTATGCATTGATGGTTAATAATACCTGTGTGGTACAAGCCGGCTGTAATGCACTGGCTCTTGGTCAGCTAACAATTGCATTTAATGCTGATGGCAGCGTAGAAAGTGCTACTGGGTGTAATCAACTTTTACTTGGCCGTAAATTTACGATTGATGCTGGGCGAACTCAACACCTTGACTATGATAATCACAATAAAGTTCGTGATTATTTGCAGAATCAGCCCAATATTCGGTTTGTGATGAAAGACCCACACATAGAAGATATTCTTAATCAACACTACCGCCCAGCAGTGCGAGCATTACAAACTGATAAAATAGCGCGTATTAATGAGCCGTTGCGTCATATTCGAGTGCCCGATGCAAAAGGATCAAGTGATATAGCGCCATGGGTTGTAAAAAGCTTTGTTTGGCAAGCGAGAGAATTAGGTCATCATATTGATTTTGGTATACATAATGCTGGTGGCGTAAGATGTTCATTTAATCCTGGTGAGATAACGCCAGCAGATATTGCTGGACGATTATTGCCATTCGCTATTGGTATTATGATGTATAGCGTAAAAGGATTGCGTGTTCGTCAAGCACTTGAAGGTGCAATTAATAATGCTATAAATAATGATATTGAAGGTACGGGGGATGGTAGTTTTCCTTATGTTGCCGATTTACGTTATGTGTATCGTTGTGGCGCTCCAAACGGTCAGCGGATTGAAAAATTAGAATATTACCGTAATGGACAATGGTTAGCTATAAACGATGATGATGTTTACACTTCAGTATCATCAGGTTATACCGCCACAGGGAAAGAAGGCTATGCACCGTTACTTGATTATGTGAAAGAACCTCAGGCATTAAACGTCACGATGGCTGATGCTTTTGAGGCATTTGCAAAACAGCATGGTGAGTTTAATAAGCCAAGTGAAAACCTCACCGTCTTTATTCCATGTGATAGCCATAAAAACTGATCAATTAGGATTAGATTATCTAATCCTAATTGCTAAATAATGTCATTATTCAGGATGGTCACCGTTACGTTATTATACAGAAAATCTTATTAGTAACGGCTTAATCCGAAGAGGCAGTATGGCACAGGCATTTGATTTTGATTCGATTCCAACATCAGTAATGAATGATCAAAAAACGTACGCATTGACGTTAAAAGGCCTGCTAGTTCATGCCCGTGATATTTTATTTAGTCGTTCTGCTTCAAAACTAGCAGTATGTAATATCTCTGATTTACCGTTACATATTCAAAAAGATATCGGTCTTTATCGCTAATATAATTAAGATATAAGTCTACCGATAAGAGGAAAAAACCAGCCAATGTGCTGGTTTTTTTGTACCTGTAATAACGGCATCCAGTATGATTGAAATTATGATCTGATAACAACGGCTATTTATCTTAGTGATGTCTTACCTATCTTGTTTATAAAGCAATTTCCCATAACAAGAAAAGCATATAGTATTAATCTTGTTGGTATTAAAGAAACTTATCAATGTATTGTTATGATATCGTAACAAAAAATTCGCAATAACGAGTGTATAAATAAAAAATGGAGTAATGATGGGATTATTTTCTTGGCTTTTTGGTAAAAAAAACGCGACTGAAACAGTAACAATTGAACCGATTGAATATAAAGGATATTTGATTTATCCCGAGCCGCAAGCAGAAGGTGGGCAGTTTCGTATTGCAGGGCGTATTTGTAAAGAAATTGATGGAATGATGCAGACTCATCATTTTATTCGTTCTGATATTTTACCCTCTCGTGCTGATGCTGAAACATTTATGCTAAAAAAAGCACAAATGTTTATTGATCAGACGGGTGAACGAATGTTCAAATAAATACTCATATACAACATATTTCATTGCAATCGTGCCGTTTGCTGGGTATCTTATTTTTAGCACTAAAAATAGGTAGCAAAGTGTTGTTTCTTTGTTAATGAAAGATGATTTTTAATATATTTCAATTAATACTGATGAAAATATTAACTGAGTCACTTTTTGATTTAGTTAATATAACTAACATTTTGTAATACATGTTTTTTAACCTCTTTATCACGGATGAAAAGGTGCTTATATTTCAATATAAAATGACATGAATGTTATTTATGAATGAAATTTGTGTAATTTTTTGGGTTTAACTGTAAAAGGCTTGCTATTGCTTTTAAGGTTAGATACAAAATATTTATCTATAGCCAATGTTCAGGGAATAATAATGCAGATTGGTGTACCAAAAGAGGTTTTCGCGAATGAAACGCGAGTTGCTGCCACACCGAAAACGGTTGAGCAGTTATTAAAAATGGGGTTCAGCGTTGTTGTTGAACATGGAGCGGGTACATTAGCAAGTTTTGATGATGCCGCTTTTGAAGCCGCTGGTGCAGAATTAGCGACGACTGAAGCAGTATGGCAAGCGGATCTTATTTTAAAAGTGAATGCTCCGCAGGTAAATCCTGCAACGGGTGTTGACGAGTTTGAACTGATCAAAGATGGCGCAAGTTTAGTGAGCTTTATTTGGCCAGCACAAAATTCTGAGCTATTAGAAAAATTAGCCACAAAAAATATTAATGTGATGGCGATGGATTCAGTGCCACGTATTTCACGTGCGCAAGCCTTAGACGCATTAAGCTCAATGGCGAATATTGCTGGTTATCGTGCTGTTATTGAAGCCGCCCATGAATTTGGTCGCTTCTTTACAGGGCAAATTACCGCAGCAGGTAAAGTGCCACCGGCTAAAGTGTTAGTGGCGGGTGCAGGTGTTGCTGGTCTTGCTGCTATCGGTGCTGCGGGTAGTCTAGGTGCTATTGTTCGCTCGTTTGATGTTCGCCCTGAGGTGAAAGAACAAGTTGAATCGATGGGTGCTGAATTCCTTGAAGTAGATTTTAAAGAAGATACGTCAACGGGTGATGGTTACGCCAAAGAAATGTCGAATGAATTCAACCAAGCGGCTGAGCGTTTATATGCTGAGCAAGCAAAAGATGTTGATATCATTATTACTACTGCGTTAATTCCTGGTCGCCCTGCGCCTAAATTGATCACCAAAGAAATGGTTGATTCGATGAAGTCTGGCAGTGTGATTGTTGATCTAGCGGCTGCTAATGGCGGTAACTGCGCTTATACCGAAGCAAACAAAGTTATCACAACCGCGAATGGCGTTAAAATCATTGGTTATACCGATATGGTGGGGCGTTTACCGACACAAGCCTCGCAACTTTACGGTACTAACTTAGTTAATTTATTAAAACTGCTGTGCAAAGAAAAAGACGGCACGATTGATATTAACTTTGATGATGAAGTTTTACGTGGTTTAACGGTGATCAAAGCGGGTGAAATTACATGGCCGGCACCGCCTATTAAAGTGTCTGCTGTTAAGCAGCAACCCAAAACAGTAGAAAAGGTACAGCTTAAAAAAGCGGAGCCAATGTCACCGCTTAAGAAATACGGCATGATGGCTGCTGGTATTGCATTATTTGCATGGGTTGGTCATTACTCTCCGCCTGAGTTCCTCGCTCACTTTACTGTGTTTATATTGTCATGTGTTGTTGGTTATTACGTGGTATGGAATGTTAGCCATTCTTTACATACACCATTAATGTCAGTAACTAATGCGATTTCAGGCATCATCATTGTTGGTGCATTACTCCAAATAGGACAAGGCTCAGGAATCGTTTCCGTGTTGGCTTTTGTTGCTGTTCTCATTGCTAGTATCAATATTTTTGGTGGCTTTACTGTCACTAAACGGATGCTAGAAATGTTCCGTAAAGATAAATAAGGAGTAATACATGTCTGCAGGAATCGTACAAGCGGCATACATTGTTGCTGCCGTATTGTTTATCATGTCACTTGCTGGATTATCCAAGCAAGAAACCGCACGAAAAGGTAACTATTTCGGTATTGCGGGTATGGCGATTGCATTAGTAGCCACTATTTTTGGACCAGATTCGCAAGCGACAGTTTGGATCATTCTGGCAATGATTATTGGTGGTGCAATTGGTATTTTCTACGCTAAAAAAGTAGAAATGACTGAAATGCCTGAATTAGTTGCAATGCTACACAGTTTTGTGGGTATGGCAGCGGTACTGGTTGGTTTTAATACATTTTTACATCATCAGCCGCTAGAAGGCGCATTGTTAAACATTCACTTAGTGGAAGTTTTCCTTGGCGTATTCATCGGTGCAGTAACCTTTACGGGTTCATTGGTGGCTTTTGCTAAACTACGTGGCCTAGTGTCATCATCAGCATTAAAGCTTCCACATCGTCATAAGCTTAATCTTGTCGCATTGATTGTGTCAGCTGGATTGTTAGTGTGGTTTGTACAATCTGAAGGCTCTCTTGCTGCATTGATTTTAGTGACTTTGATTGCGTTTGCATTTGGTTATCACTTGGTTGCATCTATTGGTGGTGCAGATATGCCAGTGGTTGTATCAATGCTGAACTCATACTCAGGTTGGGCAGCGGCTGCGGCAGGCTTTATGTTAGCGAATGATCTATTGATTGTTACGGGCGCATTAGTGGGCTCTTCAGGTGCTATTCTGTCTTACATTATGTGTAAAGCAATGAACCGTTCTTTTGTCAGTGTTATTGCCGGAGGATTTGGTTCAGATGGTGCAGCGCCAGTATCTGATGAAGAGTATGGCGAATACCGTGAAACAACGGCAGAAGAAGTAGCTGAATTACTGAAAGATGCAAGATCAGTAATTATCACTCCAGGATACGGTATGGCAGTGGCACAAGCTCAATATCCTGTCCATGAGATCACGGATAAGTTACGTGCGCAAGGTATTGACGTTCGTTTTGGTATCCATCCTGTAGCTGGACGTTTACCGGGTCATATGAATGTATTACTTGCTGAAGCAAAAGTACCATACGATATTGTATTAGAGATGGATGAGATCAATGATGATTTCCCTAAAACTGATGTGGTATTAGTCATTGGTGCTAATGACACTGTAAACCCAGCCGCGATGGAAGATCCAAACAGTCCAATTGCTGGAATGCCTGTTCTTGAAGTGTGGAATGCAGCCAATGTGATTGTATTTAAACGTTCAATGAATACTGGTTATGCTGGAGTACAAAATCCATTGTTCTTTAAAGAGAATAGCCAAATGCTGTTTGGCGATGCAAAAGTAACTTGTTCTAAAATTTTAGAGCATCTTTAGTGGGTTTTACTGACTAGATGATATTAAAGGGTTCTGATTAGTCAGAGCCCTTTTTTTATAATTATTGATAGAGATTTAAAGCTGTTGCTAGTAGATCTATTGTAGTTAGCTACTTGATCGCTCTTTATAGTCGTTAAGCTATTTACATCGATCTTGGTAAATTTAATTTAATAATATCTATTGCGTATTTTGAGATTTATCACTCAATATGTATTTTTTTATCTTCCTTGTATTCGGCTTTATATGCTCTAATTTACTTATAAAATTAATCAATTGGAGTTTATGTATGAGTACAGGTGTTGTTTCTTTTTTTAAATTTACTAAATTAGGCTTTTATCGTTATAGAGAACACGATAATAATGAACCTTTAGAAATGGGAGAAATGCTTGAGTCTCTACATGAATGGTTCCAAGATCGTATATCATTAGAAGATACCTTATTGTGGGATGATGAAACACAAGGTTATTCACATCGAAAAAAAGTATATTTGAAAGCTATTGAATATAACCCAAATACAGGTGATTACATTCTGGTTTTATGGAGAGCTATTGGTCAAGGTAATGGTGTTTACGGTATTCGTGCTGACTCTAGATTAGATGATAATCGTTTGTATAATGCAGATGAAGCCGTTGAAGATAATGCTCGAGTTATTTGGGGTGAAGCAGCATATTACTGGTTCTGTCCAAGACAAAACTTATTTTCTTCTATTCGTTTTCATAATTCTATTGCTGATTCAGCAATGCTTAATTCTTATGTTAAAGATTTTATCTGGCTTCAAAGTAATGTTAAGCGTAAAGTGCGAGAAGTTAAAGAAGGTGCTCAAGGAAGTTATACTACCGTAACGTTTAGATCTGATGATGATACGAATCAAGATACATTGTGGTTCCGTTGTGAAAATAAGCAATATACTAAGCTCACAACTCAGGCCGATCTTAGTCAAATAGCTAGAGATATAACTCATTTCGTTCAACGTGATGTAATAGCAGCACGTACAATTCAAGAACAAGATTGGACCAGATTTTTTAGAACCTCACCGTTTGTTTCTGGAGAAGTGACTAAAGATACTCGTAAGATTGAAATTAACATAGAAGCTAAACCTACCGTTGAAGAGTTACAACAAGTCTTTGCTCGTTATAACGAAGATTATAGTGGGTTAGATGATTGGCGTAATCTTGGATTTAAAAAAGAAGGGGTTGGTGGGATTTGTTGGTTAAATAAATTTGTTGTAAAAAACACTCTAGTTGTAAGTGATTTAGCAGAAGGTGGTATTGATGATACTGGTCATTATACACCTAAGCGCTTGTTTACAGCCTTAGAGTTAAACCGAGATAGCTTACTTGCTCCCTTTGCTCAAGATGAGCATCAAGAGGACACTGTTAACGGGTGATGAAATGGAATCGCCAAGTATAAGATTTATAATCTGGCATGTGGTTATTTTATTCGTAATAGTCACTGTTAGTTATTGTTTTAGAAACGATATAGAATTTAAAGATGTACAAAATTTGATTTCGATTCTTCAAAATACATCAGCTATGATTTTTACTATCATGGGTTTATGGATTGCTTATGTTTACCCTCAAGTCATTCTAAGCTTGGTTCAATCATCGAAAGTAATACCTATTTTTTCCAAAGAAAATGAAAGAGCAGTAAAATCGTTAGTTGGTGTGATTGTTGTATCTGCGATGATAATGGGAATACTAGTGATAGGAACATCACTACAGATATTCATTGTTAAAACTAGTCTATTTGCTAGTTATTCGAGTGTATTTTGTGCTTTAGGTATTGGCTCATTGTTAACGTTAACCTACGCTCAACTATTTTGTATTTACATGGTGGTTATTAGTAGCGTTAATTTTGTGATTAAACTAAAAAATGTAAAAAATAAGATTGGATTATCAAAAAAATTAGATGGTAAATAATAAAAAGGTGATCATTTGATGGTCACTTTTTTATACGGTATTACCGATAATGCTTGATTTCTAGATCTTAATAATAGTTTTACTAATGCTCATTATAGTATTCAAATTGTTTTATCTTTTTGGCTGCAAGCAGTCATCAACCGTCTTACAATCGATTTAATCATGTGGTTGATACCAGATGAACCAATAATAGTTAAGCGGCTTATAATGGTTTTTAGCAAGATTGATAATGATGGTTTCTACTGACCCATTGATTTTAAACGGTGAGTGAGTCTATTTTACTTTTGGCAATGCCAAGCATCATACTTATCTATTCTTGAATATTTATAAAAACATCAGTAATATAAATAAGGTCACTCAAGCTTGAGTGGCTTTTTTTTTCGATGAACAATACAATGTATTTTTAATCTAAATGTCATAGATAAAGACTATTGATTCCAGTGATTGTCACTCTGACATTTTATTGACAAAGCACTGTTCTACAATGTTAAGCTACGAGCATGAAAACGTATGTGTTAGCCTTTTCTTTATTCTTTTCTGCTGCGTCATTTGCAGAAGCTCAAACATTTCCAGAACGATTAAATGCAGTTCGTTCTGAACTATTGAAACATAAGCCTTTAGCAACATACGATTTCCGTAAACTTCAGAGCTTATATCCGGGTCCTTTGTTAGTTCCTGAAACATTATTGCCACAAACAAATGAATACCCGTTGAATGCCTTGCGTCAGTTGTACCATAATTCATTAAACTGTAAAGGGCCATGGCCATTATCTCCATTAGTGACTCAACCTCTTGTATTTACTCGTGCTATTTGTTTTAAAACCAAGCTACCATCGAGTTGGTTTGTACGTTCAGGGTATATTCATCCCGGTGGTGGTAGTTATGCCTATCGTTATATTCAGAAACATCCGAATATGGCGATAAAATACAGTAAATATTTACATATAAAAGAACGTCCGATTGTTGCCGCAACGACGATTTTAGGTCGATTGCAGCGAATGAATAATGATGAGATACACGCATTTATTTCAGGCGCACAATTCTTTATATCAAATAGTGAACTTTGGGTTCGTAATGGTAATGAATATCGTGTTTTTGGTAAGATAACATGGACAAAAATGCTTAATCGCTATCAATTACATTTTAAACATTTAGATCAAAATGATTTTTGTTTAGCGAAAAATGGTAATATTTGTTGGCGTGAAGATAATAAATCTCATGTAACTTATTATTTATTAATAGGTTTACTTGTAATGAATGCTGGTTTGTTATTGAGCTGGATTATTTATCGATATCGGATCCGTCGTCGAACGATGGAAGAGCGGATGTTAGTATTACAAATATTAACCCATGAATTACGAACACCTATTGCTAGTTTAGCCATGACGGTTGAAGGTTTTCGACGCCATTTTGATGAATTACCTGAAGGTTTATATGATGAATTTCGTCGTTTAACGGATGATTCTCGTCGGTTACGTCAATTAGCCGAAGCGAGTAAAGATTATCTTCAAGCGAATCAACAACAGTTAAGCGTTCAAAATGTTGAGTCACTAAATGAATGGCTAGGTTATATTACTGAAAAATATGATGTTATATTAAAACCAGAAGAAGATAGAAGTGTTTTGGTTAATATTTATTGGCTAGGTACTTGTATTGATAACCTACTATCCAATGCTCATAAATATGGCGTAATGCCAGTTAGTTTATCGTCATCGTATAAAAATGGGATTTTGACGCTGGTTGTTCAAGATGAAGGGCAACTTAGTGCAAAAGATTGGTCTCGTTTAAGAAAACCCTTTGTTAGTTCTCAAGGCTTAGGTCTTGGTTTAACAATTGTTGAATCGATGATTCATAGAATGGGAGGGCGAATGAAACTCATTGGTCCACCTACAACATTTATTTTGGAGATTCCGTGTGAATCAAACTCTGCTACTGGTTGAAGATGACCGGAACCTTGCTGATGGTTTACTCGACTGCTTAAAGCAAGCTGGATACAATTGCTTATATGCAGATTGTGCGACTAAAGTTGCTGCTTTATGGCGAGATGCCGATCTTGTTGTACTTGATCGCCAATTACCGGAAGGTGATTCACTTGATTATTTATCAGGTTGGTTAAAAAAGAAATATGTTCCTGTTATTTTATTAACAGCGATGGTTTCAATTAACGACAAAGTGATCGGGTTAGATTCTGGTGCAAAAGACTATTTAACGAAGCCATTTGCTGAAGAGGAGTTATTGGCTCGTGTTCGAGTACATTTACGCGGTGAAGATGGTGATATGGCCGCTATTAATATTATCTCAGTGGGTAATATTACGATTAATCAAGAAAGCCGCGAAGTTTTTCATGGCAGTGATAGTGTAACCTTGACACGCACTGAGTTTGAATTACTGGCATTTTTAGCTAAAAATGCTGGTCGTGTATTTACTCGTGATGAATTGTTAGATCAAGTGTGGGGTTACAATCACTACCCAACAACGCGTACTGTTGATACTCATATTTTGCAATTACGTCAAAAATTGCCTGATATTGAGATTGAAACATTACGTGGTGTTGGATATCGAATGAAGCCATAAGATTTAGGTACCGTATTCCATGAGAATAAACAAGCAAAAACGCTGGCTTATGGGATTATTGTTAGTGCATTCGACGTTATTTTCGTCGAGTGCATTTGCATCATCTGATTGGTTTGTATCGCAAGATCTTTATACGATGGCGCATAAAGAATTACTTGAAGATAATACAGCTGCTGTTTTTCAAACGATAATTCAAGCATGGCAACAATCCCCTAATAGCGTACAAGCTAACAATCTTGATCAATTACTTAATTTAGCCATCAGTGAAGATTGTGGGCATAGCCTTGAGCGTAAAGTTTTACCTGTTTGGTTACCGAAATTATCAATTGAACGCCAAGTTGAGCAGAACCTGAATCAACAATTATTAAAAATTTCTGTTGTTGGTCTTACTCGCAGTGATATTACGAATATTAGCCTGACGAAATGGCCGAATAAACCGTTATTGCAAGGTGCTCCATCTATTGATGATGGTGGTTTTTTTTCTGTTAAAACAAAGCGTTTAAATGAACCTGTTTCTGCTGGGCTGTATAAACTATCAATTACTGCTGAGAATAAGCCCGCTTGGGTTGACTGGATTGTTTTAACAACACCTGCGGATAAACAAGAAATTAGCTGGAAAGACAGTAAAACGTGGCGTATTAGCAATATTGAAAAAAATAATGGTAATTGTCCGTCTCCAACATTAAATATAAAGTTATATGATCTTAATGATACAACATGGCATTCTATTTGGAGTCAAGAGTCTGACTCAGATTGGCCAACAACATTGCCTAAATTAAATGTTCCTGAGGGGCGTTATTGGCTCAGTGTTGGTATGGTAAAGACGCGTTGGCAAGGTGAAATCTCGATTTTAGATATTCAACGTATTACTCGTCCAGTCGATTATATTGGCGATGATGATTAAGATAATTCATAACTAAATGGCTATTACATTTAACTTTTACTGGTTAAATTATGTAATGGTCATTTTTTTTCCTTTAAATTCAGATAAATAAAACTAATTAGAGAAAAGATAGAAATAGCACTGTAAACATGTATAATTTATACATGTTTACAGTGAGGTAGTATGATGCAAATTATAGATCGAGCACAAGAAGAAAAAATCCCACCGTTATTCCGACTCGCATTTCGTCCGTTTTTTATCGGAGCAGCAATTTATGCTGTGATTTCAATTGCATTATGGGGTTTGTTTTGGTCTGGTAATACTCACATTAGCCAATTTATGTATGGTAATCCGTTATGGTGGCATAGCCATGAAATGTTATTTGGATTTACAGGTGCGGTTATTGTTGGATTTTTATTAACGGCAGTACAAACATGGACCGGACAAACAGGAGTAAAAGGGTTCAAGTTAGCCTTTCTATTTAGTTTATGGCTTATTGCACGGTTAGGATTGATTTTTGCTACACCGAGTTATTTATGGATGGTCGTTGATTGTGCTTGGATTGTTGTCGCAACTGTTTTTTTAGCAATACCCATTATTAGAGTGAAGCAATGGCGCAATTTGTTTTTTGTACCCGTTTTAATTATATTTACATTACTCAATGTTAAATATCATTTAATGGTACTCAAGGTTATTCCTTACGATTTAAAAGCAACGGCATTAACAACACTGACTATTATTGCTGCGGTGGTATTAGTTGTGGGTGGAAGAGTGATCCCATTCTTTACCTCACGAGGAACACAGACTGCGACGATCACACGCATTCCAATGCTTGAATACGCCGCATTGGTGCCTATTTGGATATTACTAATACTCACTATTTTTCCTATTACCGTTTCAGCAAATGTATTAGCGACAACCTATATTATTGCTGCTGTGACTAATTTAGTGCGTCTGTGTCGCTGGCGTAGTTATAAAACAAAAACAGTACCGTTATTATGGTCGCTACATGGGGCTTATTTATCAATGATTATTGGTTTAGCATGGCTTGGTGGAAGTTATATTGATCATAATATGAGCTCGGCTATTGGGATCCATCTCATTGCTATTGGTGGTATTGGCGCAATGATACTTGCGATGATGGCGCGTGTTTCATTAGGACATACAGGACGAAAATTACAGGTGGGTCGTTGGATGATGATCGCATTTGTTAGCATATTTGGTTCGTTATTAGCGCGAACATTATTAGTGGTTGTAATGCCAATAGCGGCGGTAGATGCATATGTTATTTCAGCCGTTTTATGGGTAATTGCATTTACTATTTTTAGTGTGGTTTATTTTCCAATATTAACGAAAGCTCGTGCTGATGGTCATCCTGGTTAATCTGTATTCAGTAAGGATAAACAGTGACATTGTTTCACTTTACTCCTAGAATACCTACCCGTTTACGAAGTTAAGAAGAATGATATGTATAATCACACGCCGACATTAACGCACTCAGAACAGCAAGTAGCTGCAGAGCGTATTCATGATCTTATGGCTACAGGTATTAGTAGCGGTGAAGCTATCATGATTGTTGCTCATGAGATTCGTGAAGCGGATATGAAGCGTCGTCAGGATGCTGGCGAATTCTCTGCGGATGAAGAAGAATAAAACTAAGTTATCATTCGTAACTATCTAATAAATAAAAAGAGCCTTTATGGCTCTTTTTTTATTTTTGAATAATTTCATTTCAAATAAATGACTAGCAACAAGGAATGTATTACTTCTACAATGAACTAATAAAATAATAAAGTATCGAGGAAACATTGATGGATAGTCGTTATTTAGTAGCACAAGAATTTGCAAAAAAACGTCACGGTGAGCAAAAATATGGCGAAACCCCATATGCAGTGCATCTTAATACTGTAGCAAAATTGGCTCAACCATTTGGCATCGATGCGATGATTGTTGCCCAATTACATGATGTGATTGAAGATACGGATACTAATTTTAACGAATTAGTTGATCGCTTTGGTTTTACGATTGCTGATGCGGTTAATTCTGTTACTGATGTGAAATTAGAAGATCGTGCGAAAAGAAAATTAGAAATTAACCATCGTCTAGCAGCTTTAAACATTACAGAAGATGCTGCACGTTTAGCTCTGATAGTGAAAGTGTGTGATCGTTTAGCGAATGTGCGTTCAAGTAGTAAAAGCTCACCACGACATTATAAAATGTATCAACATGAACATTCTGCATTTAAAGATGCAGTCTATCGTCCAGGTCTTTGTGATGATTTATGGAGAGAACTAGATGGCCTCATTATTGGTCAACCTGAAGCTACGTTATGTAAGTAATATCTTCACTTTTCGACAAAACAGAGGCCTAACATTGTGTTAGGCCTTTTTATTTATATCAGCACTATTTGGGTCTAGGTCAGTCTTTATCGTAAATAGTCGGGATTGGCTGACGTTTATGCTGAGTTGCACGATAAATACTAATTAAACGTTCACTGACAAATTCATCAACGGGTTTACCTTCAAGGAAGTCATCAATTTGGTCATAAGTAACCAATAATGCCTCTTCATCCGCTTTCTGTGGTGCCAATTCTTCTAAATCAGCGGTAGGCACTTTAGCCACAAGATGTTCAGGCGCGCCTAATTTAGCGGCAATGCTACGAATTTGACGTTTATTTAAACCAAAAAGAGGAGCAAGATCACAAGCACCATCACCAAATTTAGTGTAGAACCCTGTAATATTTTCTGCTGAATGATCTGTACCAATAACAAGACCACCGACTAAGCCAGCGATTTCATATTGTGCAATCATACGTGCGCGTGCTTTAACATTGCCTTTTACAAAATCGACTTTAGCCGCGTCGGTTGGAATTAAAGTTGTACCTTCTAATCCTAATAAAGCACTGGCATGTAGTCCATCAACACCCGTTTTGATATTTACACTAACAGATTGACTAGGTTGGATAAACTGTAAAGCATGTTGTGCTTCATCTTCATCTTGTTGCTCGCCATAAGGAAGGCGAACAGCGATGAACTGATAATCATTGCTCGTTGTTATTGTATTTAAATCATTGATAGCAAGTTGTGCTAAACGGCCACAAGTTGTTGAGTCAACACCTCCGCTAATACCTAGAACTAAAGATTTACAACCAGATTGCTTAAGTTTTTTCTGGATGAAAGCAATACGGCGCTGGATTTCAAATTCAATATCGATAGTGGGTAGTACGCGCATCTGCTCACGGATAAGTTGTTCCATGGATCATGAATCCTTAAGGCTTTTGCCCAAATATTAATCATTTAAAACGACATAACGGAAAAATGAGAATTCAGCCATTACACCTTTATCAAAATCATGCGATAACTCTAACTAAGGATCAATGCTCAAGCGTGAATTTATATAAAATAATGCCGTTTTAGCGTAAAAACAGTACGATACTAAAGAATATTTCCTAAACTAGGTTGTATTTATAAGGTTGGTAATTAAGAGGGGAGTGATTGAAATATGAAACAGACACTGGCAGTTTTTGGTAGTGCATTTAACCCTCCAAGTTTAGGCCATCGTTCGGTATTAGAGCGACTAAGTCAGTTTGATAAGGTGTTATTGCTTCCTAGCTATCAACATGCGTGGGGGAAAGTGATGCTTGATTATGATGCTCGCTGTGATCTTGTTCGTGCATTTATCAGTGATATTGGACAATCTAATCTAGAATTGTCTACATTAGAACAACAAATTGCCATTGGTGATAACGCTGTCACAACATATTCTGTACTTAAAAACTTACAATTAAAGCACCCAGATACCAATATTACCTTTGTTGTTGGGCCCGATAATTTTCTGAATTTTCATCGATTTTATAAAGCAGATGAAATCCTAAAACAATGGCAAATTATGGCATGTCCGGAAACAGTTCCAATACGAAGTACTTTAATTCGAGAGGCATTGGCAAGTAATGATGATATTAGCCAATATACGACGCCAACAGTTAAATTAATGCTCATGAATGATGAACGTTTTCTATTTTCTCATTAACGAACGGATAGTTAATATTGCGCATGAATACGATGAAAGCAGTGATACTTATTATGATGAGTAACGTAATTTATTCATCATCTGCCTATGCTTATCCATGTAAATTGATATCTCATGAAGTCATTAAAACAGATGATCATTTGTTTCAATTTGATCATGCAGCCTGTCTATCATCGAATAATGCTGACAATATTCCATTTTTACATGTTAAGACTAATTCTTATGATCACGCTCAACAATTCAGTGATTGGAAACAAGATCATAATTATAACACCAGTGATTTTTGGAATTTGTGGAATGATGATTTTTCTGATCATCCTGTTTTTACTGACCATAATGATTCAATGTACTACGGTTTAGGATTTTGGTTGCCAAGAAAATATAATAATGAAGAGGTTGACGATGTGGTTGATGCCGAGCAATGGGTATTAAATCATGGTGTCCAAATGAGTTTAGGTTTTGGTGATCCAAATGATGATAGCACCCAGGTACGATTAGATTATCGCTGGCATACCAAGAGTAATGTTGATGATGGCATTTCATTACAAGTACATGTGCCGTTGAATTAAGAAAGATCCGATGGCGATTTAATATAAAAGCAATCAAACATGAAACGGAAGATAATGCCCATATTCATAATGGGCATTATTTTAAGATCAGGGATTATTATTGAAAGGACTTGCCTAGAATCGCCATCGCAAGCGCTTCAAGTAATACTTCTGATGTATTTAGCTGCGCTGCAATTTGCGGTAATTTTCTTCCTGAACGGATTAATTTCACCGTTTCACGTATGGTAAGACAAGATTCAAATTCTTTTAATGTCATCCCTAATACAGGTTGTATCGTTTTAATTGCTGATGAGTCAGTAACTTTATGACCATTAAGTAATAAGGCTAACGCACTATGATAGTGTTTGCTAATTGCAGGTGATAACGATTGGGTAGAGGCTGATAAGTTTGCTACTTGATCGGCCACGACTTTAAGTAAGCGTCCATCGACACCATTCCAATCATTTTCTTCAACTGGCTGTTTTTCAAGTTCGACCAATAAGGCATTAAGTAACGGGGTTACGATAAAGAACCCTGCATCACGACACAATGGTTGTCGTAAACGGATTGAAAACGCAACTTTAAAAAACTGCGTGCCAGGTAAAATCGTTAATGCATGTAAACAATCAAAGGGTACCCAAAACCCCTGTCCTTTGGACATGAGGTGCTCATGTTTACCTAAACGTATTAATATGCTGCCGCTATTCACAACAATAAAGTAGGCGTTGTGACTTTTACGACGAGAACCAACGAAAAGAAAAGGGTGCTCGTTATTGGAAAACTCAATGGCTTGTTTCATAATGTCTCTCTAACTCGATATCTTATACATATTCGGCTGTTTTTGTTTCATCGTCAACATTGCATAGGCGACAATAATCAAAATCAGTGTATGATTGGTCGTTTTTGCATTAGAACGCACTTTTTATGATTAATAGTGGTTGAAAATTCAACGACTCGCTATGGTTAGATCTTCAACCATATTCCTTATCGATTTAGGTTATTAGGTAAAATAATATTTACCAAAAAATAACTGATTTTTTCAAGATGAAGCCTTATTGTGTGTATAGATAACGATATTTATAAAGAGATCCGCCCTTACAACGATAACGAAGTTAAAGGGGCTATTAAACGCCTTATTGAGGATAAAGATTTTATCAATGCTATTTTAAAATACCGCTTTCCTCATGCTTCCGGTATGTTTGGGTGGTTGCTTATTCCATTAATAAAACGTTTTCTTGTTAAAAAATGGTCAAATGTGGCCAGTGTTAAAGACGTACAAGATTATGTTGCTAAGTATATGCGAGCAACAATAGATCATTCATGTGACGGTGTAACTATAACCGGCTTGGATAAGCTCGACCCAAATAAAGCCTACTTATTTGTTTCTAATCATCGTGATATTGCAATGGATCCTGCGATGGTGAATTGGTGTTTATTCAATAATAATTTCACTACAGTTCGTATTGCGATTGGTGATAATTTACTTAAAAAGCCTTGTGCAACTGAATTGATGCGTTTAAATAAGAGTTTTATTGTTAAACGTTCATCAAAAGGCCCTCGTGAGTTAATGAAGTCATTAGGTCTACTTTCTAGTTATATTTCACATTCTTTAATGACGGGCAATAATATTTGGATAGCACAAAAAGAAGGCCGAGCAAAAGACGGTAACGATAAAACTGATCCTGCTATTTTGAAGATGTTCTTCATGGAAGGACGTAAGCAAAAAATGCCCTTTGCTGAGTTTATGAGTGGCTTAAATATTGTTCCTGTTGCTATTTCATATGAAAATGACCCTTGTGATTTGGCTAAAGCACAAGAGCTTTACCAAAAAGAGACGACGGGAACGTATGAAAAATCTGAATTTGAAGATATTGAAAGTATTGTCCAAGGTATTGTCGGACAGAAACGCAGAATCCATATCAGCTTTGGTGATGTGATCACCAATGCGCCAGAAACACCTGATGAAATGGCTGCAATTATTGACAAGCAAATAACTGAAAATTATCATTTATTCCCATCAAATTATATTGCAGCAGAGATTGAATCGGATCAAGTAACGGCGGAAGAGCAACAGTTGTTTGCACAGAAATTAGCCGATCAACCACAAGGTGTACAAGCGATTTTACGCCGTATGTATGCATTCCCGGCTCAGAAAAAACAGCCCCTAGAATAAATACATTTATTTTAAAGCCAATAACGCGGCTATTGCTATAATAGCAATAGCCGCGTTATTGTTTGTGGTTATATTTTTACTTAGATTATTTTTGGCTATGATTGCGGTGTTTTATACGGTGCTTGTGCCATACGATCGGCCATAAAATCAATAAAGCAACGTACTTTAGGTGCTAAGTATTTTCGTCGTGGATAAACAGCATAGATGGGTAAATCGACAGTTGTTTTCCACTCAGGAAGTAATTGAATTAATTTGTTATTTTTAATTTCATTGGTCATTAAGTATGTTGATAAATAGGCAATACCTAAGCCACTAACCGCCGCGTCCAATACCGCGGGGGCATTATCTATACGGTAATTGCCTCGAACACGAATTGATTGTTGTACACCATCACGAGAGAAAGCCCAATTGACATATTTACGTTCGCGGCTTTGATAAGTAATGCAATTGTGGCGGCGTAAATCACTTGGTGTTTCAGGTTGACCATGCTGAGCAATATAATCTGGCGAAGCAACGACGACAAATTCACAATTAGCTAATTTTCTTGCCACCATACCTTCCGGCGGATGCTCATGAATCGCTATCCAGCAATCAAATCCTTCTTCTAATAAATTAGGTCGATGATCAAATAGACTAATTTCTAATTCTAATTCAGGATTACTTTTTTGAAATTCAGCTAAGGCCGATGTGATGTGAATATTGCCAAAAGATTGTGCAATACCAATTCGTAACACACCTTTGATTTCATTACGATAACCAGCGACCATCGCTTCAGCTTCATTAACGGTATCAACCAGTTGTTGACCATAATCGGCATACTGTAAACCGATTTCAGTTAAGGCCACTGTGCGTGTGCTACGTTGGACTAATTGACAGCCTAAGCGTTCTTCTAAGTAACGTACTTGTTTACTTACTTGAGATTTAGAGATGCCTAATCGTTCTGCTGCTCGAGTGAAATTTTGTTCATGACCTATCGCTGCCAAAATAACCATTTGTTGAAGATTTTCTAACATAGTATCTACTCGAAAGAGAAAAGCAAAGTAGGGGGACTTTATATAACTTTGCTTGTTATTACATAAGAAGAATATGATTTCTATCATAGAGGATTATGTTCATTATTAAAATGATATGGTGCAATAAAGAAATCAATCATCGATATTAGTAATAATATGTATCTGTACAAACGATTTTAGTAATAGATAAACAATCGTTACAATCATCACTTCACTATAGGAGATGTGATTAATGATAACGGTTTTTTGGCAGTTTTTAATCTTAGGGCTGTGTAGTTTCGGTGGTCCAGCTGCACATATAGGTTATTTTCAACAAGCATTTGTTGTAAAAAAGAAATGGCTTAGTGATAAGGATTTCACACAAGCGATTGCATTATGTCAATTTTTACCTGGTCCTGCGAGTAGTCAGCTTGGAATGTATATTGGCTATAAAAAAGCAGGTTATCTAGGATCTATTGCCGCTTTTATTGGTTTTACCTTACCTTCTTTTTCATTATTAACTTTTCTTGCTATTGCCAATAATACATTTGGTAATTCTGTTATTGTTGAACATATTATTACAGCAGCAAAATTATTAGCGGTTGTGGTTATTGCTGATGCATTGTGGGGAATGGCAAAGAAGAGTTTAACGTCGATACCCACAGTGGCCACTACGTTATTAACCATGATATGGCTGATGTTTAGTCATGGATTACTTGGACAAATTATACCTATTGTTGTGGCAAGTCTTATTGGCTATTTATGGTCATTTAAAGTCCAAACGACTATTGATAATGTGAGAGTAAAACCTATTCGACCACACATGGGACTATTAAGTGTTTTTGTCGGTTTATTCATTTTATTACCGTTAATGCCAGCAACTAATGATAACGTTAAATTATTGACTATTTTTTATCAAGCGGGGAGTTTTGTTTTTGGCGGTGGACATGTTGTTTTACCATTATTACAACCTATGCTCGCCGGAATGGTAACGGATAATACTTTTCTAAGTGCTTATGCTTCGGCACAATTAGTACCAGGACCGATGTTTACCATGGCGAGTTATCTTGGTGCTTCAGCTATGCCTACAATGCCGATTTGGGGAAGCTTGATTGCGACTATTGCTGTTTTTCTTCCTGGTAGTTTATTGTTATTTGCTTTTCTGCCAGCTTGGAAAGCTTTGTTTAGTCATCCTCGTTTAATACACGCTATTGTATTGATAAATGCCTGTGTTGTTGGTTTATTGGGATATGCATTTATTAACCCAGTAATAATAAGTTCGATTAAATCTATAATAGATATTATTGCAGTAATCGTGGGCTATATCTTAATTAAGAAATATCAATCTCCAGTATGGGTGGTCGCCATATTGTTGTTTCTATATGTGTCGATAATTAATCAATAAAACAAAGAGAGTCTATGGCTCTCTTTGTTTTAACTCTAATGCACTATAACTTTATACTAATTAAACAGATAACACCGTACCATTAAGATTAAGTAAGCTTAAATTAAGAAATGCTTGATAATATATTGTGTTATATTGTCTATGAATTGAATAGGTAAGATGGATAAAAATCAAAGAATGCGTTTAAACATTACCAATTATGATGTATTACGAGCTGTAAAAGCAGAGATTAAACAAAGTGAAGCTCGTATTACTCGGCGAATATATACTGTCGCTATTTTATCAGTAGCAACTATTATTTTTGTACTTATGCTTATTATTACTAGCCAAACGCCTACGACGAGAGATTATGCAGCAGAAGCAATGAAACGATCTTTTGAAGCCGAAAGGGCTGTAAGAATGATTGATGAAACAGTGAATACTCATTTTTTAGAGCTGTCAAAAAATAAACAATAAAAAAGCTCCTAAATAGAGCTTTTATATGAATAGCTATTTTTTACCAATCTAAAATTAATTTATGATTTTCAATGATTAATTCAGGTTTGGTTTTTTTCAAAAGCGCTTGTTCTATTTCATTATCATTAAGTTTATATACTGGTTTTGTTGATAAAACTTGGCTTAAAAAAGAAACAATAGGCGTAATAACCGGTTTAGTTAATACATTGTTTAGCCGCTGAGGTGTAATATCTAATGATTCAATATTAAGGTTTTTTAAATAAATAGCACCTTGGTCTTGGTTATAATAGGGGATAGCACTAAAATTTGCTTTGATTGAGATGTTTTGAGTTGGTTGTCCCATTAACTCTAAATCGGCAGTTGCTGTCGCTGCAACATTTACTTTATTTTTAGCGACACGTCCAATACCAACCTTAATATTATCAAATTTACCGGTAGCATAGGCTAAGCCTTGAATACCAACTGAATGATTAAATTGAGTCTCTTTATTTAAATAAGATTGCATTTCATTTTCAGTGACACCGTAACTAGCACAACCTGAGAAGAACACTACCGAACCCGCAAGTAATAATGATTTTAAATGCATAACAAACCTTAACTATAGCGATAAAAGAGCACCTAATGTGCTCCATTATATAATAGCAAACAATCTATCATGCAGTGCTAGCAAATAGTGTCGAGATATAACAATTATCACGAGAAGGTAAGTTGTTTAAATAGAATATGTTATATCTCCATGCGATCTAGATAATCATCAGGTTTAACGTGTTTTCCATCGGTAAGAAAGATGGCAAGTGATTATAAATTCTCGTCCAGAACGCTATTAATGGTAAAAATTAACAATTAAAACCTCTATATTATTGATAGGTAGCGGCTATTGATTATTAATAATTCATAAGTGAAACATAAGCAACCATATTTAACCCCTAAATGATATTGATTCTCATTTGTAAATTTAGTAAAGTAACTCCATGACAAAGGAGTCACTTATGAATAAAGCATCTATTAGCCTTGATATGCAGCCAACCCCATTTAGCTTTAAGTTAAAAAAGAAATTACTTTTATTAGGCCCTGCATTCATTGCTGCTATTGGTTACATTGATCCTGGTAATTTCGCAACGAATATTGAGGCAGGTTCAGCCTTCGGTTACCAACTATTATGGGTTGTACTATGGGCTAATTTAATGGCGATGTTGATTCAATATCTGTCTGCAAAATTAGGCATTGTTACAGGTAAAAATTTAGCTGAACATTTACGTGATCATCTTCCTAAATGGGCAATAGCTCCATATTGGGTACAAGCTGAAATAATTGCGATGGCAACCGATCTTGCAGAATTTATTGGTGCGGCCGTTGGCTTTCAATTATTGTTTGGTATTAGCTTAATGGAAGGGGCTGTTATCACGGCAATAGTGACAATGATGATATTAATGCTTAACAATAAAAGTCAAAAACCACTTGAAGTCGTTATTGGTGCTTTATTATTACTCGTTGCTATTATTTATATTTTTGAATTATTTATTGCACCGCCAGCATCACATGCTTTAGTGACTGGATTAATTGTTCCAACATTAAACAGTCCACACCAAATTTATTTAGCTGCAGGTATTCTTGGTGCAACGGTAATGCCTCATGTTATTTATCTACACTCAGCATTATTCAAAAACACGTATGGTGAAAAAGTATCAACACGGTTACGTTCAACAAAATATGATGTATTAATTGCAATGGTTATCGCTGGGTTTGTTAATATAGCTATCGTCGCTATGGCGGCTGCAGTATTCCATTATTCAGGTAATCAAGATGTCGCTGAAATAGAAACAGCCTATAAAACATTAACACCATTAGTAGGTAAATCCGCATCAATATTATTTGGTATTTCGCTGGTAGCATCCGGTCTTTCATCAACCGTAGTCGGTACAATGGCTGGTCAAGTTGTAATGCAAGGCTTTGTTAAATTTAGCATTCCAATGTGGTTACGTCGTTCAATTACCATGATCCCATCGTTTGTTGTTATTGCTTTAGCGGTTAATACAACTGAAATTTTAGTCATGAGTCAAGTCGTTCTAAGCTTTGGTATCGCACTCGCAATTATCCCATTACTTTACTTTACCAACAGTAAGTTAATTATGGGTAAATATAAAAATAACAGCGTTATCTCGGTGTTAGGCTTAATTATTGTAGCAATTGTTCTTACCCTTAACATATATTTAAGCTACACATTACTAGCTTGATAATATGTTACTGACTCCTTACTTTACTCCCGATAATAATATTATTATCGGGAATTTCTTTTGTGACAATTCTTTTGCTTATATAATTTATTAAGTGCTTTATATTCTCGTTTTAATGTTTCTTTCTCTCTTTTAGATGCATTAGATAACATCATTGATGATTGTTTTTCAAAACTGTTTATTCGTGATTCTAACCCAGTACAAGGTAATAAAGAATATTGCTGAGTATAATGTTTTATTGTTAGAGCAGAGCTAGATATAGAAAAAACAATGAATGTTATTAATAATAATGTACGTATAAATATCAACATAATTAATCCAGTTTGTTATTTTTTATACGATAGCATTCTTCTGAAAATATAACAGAATATAGTACAGCTATTATACTTATGTTATATTTTTAACAACAAATATTGAAACTCACTGTTGTATAGTGTGATCTATTAACGACCCGGTGTAACGCCTTGTAATTCATCATCTGTACGGCGGTCATAACGTTGGGTAGTTGTAATACTGCTGTGTCCCATAAACTTACTGACTAATAATAAATCATAACCAGAACGTAATAAATTAGTCGCTACAGAGTGACGAAAATCATGGGGCGATATTCGACGTGAAAAACCAAGTTGATAAATATGTTTACAGAGATCATTTAATGTTTGAGTCGTTAAACGTTGTGACGTTAGTTGCTGATAACGATTAACCCCACAAAAAAAACTTGAAATTTGTTGTGGATGTTGAGATCGCACCATTAACCATTGCTCAATTGCCGCATAAAGGTCGCTACTTTTTGAAAATGGAACATAACGTTCTTTATTACCTTTACCCAAAACTCGAATTTTACATAAATAAAGATCAATATCATTAACATCCAGTCCAATAACTTCTGCACGACGTAACCCAGATTCATACATTAACCAAAAAATTGCATTATCTCTTAATGCTTTTATCTTGTTCGATTGTGCTAAAGTTAGTGCCGATATTTGGTCAACATCGGTATAACTTAAGTAACGACCACTCGATTGTCGAGAGCCTCTTGGTAGTTTTATTGCTTTGATCCGTTGTAACGTTTCAATAGAAATTGACTCAGATAACCACGCATGATGAGCAACACCTCGTAACATTCTCAATAAATTATCGGCAGTAGCAGGGGCGTAATCTTGTTTTCTATCGCTACTTTTCATGGTTAAACGTGATGATAAAAATGATTGCATTGAGGTTTGCAATACTGGTGCATAAAGAACGCTATACCAATCCATCCTTTCAATACACGGTTTTATACAAAAACAACTGAATGCTTCAAGCATAACCTTAGCTTGTGATGTTAATTCAATCGTTAAAGTTTGTTCTGTATAACTTGGAGGAAGCCAGCCTTGTTCCAACTCAGTCGTTGATTGATTATAGAGTGAAAATTGCTCAATAGAATATTTCCAATTAGTATATTGATATAGTGAAATCTGTTGCTGTCGATAAAAATAGTCACTGATTATTAATAATGCTTTCTTTAATGGGTTAACATGTAAATTCTTCAGCGATCGCTGTGGATCAAAAAATAATCCTTTCATCTTTGCTTTTGTTTTTGCTCGATGAATTAAAAAAGCAGCCATCGTTTTTTCAATAAGAGAAGGGGTTGTTAATAATACAATCCAATCAATTTTCTCAAATGTTGATGTTAATAGAAATCGACTAAAACGTTCTAATGTGTAACGAGCATTTGCTTGGCCGCCAGTAGTATCTGTCGCTGCAAGCGAATTAATATAAGCTAGCGCAGGATTTATAACAAAATTATCACGTTGTCGGATCTGTTGGCTTACTGCTGTTTGTTGACGTAATGAACCAGGCCTAAGATTAAAGTCGTTATGTACTAAAGAATTTGAAGGGATGATCGTCATTGATTATGGTCTTTATTCTTGATCTGCTATAAGAGATATTATATAAGACTGATAAAATAAAGCTATATAAATCTGTTAGTTAGCTGAAAATGAGAAGATCATAGAAATCTGTATACAGAGCAATTATCGCTCAAAAAAACGGCAATATGAATAGGGGAAATTTTTATATCATCAGGTAATCTGTGGTACTTTATAATTATATAAAAGTGTTACAGTGTAACTAAACGAGGGTATTGAGTCTTTGATGAAGATATATTATAAGTGAGAATGCGGCGTAATCTTAAAAAGAAAGACTAAACCGCGTTTAGAGCATGTTATTTAATATCATGATCACTGGATTTATATGCTATAAATGTTACATAACAAGATGAGAATTAGTGACTATTATTTACGATATCATCGATAAATGATCGTTTAGAAAGTGAACTACATACAGAGCCAAGACGCATTGCGGCATCAATACTTTTTTCTGTTTCGTTGAGTTCTAATAAACTATTTACATGAGAAGAAAGACATATATAACCACCATTCATTAACGAAACAACCACGCATGCATAATGATAAGCGGTTTCATTTTTAATATTTAATTCTTGTAGAGGACGAAAATGAAGACTTTTTAACGATCCTCCTTCCTTGATATCAATAAATTGTCGCGCAATAAAATAGGGATTAGTAACACCCATCCGTGAAATGGCATATTCAATATCTTCTAATATGGCCTCATCAGGGAGTTTTATGTGTTTATTGATATATTCAACAAGATACTTACTTTGAGAATTTAGAGCAGCAGCCCACGCTGCATAAATTAAATTATCATTATTTAATTCTGTTTGCTTTGTTAATAGCGATGACAGAAGGGCTATTTGATCATCAATTACTGGCATAAACTAATACTCATGATATGAATGTAAATAAATTAAAGAAACGTTGGTTGAATGAATCCAGCTAACGATTTTATATTATTAAGCCAATTTTCAATATTTTTATAATTATCTAAACTGAAAGAAGCTTCATCAATATAAAGCAGTGTTGAAGCGACGGCAATATCAGCAATGGTTGGCATATCAGTAACTAAAAATACGTTATCTTCTAATTGTAGATTTAAGATATTTAAAACGTCATGAGTGATAGTTTCACATTGAGGTAATAATTCTTCAGGTAACATTTTAAAAGCAGTAATTAATCGTGCTTTTTCAATTCCTTCATATAATTCGTTACTGACTAATGATAATAACGTGTCAATCTTAGCCGCTGTTGCAATGTCAGATTCTGGATACCAATGCGTTATTTGAGACTTTCTTGCTAAATAACGTAATATTGCCATAGAATCACTGACAGTCACTTGATCGTCAGTCATTACTGGAATTTTACCTAGAGGGTTAACGGCTAAAAATTCAGGTGACTTTTGTTCATTTTTACTTAAATCAATAACCTGCTCTTCAACATTAAAACCAAGTAATGATGCTGCTAATCGAGTACGGTAGCTAGGGATTGAATATGGGAAGCTATATATTTTCATGTTATTCTCTTTTTACACAAGTCTGTGTAAATTATTATAGGCCACTTTTTTTTAAACACAATCATTTTTACACAGATCTGTGTATAATAAATAAAATTAAAAGTAAGGTGGTACAAAAAATGACTAAGCGACAGAAATTAATCACTGGTTTTCTTGAACTAGCACAAAAAGAAGGGATCACGCTTACCGGTGTTGATACGATTGCAGAACATACTAAAATATCAAAGAAGACTATTTATAATAATTTTGGTAATAAAGAAGGTTTAGTCATAGAGGCATTAACATCATTTAGCAATAACATTCAACAAACCTGGGCGGAAGAATGGAATATTATTGAAGATAAAAAAGAACTAGTTTTAGCTCGGTTCAGTGAATTAGAGCATTTAATAAACAACCAACAATTTTATGGCTGTATATTTATGGCAGCTTGTCGAGAATTTTCAGATGAACAACATCCATTGCATCAATTAGCGGTAAAGCATAAGCAAGCTTCTTGTATTGAAACACAAAAAAGATTAACTGCATTTGGAATTGAAAATTCTCAGTTAGCTTTCCATATTGAATTACTTTATGAAGGACTTATCGTTAAATTAGTCGCTCATAAAGACGTAACGTTAATTACTGATACTAAAGAAATCTTACGTACTCTTATCAAATAATAACTAAATATTATTCTTGTAGAGTACAAACGATATCCATTTAAGATAATAACAATATTGTGCTCTTCCATCTGAATATTAATACGTTTTTCATGCTTGAATATAATCAATACGGTAGCCACAAATACATATAATAATGTTTTTTCCTTCAAGATATTCAGATTTCCCACACTTTGGACATACGAAATTTTTTATTGAAGTAATCATAAATACACCATAGTTTTTAACATATATTCAATATATAGCGTATTAAATTATTGAGTAAGATTAGTTTCGATAACATGCGATAAGAGCCACAAAATAAAAATAAATTATGCACTCTTTTAGCCAATCGTTCTTAATGCTTCCAAAATGGACTATTAATAAATATCATTCAGCAATAGATTTTATAAAAAAGCTCCCACAAAATAAGAGCGAGAGCTTGTTTAAGACACTGAATATTAGTTAATAATTACTTATCAACTTCAAAGCCAAATGTTTTGTTTTGAATATATACCATGT
Source organism: Photobacterium carnosum (assembly GCF_002849605.1). GTDB lineage: Bacteria > Pseudomonadota > Gammaproteobacteria > Enterobacterales > Vibrionaceae > Photobacterium > Photobacterium carnosum. The sequence continues at coordinate 239,830 of NZ_NPIB01000003.1, forward strand.
CACAGTCAGTGGTATATACCACACTATGAATGCGGTTAGCTTTGATATAACCCGTTTGGCCAGCAGTTAAGATCATTGGCTCGCCATCATTAACTAATTCACCATCAACGCGAAGATGGAATTGAATTGCAATTTCGCCAGTAACGATAATTGACATATCATCATGTGGATGATGATGAGAATCTTCTACTGTACCTGCTTGCCAACGTTCAAGTAATGCTGTTACACAATTGGCATTACTTTCATCAGTATCTCGAAAACTAAATCCAGTGAACTCAGGATCAGCAGTAAAATCAGACCAAATATCTTTTGAAATAAACGTGCTCATAATAAAGATTACCAATAAATAACAATAATTTTATTATAAACACTTATCAGCAACCTAATCAGTATTAAATTAGTAAGCTCAATATGCAATTATAACGTACTACATATCGTAATTTGGCTGTTCTAGCCAATCATCAGCTTCATCAAACATTGCTTCAAGTTCTAATTCGACATGCTGTTTATCTTCTTTTAAACCACCTAATACGCTTAATTCGTTAGCTCCGCCTAAGCGTACTCGAACTAATGCATCAGGCCAAGAAATTGCCATACGACGAGTAAATTCAGATTCAACCTGATAAAAAGTATCTTCAGGTACATTGTTTTTATTAACCATTAATTCAATACGCATATAAGTCCATCTATTATACTGGATAAAATAACACTGATTATATATACAGTTTAAGTAGGGATCCAATCTAATCTCTTCATGGTATTGAGTGGTAATGCTTGTTGCCCGTAAATTTGTATCATATAAGGTAACGATTAAAATTAAACAGGATAATAAAAACATTAAGAGTCATAATTACTATAATTAAATGCATTATTGACACTTAAAGGTGGAATTTTTTTAGTTAAAACTCGTATAGTAACGGCATAGACAATTAATACGAGAATATGATCATGTCAACATTTACAATGACAAGTAACAGCATTGCTGAAGAGAAACACTACGACAAACGTTTTTCATTTAATAGCTTTGGTAATGATGGCGATAACATTTCCCCTCAACTTGCTTGGGAAAATGCACCTGAAGGTACGAAAAGTTTCGCGGTAACGTGTTTCGATCCTGATGCACCGACTGATTGTGGTTTTTGGCATTGGCAAGTTATTAATATTCCAGCATCAACACACGAATTGGCGGAAGGTGCATCAACTAATCTTGCCGCTGGTTTAGAAATGCGTAATGACTATGGCTTTAATGGTTACGGCGGCGCATGTCCTCCTGAAGGTCATGGTGTTCACCGTTACGTATTCACAGTATGGGCATTACCTTGTGAAAAACTAGAAGTGCCAGATGACGCATCGTGTGCATTAGTTAGTTTTATGCTTAATGGTACGGCTTTAGCAAAATCGACTATTACCGCGCATTATCAGCGTTAATCATCATCATGCTCGCGTTAAAGAAAAGTCTCATCAGTAGTTATCTATTATGAGACTTTCTTTTTTGTAGCATAAATAACATCACCTAAGCTAAAAAGGGGAATAGCATGTCAGCGCTGGTTCAGTGTATTCATTACACAGGTCAAAAATCACAGCAATTACGCAATGTGCCATTTATCTATCCTTCCATTGTTTGGGTACAAGCCGGTGTGAAAAAATTACAATGGCAAAATGATTGGATCAATATTGATCCTAAAAATTGGCTACTCACAGCAGGGCACTCACAACAAACCTTTATTAATCAACCATCACAGACTGTATTTTCATCACTGCAATTATGCTTTTTTACTAAACCAACCACTGAACTCATTAACCGTTCTCGCCATCATGCTAGTCACCATATAGCGCCTAATTATCAATTTGATCACGTTGGCGAATATTTGTTTATGAACTTGGTTAATCTGCCAAAATCATTACCGTATAACGTTCAAGAGTGTATGGTCAATGCATTATTTGAACATTTAGCTAATATTGGTAGGTTGCATCAACTTTTTGGCTCTCAAGATTTATTATGGCGAGACAAATTGGTTGGACTTTTTAGACAGCAGCCTAGCGAGCATCATAGTATTGAATCAGCCTGTCAGCATTTTGGTTTAAGTAAATCGACACTAATCCGTCGTTTGCGTGAAGAATCCACTCAATTTAGAGAAATTTTAGCCGAATTAAGAATGGGGTACGCATTAATGTTACTTCAGCAACAACGTTATACGCAGCTTGATTTAGCACAACTTTGTGGTTATCAGTCAGAGACACGGTTTGCACAACGATTTAAAAAACAGTTTGGTTTATCACTTAAAGAATATCAAAATACAATTGAATCTTAGCTAAGATATATTTTTAAACTTAAATATGTGACAAAGGCAAAAACTCACCAAATTAACGCTATGCTATAAGAGCATTATTTTGTCGTAAACATTGTTTTAAATGCCAGCATATAATACTATAACGACATTATAAAATAATGGCATATCAATAAAATGCATATATTAAAAAAAACGGTTATTGCTATTTCTTGCTTTGTTTGTCCGATTGCAGCACAAGCAAGTGAAAATTATATCTCAGTAGGTGCAACACATTTAGGTGGTAATGGTGTGAGTGCTTCTGGTGGCGGCTTTTCTTGGGCATCTTTTGGCTCAAAAGAACAAAATGTCGGCTTCATCGTTACAAGTTCATTAGCTAAAGAAGATGTAGATAGTACTGGTGACGTGAATAATTTATTCATTCCTTATCGCGGTACATTAACAGTATTTGATATTAATGTTGGCCCTATCTTTAAAGTTCAAAATTTATCATGGCTTCGTTTATATCCTTTGATTGGTATTTCTCATGCCAATGTTGATATTAATGCTTGTCTAGATCATATCTGTGCTAGCGATAATGAAAGCAAAAATGAATTTAACTATGGGGTAGGCTTACAACTAGACATTCCAACAACAAATATATATACCGAATTTAATATAAAAAGAGTTATGGGTGATTTTAACAAAACCAATATGTACTTTGGTGTTGGTTACCATCTATCTAATACTTTATATTAACTTTTACGCCTATAATTTTAATATACTAAAGTGGTGATTTTTAATTGCTTTAGTATATTAAAAATCATAGTGTTAGTAGATGTGGCTATTTAAACAGTATCTTATCTAAGAGATAATTGATAAATATTTAATTATCATTTACTCTAATTATTATAATTTTTTGTAATGATAATTAGAGTAAATCATGATCAATCCTCAATGGTTAACGACATTTAAAACATTAATAGAAACAGAACACTTTACTCAAACTGCCGAGTTGTTAAATATGACTCAACCAGGTGTTAGTCAGCATATCAAAAAATTAGAACAAGCCTGTGGCTATCCACTTATCACACGCTATAACAAACAGTTTGAAATTACAGAACAAGGGCAGCTTGTCTATCAATATGCTCAGCAACAAACACTTCAATATCAATTATTAATGAATGATTTACAAACGGACAGCCCCTATGAAGGGACATGTAAACTGGCTTGTTCAGGATCATTTGCATTATCACTATATCCTCAGTTATTACGCTTACAACAGCAATATCCCAAACTACATTTTCATTTAGAAGCTGCGCCTAACCATAAAATTTTAGACAGTATTGAAAATAATACGATAGATATAGGCATCGTTACTCAACAACCGATGAACGATCTATTTGAAACTACCATCATAGGGCAAGAACCTTTATGTTTAGTCTTTCCGCTACAATACAAAGATCATGATCTTACTAATGAATTATTAACAACCTGCGGGCTTATTGATCATCCTGATGCACAGTATTATCTTACTAAATATTTCAAACATTGTGGTCATCATAATTTAATCGACATTAAAATTGAACAATTACCGATGACTAGTTATATCAATCAACTAAACCAAATTTTGATCGCCGTAGCTGAAGGTATTGGTTTTACAGTGTTACCGCAAAGTGCGATTGATCATTTTGTTGATAAAAATAGATTATATATAGCACCACCATTAGCTTCAGTTACTGAACAATTATTTATTATTCAAAAGAAATATCGTCATTTACCAATACGTTATCAAACCGTTACTTCATTATTAACATCACTGTGCCAATAACGGATTAAATTGATGATTAAACGAACAAAAATGTATTTATTTTATTATATAATTTGACCTTCTCTATAAAATAGACTTTAAATAGATCACAAATCAGTATTTTACTGAAGAGGATCTCCCATGAAGAAGTCAACGAAATCGGCCTTAGTAGTATTAGGTGGAATAGTAATTTGTAGTCTTGCATTTACAATGATCAAAAGTGAGCAAACCAAAAATAACAACACTACCGCTCAACAAACAACATCGACTACGCTAATAAAAGATAAACCGTATAAATGCAGTGATTTTGATCCTAAAACTGGGGGATTAAAAGGCTGGACGGCAGATATGGGAATAGGGCCTGCAATACCAGAACAATTACTACCGAAAGATTGCCCCGCACTTCAACAATAATCTTTCATACCAAAGCTCTTAATTAGAAGGGCTTTGTTTTATCTCAACACCCATAAAAATACCCATAAACTCCGTGGCATATGTTAGTTGTGATGTTACTTGTACCCAGTGTGTTTATTATTTATAGCTTTTATTGATTTATTTTTTAGATTAAAAATCCTTATTTAATACTATATCAATAAGATACATTCTCATTGCGTACATAAAACAACCATATTTTAATATTAAGTTGCGTTTTACTGTAAAAACTTAATAATACAACCTGAAAAATTAAAAACAAAAGAGTCAATATGTCAGGTAAAAATCGTTCAAATATCCACGTTGGTTTAGATGTACAAATAGTATTAAAACAAGATCAACGTAGCGGTAAACTTACAGCGGGCACCGTCGAGAAAATCCTAACAAACTCACCGACCCACCCACACGGCATCAAAGTCCGCTTAACAACGGGTGATGTAGGTCGAGTAAAAGTAATTGTTTCTGAATAAATAAATCACTAAACCTTTTATTCAAAAATAGTCACTAAGCAAAGCGCAATAATACTTTGTCATATCAACACGTCAGTCCATTAATAAATTGACCGCACTACCTAAAAGAGAATTCCGTGAATCGAACTAATATTATTCTACTTAGTGTCGCACTATTGCCGACGCTTGCATTTGCACAGTCGCCACAAGGCAACACCACCAACCAATCATTCAGCAAAGCTAAAAAAATCATGCAAAAGCAGATTTATACTAATCCTGTTGATATGAAGACTATTTATTGCGGTGCAGATTTTAATAATAAAAAATACGTTACGTTACCATCTGGTTTTACTACTGAGGTATATAAAAAACGCATTAAACGCTGGGAGGCTGAACACGTAGTTCCTGCGGAGAACTTTGGTCGTGCATTTACAGAATGGCGTGAAGGCGCGAAAGTTTGTATTGATAGCAAAGGTAAATCATTTAAAGGTCGTAAGTGTGCTGAAAAAGCCAACACTGAATACCGTTTAATGCAATCAGACCTTTATAACCTTTATCCAGCAGTAGGGGCTGTTAACGCTGCTCGTCAAAACTACAACTATGTAATGCTGCCTAAAACCGCCAGCAAAAATTACCGTTCATTTGGTAGTTGTGACATGATCATTGATAAGAAAGATCATGATGCTCAACCACCAGAACGTGCCCGTGGCATTATTGCGCGTACTTACATGTATTTTGATGCAGTATATCCAAGTTACAAAATGAGTCGTCAACAACGTCAATTAATGAGCGCATGGGACAAGCAATACCCAGTATCAAAGTGGGAATGTCAACGAGCAGCTAAAATCCAAAAGATTCAAGGCAATGTTGATCCTATCTTAGTGTCGCGTTGTAAAAATATCGGTTAATATTACTACAATTAATCTTTTAGAATCCACATTGAACGATGTGGATTTTCTATTTATAGCATCACTATATTCAACACATGCGGTTAAATATGACAGCATGATTCAACCTAATATTTACAACGCTATGTATGATTACCCCGAATTGTTAACTTTTTACAGCACTCGTAGCGTTAATGTTATGATCTTCGTAGGATTATCGACCACTGATAGCGTTAATAATGAGCGCCAGTTATCAAAAGCAAACTAAACTATATTAATATTTCATTATTTGTAGTCTTATATGCTACGCTATAAAGGTAACGAGCTAGAAATACAATAGCATTAACCGTTAAGTTAATTAACCTGTTGTAATGATATATAATTTAATTGTAGTCAAACAGCAAATAACATCATTTATTGGAGTACCATTTATTAATGAGCAGCAATCGTAGAACCCAGAACCAATTAGCCGCACTTACAAAGAAACTTTCTAAGTTACAAGCTATGTCTAAGTCTACTAGAGATGGTGCAAGTAAAGCACGTTACACTGCTGATATTGAAAAAATTGAAATAGAGCTTAATAAGCTTAAAGAAACTGAAGAATAGAATCTTTCTATTTATGACGTTTGGCCTACTACTATTTCTACAATAGTAGTAGGCTAGTCAGTCATGCTAAGCAAAATCCTACCATTACAATTCAGATCACTAATAGCGACTCCCCATACCAAACCGGTTTGACATGTCATCATCTATTCGACCACCTTTCCATCCACCTAAAACAAGCAGATTAAGCACATCCTGTCCGGTGTAATCATTACCTTCAAAGAAATAGTGCGACACATCATTACGTAACAATTTCAGGGTAGGGTTTTCTTCAAAATTAATATCTTGTGGATCAACATACAAAGCGACTGCGATTTGTTGCTGACGGGCACTACACTCACGGGTACTTGCTGTGATTTGACCTAAAGAGAAAAAATCTCGACTGCCATAACCCTTTATCAACCCTGCAGAAAGCAACTTGATAACCTTTTTGATTCGGCGATGCTGAATAATTCTAAGCAATGTGATCCCCTTGATTATTGGCATTATCAACAACATCAGCTTTAAATGACTAAAACCAATGGAGAAGCTATCATCTTACTTACAATAGGCTCTTTCGTAAAATCAGTGACACAAATCCTAATAAATTTAAAGGAATACATTATAAAGCATGTTGTCTAGACAGGTTTTGTAAGTGTAATTTATCTGTTTGCTCATTATCAGGTAATCGTAAAAATTCTAAACGACCATAGCAGAACTGAATTTTATTTAGAGTAACAACATGATCTTCATGTTGATTCATCCAATCTCTCATACCATCTAATAATATTACATCTTTCGGACGTGATGTTTTAATTTCACCATTACCTGTAAACACAACTAATGACTTAATTTGCTCTACTGGTACAAAGTCGAATAAAGCTTGAATTGCTTTGATATGTTTATAATTTTGATGAATAGGATTCTGAAATTGCGAACGCTTTTTGAATAATACTTGTAGCCACTTCTTGTCCTTAGCATTGCCATAAATCAAACCACTATAATGTTTGGTTTCAATAACAAACACACCTTTAGTACAAATCAAAATATGATCTATTTGAGTAGTTCCACCATCAACAGATAAAGTGACGTTATTTACAACAATACCTATTACTTGCTCATTGATTAAATAGGAATTCAATTTTTTTGAAACCAATTCTTCACCAATATTACCTTTTGATTGTTGCTTCTTTTTTGTTTTTTTTTCGAAATTATTGTTTGTTTTTTTTCCGAAAAAAATACCGCCTAAAATAAAACAAAAAAACAATCCAAAGATGTAAAGAAAAGCTAGCATAAATACCCCCTAAAATTAGGCGTAAATTTATCACTATGCAACATGTTTTAAAAGTGCTTTATACTTGAGTAACAACAAGAAATTTAACAGGGGATGATTTGACCGCTAGTTTGATTAACCCAGAGCAGGATAATCAGTATAACCGTGTTCATTCCCACCAAATAGTGTCGCGCCATCCAAGTCAGCTAACGGTTGTTGGTGTTGTAACCGCGAAACAAAATCAGGGTTGGCAATAAACGGACGCCCGAACGCAACCAAATCAGCGTAGCCTTTGTTAAGCATTTCATCAGCACGCGCTTGAGTATAACGGCCCGCGACAATGATCGTATTGGGGAAATACTCACGCAACTCAATTCTAAACCGCTCAGGGATCACTGGCGCATCATCCCAATCAGCTTCCGATAAATGCAAATAGCCAATATCACGGGCTTGAAGCTGTTTTGCCGCCTCTAAAATGGTCGGCACAATATCAGGGCAATTCATGTCTTTAAAAGTAATGAAGGGCGCAAGTCGAACCCCCACTTTATGCGCACCAATCACATTACTTACCGCATCAACCACCTCTAATAAGAAGCGAATACGGTTCTCTCTAGTGACACCGTAACTATCTGTACGATGATTAGAATTAGTACGTAAGAACTGATCGATAAGATAACCGTTACCACCGTGAATTTCGACACCATCAAAGCCAGCATCAATCGCACATTTCGCGGCATGAGCAAAATCAGCCACCACCCGATCAATATCAGCTTGGGTCATAGCTCTTGGTTCAACACAATCGACCATGTTGCCATTACCTTGTTCATCAGCAATCCACACTTTGGTTTCTACTGGTTTAAGTGCTGATGGCGCAATAGGTTTATCACCACGCTGAAAGGTAGGATGAGACACGCGGCCCACATGCCATAACTGACAAAACATTGCAGCACCTTGCGCTTTTGCTGCTTGAGTCACTGTTTTCCAGCCAGCGACTTGCTCATCAGTATAGACACCTGGAGTGAACGAATAGCCTTGTGAATCATCTGAAATCTGGGTTGCTTCCGAGATAATTAATCCCGCACTAGCACGTTGTTGATAATAACTCGCCATCATTGCGTTTGGAATATTACCCGGTTGGCTACTACGCGCTCGTGTCATCGGTGCCATCACAATACGGTTTTGCAAATTCAGTAGTTTAAGCTGTGTTGGTTCAAAAAGCTTGCTCATCATCGACATCTTCATTTCCTTTCTGTCTAATCTTGTTTGATGGTGTCAGTATATTGGTTTGATAGAATTTGATAATTAGGTAAAATTTAAAAAGATTATTCGGGTGAGCTGAACAATAAACACAGGGAAAGGGCATGGATAAGTTTTCTGACATGACGTTATTTATCAGTATCGTTAAAAACCAAGGTTTAGCGGCAGCAGGAAGAGAGCTAGGATTATCACCAGCAACCGTCACCGCAAGACTGCAAGCATTAGAAGATCGCTATGGGGTTAAGTTACTCAATCGCAGTACAAGGCATCTCTCTTTAACGGAATCTGGCGCAATGTATCATCAGGCCAGTTTAGACATTATTGACAGCGTTAAAGAGACAGAAAACTTACTCCAAACCGGTAGCCAAGAAGTGCGCGGAACGATAAAGATCGCAGCGCCCCGAGACATAGGCAAGCAATACATATCACCAATAATTTCAGCGTTTTGCGAATTGTATCCAGACGTTGTGCCATACTTATATTTGGACGATAAACTCACCAACCTAGCGGAATCAGGCATAGATATTGTTATCCGTTATGGCGAACTAGCAGACAGCAACCTAATCTCGCGCAAACTGGCATCCAGCAGACGCGTATTGTGTGCAACGCCCCAATATTTAGCCAATAAAGGCACACCGATCACACCGCAAGATCTCGCTGATCATCATTGTTTAGCCATGATACGCAGTAATGAAGAGCTGAAAACATGGCATTTTAGCGACGATACCCAACACAACGTTATAACCGTATTACCCAAACGATTCTCAGATGATGGCGAAGTGATTCGTCAATGGGCATTAGATAGCGCAGGTATAGCGTTAAAGTCTATATTAGATATTGAGCAAGACATACAACAACAGCGACTGGTCACTGTGCTTGATGGATATATGAAGAACTTCAATGCATCGACATCATCTGCCAGTGCAGACTTAAATGTGATTTACCAAAGCCGTCAATACCAACCCAAACGGCTGCGATTGTTTATTGATTTCTTGATAACGCGATTTACGGGTAGGTTAGGGTAGTTGTCGTTATTATTTTTACTCATCGTGGGCAACACGTTTAATGAGAATGTACGCTTATCGTGAATTATCACCCCTTGATGATGATTGGCTGGGCTGGAAGATATCTAAAGGAAAGCTGATTACCCCTAATGGTTGGCCGTTAACACCAAATAGGATCATTATGGGTAATGCTCTTATAGAGATAGGGGCAGCTGATGAACTTCGTTTTCAACGAGAAGTATTACGTACAGCTAGGATGCTTAAAAAGTTAAAATAATATTATCGAGCCTGTTGCTTAGGCTGGCTCGATAATAATACAAAGACTATTAATAATTACATTTAAACGAAAAAAATGTTGGGTATAATAAAACCTCGGGACAACACTTAATCATCTAGATAATATAAAATAAAAGTTAGTTATGTTCCTTATATTAAGCAAAAATATTGAGAATGTAAATACAGTAATAAAACCATAAAAAATAGCAGCGTAATCTTTGAAAGAGTCAAGACTAGAAACAGATATAAATATAAAGTTAAATAAAAGATTAAATAACTCTAATAATAATAAAAAAATAAAGTTTATAACTAGCAGTCGATATAATGATATTTTTTTGTTATCTAACACTCTTTCTGTCATAGATATTTTAAGGTCTGTGATATTTTTCTCTGATGCAGATGCTAATATTGTCAAACAAGTTATTGAGAAACCAATTAATATAGCTAAACAATTTACAATTAGAGACGCTATGTCTTTTAACTCTGAAACTTTAATGTTTTCATAAACGAAAAAATATAAAACAAAAGATAAAAAAAATGAAATCCCCCATTCAAATGTTAACTCATTCCTTTGAGATATAATAAAGTAATCTTTTATAGGGTGTACATATTCACAATACATTTTTGGCTGACTAATCATATTAATGTGCTCATTTCTATAAACATTTCATCAGAAATAATTACACCATCAATAATATTTGTTTCAACTTCAATAGTTTTCCTTAATTTGAATAACTCTGTATCAATAATTGATTTCTTACCTAAATCATCATAAACCTCAACTTTCATTCTATTTATGTGTGAAGTTCCTTTTGTATACTCATTATAGTAATCATCTAGCATATCAATTAAATCATCAGTCGCTTTTAATGTTATTTGTAAATCACTAGTATAAGTTTTCATTTTATTAGAATATCTAGCGAACTCAGAGCCATGTATTAGATCTTTCTCAATATATATATGACCAAATCCAATTTTTGTTGCATCATGAAGAGCTACCGTGAAATTATTATTAGGAACAAATGCAGTAGAGAATCTATAACTACCATCAGGCTTATCTCCTAAAAGTAATTGTATATCTTTAGGCTGATTCTCAAAATCTTTTTTAAGGCCAGTAACAAATATATGTTTAAAATCATTAAAATACTGAGTAATTCCTCTTGCTGTAATACCGTTTATTCTTTCTTCTATTAATAATAAAACATAATCTTTTTTAATATATAACTTAACATGGGTAAGTTCCTCATCGCCTTCAGTCATGCTTCGTGGATTATCTTTTGTTTCTAATGTTTGTTTATCAATTACGGGCGGTCTATATTCATATTTAGCCGAAGAAAAAATAAGATGATAACAATCTTGAGTAATAACATTTATGGCCTTTAAAAAATGAAATTTTTTTCGTCCTTTCATTTCAATATCCACAAGACGTTCTTCATTAGGGAGAGTTCTAATAAAATTAATTACATTAATAAAGTTATCAACCCCCATAAACACGGGATCATTCACTGGAGTTCTTAATTTTTTTACGCGTAAATGATAAAAACCTATAGATTTAGTTACTTTTTTTTTCTGAATAACTGCCATTTAAAACTCCTAATTAATTAGTTAAAGAATAAATCATGATCAATATTTAATTTAAATGAAAAATAAAAAACACACATAATTGATAACAATTCCTATTACTTGATTTTGTACTTAATAAGAATCCAACTTACTCGAAATTAATTCCTAGCCTATATTAACTTTAACATTGCCAACACACTTAAAGTTCCTACAAGTCAAATAGATACAAAATCATAGATAGCCAACCACCTATGTATGCGCACAAATTTAACATTATGCAACTTGTTTTAAAAGTTAATTTATAAGATTTGTTTTATATACGTACACGTAATGATTAGATATTCCGTCATGTGGATAACAAAAAAGCGCGTTATCCACAATCCTAATGGAGTGGGGAACGCGCTTTTAGTTTTGGCCTCCAACCACAAAGTTTTAAAAGCTAAATAATAGTGGCCTTTATCAATACTGATAACTGATTATTGATCTCTCTGTCTGATGTAGAACCAAAGAGCGAGCCTATTAGTGGTATATCTTTTAGAATCGGCACTCCCGTATCATTATTTCTTGATTCCTCACCAACCAAGCAACCAAGCAACCAAGTATGATTGATTGACCATCTTTAGCTTGAATCACTGTCTGTATCTGGCGGTTATTGGTGATGATGTCGCTTGCTATATCACTATTGCTGACACTGCTTGATGTTTGGTTAATGTCCATCAATACCGTATCACCAATGATATGCGGTGTTACTCGTAGTGATACACCTACGTGTCGATTCACGTAATGGCCGATGCATGTCTTTAGGATATTGAGCAGCTTTAGCAAAACGGTGGTTAAAATCAGCAATAAAGTCGGGGAGCCATACATTAGCTTGTTCAATATTATCAATGTGTTGTAAACGCATTTCTTTGACTAAGCGATCTTGTAAGGTTTTGTTGGCACGTTCAACACGGCCTTTGGCTTGAGATCTATTTGCGCAAATCAATTCAATGTTTAAGTCATGCAATACACGACCAAACTGAGTCACGCGGTTGGTTTTCGCATCCCGTTTACTGACATGAAACACCGCATGTCGATCGCTGTAAAAAGCAGTGGGCTTACCATGGTGTTCAACATATTCACGCGTGGCAACCATGTAATCAAACGCAGATTCTGTTTTGCTAAAACGTAAGTTCATCAGTTTGCCGGTGGCATCATCAATGAAAACCAACAAACAACATTTGCCGCTGCGACCTTCAAACCAATCATGATGTGAGCCATCTATCTGAATTAACTCACCATAACAATCACGTCGATGACGCGGTTGATAAACACGAGGCTTACGTTTGAAATGTGGTACCCAAAGGCCATCAGCGATCATCCATTGGCGTAAGGTTTCTAATCCAATTTTAATGCCGTGACGTTCAATCAATTTTTCACGTGCTAACGTGGGTCCGAAGTCTGAATAATATTCGTGGATCAGGTTTAAACATTGATGCCGTATATCAGCATTAATTTTGTTGTCTGGCGATTGTCCACGACGTTGATGAACTAAACCAACAGCACCAAGATCTCGATAGCGTGTTATTAATCGTTGAACCTGACGAACGCTGACATTAAGAAGCTGTGCAGCATCTTTACGTTTGATTCGTTTTTCACAAACATCACGAATTGTACCTAAGCGAAATATCTCTTTGTCATTCATGGTAACCAACATATTTTGTTTAACTCAAATTGATCAGCAGATACTGATCACTATAGAAAAACAGGACATTTTAGCTTTGCAGAAAAGAGACACTTTGCCTTGGGGGCTACAACTTCTGTTTTCTCTCTTTTAAAATGTCCTCATTATTCCCCGATTAAAATGTCTCCTTTTAAGGTAGTTCATTGTGGTGAAATTGGGGTTATAGAGTAGGGAAGTCAGGGCTTTTTTCTGGTGCTGGGTTTAAATTGTTCTGGGTGAACTAACACTGGATTTATTTCTTCAAGTTGACGGATTGCCCGTTGTTGGGCTGTACGTTTAGGGGCGCTTTTACTGCGACTACGCTTTTGTTGTTGGTCATATTGTTGCTGTTTTGCT
>NZ_NPIB01000030.1 GCF_002849605.1 Photobacterium carnosum
GTGTGGCTGATCATCCTCTCAGACCAGCTAGGGATCGTCGCCTTGGTGAGCCATTACCCCACCAACTAGCTAATCCCACCTGGGCTAATCCTGACGCGAGAGGCCCGAAGGTCCCCCTCTTTGCTCCGAAGAGATTATGCGGTATTAGCTATCGTTTCCAATAGTTATCCCCCACATCAGGGTATATTCCCAGGCATTACTCACCCGTCCGCCGCTCGTCAGCAAAGAAAGCAAGCTTTCTTTCTGTTACCGCTCGACTTGCATGTGTTAGGCCTGCCGCCAGCGTTCAATCTGAGCCATGATCAAACTCTTCAATTAAAGTTTTGTTGTTTCTTTCGAAACGGCTCAATAAATACTGACTTTAATACCAACTCTTTATAAATAAAGAGTGTAATTTTAAAGCTTTTTATCATTTAAAAAATGATAATTAAATAACTGTGCCAAAACAATCTTCTCTATAAATAGATTGGGTCATTTTGTATTGGTCACTCAGTTTATTGATAAATCTTTCGACTTAACTATTCAGTGAGTGCCCACACAGATTGCATGGTCAAATTGTTAAAGAACGTTAGCACAATACATCGTATTGGCTGAGGCTGCGTATACTACTCCGCGCCAGTTTAAAGTCAACAAGTTTTTTAAATTAGATTTAACAAACCCTTTATTGACCTGCCCTGTGTTAAAAATAGATTATATTTTTAACCACTCGAATAACATTCGAATCAAGACTGCGATTTTCATAGCTTAATGTAAGACAATAATCGTCAATTACCGCAATGATTTTTTACAAACCGCTTATCGACAAGTTACACACAGGTTGTAAGTAACTTACTAACCGTAGGTATTCCGTGTCGTTGGGCTGCATTATAGAAGGAACAGAAAGGATAACAATTGTTTATTTGCTTTTTTGATGTAAATGCTAGTAATACCAACCAAAAGCCATAAAAGACTCAATATTCATACAACAACATCTTTAATTGATAGTCGTAATTTAAAAATACTGCTGACTATTTGATCAATCAATGACTTTTGGTTAATTTCAAATGATTATGAGACAACAAAACAAGGATTCAATAAGGGTTCACGATCATAACGAAGAGGGAAACCATCCAGATCATTCACTGTAGCACCCGCACTTTCAGCGATACATTGACCAGCGGCGGTATCCCACATCATGGTTGGTCCTAAACGCGGGTAATATTGAGCACGTCCTTCCGCCACTAAGCAAAACTTTAATGATGATCCCACCGCTATCCATTTATGTTCACCTAATTGTTGAAGATAAGCCTCTAACCCAACCGATGGATGTGAGCGGCTACCTACCACCGTCGGTATAGTAGAAGGTAGAAGTCGGATCACTTCTTTACCTGCTTTAGTCACAAGCCAAGCTGTTTTTCCATCACCCAGCCATGCTTTATTTAATGCGGGAGCATAGACAACCGCTAAAATAGGTTTTCCATTTTCAATCAGCGCAATATTAACAGTGAACTCGCCATTCTTATTGATAAATTCTTTGGTGCCATCCAATGGGTCCACCAGCCAAAAGGATTGCCAATATTGACGCTGTTGCCAATCAGTCTGTGGCGACTCTTCAGATAAGATAGGAATATCGGGGGTCAGTTGTTGTAGCTGATTAATGATAATTTCATTTGCTGCAAGATCAGCAATGGTAACGGGACTATTATCGGCTTTATTTTCAACAGTAATATTACTGTAATAATGCGTCATTATTGATTTACCCGCATCCAATGCGATGGTGTATATAGCATCAAGTAATGTTGTCACTTACGGTACTCCTGTTACCGGTTATCAAGCAATAATACGTCGACTTCGTAAAGCGTTAATACATTGCTCAACTAACTCATTAATATTATAACTATCCGCTGCGAGACGAATTTCAGGTTGTAAGGGGGGTTGGTACTCAGCATCAATACCTGTAAATTGCTTTATTTCACCGGCTCGTGCCTTTTTATACAGTCCTTTAGGATCTCGCTTTTCACATTCAGCCAAAGGGGTATCAACAAACACTTCAATAAACTCACCTTGTGGCAGTAAATCTCGAACTAATTGTCTTTCTTCACGATGAGGTGAAATAAAGGCACTCAGTACGATTAATCCTGAATCGGCCATTAACGTGGCAACCTCACCAATACGGCGAATATTTTCACGTCGATCTTGATCTGAAAACCCAAGATCTTTACACAACCCATGGCGAACATTATCACCATCTAATAAATAAGTATGATAACCCAATGCCAAGAGTTTATGTTCAAGAGCGCCAGCAACTGTCGACTTACCAGCACCACTCAATCCAGTAAACCATAACACGCAAGGCTGCTGTTGTTTTTGCTGACCTCGTTGCTCTTTAGTCACACTATAACTATGCCAGACAATATTATTGTCTGTATGGGACTTCGTTGTCGTATTCATAACATATTCCATTGTTAATTTAGTTAAAGGGAAAAACGACTGGGATCAATATCAACACTACGGTGGAATACACAATCGAGAGCGGTAATCCAAGTTTAATATAATCTCTAATTTTATAATTACCGACGCTGTAAACGAGTAGATTGGTTTGATAACCATACGGTGAAATGAAACTCGCACTCGCGCCAAATAACACCGCCATAATAAAAGGCATAGGATCGACACCATAACCCAACGCCAAACTATAACTAATGGGAAATACCAGTGCGGCGGCGGCATTATTGGTGATCAGTTCAGTAAGAATTAATGTGAGTAGATAAATGGCAATTAAACCACCATACACTCCCCAGCCATTAAATGCGGTAATAAGTGCTTGGCCCATTTGTTGTGATAAACCACTGATTATCATTAATTGTGCCAGCGTTAATGCTGATCCAACAATAACTACAATATCAATCGGAAATCGACGTCGAAGCTCACCAAAGGAAATAATCCCCAATCCCACCAGCAGTACCAAATAAACGGCTAACCCTTTAATCAATGGCAGCCAATCAGCTAAAGCCAATACAATCACACTTAAAAAACCAACTAATACTGTTGTGCTGCGGTAACGGTCTAAACGTGCGCTTGAATCAAGACCATTAACCAATACAAATTCACGCTCAAGCTTGGTTTGCTTTTGGTTAAACAGTTTCCCCGGCACAATAACTAATGTATCACCCGCGCGTAATTCAATATTACCCAAGCCACCAGCTAACCGTTCATGACCGCGACGAATGGCGACCACGACCGCATCAAAGTTTTCACGAAATTGAGTGCTCTTTAAGGTACTACCACAAATAGCAGCAGAATGACTGACCACAACCTCCATCATTGATTGACCATTAAGATGATGCTGACCAAATAAGTGCAGTCCTTCTATTTCTTGTAAGGTGGTGACACTTTCAATATCACCACAAAACAATAATCGGTCACCTGCTTGTAATTTAGTATTAGGACAAACAGGAGCTACCGTCTTACCGTCACGAATAAGCTCAGCCAAAAACAAACGCCGTAATGCGCGCAGTCCATTTTCAACTACCGTTTTACCAATTAATGATGAATCGCTTTTTACGCGTGCTTCTAAAAAATAAGGTAACTGTTCTTCACTGTCGTCATCGTTGTCCGGTAAAAAATAACTCAGCGGAATTAAAATCATTAACCCGATGACTAATACCGCTAAGCCAATCATGGTCGGGGCAAAAAAACCAAGACTCGGCAAGCCGACATCTTCAACAAAGCTATTAATAATAAGGTTAGTCGATGTACCAATTAAGGTCAGTGTGCCCCCTAAAATAGCGGTATACGATAAAGGCAATAATAATTTAGAGGGGGCATGGCGTTGATTACGTTTTATCGCCCCAATTAACGATACAACTACCGCAGTATTATTGGTAAAGGATGATAACAACGCGGTTGATAGTCCTAGCTTCGCCACAACGGTACTATGGCCACCTTGTGAAATTTGCCGCCCAACCCAACTGATTAAGCGAGTTTTTTCAAGAGCAATGGAGACCAAAATTAATAACACTAAAGTTAATAATGATGAGTTAGTAAAATTTGCGGCAATGGCAGGCAATTCAATTAAGTTTGCTTGAAAACCAATAAACGCACTACCAGCAAATAAATACGCGGCTTTAATCTTCGTAGTGAGCAAGCAGAGAATAATCACTACTAGCATTGCCAGCACAGTAGCTTGTTCCCAGCTCATTCACATTACTCCAGTAATTGACCGATATCTTTTGCATCCCAATGAGGGAAATGCTTACGAACCAGCGCATTAAATTCAACTTCAAACACTGAATAACGACTGTTTTTATCTATTGCTAAGGGTTCACGAATTAAGCCTGCACCAACGGTCACATTGGTTAATCGATCAATAATGATAAAGCCGCCAGTATCTTTACAGGTTTGATAGCTATCAACAGCAATCGCATCGTGTAAGTTGAACTCACATAAACCAATGCCATTAAGGGGTAACGTCTCGGTTACAAAGGTATCAAGACTATTAATATCAACTTGATGACGTATCGCACTCACACTGCCTAGCGTTTTTTTACCTGCCACTTTAATATCATACTGACGTCCAGCCGTTAATGCGGTTTCCCCCATCCACACGATATCTGCCAATACATTGTTACTTAGCGGCACTTCATCTTCTGCTGCGATCAACGTATCACCACGACTAATGTCAATTTCATCGGCTAAGGTAACGGTAATGGCTTGGCCTTTAGTTGCAAATACTAAATCACCATCAAAAGTTACGATTCGCTCTACGGTTGATGTTTTTCCTGACGGTAATGCAGTCACTCGCTGTCCAACTCGTAATTCGCCTGCCGCTAATGTGCCAGCAAAGCCGCGAAAATCAAGATTAGGACGATTCACATATTGAACCGGAAAACGTAAGTCTGCAGAATCATCATCTTTCGACAAATCGACGTATTCTAATAACGTTAATAACGGCTCGCCTTGATACCACGGCATCTTGGCACTTTGATTGACAACGTTATCGCCTTCTAAGGCAGATAATGGCAATAATTGAATATTGATCTTAGGGCTGAGTTTTTTTGAAAACTGGAGGTATTGCTGACTAATATCGTCAAAACGAGCTTGATCAAAATCGACCAAATCCATCTTATTAATTGCCACAATAAATTGGCGAATACCGAGTAAACTAGCGATATAAGAATGACGACGGGTTTGATCTAATACCCCTTTACGGGCATCGATTAAAATAACCGCCACATCACAGGTTGAAGCACCGGTTGCCATATTACGGGTGTACTGCTCATGTCCTGGGGTATCAGCAATAATAAATTTACGCGCTTTGGTCGAGAAATAACGGTAAGCAACATCAATGGTGATCCCTTGTTCACGCTCAGCTTGCAATCCATCAACTAATAATGCCAAATCAGGCTTATCACCCGTGGTACCGACTTTTTGACTGTCAGTATGGATTGCGGCTAGTTGATCTTCATAAATTTGGTGAGAATCATGCAGCAGACGGCCAATTAAGGTACTTTTACCGTCGTCTACGGAGCCACAAGTTAAAAATCGCAACAGAGATTTATTATGATGCTGATCGAGATAAGCTTCGATTCCAAGCTCTGCCACCTGTTGTTCTATGACACTGTTCATTATTCTCTCCTTAGAAATAACCTTGGCGTTTTTTCAATTCCATTGAGCCAGATTGATCGTGATCGATAGCTCGTCCTTGACGTTCACTGGATGTCGCCACCAGCATTTCTTCAATGATCCCCGGTA
Source organism: Photobacterium carnosum (assembly GCF_002849605.1). Lineage (GTDB taxonomy): Bacteria > Pseudomonadota > Gammaproteobacteria > Enterobacterales > Vibrionaceae > Photobacterium > Photobacterium carnosum. The sequence goes on from NZ_NPIB01000030.1 coordinate 5,734, forward strand.
ACGTATCAGCCGTTGATTCCACCGCTCCCGTTAATGGATAACACCCTAAGGTTCTAAAACGGATACTTTTTTGTTGAATCGTTTCACCCGGCAATAATTCGAGTCGCTCATCATCAACCATGATTAACATTCCATCTCGCTCAACAACGGGGCGTACTTGGGATAAATACAGTGGCACAATTTCAATTTGCTCTAAGAATATATATTGCCAAATATCGAGCTCAGTCCAATTGGATAACGGGAACACACGAATGCTTTCGCCTTTATTAATTTGACCGTTATAGGTTTTCCATAATTCAGGGCGTTGGTTTTTTGGATCCCAACTGTGGTTTTTATCGCGGAATGAATACACTCGCTCTTTCGCACGTGACTTTTCTTCATCACGCCGAGCACCACCAAACGCAGCATCAAAACCGTATTTATCGAGTGCTTGTTTTAGGCCTTGGGTTTTCATGATATCGGTATGCTTTGATGAACCATGCGTAAAAGGTCCAACCCCCATCGCTACCCCTTCTGGATTTTGATGTACCAACAAATCAAAACCGTATTTTTTAGCGGCACGGTCTCGAAATTCAATCATTTCTCGAAATTTCCAAGTAGTATCAACGTGCAATAATGGAAATGGGATTTTGCCAGGATAAAAAGCCTTACGAGCTAAATGCAACATCACCGACGAATCTTTACCGATGGAATACATCATTACTGGATTATCAAATTCAGCCGCGACTTCACGCAAAATATGAATACTTTCAGCTTCAAGCTGTTTGAGGTGGGTTAAACGTTTCGGGTTCATCACTCTCTCCATGTTATGCCAGTTTCACTGCCGCTTCAGGTTGCGGCTGTAACTGTTCCTTTGTTGTGAACCAAGCTAATTTATGTGATAACTTTACGACTTCACCGACAACAATTAATGATGGTGATGCAGCATGTTGTGCTAAATCAGCGAGTTCATGTAATTGTCCGGTTAATACTTTCTGAGTGGCTTGTGTGCCACGTTCGATAATGGCGATTGGAGTGTCAGGGGCGCGGCCATGATCTAATAATTGCTGTTGAATATGACTGGATTTCATTAGCCCCATATAGATAACTAATGTTTGATTACCACGCGCCAACGTTGACCAATCAAGTTGTTTACCATCCGGCTTTAAGTGCCCAGTAATAAACATCGCTGTTTGAGCATAATCACGGTGGGTTAATGGAATGCCTGCATAAGCGGTGGCACCGGCTGCGGCCGTAATACCGGGAACAACTTGAAAATCAATCCCAGCTTCTGCTAGCACTTCTAATTCTTCAGCACCACGACCAAACACAAACGGATCCCCCCCTTTAAGCCTTACAACGCGTTTACCTTGTTGGGCATATTCAACAATCAATCGGTTGGTTTGTTCTTGTGGCACACTATGAAAGCCCGCTTTTTTACCGACACAAACAAGTTCTGCATCACGACGTACCAACGCCATGACTTCATCGGAAACAAGGTAGTCATACAACACCACATCCGCTTGCTGCATTAATTGTAAACCGCGTAAAGTTAGTAACCCCGCATCACCAGGACCTGCGCCAATTAACGCAACTTGCCCGACAAGTGGCGTGTGCTGTTGTAACTGTTGTTCTAATGCTTGTTGGGCTTCACTATGACGACCGACGGCAACCAAATCTGCAAAGCGACCATTAAATGCTTGCTCCCAAAAGGCGCGACGACTAGAAAAGGTAGAAAGCTGGGTGGCAAGATAATCACGAAAACCGCCCGCAATAGTCGCCATTTTGCCTAAATGCTGTGGCAATGTTGCTTCTAGTTTTTGACGCAATAAACGCGCTAAAACGGGCGCTTTACCCGATGATGAAATAGCAACAATGATCGGTGAGCGATCAACAATAGAAGGCACAATAAAACTACAACGTTGAGTATCATCAACCACATTGACCAATACTTGGCGTTGATTGGCTGATTGGTAAACCAGAGCATTCAGCGCTTTATGTGGTGTTGCGGCAATGGCTAGAAAAATCCCATCAAGATTCGCGGGCGAAAAGGTATCACCAACAAAACGGATCTGATTAGCAGCAATCGCCGCGGTAAAATCAGCATTCAGCTTAGTTGCAATCACACCAACATCAGCACCCGCTTTTAATAACATCCGTGTTTTGCGCCATGCGCTATTACCACCACCGACAACCAAACAGGGTCGACGCTTTAAATCCGTAAATATTGGTAAATAATCCATTGTTAACTCTCCTTGGTGCTCTGTAACCACTATAGAGAGCCCGTGATATAACTTGAAATTCTAAAGTTTCATTTTTTATATCAAAAAGTTTGGTTACTAATTAAACAATCCTAATTTAATGACCGAATAGAATGATCAACCGCAAATAAATACAAACCAAACATAAATAGCTAATAGTGAGCAAAATGGAGGATATTCAAATATCACTTCGAACCTAAGTTATGCCTTTTCTTTCTTAATTGAATCAGCACCATTTCGTTTTGAATCAAATATTGCGATTCTTTCACCGCTTAATAATGGTTATGCATATAAAAAATGAGAGTTAAAGCACAATTATGTGACGGGTTCAGATAGTAACCGCATAAGATTTGTTATTTTAGGCACGCTTTCCTTACCTACCCTTTGGAGAAACACATGACACTATCTGTTAAGCCTTTATCAATCGCTGTTTTAAGTGGTTTGCTATTACTGGCTAGCCCCGCAAATGCAGAAACGATTAAATTACGTATTCTTGAAACAACAGATATTCATACAAATGTAATGGATTACGATTACTACAAAGATAAGCCGACAGATAAAACGGGGTTAGTCCGTACTGCGACCTTGGTTGAAAAAGCACGCGCTGAAGTTATTAATAGTGTATTAGTCGATAACGGTGATTTGTTGCAAGGTAGCCCTATGGGTGACTACATGGCTGCAAGAGGCATTAAAAAAGGCGAAGTGCACCCTGTCTATAAAGTGATGAACCAACTCGGTTATGCGGTAGGTAATATTGGTAACCACGAATTTAACTATGGTATTGATTTCCTAAACACCAGTATTGAAGGGGCAAACTTCCCTTATATCAATGCCAATGTTTATGATTTAAAAACGGGCAAAAACTTATTTACCCCTTACCTTATTCAGGACTACACCTTTAAAGACAACGACGGCAATAACCAAAAACTGAAAATTGGTTACATTGGCTTTGTACCACCACAAATTATGGTGTGGGATAAAAACAACCTTGAAGGTAAAGTAGAAGCAAAAGACATTAAGCAAACCGCTGAGAAATTCATTCCTCAAATGAAGGCAGAAGGTGCTGATATAATTATTGCCATTCCGCACTCTGGCGTTTCAGCTGACCCTTATAAAGTGGGCGCAGAAAACTCGGTTTACTTCTTAACTCAAGTTGAAGGGATTGATGCGATTGCATTTGGTCACTCACATGCGGTATTCCCAAGTAAAGATTTTGCAAGTCTACCCGGTGTTGATATCAACAAAGGCACCATCAATGGTATTCCGGCGGTAATGCCCGGTCGTTGGGGTGATCACGTGGGTATTATGGATTTGGTATTAGACAAAGAAGGTAATAGCTGGAAAGTGACCTCAGCCCAAACTGAAGCGCGTCCTATCTTTGATAAAGCCAACCAAAAATCATTAATCAAGGCCGATCCAAAATTAGTCGCAGCAGTAAAAATTGATCATAACGCTACCCGTGACTTTGTTAACCAGCCGATTGGTAAAGCCAGTGATGTGATGTACAGCTATTTAGCCTTGGTTCAAGACGACCCAACAGTACAAATTGTTAACTTGGCACAAAAAGATTACGTTGAACGCTTTATTCAAGGCGACCCCGATCTTGATGGTTTGCCTGTATTGTCAGCAGCTGCCCCATTTAAAGCGGGCGGTCGTGGTAATGACGCAGGTAACTACACCGAAGTAGAAGCAGGCCAACTAACATTCCGTAACGCGGCTGACTTATACTTGTACCCAAATACCCTTGTCGCGATGAAGGTAAAAGGTAAAGATGTTCAAGAATGGCTAGAATGTTCCGCGGCACAGTTTAATCAAATTGATGTTAACAGTGAGAAGCCACAAGGACTTATTAACTGGGATGGTTTCCGTACTTACAATTTTGATGTCATTGATGGCGTGAAATACAACATTGATATTTCACAACCAGCAAAATACGACGGTGAATGTAAACTGATTAACCCAACCGCGAATCGTATTAAAGATTTAAGCTTTAATGGAAAGCCGATTGATTTAGAGCAGACGTTCTTAATCGCGACCAATAATTACCGCGCATACAGTGGTAAGTTTGCAGGTACAGGTGAAGCATTCGTTGCCTTTGCCTCACCGGATGAAAACCGCACTGTATTATCAGATTACATCAGTCGCGTGAGCAAACAGAAAGGTCAAGTTGTTCCAAGTGCAGATAATAACTGGCACTTCACACCACTAAAAAGTGATAAGAAGTTAAATATTCAATTTGAAACCGCGAACAGTGATAAAGCAGCGAAATTTATTAAAGATAAAGGCCAATACCCAATGCAACAAGTCAACACCACGCCGGGTGGGTTTGCTATTTATCAATTAGATCTTCAAACGCGTAAATAATTCCCCTCAATAAAATATCTATATACCGCAGCCTTGGTTGCGGTATTTTTTTGATACACTGCCACTATCATTCTTTTTATTCATTAACTCGCTTATGCCTTTCAATAACCATTCTGAATTAGCGGCTTTCTTAGCTCAGCTAGGTGCAGATACCGCCACCATCAACGATGTCATTGCCGTTGCTGAACCACTGGATCTTCCGACTCGTCATATTTTATTACACCAAGGGCAAATCCCAACCCATTGCTACTTTTTATTAAACGGTTTGTGCCATGCGTGTTATTTAACCGAACAAGGTAAACAATTCAGTAAAGAGTTCTATTGGGATCAAGATGTTATTATTGGCTTTGAAAGCTTAATTAATGACGCGCCCTCAGCCTATTTATTAGAAACATTATCCGCCAGCCAATTAATCATGTTACCCATTACCCTGTTTCAGCAATGGCGTCAGCAGCAGCACCCGTTGTATCAAACCTTATTAGAACGTCAATTACTGTATAAAGAGCACAAAGAACGCTTTATGCTCATGCATACTCCAGAGCAACGATTACAACTGTTTAGTGATCATTTCCCCGAGTTAGTTGGGCGCATAACCGATTACCAATTGGCTTCTTATTTAGGTATTACTTCCATTAGTTTAAGTCGAATCAAAAAACGGCTCGCAAGTGGTGAAATTAATCCCAAAAATTAACCATTGTTAACTTCATTTTTGACGTAAATCGGTACACTAACGACATCATACCGAATTCAGGACGTTAACTATGACAACATGGCAGTGTTTACCCTTTGACGAATTAACAACCCACCAGCTTTATGACCTATTAAAACTACGTTCAGAGATATTTTGTGTAGAACAAAACTGTGTGTATCCCGATCTTGATGATCACGACCGCGCTCAAAATGTGTTCCATCTGTTAGGTTACGTAAACAATGAACTTGTCGCATATTTACGTTTATTAGCCCCTGGCGTCACTTATGATAATGTCAGTATTGGGCGAGTAGTGGTAACACCAAGTCAGCGTAAACATGGTTTAGGTCATCAATTATTACGTCAAGGATTAACCCATGCAGAAACAATTTGGCCACAACAGTTAATTGAAATTGGCGCTCAACAATATTTGGTGGCGTTCTATCAATCACATGGATTTACCCAAACTTCAGACATGTACCTTGAAGATGGCATTCCCCATGTTGATATGCAGTTATTACAAGATCCCACCTAATGCGCTGGTCTGCGGTTTCAATCGGTATTGCTATTTTAATTTGCGGTAATTTATCGTCGTCACTGTCTGATGTGGCAGTAAAATTATTAGACGGTAGCGTATCGGCATTTCAGTACATGTTTATTCGCCAATTATTAAGCGTGATCCTAATTGCACCATTATGGTTACGATTAACCCCCGCTCAGCGTGATATTGGGCGTTGGAAGGTGAATGCAATTCGTGCCCATCTAGTATTAGCAGGTAGCGGCATGCTACTGATTGCTTTAACTTACCTTCCATTAGCCACCGCCAATGCTTTATTTTACGCCGCACCGTTACTCATGCTGCCATTATCGATGCTGGTATTAGGTGAACGACCAAATAAAGAAAAAGTATTAGCAACTGCGGTCGGATTTATTGGCATCGTCATTGTATTACGCCCCGATCAATTTCATTGGGCCGCATTTGCCGCATTAGGCACCGCCTCAACATTGGCGTTATATAATGTTTTAGTACGTAAACTGCCCCCACAACAACCGATTATCAGTACCCTATTTTGGACAGGTATTTTATCGTTACCCATATCAAGCCTATTAGCCTACCAATATTGGCAGCCATTACAGCCCAAACAATGGTTATTGATTGCTGCAAGTGCGTTATTTACATTAGGTTATCAAGGCTGTTGTGTTGCGGCTTACCGTCAAAGTGAGACTTATAAGATTGGACTTGCGGAGTATTCTGGGCTGATTTTTGTCGCGATATTTGGTTATCTCTGGTTTGACGAGATTCCCGATCTGCTCACGGGCTTAGGTATTCTATTGATCATTCTTCCAATGGCACCATGGCCTAAAATCCGTCGCTCACCACAGAGCATGAGCCATAACGAGGATTAAACATTTATCACTTAAAAATAATAAGCCGCCTTAACTGGCGGCTTATTAATTTAACGTATAACCATTGCAAATTTATTGACGATAGAAACGGCCATTCGCATTAACAGTATATGAAGCAGAAACACCATTACCTAAAATTTGTAAGCCATTAATTTTACCACGGCTGTTTTGACGATAACGTAATGTCTGCCCTGCTTGAATACGGCTAATCGGTTTACCCGCGCCTTCAACTTTCGCAATAGCATAAAGATCACCGAGTGGTAATCCTTTATTACGGAAAATATTGGCTAACGTATCCCCAGCTGGCACTTTATAGCTGTACCACTGATCAGCAACACCTGCTGATTGTTTAGCAACAACGGATGTTGTTTGAGACTTAGCGACTCGTGATACAACAACTGGCTTATGGGTTGTTGTATCAATGGTATAAACCTTACCACCATTAATCGGATATATTTTTGATGTCATCGGTTTACGTTCAGGGGCTGGACCACGATCTTCCATACCACCATCAGCTTTCATGCCCGAATCTTCTTTAATATCAGCGCTATCTAATACTACATCGGTACGTTTAAGCGTACTTTGTTTACTATTACCATCTGGGTTATTTTCTACCTGAATATTCGGCCCAGAACTTACCTGATTTGCAACATCGCTATTACCTAGATTTAATTCAATATTACGGCGCATAGGTACACTCCCAGCACCGCCTTCTAGTTCCTTCGCTGATGGCAACATTAACGCACCAATAAAAACGGGCACAACAAAAAGTAACGCCCAACGATGAAAACGAGGAAAACGCTGCCATATCTGATATACACCAGATATACGCTCACTGCACTTTGCTTTTACTGCGCTCATGTTTAGTTTCACAGGCGGTTGTTGGTTAGCGTTTTTTTTATTTGAACGGCGATTTACCTTTCCCATATACAGCACTCCAAAGCTTCATATGTCACGCAATTAGCGAATATTGGTTACAAACATTTACCCGATAGGGGCTAAACTGTTATCCTGCCCACTTTAATTCATTCTACATTAAGAGATGACAATAATGTCTGACGTTAAACTAGATACAATTGAGACTAAAGCAAGCTACGGTATTGGTCTACAAATGGGTCAACAACTAGCACAAAGCGGTCTTGAAGGCCTAAACGTAGCAGCTATTGCTCAAGGTATCGCAACTTCTCTAGCTGGCGAAATGCCAGAAATCGAAGTTGATGAAATCAACAATGCACTACGTGAACTTCACACAGCAGCAGATACTGCACGTCAAGAGCAAGCTAAATTAGCTGCTGCTGATGGCGAAGCATTCCTAGCTGAAAATGCACAACGTGCAGAAGTTACAGTAACTGATTCTGGTCTTCAGTACGAAGTTCTTGTTGAAGGTAATGGCGAAATTCCAACTTCAGACAAGCAAGTACGCGTGCACTACCACGGTATGCTAACAGATGGCACTGTTTTTGACAGCTCTGTATCTCGTGGTCAACCTGCAGAATTCCCTGTAACTGGCGTTATCGCTGGTTGGGTTGAAGCTCTTCAAATGATGCCTGTAGGTTCTAAGTGGAAGCTGTCTATTCCACAAAACCTAGCTTACGGTGAGCGCGGCGCAGGTGCTGCAATCCCTCCGTATGCGGCACTAGTATTTGAAGTAGAGCTATTAGATATCCTATAAGATATCGAGCTTGAACAAATAAACGGCGCTCATAGCGCCGTTTTTTATACCTATAGGTTATACAAATAATAAAAAATCATTGCAACCAGACAAATCTTCACTAGGATTGACGTACCCAAGTCAATTTCTGATTTAAAAGACTTCGGTATTTATCTTTACTAAGGAGTCTCCCAATGAAAAAACGTCGTATCGTAACGACTCTCGCAGCAGTTGCATTGTTGTCATCAAGCACCATGAGTTACGCCTTTAGCCTGTCTGATATTTTCGGTGGAAAAAGTGCAGATCAAGTGGTTAGCCAAGTCGCACAAAACCCGCTAACAAAAACACTTATTTCTGAACTAGGTGTTAAACCAGAACAAGCCGCAGGCGGTGCAGGTGCGCTATTAGGTTTAGCAGCTAGCCAACTTTCAGGTCCACAAGGCAGTGAACTTTCAAAACTGATCCCTGGAGCCGAAAAATTAACGGACTCATTACCAATGGGATTAGGTCAGCTACTTAGCAACCAAGCTAACATTGATAAAGTGTTCTCATTACTAGGTATGGATCCAGCGATGATTAATAAGTTTATTCCAGTTATTACTCAATTCTTAGGCCAACAAGGTGCAAGTAATGCCCTTTTAGGTGCACTAGATAAAGTATGGACTCCTGCAGCAAAATAATATTTTAGCCGTATGAATAACTTACAAGGTAGCGTCGATACGCTGCCTTGTTTTTATTTATAAGCTCACCATAAAACGAAACTAAATGCCTGAACCTTGTGATTCAGTGTCATTATCTTCATGTAAGCCACATTCACGTTTCAGACCAAAAAAGCGCGTCTCTTGCTCTGTCATTCCCGGCTGCCATTTCACCGTAGTATGGATATCCCCGACAGATAAATAATCGTGTTGCTTTAACGGGTGGTAAGGTAACTGATGTTGCTGTAAGTAAGCGTCAATATCGTCATTGGTCCAATCAATCACAGGTAAGAACTTAAACCGACCATTTTGAATCGCCAATACAGGTAAAGTCGCTCGCGAATCGGATTGCTCGCGACGTAATCCTGAAAACCACGTTCCCACATTAAGCTCATTCAATGCCCGCCGCATCGGCTCTACTTTATTTAATTGATTATATTGTTTAATTCCATCAACACCTTGGAGCCATAATTGACCATAACGTGCTTCTTGCCATGCGGCACTGTGTTGAGCGCGATAAATATATAAATTCAAATTAAGTTGTTTAGTTAAACTATCAATAAACTGATAAGTCTCTGCAAATAAATAGCCCGTATCGGTAAGCACCACCGCAATATCCGTTTTAGCTTCAGTGACTAAATGCAACATCACTGCCGATTGAATCCCAAAACTAGATGCTAATGCAAACTCGCCGTCAAGATTATCAAGCGCCCATAGCACTCGCTGTTGTGCAGTCATGGTTTCCAGCATGGCATTAATTTCAGCCAGCTGAATAATTTGACTCACTTTTGGCAGTTCAAGTAACTCAGCCAGTTGATATTTAGGCATAAAAATCCCTCATTGATATTTTTACTTCATCAATAATGCCGACACGAATAGTGAAATCACCAAAGCCTTCATTCTCTTGACGCTCCGTCGACCAACGACCGACTAAATTATCTATTTCATCCATGATCTGAGCGACGGTAATATTCTCACGGTACATTTTAGGTACTCGAGTACCATTTCGATTACCACCGAGATGCAAGTTATATCGCCCAGGCGCTTTACCGACTAAGCCTATTTCAGCCAACATCGCGCGACCACAACCATTGGGGCAGCCAGTAACACGCAGAATGATATTTTCGTCTTCGTCTAAGCCATGCTTTTCTAAAACACCTTCAACATCAGTCACAAACTCAGGTAGAAAACGTTCTGCTTCTGCCATCGCTAATGGACAAGTCGGTAGTGAAACACATGCCATCGAATTTTTTCGCTGCTCACTGACACTGTCATCCATCAAGCCATGATCACGCGCGATCTTTTCGATCCTAGCTTTGTCTTTTGCTAACACGCCCGCAACAATCAGATTTTGGTTGGCCGTCATTCTAAAATCACCGCCATGGACCTTCGCTATTGCTGCCATACCCGTTTTAAGAGGTTTGCTCGGTGTATCCAATAAGCGACCATTTTCAATGAATAACGCCAAATGGTGCTTACCATCAATGCCCGCAACCCAACCAATACGATCACCGCGATCGGTAAACTCATACGGTCGACTGGCTTCAAAGCTAATCCCGGCTCGTGACTCAACTTCTGCTTTAAATACCGCCACGCCAACCCGATCAATAGTATATTTAGTTTTGGCATTTTTACGGTTAGAACGGTTTCCCCAATCACGTTGAGTAGTAACCACAGCAGTGGCGACATCAAGGGTTTTATCTAAAGGTACAAACCCGAAATCATCCGCTCGACGAGGATAAGTGGCGTGGTCACCATGAGTCATTGCTAAGCCACCGCCAACTAACACATTAAAACCTACCAATTTCCCATTATCTGCAATTGCGATAAAATTCAGGTCATTAGCATGGACATCGACATCATTCTGCGGCGGAATAACCACCGTCGTTTTAAACTTACGCGGTAAATAATTACTGCCTAAAATAGGCTCTTCATCCGTTGTCTCAAGCTTTTCACCGTCTAACCAAATTTCAGCATAAGCACGGGTTTTAGGCAGTAGATGCTCACTGATCTTTTTTGCCCATTCATACGCTTGTTGATGCAACTCAGATTCAACAGGGTTGGTGGTACACAACACGTTACGGTTTACATCCCCCGCCGTTGCGATGGAATCAATACCGATACTATTTAATGTTTGATGCATCAGTTTAATGTCAGGTTTTAACACCCCATGGAACTGAAATGTTTGACGGGTGGTTAAGCGAATACTGCCATAAGAAGTATGCTCATCAGCAAATTTATCAATTGCTAGCCATTGTTTAGGAGTGATCACGCCCCCCGGCATTCTCGCCCGTAACATCACATTTTGGAGCGGTTCTAATTTTTGTTTAGCGCGCTCGCCGCGAATATCACGATCATCTTGCTGATACATGCCATGAAAGCGAATTAATTGAAAGTTATCAGCGCTAAATCCCCCAGTGATACGATCATCAAGATCTTGCTCTATGGTGCCGCGAAGAAAATCACTTTGACGTTTTAGACGTTCATTGTCTGATAATTTTTGCTCTGTCATTAGTACATATCCCTTTGATAGCGTTTATCTTTACGCAGCTCATTGAGATACTGCTCTGCTTGCTCGCGCGTTTTCTTTCCTTGTTGTTCAATAACGGTTAACAAGGCTTGATGAACATCTTTGGCCATGTGGGTTGCATCACCACAGACATAAACATGCGATCCTGCTTGTAACCACTGCCACACTTGTGGTGCTTGTTCTAAAATGCGCTGTTGAACATAGATTTTCTCGGCTTGATCTCGACTAAATGCGACATCTATTTGATCCACCACCCCGTCTTTTAGATATTTCTGCCATTCAACTTGGTAAAGAAAATCTTCAGTAAAGGTTCTATCGCCAAAAAATAGCCAGTTTTTACCTGTTGCTTCTCGATTATCACGCTCTTGCACAAAGGCACGGAAAGGCGCAATTCCCGTACCAGGACCAATCATGATCACTGGCGTATTATCATCAGCAGGTAACTTGAAGTTATGATTGGTTTCAACAAATACTTTCACAGCCGCGCCTTCTTGTAGACGTTGTGATAAGAAACTAGATGCGCCACCTTGACGTTGCTCATCACCTTGGGAAAATTCAACCACACCAACCGTTAAATGCACTTCTTCACCCACTTCCTGTTGGCTGGAAGCAATGGAATATAAGCGGGGCGTTAAACGACGTAATAAACTGATTAATTGGCTGGCAGTTAATACCGTCTTCTTAGCCGTTAAAACATCAATGATTTGGTTATTAGCCGCATACTCACGCAATTTTTCACGATCATCCACCAGCTTTTGCAATTTTTTACTGCCAGAGAGTTTGGCATATTGGGTCACAAACTGTGGATTTGATGCGGTAATTTCATAATGGCTAATCAACGCATCACGAATAGATAAGTTACTGCCATCAACATCCACCGAAGTTGCAGCATCTAAGTCAAGTTTCGCTAATATGGCATCAACCAATTGCGGATCATTTTCAAACCATACCCCCAGCGCATCCCCCGCTTGATAGCTTAATCCTGAACCTTCTAAATCAATTTCAATATGGCGTACATCTTTATCTGAATTGCGACCAGTGATTTTCTGGCTTACTAATAAACTGGCCGTATAAGGATTTTGCTTAGTGTAAGTAGCAGCAGATGTAGCATTTTGCCCCACCGGTAACTGAACGACTTCCGCTTCACCCGTTGATAAGGTTTGTTTGGTTTTGGCTAATGCTTGTGTACGCCACTCTGCGGCGGCCACTTCATAGTCAACATCACAATCAAGGCGATCAAGCATCGGCTTCGCACCCAGTTTTGCTAAGTAGCGATCAAAATCTTTGGCGGTTTGGCAGAAAAATTCATAACTAGAATCGCCTAGCCCAATCACGCCGTAGTGTAAATTCGATAATTGAGGGGCTTTTTTTGACTGTAAAAACTGGTGCAGTTCAATCGCATCATCAGGGGCTTCACCTTCTCCATGTGTGGAAGCAATAATAATGACATGGGTTTCTTTACTGAGATTTTTACCTTTAAAGTCACCCGCAGAAACCAGATTAACCGCAATATCTTGCGCGAGAGCTTGCTGTTGTAACGCTTGAGCTACACCTTTAGCATTACCTGTTTGCGAGGCATAAATAATGGTTAGTTTACCCGCAGGTTTTGCAGCGGCCAGTACATTTGATGCAGGAACAGATGCCGTTGTTGATGATTGAGATTGGCTCAACCCCCAAAAATAGCCACTGATCCAAGCCAGTTGTTGTGGTGAGGATTCTGCTGCGGCTAGCTTAAGCTGATCTATTTGTTGATCATTAAGTGGGCTAGCTAAAGCTGATAGTTGGTTGATTGACATAGCACGACGATCCCTATTCATTGCGTTATGTTAGAGTAGCCATTTAAACTAATAACAAGAAAGAATAGATAAGAATGTTTTATAACCATTTGTAAGGTTAATCGTACAAAAAAACCAAATAGAGATATCACTATTTGGTTTTGGAATGGAGAAATAAAGGCAGGATTTAGTATTCGTCAGCAATTCTAACTTGTTGAAAACCAACTTCAAATGCTTGTTGAGTAGCACTGTCAATATCACCATAGCATTGTTCACTGCCACTAATATCCGTTAATGGTACTAAACCGCCGCGACGATGGCGAAATTCAACGATATAACCACTATTAATTGATGGTTCGATGAGTGCTTCAACAAGATCTTGGTCAGCGTATAGGTGTTTCAATTCAGTTAATGTCATCACTTACTCCTCCCTAATACTGATATTATGCATCACACATATAATCAGTTTGCTTACCTTTAAAAGTGGTACATAAACGGGATTAGCGCCAATAAAAAAACCACGAAATAATCGTGGTTTTATAATTGGATCACAAAATAGGTTTATACGTTAATTAAAAATCAACTTCTACACCAGCAAACCAACCATCTAGGTCAACATCACCAGTGTTTGATTTTTTAAAGTCATAAGCCATCATACGGTAACCCGCACGAAGGTTAAGATCTGCTGCCACTAAACCTAATGTATATTTCACACCAGCTTGGCCATCAAACAAACTTGTACCGTCATATTTACCCGCGTTCGCTTGAGCAAATACAGATAATGGTGTTGCTGGAATACCTAACTCAGCAGCAGCATAAACAGTTGGCTGCCAATCACTAAAACTGTTCTGGTGTTGAATTTGAACACCAGTAAATTTAGTCATTGTTACACCTAAATCTAGTGCAACTAAATCGTTATCAAGAATTTCATAATAAGCAGTAAAATCACTTTGCTCAAAATTCACATTCCCAGTATCAATATTGTTGTAACGTACCATTACGTTTGGCACTAAAGGAATAAAATGCTCAAAAGATGCATAGTAAGATGTTGATGTATCATCACTTTTATGACCATCTACTTTTGCGTTTGTAAACCATGCATCCGCACCCACTTTAACACCTAGTAAGGTATCAGCTTGGGCTGGAAGGGCTGCAGCTAGCGTCATTGCCGCTGCAATTGAAAGCACCACTTTTTTCATTCCGAGTCTCCGCTCTTATCATTTTATGTAATTAATCGCACAAAATTATATCAGAAGCGGTATAAAAACTCTGCAATCAATCGCAGTTAATAGCGACGATGACGCGACATACGTTCTTGATGCTGTTTGTCGGCATTACGCTCTCGAAAGAACCAAATACCTAATGCTATCACGATGATCCACGGCAATAATTTAAAGACTAATCCCAACATACCGACAACTGCCATCACCGCAAATCCCGCAGCAACCGCAATGAAGACACCAATCAAACTAACACCGGTAAATATCAGTACCAATGTAAAAGCAACTAAAAACAGGAACTCAAACATAGATTATCCTTTGTTATTACGGCAACATCCAAATGAAATCACCGTGTTATATTTATTATTACCTACAATATTGCACAATTCACGCCAACTATAAGTTAATTATTTTACTTTATTTTTCATGCATATAAAAAACGCCAACTCAATAAAGAATTGGCGTTTACTATTTAGTGGTCAATCTCACCTAATACTAAGTAAAATTCGCCACTTTAATAACAATTATTGAAGTGTTATTACACATCCAACTCAGCAGGAATTTTAGCTAATGCTTGCTGCACGACTTCAATACCCGCCCCTGGCTTATGAGCATTTTCACTAATATAACGACGCCATTGACGTGCACCAGGCATACTTTGGAATAAACCTAGCATATGACGAGTAATATGGCCTAAGCATGAACCATTGGCTAACTGACGTTCAATGTAAGGATACATCGCTTCAATGACTTCACGACGTTTCATTACTGGACGCTCACTGCCAAATAAACGTTGATCGACTTCTGCCATTAAATATGGACTTTGGTAAGCTTCACGACCCACCATGACACCATCCATATATTTAAGATGCTGTTCCATTTCTTCAAAGGTTTTAATACCACCATTGATAGCCATGGTTAACTGTGGAAAATCTTGCTTTAATTGATATACGCGCGGGTAATCTAAAGGTGGAACTTCACGGTTTTCTTTTGGACTCAAGCCTTTAAGCCATGCTTTACGGGCGTGAATAGTAAAATTATCACAACCGCCTTTTTCTGACACAGTTTGAATAAAGTGGCTTAGAAATTCATAAGAATCTTGCTCATCAATACCGATACGCGTTTTAACTGTTACAGGAATGTCGGCCACTTCACGCATTGCAGCAACACACTGTGCCACCAGCTCAGCCTCACCCATTAAACAAGCACCAAACATGCCGTTTTGAACACGATCAGACGGACAACCTACATTTAAGTTGATCTCATTATAACCACGATCTGCGGCTAGTTTTGCACAACGAGCAAGATCAACCGGATTTGAACCACCAAGTTGTAATGCTAATGGATGCTCTTCTTCGTTATAAGAAAGAAAATCACCTTTACCATGAATAATTGCACCAGTCGTTACCATTTCAGTATACAACAGAGCTTCTTTACTCATTAGACGATGAAAATAACGGCAATGACGATCAGTCCAATCCAGCATGGGGGCAACAGAAAAACGAGCAGAAGGGTACATGTAACAACATTCCTTACATATTAAGTGGTTATGGCAAATACCACTTACGGGTATTGCAATATACTTCATCCGATGTCGATTTTTGTTTTCGATAAGGGACGGATGAGGGACAGTTTAGGAGGCATAAACGGTCCCTAAAATATCTTTTGAGGCGCGGATTCTACCCTAAAATGACTATTGTCACCATGATTAGACGGGGATCACCCTCAACCCATGATCGGTTTAACAATGCTTTAAAATACGGAAGACAATATCAAGTAAGGTATATAAACAAGAAAAGCCATATTCAAATAAATATGGCTTTTTATAATCAGAAAATTATTTATAGCGACTCTTTTATTACACTTCAGGCGGAGTACCTTCCGCGTTAGATACAATCGCATCCATTTGTACTAAAGCATCCATTGCGATGGCTGAAACACCAATGGTTGTTCTTGCTGGAAGATTATCATTAAAGAATGTTGTATAAACATCATTAACAGCATCAAGGTCAGCCATATTTTTTAGTTGAATGTTTACCTTAACAATATCATCCATAACATGATTAACACTTTCAACTATCGCTTTGATATTAGTTAAACATTGTCTTGCTTGTTCATTAACGCCACCGTCAACAATATTACCCGTCATCGAATTTAACGGTAATTGCGCAGAAATATTACTGTAATGCGAAAACGCAACTGTTTGGGTTGATAACGACGTTTGAGGTGCATTATGGGTGTTATTCGCTTTAATGACCAAGCCATGACGATCTTCAACCGCTTGTGGTGGTGTTCCATCGCCATGAGAAACCGTTGCATCAATCTGTACTAATGCGCCCATAGGTAAACCTTCAACAACGATCACTGAGCGGGCTGGCATATAACCGCAAGTGCGAGCAATGGCAGAGTCAGGGAAATAACGGCTATATATTTCATTAATAGCTTCAATATCAGCAAGGTTTTCAAGATAAATATTAATTTTAACGATATCGTCAGCAGGAACGTCGATCGCTTCTAGAATACTCTTAATATTTTTTAAACATTGTCCAGTCTGCTCTTTTACGCCACCAGCAATAATATTCCCGGTTTTAGGATCAAGCGGTAATTGTGCTGAAATGTGGTTGTAATGTGAAAAAGCGACGGTTTGGGTCGATACATCACTATTTGGGGCATTTGCTGTATTTCGAGCAATTTTGACAAGATCACAAGGAGCTTGTGTTCCTGAGCCTTCACCATTTGAAATCACTGCATCCATTTGAACTAATACCGCGTCCATTGGCAACGCAGCGACACTCATGACAGTACGAGTAGGCAAGTAACGAGGGAAAAAAGTAGCGTAAACATCATCAACAATATCAAGATCTTTGATATTTTTAAGATACACATTGATTTTGATAACATCATGCATCGCATGATCAATACTTTCGACAATAGCCTTAATATTCTTTAGGCATTGTTCTGCCTGTTCTTTAACTCCACCTTCAACAATTTTTCCACTGTTAACATCAAGAGGTAATTGCGCTGAAATATTATTGTAATGCGAAAAAGCAACAGTTTGTGTTGCAACCAAATCGCGGGGTGCTGTTACTGTATTTCGTGAGGATTTTATAATACTGCCCATCTCATCTCTCTTTATATATTAAATAAGGACGAGATAATATTGCAGATCATTGGCAAGTAAAAAACCGCTTTCATCACAACTTATTAAATCTTCTAAATAATTGTATTTTATAAAAACAATCTAAATCTTTCATTCTTAGACTACAGAACTAAAATTTATATTTATTTACTAATTCAATATATTGCACCATTTATAACGAGGTTCAATATTTAGCAATTAATATCTAATGCCTATTTTTTCATAACAAAAAAGGCCTTGAACATTGTTCAAGGCCTTTCTCTAAATTCTTGTTAACTAAAAGGTCTATAACTGACCTTGTTGCAAGACTTTACTTAGTCATATTACCGCTTTTGTACATTGTAGAAAATACTGGCGTGTAAAGTGCAACAATTTTAGTAATGATACCTGACATTGATTTTTACCTTAAATAATTAAGCTTGTTATATATAACCATTACCTAATTATTAAATAGTTAAGGCGTCGGTCACGTTTCGTTGGGCGTCATTATAGGTATTTTAAACAACTTGAGAAATGAAAAAAAATGCAACCTTGGCATTAGTTTTTGTAATGCTTTAATAATCGTGTTTTTAAGATACGTAACAACCCAATATTCAGTACGTTCTAGCACAATCACACTGTTTTACAGTAACTATTCTAGCGCTTAAACGTATAGAAATCTGACGTTTAATCTAAATAATATTTATAGAACAGCATTAATTATGCGAATAATACATCCCTACGTCCTTATAGAAAATCTATTGCAATTCAATGTGGTTTACTAAACTTTATAATAAAAATTTATAATCATTAAAACTCAAAGCCTCTTTTTTGCGACATCTGCTTTTTTCTATCACTTTATAACGTGATCATTTACACGGAATCTTTTTCCTTATAACAGTTAATAGCTAAGTGTGAGTATGTTTTTAGACAGCTGTGATAAAATAAAACCTTAATGACGTTTTTCTGAGGCTCTATGACGGTTCAAACTCAACTGCTAGCGAAAGCACAACAGCTCTGTGAGCAACGAGGGGTTAGAATGACCCCGCAGCGATTAAAAGTACTGGCACTGATCATTAATCATCATAGTTCTATTAGTGCTTATGAGTTACTCGATTTACTCAAAATATCAGAACCCCAAGCGAAACCGCCTACGGTTTATCGCGCGTTAGATTTTCTATTAGCACAAGGGTTTGTTCATAAAGTTGAATCAACCAATAGCTATATTGCGTGTTGCGTACTTGGCCATGCGGATCATTGTTCACAACTATTAATTTGTGATGAATGTGGGTTTGTTGAAGAAATCCATGATGATGAACTGGCAAAACTTTTACGCCAAAAATCAGAACAATATGGTTTCATGATCAAGCACCACGTGGTTGAAAGCCATGGCATTTGTCATAAATGTCAGCAAACTAAAAACGCATGATTGTCCAATAGTGCTGTCACCATCAGTGATGGCACCTTCTGATATTTTCTCCCCCCTCCTTGCAGCGCCTTTCTCTTTAAAATAAATTATCGTTAACTCAAACATAAAAGCACAATAAAAAACTACTCATTGTCATAAATTCGATCTAGACTAAATTCGCAATAAGCACCTAGTTACCTATTGATTGTAACTACTACGATTAGTCTATAAGGGAAGACGTAAATGAGTAAACTGACTGGAACCGTAAAGTGGTTCAACGATGATAAAGGCTTTGGTTTTATTTCTGCTGCCGATGGTAAAGACGTTTTTGTTCATTTCAGTGCTATTCAGGCACAAGGACGTAAAACTTTACGTGAAGGCCAAAATGTTGAATTTATCGTCACTGATGGTCAGAAAGGCCCGCAAGCTAGCGACGTTATCACACTATAATTAAGCTAACGCCAAAAATAAAAAAACGCCGCAATCATCACGATTGCGGCGTTTTATTTTATCGGTCAATTACATTAACCAATAATAGGCATTATGCACGCCATTGTTTGAATGCATTAATCAAACCATTAGTTGAACTATCGTGGCTTACAACACCCTCGTTGCTATTTAGCTCAGGTAAAATTTGGTTAGCCAATTGCTTACCAAGTTCTACGCCCCACTGGTCAAAACTACAGATGTTCCAAATAACACCTTGGGTAAAGATTTTATGCTCATACAATGCGATTAGTGCACCTAATGTGTATGGCGTAATTTCTTTAAGCAGAATAGAGTTAGTTGGACGATTACCTTCAAAAACTTTAAATTCAGCTAGCTCATCAATTTCTGCTTGTGATTTACCTGCAGCAACAAACTCAGCTTCTACTGTCTCGCGACTCTTACCAAATGCTAATGCTTCAGTTTGTGCGAAGAAGTTAGCCATTAGTTTAGGGTGATGATCACCTAATGGATTATGGCTAATAGCTGGTGCAATAAAGTCACATGGAATTAACTTCGTGCCTTGGTGAATAAGTTGATAGAACGCGTGTTGACCATTCGTTCCTGGCTCACCCCAAATGATAGGACCTGTTTGGTAATCCACTGGCTTACCACCACGATCGACATATTTACCATTTGATTCCATGTTACCTTGCTGGAAGTAAGCAGGGAAACGGTGCATGTATTGATCGTAAGGTAGGATCGCTTCAGTTTCTGCGCCGTGGAAGTTGTTATACCAAATACCAATTAACGCTAGAATTACAGGTAATTTTTGCTCTAGTGGCGCGGTTGCAAAATGATTATCCATTGCATGACCACCTTCCAATAACTTAACGAAGTTATCAAAACCTACCGCCAAGCTAATAGAAAGACCAATTGCAGACCATAGTGAGTAACGACCACCAACCCAATCCCAGAACTCAAACATGTTATCAGTATCGATACCAAATTCAGCCACAGATTCTGCATTAGTAGAGAGCGCAGCAAAGTGTTTTGCAACGTGTGCTTTATCTTCCGCCATTGCTAAGAACCAATCACGCGCAGACAATGCGTTAGTCATCGTTTCTTGAGTAGTAAAGGTTTTAGATGCAATTAAGAATAACGTTGTTTCAGGATTTAAGTCTTTTAGCGTTTCAACAATGTGTGTCGCATCAACGTTAGAAACAAAGTGCATGTTTAGGCGTGTTTTGTACGCTGCTAATGCTTCTGAAACCATGTAAGGGCCAAGATCTGAACCACCAATACCGATATTAACGACATCAGTGATTTCTTTGCCGGTGTAACCTTTCCACTCGCCACTTACAATACGGTTAGTGAAACGTTCCATCTTCGCTAATACTGCATTTACTGCAGGCATAACATCTTTGCCATCAACAATGATTGGCGTATTGCTACGGTTACGTAACGCAACATGTAGTACAGCACGATCTTCAGTACGGTTAATTTTCACACCGTTGAACATATCCGCAATAGCAGCATCAAGCTCAGTTTCTTTTGCTAATGCAAACAACTTAGTCAAAGTTTCTTCTGTGATCAGGTTCTTAGAGTAATCTAATAAAATATCAGAACCAAACTGGGCAGAAAACTTGGCAAAACGCTCGCTATCATTTGCAAATAAATCACTTAATTCAAAATCTTGAGCTTGTTCAAAATGCGCAGTCAGTGCTTGCCACGCTTTAGTTTGCGTTGGATTAATATTCTTTAACATAATAATGTTCCTGATTTTGTTATGTTCATCCCTCGAAGCATACCGCCTTCGAAAGATCCTCGATCTATGCTATACAACCTAAAATGCTAGGTCTCTAATAATAAGGTTATCTGTTACAACCAATTATGACGCTAATATCGTATTATCGTCATTGCGTCAGGTCACGAAAATATGATGCATCATACCTGTATTTATCAGCAAGATGATAATGGTAATCACTAATTAAACTAAAAGGTTTCACCGATAAATAAAGAGTAATGGTATATCAAAGGCTTTATCAAAGATTAAAGAATACCAAAATGATACTGGCAGATAACAGGCCGCGATTACTCTTCAAGGTAAATAGTAAATTTTAACCAAAAAAAAGCCGCAGGTTAAACCCACGACTCGTCTTTTTTATGAATAAGTCATTGCCACTCGAGGAGTTAACTTAGTCATTAATTCATAAGCAATAACACCTGTATATTGTGCTATCACTTCAGCAGGTAAACCTTTACCCCATAAAATAGCTTCATCACCTACTTTATCGGTCGCATTCGGTCCTAAATCTACTGTCAACATATCCATTGAAACACGCCCAGCCGTTGGCACAATCCGACCATTAACCATCACTGGTGTACCATTAGGCGCACAACGTGGATAGCCATCACCATAACCAATAGCAATAACACCCATTTTGGTATCTTGCTCACAGGTCCAAATGCCACCATAACCGACTTGTTCACCTTTTTTAACGTCACGAACAGCAATTAAGCTCGATGTTAACGTCATAACCGGTTGTAGATTATAGTTTGATGCCGAACGTTCTAATTCATCAAATGGTGACACGCCATACATAATAATGCCCGGACGGATCCATTCAAAATGACTATCAGGCCACGCTAAAATACCCGCTGATGCTGCTAATGAACGCTCACCTTGGTAAGGCTTGGTCAAGGTTGAAAAACACGCAATTTGATTAACGGTAATATCACTATTTAGATTATCAGCATTACCAAAATGACTAATAAAACGTAATGGCTTAGCAACATTATCGCAGTCATTTAAGCGTTGCATAAACTCAGGCACTTGCTCTGGGCGTAATCCAAGTCGGTGCATGCCTGTGTCTATTTTTACCCATACACGTACGGGTGCATCTAACTCAGCCTGTTCTAACGCTTCCAGCTGTTCAATCGAATGCACTACGGTATGAATATTATTAATCACCAATACTGGAAGATCTGTTGGCGCATAAAAACCTTCTAATAATAAGATCGGTTTTACCACGCCACCAGCGCGTAGTATTAAAGCTTCTTCTATACGTGCCACACCATAAGCATCAACATCGATAAGGCTTTTCGCCACATCTAACAACCCGTGTCCGTATGCATTAGCTTTAACAACCGCTAAAATTTTACTCTTTGGTGCCTGCAGGCGGATTTGACTCAGATTATGTGCCAAAGCTTGGGTATCAATATGTGCAGTTGCAGCTTTCATCCAATATCCTAAATAATTTTTAAGGCTTACTCTTCATCAAAGGCTGGACCAGCATAGTTATCAAAGCGAGAGAACTGGCCTTGGAACGTTAAACGCACAGTACCAATTGGACCATTACGTTGTTTACCTAAGATGATTTCAGCGATCCCTTTAAGGGCACTGTCTTCGTGATAAACCTCATCACGGTATATGAACATGATTAAGTCAGCATCCTGCTCGATGGCGCCAGATTCACGCAGATCAGAGTTAACAGGACGCTTATCTGCCCGTTGCTCTAACGAACGGTTAAGCTGAGAGAGGGCAACAACAGGCACATTTAATTCTTTCGCTAATGCTTTAAGCGAACGTGAGATTTCAGCAATCTCTAACGTACGGTTTTCTTGTAGTCCTGGCACACGCATCAACTGAAGGTAGTCGATCATGATCATACTAAGACCACCGTGATCACGTGCAATACGACGCGCGCGTGAACGTACTTCTGTTGGTGTTAAGCCGGAACTATCATCAATGAACATATTCTTCTTTTGCATCAGAATACCCATTGTTGATGATATCCGTGCCCAATCTTCATCGTCCAATTGTCCGGTACGAATTTTGGTTTGGTCAACACGAGATAATGATGCCAACATACGCATCATTATCTGTTCTGCGGGCATCTCTAATGAGAAAATCAGCACTGGTTTATCTTGATCCATGGCTGCATTTTCACATAAGTTCATCGCAAAGGTCGTTTTACCCATAGATGGACGTGCGGCAACAATAATCAAATCAGACCCTTGCAAACCAGCAGTCTTCTTATTTAAATCAGTAAAGCCCGTTGAAACACCCGTTACACCATCTTGTGGTGATTGATAAAGCAACTCAATACGTTCAAGCGTACGCTCTAAAATTGTATCAACGTTTTGGGGGCCCTCTTTATCATTAGTCCGTTGTTCAGCAATGGCAAAAACTTTACTTTCGGCCATATCCAACAAGTCTTCACTAGTGCGACCTTGTGGATCATAACCCGCATCAGCAATTTCATTGGCAACGCCAATCATATCGCGGATCAAAGCTCGCTCACGGACAATATCAGCATACGCTAAAATATTGGCAGCCGACGGGGTGTTTTTAGCCAATTCAGCAAGGTAAGCAAAACCACCAACACCATCAAGTTTGTCAGACCGCTCAAGATGTTCAGACAGCGTGATCAAATCAAGTGGCTGTCCACCTTCCAATAAGGCTGCGGTTGCCTCAAAAATAATCCGATGAGGGCGACTGTAGAAATCTTTTGCAACGACTTTTTCAGCAACAGTATCCCAACGCTCATTATCCAGCATTAAACCGCCAAGTACTGATTGCTCAGCCTCAAGCGAATGCGGTGGCATCTTAATGGCGTCCATTTGATTATCTTTTAATTGTTTCGATTTACGATTATCTGTCATAGCAATTGTGCATTTACCAAAACCAAGAACGGAGCTCGACAGTATAACCTATCCCCTGCCTCTGAGTAGCTATAAACGATTACGATTGATCACTTGCAACAACAACAATTATCCTCCTTTTTAGTTTTACGAAAAGTATGCTGACGATTCCTAACCAAAAGCTGACAAATTTACGCTAGAATGCGACGATCAATGTTTCGACCTTTACCTTACCCTGCCAGCGGAGGTCTTTTGGCAAGATATATACTCACATTTCTATTGCTTGCCACTACCGCAGCCAATGCCAGTGAAGAATCAACACCGGAAGCACCGATTGAACCATCGCCATTAACCAGTACTATCGGCTTGGGTTATCAAGCACTATCGGGTAACTCTGACTCCCAGACCATGAATGGTAATGTGGCGCTGACGTACACCAAAGGCCGTTATCAAACCAATGCCGATGCCAAATTTATTATGGCAAAGAAAAATGGCGAAGAAGATAAGCGAAAACTATCAACCAGCTTAAAATCAAAACGGATGATCCGTGATGGTTATTATTTTTATGGTAATGGCAGCTATATTGATGACCGCTATGGGCCTTATTATGCAGATTCGATAGTCTCAACCGGTATCGGTTACCGTTTATTTAACTATGAGACATTTCAAACATTAGTGGATATTGGCCCCGGCTTTCGCCATCAAGATCCTAATCTCGATGAGATAAAAAACGACAGTATTGTGAAACAAGAAGTCGTTAATGAAATGGTATTGCAAAGCACCATCGATATTCAATGGAAGCCATTAAAAACACTGACACTCAGTGCTAAATTTAACGTCATTTCAGGGCAAAGTAACACCACCTTAGAAAGCACCTTTAATGCGACTAATGCGATCACTGACAATATTGCTTTAAACGTAGGTTACACCCAAACAGCTTATTCTTGGGTACCTGAAGGCATGAAAAATTCCGATAGTACCACCACGATCTCACTGATTTACACTTTATAAATCAAGATTTCCTAAATTCCAGACATAAAAAAACCAGCCATAAGGCTGGTTTTTTACTATTAAAGCTAAAAGCGATTACTTAGCAGCAACAACGTTTAGTTTAACAGTTGCGAATACATCTGAACTTAGCTGAACGCTAACTTCAAATTCGCCAGTTGCACGTAGTGCGCCTTCAGGTAGACGTACTTCACTCTTAACAAGTGCTACGCCAGCTGCAGAAACTGCATCAGCGATGTCACGAGTACCGATTGAGCCGAATAGTTTACCTTCGTCACCAGCTTTAGATTCAATAACCACACCTTCAAGCGTGTTTAGTGCTTCAGCACGTGCTTGAGCAGCAGCATGTTGCTCAGCAACTTTAACTTCTAGCTCTGCACGACGTGCGTCGAACATTTCAACGTTCGCTTTAGTCGCCATAACAGCCTTAGCTTGTGGGATAAGGAAGTTACGAGCATAGCCCGCTTTAACGTTAACCTGGTCGCCAAGGCCACCTAGGTTAGCTACTTTATCAAGTAGAATAACTTGCATTATCTTGTCCTCTATAAAATTCTAAAAACGACTACTGCTTACAGATGCTTATCTGTGTACGGTAGAAGTGCTAGGTAACGAGAACGCTTGATAGCACGAGCTAGCTGACGCTGGTATTTAGCACGAGTACCAGTGATACGGCTAGGTACAATTTTACCAGCTTCAGTGATGTAGTTTTTCAGAGTTGCTACGTCTTTGTAGTCAATCTCTAGTACGCCTTCTGCTGTAAAACGGCAGAATTTACGACGACGGAAGAAACGAGCCATGGGCTATCTCCTGATCTAAATTAAGTCAATGTAATCGGCATGCAAAACTAATTTCCCGATACCATTACGGCCGGTTTGGTAAGAGATAAATCCCTCCACCTTAATTGTGCTTCCGACAACTAAATCTTGAGTGAGTACTTGTTGACCTTTACCACTGATTACCACGTTAATATAACAATATATTTGGCGTGGTAAGTCAGCTTCCCGCTGCACAGAGCGATGCTCAAGCACAAAGTGACAATGAGGTATGCCTGCCGGGGATTGGCTTCGTTTGGGATGCTTGGCAATAGTGCCAGTCAACACCAGACGATTAGTCATTAATACAAATTACTCAGCAGCTGCTTCGCCTTCAGATTGTGCTTCAGCACGATCTTCACGCTTAGTAAAACGCTCTTCTTTAGCCTTCATCATAGGAGATGGCTCAGTAACAGCGTGTTTAGTACGCATGATCATGTTACGGATCACTGCGTCGTTGAAGCGGAAGTTTGACTCAAGCTCGTCAATAACAGCCTGCTCAGCTTCAATGTTCAAAAGAACATAGTGTGCTTTGTGCAGTTTGTTGATTGGGTAAGCCATTTGACGGCGGCCCCAATCTTCTAGACGGTGAATTTGACCACCAGAATCTTTGATAGCAGCAGTGTAACGCTCGATCATGCCAGCAACTTGCTCGCTTTGATCAGGGTGCACCATGAATACGATTTCGTAATGACGCATAGGTTGCTCCTTACGGATTATTCAGCTTCCCTTGTCGGCTCGGTTAACCTGAGGAAGCAAGGAACTAAAAAAAGAACCGAGAATTTGGATGACGGATAGTACAGAGAATGATCAATCTAGGCAAGCTTATTTTCTCGCCACTCGCCGTTTTTCAATGAAATGAACTCGAACCTTAGTTTATCGCTACTAACATTGACTCATCACGGCCATCTCTGTTCATTTTTCATACTGATAAACAATAAAAGACCCACCCAGTAACCACTGCGTGGGTTTAAATAATTATGCAATTATTTGGGGTTAATCACGCATTATCCGCGTTGACGTACCGCTTCAAATAAACAGATACCTGTCGCTACCGATACGTTCAAACTTGATACTGAACCCGCCATTGGGATCTTAATCAAATCATCACACGTTTCACGGGTTAAACGACGCATACCTTCACCTTCAGCCCCCATAACAATCGCCAATGGCCCAGTTAGTTTACTGTGGTAAAGATCATGGGTTGCTTCACCAGCAGTACCCACAATCCATACGCCTTTATCTTGTAACGCTCGCATAGTACGAGCCAGATTGGTTACACGTACTAATGGCATAATTTCAGCCGCACCACATGCCACTTTACTTGCAGTCGCATTCAACTGTGCTGAACGATCTTTTGGAACAATCACAGCCACAGCACCTGCTGCATCAGCATTACGTAAACACGCACCAAGGTTATGCGGGTCAGTCACACCATCTAAAATCAACAATAATGGATTTTCTTTGGTCGCTAATAAATCATCAAGGTTGTTTTCATTGTACTGCTTACCCGGACGCACACGCGCAATAATACCCTGATGAGAGGCACCATCAACTTTGTCATCTAATGCTTTACGGCCCGCTTCTTGAATCGTGATGCCTAAGTCTTTCAACTCAGTAATTAACGGCAGCAAACGATCATCTTCACGCCCTTTCAGTACGAATACTTCAATAAAGCGCACCGGATCAGATGCGAGTACAGCTTTAACGGCATGGATGCCAAAAATCATATCATTACTCATGGATTAACTCTTCTTTGCTGCGCGTTCTGATTTACCCGCACGTTGCTTTTTCTTCTTGCTAACTTTGGGCTTCTTTTTTGGATCTGTCAGCGGCTTTTCATCCGATAACTTACGTGGTTTTTTATTTCTTGGCTTTTTCTTTTTAGCGTCAGCTTCAGCTTGTGGAATCGCGCCTTCTTTTAAATTTTTACGTACAGAAGAGCGCTCACGTTTACTTTTATCTCGTGATTCAGACTTAGCGTCACCATCTTCAACTTTAAATGCAGGCATTCCTTGGCGCTTTAGGCCATCAGCTTTGCGCATGCGTTGTTTTTTCTCACGCCCTTTCGCTGTTTTACCTGCACCACGTTGTTTACGCTCAGCACCAACGATATCAAAGTCTAATTGACGATCATTTAGGTTAATAGCGGCTACTTTAACCTGAACAGTATCACCTAAACGATAAATCACGCCCGAGCTTTCACCGACCAAGCGTTGACCTACAGGATCAAATTGGTAGTAATCGTTAGCTAAGTTTGAGATATGCACTAAGCCATCAATGTTAAGCTCATTTAGACGCACAAAGAAACCAAAACCGGTAACATTCGCAATCACACCTTCAAACTCATCGCCAAGGTGATCTTGCATGTACTCACACTTGAGCCAATCAGACACATCACGGGTCGCATCATCAGCACGACGTTCTGTGGTTGAACATTGCTCACCGATAGCATCAATTTCATCAAATGAATAATGATGACCACCTGTTAGTGTATCGTTGTTAGTGTTACCTGCTTGTTTAGCAATTAAAAACTTAATTGCGCGGTGCAAGGTTAAGTCCGGGTAACGACGAATTGGCGAGGTAAAGTGAGCATATTGACTAAGGGCTAAACCAAAGTGACCAATATTATCTGCTTGATAAACCGCTTGCTTCATCGAGCGCAATAGCATGGTTTGAATTAATTCACGATCATTACGATCTTTAATTAAATTCGCTAACGCTGCGTAATCTTTCGGGCTTGGCTCTAAACCACCACCAAGTTCTAAACTTAGCTCGCCCAAGAAATCACGGAAGCCTTGCAGACGCTCTTCACCTGGCGTGTCGTGAACACGGTATAGCGCAGGCTCTTTGGCACTTTCTACAAATTGAGCAGAAGCAATATTGGCTAAAATCATACATTCTTCGATGATTTTATGTGCTTCATTACGTACTAACGGTACGATGTTCTCAATTTTACGATCAGCATTGAAAACAAACTTGGTTTCAATGGTTTCAAATTCAATCGCACCACGGGCTTCACGAGCAACTTTCAGCGCTTTAAACATGCTGTAAAGTTCTTCAAGGTGCGGCACTAATGGTTGGTAACGTTGACGCAGTTCTTCATCACCTTCCAGCATGTTACTTACTTTAGTGTAAGTTAAACGTGCATGTGAATTCATCACTGCTTCATAATGTTTATAGCCAGTAAGCTTACCGCCCTCAGAAACGGTCATCTCACATACCATACACAAGCGATCGACTTGTGGATTAAGTGAACATAGACCATTTGAAAGCACTTCTGGCAGCATTGGAATAACTTGAGCTGGGAAGTAAACCGAGTTACCACGTTTTAGGGCTTCATTATCCAGCGCCGATTTAGAACGCACATAATAACTTACATCGGCAATTGCTACCCATAAACGCCAGCCACCATCAGGGTTACGCTGACAGTGCACGGCATCATCAAAGTCACGTGCATCTTCACCATCAATGGTTACCAATGGTAATTGACGTAAATCAACACGACCCAATTTAGCGTCTTCTGGTACTTCCTCAGTAAGATGCTTTATTTGGTTATCAACTTCTGATGGCCACACGTGTGGAATATCATGGGTACGCAGTGCTATTTCGATTTCCATACCCGGTGCCATATTCTCACCCAGTACTTCAACCACACGACCCACCGCATTATGTTGACGTGTTGCTCGTTGATTGATCTCAACCACAACCACGTTACCCATACGGGCACCTTGACGGACGTCTTGTGGAATAATGATATCTTGAGCAATACGAGAATCATCAGGTACCACGTAGCCCATGCCATCTTCAAGGAAGAAACGACCGACAATTTGGTTTGGTGATTCAGTTAACACACGCACAACACGGCCTTCACGACGGCCACGTTTATCTTCGCCATCAGCCTGCGCTAAAATGTAATCACCATGGATCACTGTGCGCATTTGATGGGCAGGTAACAATAAATCAGTGTCTTTACTATAAGTACCTTCAGGGCGTAAAAAGCCAAAACCATCACGGTGGCCGATAACGTAGCCTTTAATTAAATCTAAACGCTCAGGCAATGCATAGCACTGGCGGCGAGTAAATATTAATTGACCATCACGCTCCATCGCACGTAAGCGACGACGTAGACCTTCATATTGATCATCACCTTTAAGTTTTAACTCAGTAAATAACTGGTCACGACTAACGGGTGTACTAAAGCCACGGATGACTTCTAATAGTAACTCACGGCTTGGAATGGGGTTTTCGTAATTAGATGCTTCGCGTTCGCGAAAAGGATCAACCGGTAAATCGGTAGTACCTTTAGACATAAACAGTTCCTGTTGGCCAGCCATACTTTAAGTATACTCAGCTCTTAGGTGAACAGATGGAAACAGGCAATAAATACCTATTCCACTAAATAATAGGGAGTAGTGTGATGCTAGACCATTATCGTTAAATGGCCTTAGTGTTCTGCAGGCAGCCCTAATAAGACACGCAATGGTGGATTATTATCTATCAAAGTCAATAATGTGTACTTATCAAGCTCATTTAAAAAAGCATTGCGCGCATCAGCAAGGATCCCCTTTAACTGACATGCTGGCGTAATATTACAAAAATCAGGTGCACAATTGACGATTTGTAACGGTTCAATCGCCCTTACTACGTGCCCTAATACAATATTTCCCGCAGGCATTCCTAAGCGAATACCACCATTTTTTCCGCGTACGGTTTCTACATAACCTAATTGGCCTAATTTATTAATAATTTTGACCATATGATTACGCGACACACCATAAGTGTCGGTTACTTTTGTGATACTTGTTAACTCACCCTCAGGCAGGCTAGCAAGATATATCAAGGCTCGTAGGCCATAATCGGTAAAACTGGTTAACTGCACATTGACTCCTCTTGTTACTATTTTAATCGCGTTCTTGACTAAAAGATACAGATCAGATACAACTTATAACATATATTATAAATACAACTTACAAAAGAGAAAGTCATGCTCACTCAAAAAACCATTGATATCGTAAAATCGACCGCACCAGTTATTGCCGCAGCTGGCCCTGTTGTCACTCAACATTTTTATCAACGTATGTTTGATCACAACCCTGAACTTAAAGATGTTTTTAATATGAGCCATCAACAAGGCCCAGATAAAAACACGCCATCAAGCCAACAACAAGCATTATTTAATGCGGTATGTGCTTACGCTAATAATATTGATAATTTAGCGGTACTACTACCTGCCGTCGAAAAAATAGCTCAAAAGCACACCAGTTTTTTAATTACTGCCGATCAATATCAAATAGTAGGTCATCATCTTTTAGCCACTATTGATGAATTATTAGCACCTGGGCAAGAGGTATTGGATGCTTGGGGAGAAGCTTACGGCGTATTAGCCAATATTTTCATTAATCGTGAAGAAGAGATCTACCAAGAAAGTGATGCTAAAATTGGCGGCTGGCGTGGCACACGTGAATTTGTTGTGACAAGTAAACAATCAGACAGTGAATTGATCACCAGTTTTACTTTTTCGCCAACAGATGGCGGCCAAGTAGCGACCTACAAACCTGGACAGTACTTAGGTATTTATATTAATGCCGATGAACTCGCGAACCAAGAAATCCGCCAATACAGTTTATCGTCAGCGCCTAATAACAATCATTACCGTATTTCTGTAAAACGCGAAACCCAAGGTACGGTATCAAACTACCTTCACGATAAAATTAATGTTGGCGATAAGATCAAACTGGTAGCTCCTGCTGGTGATTTTTTCTTGGATGTTAATCCACAGACACCTGTAACGTTAATTTCAGCTGGCGTGGGTTTAACGCCAATGCTCGCCATGCTTGAAACACTGACCCAACATCAAGCGCCAGTGAATTGGTTACACGCAACAGAAAATGGTCAGCAACACGCTTATAAAGATCATGTAAAAACACTGGCAAATCAACATTCGCACATTTCAGCATTAACATGGTACAACGCGCCAACGAGTGGCGATCGTCAAGCAGAAGATTATGATTACCAAGGCTTGATCGAGCTTGATAAAATTGCTACTCAAATTTCAGATCCTGAAATGCATTTTTATTGCTGTGGTCCTGTTGGCTTTATGCAATTTATCGCTAAACAGTTAATTGAACTGGGTGTAACTAGCGATCGTATTCATTACGAATGTTTTGGCCCACATAAAGTGCTGTAATATTTTTCATTACTTCTTACACAATGAAATTCCACGCCATCAAAAACAGCACCTAATGAGGTGCTGTTTTTATTGCAATCTATAACAACCATTACCAAAACGATGAGCGTCGTTTAGCGCGCGCGATAATATTAACTGGCATCTTTAGTGCTAACTGCTGCCGTAATCGACGTAATTGTTGATGTTGACGCTTATCAGTGGTCACGGTTTGATATAACCACCGATATGCATCTTCAAAATCTAACGGACTGCCATTATCAGCAATGAGTAATTGTGCTAATTGAATGCGAGCACGAACATTGCCCAACGCTGCAGCTTCACGTAAATAAGGAATCGCACGCTCTTTATCCTGTTGTAAAATAACACCTTGAGCGTAATAACGCCCCAATTGTTCTAACGCGACAGGGACGCCTTGTTGAGCAGCGGCACGCATGTAATACACGCCTTGTTCAACATCTTTTGGAACACACACACCCCACGCCAACATATCACCATAAAGAAATTGATAGGTCGGTGATTCTGTTTGTTGAGCGCGCGCTTGAATATCTTGTACTAATTGACAGTCATCCGCTTTTACTTGGCGTAAATGCTGGTTGGTCGTAAACCACGCGCTAAGCTGATCTTCAGTATAAATAGGCACAGCATCACCCACTACCGTAAGAGCGTATACAGGTGTTGCTAACCAAAAAGCAAAGGTCATCAGTAAGCGCTTCATTTACATTCCTCAAACACCGAATAGTTATCTATCGGCAATGTACAACGAAACTTTAATCATGACAGATGGCAGTCTAACAGTAATATTGAGCTATAAAAAAACCAGCTCGAAAGCTGGTTTTTATTACTTAAAACAATCGCGAGTGATTACTCACCGTATGGGTGAACTTTGATGATTGTCTCGTTACGGTCAGGACCAGTAGAGATAATATCAATTGGCACACCTGTTAGCTCTTCAATACGTGCGATGTAATCAAGTGCTGCTTGTGGTAGCGCATCCAGTGTTTTAGCACCAAATGTTGTTTCGCTCCAACCAGGCATTGTTTCGTAAATTAGTTCTAGATTTTCGTACGCATCAGCTGCCATTGGAGAAACTTCTAGAATCTCACCAGACTTAGTTTTGTAACCAGTACAGATTTTCAGCTCTTTAAGACCATCTAGTACGTCTAATTTAGTTAGACAGAAACCAGAGATAGAGTTGATTTGTACCGCACGACGCATAGCAACCGCATCGAACCAACCAGTACGACGTAAACGACCTGTCGTTGCGCCAAACTCGTTACCAACAGTACCTAAATGCTTACCGATAGGATCTTGCTTTTCTAGACCGTCATAAAGTTCAGTCGGGAAAGGACCTGCACCTACACGCGTACAGTATGCCTTCGCGATACCTAGGATGTAACCTAAGTAACGAGGACCAAAACCAGAACCTGCAGCAACACCACCAGCAGTAGTAGTAGACGACGTTACATATGGGTAAGTACCGTGGTCAATATCAAGCAATGTACCTTGCGCACCTTCAAACATGATCTTGTCGCCACGTAGACGCGCATCATCAAGTTCTTTCGTTACGTCGATAACCATTGATGTTAATAGGTCAGCTTGAGAAAGTACTTTTTCTAGTACTTCTTCATAGTTTACAGGTTCAGCATGGTAGTAATGCTCAATCTGGAAGTTATGATAAGCCATAACATCTTTAAGCTTTTCAGCAAATGTGGCTTTATCGAATAAATCGCCAACGCGAAGACCGCGACGAGCAACTTTATCTTCATAAGCAGGACCGATACCACGACCTGTAGTACCAATTGCTTTTTTACCACGAGCCGCTTCGCGTGCTTGGTCAAGAGCAATATGGTAAGGAAGAATTAGTGGACAAGCTTCTGATAGGAACAGACGCTCACGAACAGGAATACCACGTGCTTCTAGTGGACCCATCTCATTCATTAGTGCATCAGGAGAAAGTACAACACCATTACCGATGATGCATTTAACATTGTCACGTAGGATACCTGATGGGATCAGGTGAAGAACAGTTTTCTCACCGTCAATAACTAGGGTGTGACCGGCGTTGTGTCCGCCTTGGTAGCGAACCACATATTTTGCATCTTCGGTCAGCAGGTCAACAATCTTACCTTTACCTTCGTCACCCCATTGGGTGCCAAGAACGACTACATTATTTGCCATCTTTCTTCATCTATCGTAGTTAAAAAAGGATTCTAGCACCTAAATCCCCCACTTGCAGTCATTTTTGGCTTAATACATTTCACATATGACGACTTTTATCTCTTTTTTATGGCGGTTTTTCTATATTTTCAAATACATCATATAAGCAATCACACCACCAGCGACAACCAAACATCCACCAATACGACGTAACGTATTATCATTTTGTTGGCTTAGTTGACTGACCATATTTCGCCACCCTTGAGGGGCTAATAATGGCCCTAACCCTTCAACAACTAACACTAAACCTATGGCTAACAAAATTGTATTCATTATATATTTTATCCAAAAAAAAAGACAAGGCCGAAGCCTTGTCTTTATTATAACGATAGCACTGTTAGTAAAGCGAGTTTACTTTGCTGGTAACTCTGAATGGTTCATGTATTTAAAGAACTCATTATTCGGATCAACAACAAGAATGTCATTTTTCGAACTAAAGCTATTTTCATACGCTTTCAAAGAACGCCAGAAACTGTAGAACTCAGGATCTTGATTATACGCTTTCGCATAAATCTCAGCCGCTTTTGCGTCTGCATCACCACGTACAACTTGTGCTTTACGCTTCGCCTCAGCTAAAACTGTTGCCACTTCAAGTTCTGAACGAGCACGAAGCTCTTCAGCACGTTGACGGCCTTGAGAACGGTAGCTACGTGCCACTGACTCACGCTCAGCACGCATACGACGGTAGATAGACTCACTGATTTCATCAGGTAAGTTGATTTTCTTAATACGGAAATCAACTACTTCAATACCTAAGTCTTTCGCACTTTCACGCGTTTCTTCAAGTACATCAGCCATGATTTGATCACGTTGGCCTTCAACTTTCTTCACAGGCACAACACCTTCAATTACCGCTAGAGCAGCTTTCGCAGCCTTAGTTTGTGCAATATCAGATGGTGCAGCAGGCGTTGAAGTGCTGTCTTCTCCAGATACAATTTGTTTGATTTCTTTCGCGCCAATTTCGGCACGTAAGCTATCAACAACTTTACGCTTTAACAATGATTCCGCTGTTGATGTGTTACCACCGCCAGTCGCTAAGTAATATTTGCCGTAATCTTTAATACGCCATTTAACATAGGTATCAATGATAACGTCTTTTTTCTCAGCCGTTAGGAAACGATCAGCTTGATCGTCCATCGTTTGAATACGCGCATCAAGATCATGCACACGGTCAAACACAGGAACTTTAAAGTGTAAACCTGGCTCGTAAATACGTGCAATTTCGGTATTGTTATCTTTTAGAATACGACCAAAACGCACGACGATACCACGCTCGCCCTCTTTCACTACAAACATAGACATCAATAATAGTGCAATAAAAATTACAACTACTGGGATGATTAACTTACGCATAATTAATATCTCCCTTGACGGCCAGTATCAGCACGTGGTGTTGGAGCAACTGGCGTTGGTATTTCTACTTTTTCCAATTCAATACCACTTAATCGGCCAGAATCTACTGGCTTTTTAGCTTGGTTATTTGATTGATCCATTAGCTTTTCAAGCGGTAAATACATTACGTTATTACCACCAGACTTAGTATCAATTAACACCTTGCTGGTATTGCTGTATACACGTTCCATCGTATCAAGATACAAACGGTCACGAGTTACTTTCTTCGCCGCTTCATATTGTGGCAACAGCTTATCAAACTGTGCAACATCACCTAACGCACCATTAATAACACGCTCAGAATAACCTTGTGCTTCATTCTTCAGACGCTCAGCTCGACCCGTTGCTTTTGGCAAAATGTCATTACTGTAAGCTTCTGCTTCACGAACATAACGTTCTTCATCTTCACGCGCTGCAATAGCATCATCAAAGGCATCTTTTACCGCTTCGGGTGGACGCGCACTTTGGAAGTTAACGTCCACAACACGGATACCCATGTTATATTTTGCGATAATCTTATCAATTGCAGTTTGAGTATTCGCACGAATAGTCTGACGGCCTGTTGTTAACGCTTGATCCATGGTTGAATCACCGATAACCGCACGCAGTGCAGAATCTGTCGCTTGACGCAAACTATCATCAGCATTAGTAACACTGAATAGATATTTTTCAGCATTATCAACACGGTATTGAACATCCATCTCAACTTTCAGCACATTTTCGTCTTTGGTTAGCATTAAGCCAGAAGCTCGTAGCGAACGAATTGCTTGTACGTTAACAGGGATAACTTCATCAATAAAAGTCGGCTTCCAATTCAAGCCTGGCTTGACGATTTGATCAAACTTACCGAAGCGCAGCACAACACCTTGTTCTGCTTCACTTACAGTGTAAAAGCCTGAAAATCCCCATACAGCCACAGCTAAAACTGCAACAGCACCCAAACCTACAGCGCTACCGCTGCCTGTTGGTCCTTTTTTACTACCAAACACACCACTAACCTTACGACTTAGTTTTGAGAAAACCTCATCCAGATCGGGTGGTCCTTGTTCACGTCCACCATGATTTTTATTACCCCAAGGGTCTTTATCATCACGGCCGCCGTTGTTACCAGGCTCATTCCACGCCATTATAGAACTCCATCAATGTGATATGACGACAGTTTTTATTACTCAGCAATCCATTAAGCAACGATGTAGTCATCTAACGAAGTACTTTCTCTTTTTTGTAACCGCGACCATTCTGCCATCGGTAAGCAAATATCAATCATTAAACAGCCATCTGATTCATATTCCTCTCGCAAAATACATCCCATTTGATAAAACTTACTGCGTAACCGTCCAATAATTTCAGGCGGTAAACGCAAGCTATGCTTTATCATCGTTCCTGCAAGACGTTCTGTTAAGGCTTGGAATAACAAGTCAATGCCTTGCCCTTCCATGGCTGATACCCAAACTCGTCGAGGTAAACCCTCTTCGTCACGCTCGATTCGTGGTTGTGCATTATCCAAGTTATCAATTTTATTCATAACAAGTAAAACAGGAACATCGCTAGCATCGATTTCATCAAGTACGGTATCTACCGCCTCAATGTTCTCACGAAAACGATCATCACTGGCATCAACCACATGAAGCAATAGATCTGCTTCTTGTGTTTCTTTTAATGTTGCTTTAAACGCAGCCACTAAATCGTGGGGTAAATGTCGAATAAAACCAACAGTATCTGCAAGTATCGCTGCACCGACATCTGCAACTTCAATCTTACGCAATGTTGGATCTAAGGTAGCAAACAGCTGATCCGCTGCATATACCCCAGCATCTGTAATATGATTGAATAATGTTGATTTACCCGCATTGGTATACCCAACTAATGACACCGTTGGGATTTCTGCTCGGTTTCGTGCTCGACGTCCTTGATCGCGTTGTTTAGCTACTTTATCTAAACGCCGCAAAATAGTTTTAATACGTTCACGTAATAAACGTCGATCGGTTTCTAACTGAGTTTCACCCGGCCCGCGGAGGCCAATACCACCTTTTTGTCGCTCAAGGTGAGTCCAACCACGAATTAATCGGGTTGATAGATGACGTAATTGTGCTAATTCAACTTGCAACTTACCCTCATGGGTACGCGCTCGCTGAGCAAAGATATCGAGAATTAATCCAGTACGATCAATCACACGACACTGACAAAGCAGCTCTAAGTTTCGTTCTTGTGCCGGTGACAATGCGTGATTAAAAATAATAATATCTGCATTAACAGCGCTTACAGCGTCAGCTATTTCTTGTGCTTTACCTTCACCTACATAATATTTTGGAAGCGGAGTTTTACGGCTACCCGTAACTACGTGCAGCGCGTTAACTCCGGCGGAAGATACTAGCATTTCAAATTCGCTAAGATCTTCCCATTCCTCATCTTGAGTGAAGTTTATATGAACAAGAATAGCCTGCTCACCAGCTTCATAACGGTCAAACAAGTAATTAGCTCCTTATTTGAAATGATCTTACTCTTCTATTTTTTCTGGACGATCACTTCCTGCTGGACGATCACCCGCCTGATGATGATTCACCGGACGAGCGGGTACAACAGTTGAAATAGCATGCTTATAAACCATCTGGTTGACGGTGTTTTTAAGTAGAATGACAAATTGATCAAATGATTCAATTTGGCCTTGTAGTTTGATACCGTTTACCAGGTAAATAGAGACCGGGATTCTTTCACGACGCAGCGCATTCAAAAACGGGTCTTGCAGAGATTGCCCCTTAGCCATTATTTCTTTTCCTTATTTATTTGTAGTTGTATTAGCAACGAACAAAAACTAAAAATACGCAAAGCAGTTCAGAGTATACACGTTAATTAAACATCACATCTAACTGAGTTTGTGACGGTTTGTAACGCGCTATCAACATCACTACTATCCAACCAAGTCAAATCTTTCCAGCCACGAAGCCAAGTGATTTGACGCTTTGCCAATTGACGAGTAGCACAGATACCACGGAAAACCGCTTCATCTATGTCATGTTTCCCGTCCAAATATTCCCACATCTGTCGATAACCAACGCAGCGTATAGAAGGAAGTTCAAGGTGAAGATCACCACGGTCATATAATGCCCGTACTTCCTGCTCAAACCCTGCTTCGATCATTTTTTTGAACCGAAGCTCAATTCGATGATGTAGTACAGCCCTATCCGTGGGCGTAATTGCAAATTGGTGAACCTTATAAGGTAACGATTCACCTTGAGTTTTAGTTAACTCAGTTAATGTTTTACCTGTGATTCGAAATACTTCCAATGCACGAGATAATCGCTGCGGATCATTGGGATGGATCCTTGCACCCGCAACCGGATCAATCTGCACCAATTCATCATGTAGATCTTGCCAACCCCGCGCCTCAGCATCACGTTCAATACCAGCGCGAACAACATCGTTTGCAGCAGGTAATGGTGACAAACCTTCCAATAATGCCTTGTAGTACAACATAGTACCACCGACCAATAAAGGAATCCGCCCTGCAGCTACTATATCAGCCATTTCTTTTAGTGCATCCGTACGAAAGTCTGCAGCAGAATAACTTTGCGCTGGATCACGAATATCGATTAAACGGTGCGGCGCTAGTGCCAATTCATGCGCATCTGGTTTCGCTGTACCAATATCCATTCCTTTATAAATAAGGGCTGAATCAACGCTTATCAACTCAACCGGGAGCTGTTCTCGTAACCGAATGGCTAAATCAGTTTTACCTGACGCTGTCGGACCCATTAAAAAAATAGCTTGTGGTTGTGGCTTCGTCATAACTTGTGGCTTAGTCATAAATTATTTAAATGCTTCTATCGCTGCTTGCATATCAACAGGGCGAATAAGTTGAGTCTTAAATGTCATCACTTGTTCTCCCCATAGCTGCTCTAATTCGGTAATTAACTGAATCGCTTGTGACAAGGTATAGGTTACTACTGGTGTATAACATTGCTTAGCGAGCCAGAATAAAAGGTTATCCCATCCTTGAGCATCAGGGTCATCACTCACGGTATGAAGATAGGTTAACAAATTTGGGATTAACTGTTGTAAATTTTGTTGTCTTAATGGCATACAAACCGACAGAATAATAATACTATTGCGCCCTTTTGTTTTTAGTTGAACCCCTAATTGCTTTAGTAACTGTCCATGTTGCTCAGCACACTGGATTAATTCAGCGTCAATAGGCACTGCCAGTGGAATCAATAATGGCTGAGGCTTTAAACCTTCCGTTTTTGCTAATTGTAACTGCCCAACATAACGTAAATCTTCAGCCGTAGGTAAATGTAATAGCACCACCTCATGTTGCTGACTCAACAATAAAAACTGCTGCTCAATAACAACTAATGGTTTCCCAAATCCAACATCATCACCATAACAACGCTTACTTGGCTTTATTGCTATTGGTTGATTTGATAATGGCCATTCACGTCGAGGTTCAGCTATCTGAGCCGACACTTCACGCTCTGCGCTATGCGTCGACATTAACAGTGCACTGTCTGACTTATCCGGTGTTATCAGCTGCTGATAAACGTTAACCTCTGCGGCTGTTGGCCCGGTCTCTCCATAATGACGACCAGCCGAACCTTGTTGGCGCTTAGCGGTAACTGATGGTGGTAATAATATTGAACTACTCTTTTGACTATAGCTTTGTTGAGTATCTTTACTAACTGAATTTACTAATAAAGTTTTTTTAGATGTAGAAATGGGGATCGAGTCTATATCAAGAGCCGGAGTTGACACTGTTGTTGCAACAGATAAATCTTGAGGCGTTAACCAATGCTCTGGCGCAGCCTTATTAGGATAATCAGGCATAGCCGCAATAGTGTGAGAAACACGATCAATAACAGCAGCAGTGACCTCACCATGCGCATGTGCACTGGCTCTTACTGGCGCTTGATATTGATGAACATCATCAATATCAGCCGCTTGCTGTAATGCGCTTTGTAATGTTTGATAAATAAAATCATGTACTAAGCGCGCTTGATGAAAACGCACTTCATGTTTAGCCGGATGAACATTAACGTCCACTTGATGCGGATCAACCTCAATATACAATACATAAGTGGCATATTGCTCGGATCGTAAACTTGATTCATACGCTTGTCGAATCGCATGATTGATTAGTTTATCTTTCATCATACGACCATTAACGTAGCAATATTGAATATCATTTTGGCTCCGTGCCCCTTGTGGGCTACAAATCCAACCAGATAATCTTAAATCACCATGCGCTAATTCAACCACTAATGCATGTTGCAAAAATGATGGACCACAAGCCGCCGCTAAACGGCGTTCTTGTTGTAATGTATTCTCAGCAATACGATATTGACGCACCAATTTACCGTTATGGCGCAGTGTAATTGCCACATCAAAGCGGCTTAAAGCAATCCGCTTAATCAATTCGTCAATATGGGTAAATTCTGTTTTTTCAGTTCGTAAAAACTTACGTCGCGCTGGCGTATTAAAAAACAAATCCAACACTTCAAGCGTCGTGCCTACAGGGTGAGCAGCAGGTTTTAACTGCACCTCCATATCACGCCCTTCAGCATAAGCAGACCACGCTTCTGCTTGGTCTTCAGTACGAGAGGTTAAAGTTAATCTAGAAACTGAACTGATACTGGCGAGCGCTTCACCACGAAAGCCTAAGCTAACAATGGCTTCAAGATCATCCAGTGAGGCTATTTTTGAGGTCGCATGGCGGCTAAGGGCTAAGCCAAGCTCATCCTTAACAATCCCTTTACCATTATCACGAATACGAATTAACCGGCTGCCACCTTTTTCGATATCAATATCAATTCGAGTGGCACCGGCATCTATACTATTTTCAACAAGCTCTTTGACTACCGATGCGGGGCGTTCAACAACTTCACCCGCTGCAATCTGGTTAGCCAGCCGAGCGGGTAAAATCTGAATCGGCATAATTAACTTCTTGGAATGATTAGCGTCTGTCCTACAGCTAGTTTATCAGAACGTAGCTTATTCGCATCACGAATAGTTGCTACTGATACCCCATATTCTGCCGCAATCTTACTTAAAAATTCACCACGACGTACTTTATGACGTTCTATTTTCGTCGCAGCAACGGCTATTTTTAATTTCTGGCCAACCATGACGTTATCTGACTTTAAATGGCTCGTTTGACGAATGCTGCTCATGGTTACCCCATATTTAGCTGCAATTTTGCCAAGGTACTCACCACGTGTCACGGTATGCCATATAATACGTGTTGATGCTGTATTTTTTGGTGTCGTTATGTTTCCTACAAACGCCGTCTTGATACCACTACCTGGAATTAACAACATTTGACCAATATTAACCGAATTTGATTTCAGATGATTCGCCGATCTAATGGCTGCCATCGATGAACCATATTTAGCCGCAATACCACTCAATGTTTGTCCCGATGTCACTTTGTGCTTCATGCCACCGGCATTTAAACGCGAAGCAAATAAGGTGCCTTCAGGTGGATGAGCGGTGAAGTATTGTAAAATACCTTTATAAACCGCACTCGCCAGTTGATTTTGATGTGCATTAGACGTTAATTGGCGCTCTTCAATTGGGTTAGTAATAAAACCTGTTTCAACCAATAATGATGGAATATCCGGTGATTTTAATACTGCTAAACTTGCATATTGCGGTACGGTTTTATGTAATCGTGCAATATGACGCAGATTCGATAATACCCGTTTAGCAACATCGTAGCCTTCTTTCTGCGAATAGCTAAATTGCAAATCAAGTACAGCACGACCTAAATATTTATCTTTAGGGTTACTTGATAATACATCACCACCACCCAGTAATTCTGACTGCTTCTCACTTTGCTCTAACCAACGACCAATCTCAGTATTTGCACGACGAGTATTTAATACCCATACAGATGCACCTCGAGGTTTTGGTGAACTAAAGCCATCGGCGTGAATAGAAACTAATAATAGCGCTTTATTTTTACGTGCTATCTCTGAACGTTTACTTAATCCTACATAATAGTCACCACGACGAGTCATTACCGCACGCATACCCGTT
Source organism: Photobacterium carnosum (assembly GCF_002849605.1). Classification (GTDB taxonomy): domain Bacteria; phylum Pseudomonadota; class Gammaproteobacteria; order Enterobacterales; family Vibrionaceae; genus Photobacterium; species Photobacterium carnosum. The sequence continues at coordinate 48,557 of NZ_NPIB01000030.1, forward strand.
GTCGCATTAATCTTTGCCGCTAACTTTCGGGCAACCGCTAAGGTCACGTTTTTTTCGTATTTATGCGTTGGACCAATAGAACCAGGATCATCACCACCGTGGCCTGCATCAACTGCAACCACAATATCCGCTGTACCTGATGGTAACTTAGCTAAGTTATTTTCAGTGGCTTTCTCTTCTTCTTGCTCATCTTTATCAGCAATACCCGCACCAGAACCATTAGGTAAATCCATTACCAATCGATAACCATAGCTACCATCAGGTGTAGGTGAAAGAGAAAATATTTTTGGCGTCGTGGTACGTTTAAGCTCAAACACTAATCGTGTCGTGCCTTTTCCTGGCGCATTGCTACTACGAACTTTAGTTAATATTTCACTCTTCGTAACAGTAATTGGCAATTTTGTTTTAATTGATGTCTTATTTAAATCAATCACTAACCGTGATGGATTTGACAGCATAAACTGCGAATAATCTGCTTTGCCTTGCATATCTAACACGACACGCGTTTCATCAGGCGCGGGCCATACTCGAACGCCCTTTAGTTCATTTGCAAAAGCGGTAGAACTAACTAATCCCACTCCCAAAATTAGAAGATTTGCATACGTCCGTAACGCCATTTCTAATTAACCTAATTGTAAGTGGTTGATCAACGTTGAACCATAATCCGTATTCGACGTCAGTATTACTTTTCTTTGTTCACCGTAATAGCGTAATTCCAACTCAAGATCAGCATCAGGCAGCATACCAACCCCTTTTTCTGGCCATTCCACTAAACAAATAGCGTCGCTAGTAAAATAATCACGGATCCCCATAAATTCTAATTCTTCAGGATCAGCAAGACGGTACAAATCAAAATGATAAACCTGCCAAGGAGCCAGATCATATGGTTCAACTAAAGTATAAGTCGGACTTTTTACATTACCTTGATGACCCATTGCACGAATAAAACCACGACTGAATGTCGTTTTACCTGCACCTAAATCACCATGAAGATATATTGTTGTTTGTTGCGTGCAGGCTTTAGCCAATTTAAGGCCAAAATCTACCGTTGCCTGCTCATCAGCAAGAAAAGTTTCAAATGTTTGCATTATATTTTATCTTGGGTTGACTAATTGACGAATAAACGGAAAAAGATTCGCGCCAGCATACCACGCTCGCCGCGTTGCGCACATAAATCTGCTGCTTTACGATAAATCAAAACCTCAGTATATCTAGACATATAGTGTACGAGATTATGATCTGCCTCGAAAAATAACTATTTTAATTTTACCGCAATAAAGTAATACCATTCAATTTGTGTCATTCACATATTCAGCACTGGTGCAGCTTTTATACTCTCTCATTATTATCTCAACTATTATTCCTGCCATTGACAACAGCTTGTCAGCTTGTCAGCTTGTCGCCGAGCGAACCATAGCAACCATTGAGTTAACACTGTCATTGTTACTACTAATGGCTATTCTAAAATAATAATGTGCTAGAATCCGTTCCCTGATTTTTACTGGCTATAAGACTGACGCTATGAGTATCGATTATCAACAACTCGCACTGCAAATTAAAACTTGGGGGCAAGAACTTGGCTTTCAGGCTGTAGGGATCTGTGATATCGATTTAACACAGCACGAAGCACAACTACAGCGATGGCTTGATGCTGGTTACCATGGTGATATGGACTGGATGGCACGCCACGGAATGATGCGAGCTCGTCCACAGGAATTACTCCCTGGAACCATACGTGTCATCAGTGTTCGTATGAATTACTTACCACCACAAGCAGGGTTTGCTCAAACCTTAAAGCAACCAACAAAAGCCTATATTAGTCGTTACTCGCTCGGACGCGATTATCATAAATTAATTCGAAATCGCCTCAAGCAACTAGGCCAACGTATTAAAAGTGTAGTGGGTGAGTTTGGCTGTCGACCATTTGTTGATTCAGCTCCAGTATTAGAACGCCCATTAGCTGAAAAATCAGGATTAGGCTGGACAGGGAAACATTCTTTAATTCTTAACGAACAATCTGGCTCGTGGTTCTTTTTAGGGGAACTATTAATTGATTTGCCGCTACCTGTTGATACTCCGACAACCAATCAATGTGGAAAGTGTGTTGCTTGCATGACCAGTTGCCCTACAGGTGCCATTATCGAAGCGGGGGTCGTTGATGCACGACGTTGTATTTCTTATCTCACCATTGAATTTGACGGTATTATTCCAGAGCAATATCGAGCAGCAATCGGTAATCGAATTTATGGCTGTGATGACTGCCAATTAGTCTGCCCTTTTAGCCGCAACGGTGAAATAACAACAGAAACGGACTATCACTGCCGTGATGTATTATTTCAGCAAGATTTAGTAACACTCTATCAATGGAATGAAGCAACATTTTTAAGTAATACAGAAGGCTCTGCCATTCGTCGTATTGGTCATACTCAGTGGTTACGAAATATCACGATTGCATTAGGTAACGCACCTTATCAAGCCGATATCATCAATGCATTAATCACCCGTCAAGGAGAGCATCCACTCGTCGATGTACATATTAAATGGGCTTTGGAGCAGCAACAACAAAAACGCCAACAAATGGTTATCGATGTTCTGCCTAACGCAACGAAACGTTTAGTACGGATTATAGAAAAAGGACTGCCTAGAGATGCGTAACACTCTGGGTATATGTGGAAAACTTTTTTAATTACGTTAAAAAGATGAGCTAATAGAAAGATTAAACACAGGGAGTGGATAACATAATCAAGATGGTTATCCCAATAAAGAAAGGACAAAATGAACTGTGTACAAATTGTAGATAAACGAGGATTAAAACATAAAAAACAAACAGTTATCCTGTTAGTCTTTCATATCTAATAACGAGAATAGTTTCAAACTCATGTCCTATATTAAAGTTATTCACACCTAGCTAGCACATCTAATCAACTGACTTACCCACAGATATTTTTATGTGGATAACTCTGTTAATTTAACTGTGATCTAACGGTGCAATAAATTTAAAATACTTATAAAAATAACAACTTATCATGTATTTTTTAAAAACAAATACAAAATAAACCACAATGTATTATTGCAGTAAGTATAATTTATCAATGCTAGGAAAGAGCGTTTGCCATATATGACAATATTGATATTACAAACATCTTTGTAAATAGCTAAGATGAAAAAAACAACCGTTAGGTTGCATGATCAATAGCAGATGATGTAATCGAAGCTGATGCTTCTAAGTAGGCTTCATAGTAAAACTAGAAACACTTGAAGTAGTACACTGATAATATCGGTAATCGAATACCTCAGGAATACCACATTAAGACTAATACTTCACAGTAGTAGTTCACCGATAAGTTCGATGATGACTAAATTGGAGCGACACACGAGGCTCCCGATCTTCAAGGAACTAGGCGTGACCTCAACCTTGGCAATATTGCATACAACCAGCTGAGCTAGTGTACATTGCTAAGATTTAAATTTGGAGCGACACACGAGGCTCCCGATCTTCAAGGAACTAGGCGTGATCTCAACCTTGGCACTATTACGTACAACCAGCTGAACAAGTGTACATTGCTAAGATTTAAATTTGGAGCGACACACGAGGCTCCCGATCTTCAAGGAACTAGGCGTGACCTCAACCTTGGCAATATTGCGTACAACCAGCTGAGCTAGTGTACATTGCTAAGATTTAAATTTGGAGCGACACACGAGGCTCGAACTCGTGACCTCAACCTTGGCAAGGTTGCGCTCTACCAGCTGAGCTAGTGTCGCATCACATCTCTTTTAAAAAAAGAGGATTGGTTGCGGGGGCCGGATTTGAACCAACGACCTTCGGGTTATGAGCCCGACGAGCTACCAAGCTGCTCCACCCCGCGTCCGATTTTCTTCACCATTAAGTTTGGTGACAACTATATCGTTCACCGCCGTAGCCATGAACTTCAATTTGGAGCGACACACGAGGCTCGAACTCGTGACCTCAACCTTGGCAAGGTTGCGCTCTACCAGCTGAGCTAGTGTCGCATCACATCTCTTTTAAAAAAGAGGATTGGTTGCGGGGGCCGGATTTGAACCAACGACCTTCGGGTTATGAGCCCGACGAGCTACCAAGCTGCTCCACCCCGCGTCCGATTTTTCTTCACCATTAAGTTTGGTGACAACTATATCGTTCACCGCCGTAGCCATGAACTTCAATTTGGAGCGACACACGAGGCTCGAACTCGTGACCTCAACCTTGGCAAGGTTGCGCTCTACCAGCTGAGCTAGTGTCGCATCACATCTCTTTTAAAAAAAGAGGATTGGTTGCGGGGGCCGGATTTGAACCAACGACCTTCGGGTTATGAGCCCGACGAGCTACCAAGCTGCTCCACCCCGCGTCCGATTTT
>NZ_NPIB01000031.1 GCF_002849605.1 Photobacterium carnosum
TACAACGTTGATAGGTCAGGTGTGTAAGTGCTGCGAGGCATTGAGCTAACTGATACTAATTGCCCGTGAGGCTTAACCATACAACACCCAAGGGGTTTTTCTTCTCTAAAGAGAAGAGACGGACTCTGCAAACGCTTGAATGAGTGTGAGAACAACTAGTCAGATTTTTCCCAGATTGCTATTTATTGCCATAAGGCGATAAATAAAACAGAATTTGCTTGGCGACCATAGCGTTATGGACCCACCTGATCCCATGCCGAACTCAGTAGTGAAACGTAATAGCGCCGATGGTAGTGTGGGGTCTCCCCATGTGAGAGTAGGACATCGCCAGGCTTCAATTTCGTTTTTATCTTTTTATAAAGGTAGAGACAAACAAGTTGCATTTATGCTGAATAGACACTGCGGAGTGGTAGTTCAGTTGGTTAGAATACCGGCCTGTCACGCCGGGGGTCGCGGGTTCGAATCCCGTCCACTCCGCCATTTATTTAAGACACAGTTAAGTCTTTAAAACAACTACAGGGGTGTAGCTCCAACTGGCAGAGCAGCGGATTCCAAATCCGCGTGTTGGGAGTTCGAATCTCTCCACCCCTGCCATATTAAAGAAGGCTCATATCGAAAGATATGAGCCTTTTTGCTATATGTAATTTATGAATATAGTTCTTACTGGCAGAACAGTAGATTCCGCCATTCCGAAAATCAGCGCGTGTTGGTCGTTCGAACCTCGTAACTCCTGCCATATTCAAGAAAGCCTCGACAGTAATGTGAGGCTTTTTTACGTTTGTATTATTATGATCGAGTGTGTGGAATGTTAACGGACAGAGCAGCGGATTCGCCATTCCGAAAATCAGCGCGTGTTGGGAGTTCGAGTATCGTAACTCCTGCCATCTTCAAGAAAGCCTCGACAGTAATGTCGGGGCTTTTTTACGTTTGTATTATTATGATCGAGTGGGTGTAGCGTTAACTGGCAGAGCCGTGGATTCGCCATACCGAAAATCAGCGCGTGTTGGTCGTTCGAACTTTGTAACTCCTGCCTTGTTCAAGAAAGCCTCGACAGCAATGTCGGGGCTTTTTTACGTTTGTATTATTATGATCGAGTGGGTGTAGCGTTAACTGGCAGAGCCGCGGATTCTCCATACCGAAAATCAGCGCGTGTTGAGCGTTCGGGTATCGTAACTCCTGCCATATTCAAGAAAGCCTCGATATTAATGTCGGGGCTTTTTTACGTCTGTATTATTGTAATAGATTAGGTGTGGTCGTAATTGGCAGAGCAGTGGATTCGTTATACCGAAAATCAGCGCATATTGAGAGTTCGAACCTTGTAACTTCTGCCATATTCAAGAAAGCCTCGATATTAATGTGAGGATTTTTTACGTCTATATAATTTAGATCAACAACAACTAACAAATCAGCGGATTCGCCATTCCGAAAATCAGCGCGTGTTAGACGTCTGAATATCGTAACTCTTTTTATTACAATCATATTCAAATTTTTATTTAACAATAAATAGGGTTATAGATAATAAAAATTCGAGATAGGGTGATGTTAAGTGGTAATGTAGTAGAGTAAATAGTCAAATTTTTGGAGTTTTTATGCCACATCTTCGTTTTCGTGCGATTGCATTTGATACCGTAAAACATCTATCAACAGCATTAGTTGATGATTTACAGCCATTAATGAAATGTCATCGTGAAGATTTCACATTAGAGCATATTCCAGCCTCATTTATTTTTGACGGTGAAGTGTCTGATGCTTACCCGTTTGTTGAGGTATTTTGGTTTGATCGTGGTCAAGAGGCTCAAGATCGTGTTGCTGCAGTGATTACTGCGGCTATAAGGACTGCGGTTGCCGATAATAATCAAGATGTAGCCGTTATTTTTACCGCGCTGACACCTTCCGCATATTACGATAATGGTCAGCATTATTAATCTGCCGTTATTCCCATCTTGGTTTTATTATTTTTAATTTTATGATGACATTAGCCCATTAATCTAATGGGCTAAGTTGTCTGTGTAGGCGCTATTATGGCACGTAGAACAAAAACAAAAGTGGTTGCTGGTTTAGGTGTTGTGGCGGGCGCGTTGGGGTTCGGGGCGTTTAATTCATCATTTGATGTAACAATGCAACCTGAAGTGACCAATGAAGTTTTTGCCCCACATTTTACTTACCGTTGTATTGAAAGTGAAATTGCGCCACCGCTAGATGATAATGGTGTACTTACGGTTGCAGTATGGAATATCTATAAGCAGCAACGCCCTAATTGGCGTCAAGCATTAGAAGAATTTACTCAACAAAGTGATTTGGTGTTATTGCAAGAGGCGAGTTTAAATACCGATCTCAAAAACTATTTAGATGCAAATCATTGGCAAGTGAGAATGGCTAATGCGTTTCGTTTTCTTGATACACCTGCAGGAGTGATGAATTTATCGCGAGTATCTTCACGTCAAACATGTGCTTATCTGGCGATGGAGCCATGGTTACGTTTGCCAAAATCAGCGCTCTTATCGCAATTTACATTATCTGATGGTCAAACTCTTGCGGTAGTTAATCTTCATGGGGTTAATTTTGCCATTGGTTTAAATGAATATAAGCAGCAATTAGACAGTTTAAAATCGGTTTTAGAACAGCACCAAGGACCGATTATATTAGCGGGTGATTTTAATACTTGGCGTAAAGCGCGAATTAAAGTCGTTCGAGCTTTTGCGCATTCGCTGGGATTAAAAGAGGTGCAATACCATAATGATCATAGAGTTAGAGTGCTAGGTAAGCCGCTTGATCATTTGTATTATCGTGAATTGCAGTTGGTAAAATCAGAAGCACCAAAAACAGATGCTTCTGATCATAATCCATTATTAGTGACGTTTAAATTAACGCACTCAGTGATGTACTAAGCTGAAATAATCAGTAACGGCCATACAATGAGTGTTAATACCCAAGGAAGCACTGCGACAACAATGGCTTTTGCACGGTCAAGATCCGTCCAGGCACTCACTGCTGCGTAAGTTAAGGCGATATACCATGGTGCTAATAACGGCATGGTAGTCGCTAGTGCTGCCCAGCGATTATTTAATGGTAATTTTAGAAGGCCATTAATACTATTTAAGTCTGCTGCATTAGGTAGAATACTATTGGTGTTAAACATAACATTAATATAACTGGCAATGTCACCAATAAAAGAGGGCAACATAATAAAACAAGCGGCGGCAAGCCATTTACCGTAGCTGTGTTGATGGTGGCTACTTTTAGTGGCTAACTTTAACCATAACGCCAGTACAAAAATCACTGCTGTTCGGCCAGTGATATCACTAAAAACTTCACCTGCAAGTAATACTTCGCGCGTTAACCAAGTCTGTTGTGCATTGTCACCAATATTACCTAGTTGGGCCTGTATTGCTTGTTGCAGCCATGGCATATCAACATGGTTAAAGTAACTGCCCCATAAAATGAATGAACCTAAAATAATCATTAAATAAGGTAAAATTGCCCATTTCGGTCGTTCATAGATAGCCGCAAAGCATTCTATTGGTGAACGAAAAAGATCGATAACCGCGACAATCGGGTTTTTAGATGGTGTCATGCTTGTACCTTACGACGATCAATCACTAATTTTAGCTGTTGACCTTGTTTAATATATTTATTGTTAGCCAGATTATTCCATTTTTTAATCTCAGCAACAGAAATATCATAACGTTGAGCGATGACACTTAAACTATCCCCATTTTGTACTTTGTAATGGATCGTTTTGTGGTTAGCGGCAGTTTTCTTTGATGTTGTCGATACATTTAAGCGCTGCCCTTGGTGTAATACGGTATTTTTACTTAGGCTGTTAAGTTGTTTAAGCTTTGCGACGCTAGTTTTGTATTTATGGGCAATGTTCCATAAATTATCGCCTGACTGCACCACATAATGCTGTACTTCCATATGGGTAGCGACACGGTGTTGACGATTGACCAATGAGATTGGTGAGGCCGGAATTGTCAGTGATTGGCCAATACGAATATTGGTAGTTTTAAGTTTATTCACTTTTTGAATTGTTTTAATATTGCTGTGGTAACGTTTTGCAATTAACCCTAGGCTTTCACCTGATTTAACACGGTGATGATGAGTGATCATACTCGCGTTACGGTTTTGTGCTAATTCACGTCTAAAGTGCTTCACTTTATTGATTGGTAATAATAAATGATTAAGACCATTAGGGGCTGTCACACCACGACGATAAGCTGGGTTTAAATCTTTTAATTCACGAGTGCTAATACCTGCAAATTCTGCGGCAATGGTAAGATTCATTTGTACGCCAGGTTTAACGATAGCGATAACGGGCTTATTACTGATGGGTTCGATGTGGAAACCGTATTTTTTAGGGTGCATGATAATATCAGCAACCGCATACAGTTTCGGCACATAACTGCTGGTTTCATTAGGTAAATCAAGATTCCAATAATCGGTTGGTTTACCTGCGGCTTTGTTTTTACGGATAGCACTAAAAACACGGCCTTCGCCAGTATTATAAGCCGCTAATGCTTGTTGCCAGTTACCATCAAATTTCTTATTTAAATACTCAAGTAGATTAAGTGCAGCAGTAGTAGATTTAACAACATCACGACGGCCGTCATACCAACTATTTTGTTTTAAGCCAAAACGACGACCCGTATCAGGAATTATTTGCCATAGGCCTGCAGCGGCCATGTTTGAGTATGCATGCGGATCAAATGAGCTTTCTACAATAGGTAAAAGAGCCAGTTCTAGCGGCATACCTCGTTTTTCAACTTGTTCCGTGATGTAGTACAGGAAAGGTTGAGCACGTTGAGCAATAATTTCAAGATTGCGCGGGTTATTTAAATACCAGTTACGGTAATATTGAACGCGCTTGTTGTTCGGAATTTTAGTGGTGATCTACATCGCGATGCGATCCCATACATCTTGCTGCTGTTGAGGTGTTAGTTGAGCCACAACAGGTTGTGTTTTTTTAATGATAGGAACAATGGGTACTACAGTTTCAACTGGAGTATTAGTTGGTTGCTCAACGACAGTTTTTGATTGGTTAGTATCGGCCTGCGTTGTCTCTTTTGTCGTCTGACAACCTGCGATAACAAGCACACTTGCTAAAAGAATTTTGAATTTCATGACAGTCGTTTGTAGCCAAAATGGTTGGTGATAATACTTGCCCAACCACCTTGGTTACAAGGGGAGAAACGTTAAAATTCGTCTTTCCAACGTCGAAGTGCCGCAAATGTTTCAATATCTGAGTTATCGTACGCTTTATCAGCAACTGAGCGTTTAATACTTGGCTGATCACAACGTAAAAAAGGGTTAATAAGTTTTTCATTATGAAGAGTGGTCGGTAAGGTACTTTGACCGTTTGCACGTAGACGATTAACTTGATCACGATAATGTTGTAAGTGAGCATTATCTTGTTCTGCAACTAATGCAAAAGCAAGGTTCCCTGCTGTGTATTCGTGAGCACAATAGATGTTAGTTTCATCCGGTAATGAAGCTATCTTTTGTAGTGAATGAAACATTTGTGCTGGTGTACCTTCAAAAATACGACCACAGCCTGCAGAGAATAATGTATCACCGCAAAATAGTTTTTCATCACCGACATAAGCAACATGACCTAAAGTATGTCCAGGGACACTAAGCACCATAAAGCGTTCACCAAAGATATCAACTTGATCGCCATCTTCGACAGGACGAGTGATACCAGGAATTGGCTCATCATTGGGACCAACAACTTTTATGGCAGGGAAGCGACGTTTTAATTCACTAATGCCACCGACATGATCATGATGATGGTGAGTAATCAGAATTGCATCTAGAATTAAATTATCTTTTTCTATTGCCTCAAGAACCGGCGTGGCATCCCCTGGATCAACAACGACACAATGATTGTCTGGGTTTTGAATCAGCCAGATGTAATTGTCTTTAAATGCGGGTATGCTTTTAACAGTTAACATGAATTTTGTCTCCAGCCCTATCAGGTGTTGAGCAGTATCTTATGAAGCCAGCGCGTACAGTAACACACATTGAAGTTCCTTATACATGGTCGAATGTGATCAATGGTGAATGGGTAGCAGAATTACTACAGGCGCGACTCGACGAGTGGTGTCCTAAACTATTTGGCTACCATATGTTAAAGCTTGGCGGCCTCAGTGCAGAGCTGACCAGTAGTCATTGTAATATTCAACATCAAATTAGTGTTGATAAATTCAGTCCTAAACGAACTATTACGGCTGATGCGTTAGAGTTACCTTTTATTGAAAAATCATTTGATGCCTGTTTATTAATGCATCAATTAGATTATGCCGTTGATCCTCATGGATTATTGCGTGAAATTGATCGCGTGATGGTTGATGATGGTTACTTAGTGTTAAGTGGTAATAATCCTCTTAGCCTACTAGGTTTACGAGGACTATTGCCTTGGAATCGTAATCATGCGCCGTGGACAGGGAAAATGTATTTATCGTTTCGTATCAATGATTGGTTACGATTATTAAATTATGAAGTGGTATACCAAGAAACATTTGCTATTGTACCGGCGACTCGGCATCTTGCCTGTGCCGCATGGCTTGAGCATGTTTTATCGGAACCGTTATCTGCGGTGGGTAGTTTATATTTTATTGTGGCGCGTAAACGTACTTGCCCATTGAAATTGATCAAACCAACGTGGAAATTACGGCGTCAATTAGCGCCGCTACGTATTAATTGTCGTACTCAAGCTGAAGAAATAGAAACTAAAGCCCCGCCACGTTTATAAACCTAGGTTTAGTTTGGTTGGTAACCAGTATCTGCTTGAGTGGGATTTTCAGCGCCTGTACGCGCTAAAATATCACAACGTTCATTTTCCGGGTGTCCAGCATGACCTTTAACCCAATGCCATTGAACTTGATGACGTTGCGTTTCTTGATCAAGCTGTTGCCAAAGATCGGCATTCTTTACGGGTTTCTTATCCGTAGTTTGCCAACCTCGCTTTTTCCAATTATGGATCCATTGCGTAATTCCCTGACGCACATATTGACTGTCAGTGGTAAGATCAACGCTGCATGGTTGTTTTAAACTTGCAAGTCCCATAATAGCGGCAAGCAGTTCCATGCGGTTATTGGTGGTCATTAAATAGCCACCACTAAGCTCTTTTTCGTGTTGTTTATATCTTAATACCGTGCCATAGCCGCCGGGACCAGGATTACCTAGACACGAACCATCGGTGAAAATTTCTACCTGCTTTATCATAGTGGGTAGTTTTGCCTTAGATAAAAACTTAAGTTTGACATATTAGCGACTATGAAAGCCACAAACCAACGCATTATTGTATTTGATACAGAAACAACGGGTATGAACAAGGCCGGCCCTCATTATGAAGGCCATGGTATTGTCGAAATCGGTGCAGTTGAGATCATTGATCGAAAATTAACCGGTAATTCGTTCCATGTTTATATCAAGCCTGATCGAACTATCGATCCAGAAGCTATTGCTGTTCACGGTATTACCGATGAATTCTTACGTGATAAGCCAGTGTATGCTGATATTCATCAAGAGTTTATGGATTTTATTGATGGAGCAGAACTTGTCGCACATAACGCGTCGTTTGATACCGGTTTTATGGATTATGAATTCCATAAAATGGGCGCAAACATCGCGAAAATAGAAGATATTTGCCACGTTACCGATACGCTAGCCATGGCCAAAAGGCTGTTTCCTGGTAAACGTAACAATCTTGATATCTTATGTTCACGTTATGGTATTGATAATTCTCATCGAACCTTGCACGGCGCATTACTCGATGCTGAGATCCTAGCTGACGTTTATTTGATGATGACCGGTGGTCAAACGTCATTACGTTTAAGCAGTGGCAATGATTCAACAACTGAGAGCAGTATTCGACATCTGGGCAATAACCGAAAAGTATTAAAGGTTATTCATGCAACGGCCGATGAACTAACAGCACATCAAGATAGGCTTGATTTGATTGGTAAAAAGGCAGACGTTATCTGGCGTCTTTAGAGGCATTATATTGCGGCGATTATGGTTACTTATTTTCTATGTTCCGCTTTGTGCTTGGATGCAAATATCGAGTGCTTGGGCGCAAACGGAGACGAGATTAACGTGGCTTGATAATCGCTTTCGCGTTGATCCGGCGATTGAGCAAATATCATTTATTGTTACACGTGAGCAACCGAGTCAATCGGTAGTTTTGGTTGCTCCCGATGGACGAAAGTATTATGCAAATCGTCATTCTAAGACAATGTCGTGGTATACCGATAATGGGATGGATATTGTTTCGATTAACCATCCCATGGCTGGGCCGTGGCAAGCGTTAGGTAAAGTGTCAGCTAATAATGGCATTAGGTTTATTTCTAATATTCAACTACAAGCTGAAACATTACCCTCCCAATTGTATCAAACGGAAGTATTAAAATTTAGTGCACAACTGACTCAAAATGAACAACCATTACTGTTACGTGATTTTTTAGATCGCGTGCAATTGAAGGTGATTTTTTATCCGCTGACATCCATATTATCGAATCAATCGAATCAATCGAATCAATCGAATGAATCTGCACCGATTGAGGTGGGACAATTTTCGGATGATGGCCAGAAGTATGATGAAGTCGCGGGTGATGGTATCTTTACTGTGGCACTGAATGTGGATGTTGAACCCGGTAAGTATCGCGTTGAAATTGCATCAATTAATGGGGTGTTTAAACGTGTAGTCGAGCAAACGGTGCTCGTTTATCCGACACCAATCATTACGTCATTTGTACAAAGTCATCAACCATTAACGCCGCATAGCGTTGACATTGAGACGAAAGCGGATCAAATACTTGCGGGGTCATTGGCTGCTTATCTTGTGGTTAAACAACCCCAGCAAAAGCCGACAATTATCCAACAAAGCTCTCACCTTCAACAATCACACTTAGTGCTCTCATGGCCTAATGATGGCCAGATAGGTAAAGCATGGTGGCGTGGTTGGGCTTATGTGACCGATTTATTGACTCAGCGAGAGTTGGTATTTCGTTTGCCTCAACAAAATTATACCCAAGTTGCTGCCGTCGCTGCTGATCTAAGTTCATCATTGGTTCAGCAACAATTAAAGCAGCAGTTAATTGTTCATCATGAACAGCAACAACAGCGGTTATTTTGGGTTGTCGTTACCAATATCGTCATCATTATTAGTGTGCTAGTGGTGTTATTGATATGGCGACGTAAACGAGTCGTTCAGAGTGATTTAATTGTGCCTAAATAAGTAAGTGATGATCAGAGACTTTTGCTTTTGAACGTCACAATAATGCGCTTATTTAAGCTGCACTATCAATTGAGGCTGTGGTTTGAAGCGGGTTAATCGCTAATTGTGCAGGATCAAAGTCATCAACATTAATGGTGTCTAACCGTCCTGCTTCTGCTCGGTGAAGTAATTGCGCTTCTTCGGTGGTGATGACGCCGAGTTCTAATCCTATTGCTGCAACCTTACCTAATTGCATGAACGGTAATAGTGTCTTCGCCGCTTGACAGACACGATCATAAATTGGTTCTGCTGCGAGAATATCAACTAGAGCGACTTCCATCATTCCAACTGCATTATTTGCTGTTGCTTCTAAAAATTGACCGCGACCAATACGATCTCGCGTAGCTGATGGCGTTTGAATTAAGTGTGCCAGTTGGTGATCTAATTCATCACTCGGTTGGCGGCGACGTAATCCCATCGGTAAAACAATGAATCTTAACCCACGAGCAATAGCTTTATTAGGGAAATTAGCTAAAAAGTTATCAATAGCAACTTCTGTTTGATAAAGCGCATCTTGTAATCCCCAGTGTACTAACGCGATGTCATCTTGTTGCTGACCTTCATCGGTATAACGTTTTAGTGTGGCTGAGGCTAAGTATAATTGACTTAATACATCACCTAAGCGGGCAGATAATCGCTCTTTACGTTTAAGTGAGCCACCCAATGTTGCCATTGATATATCGGCTAATAATGCGAGGTTTGCACTATAGCGATTCATTTGTTGATAATAGCGATAGGTTACATCTTTGTGGGGGGCTGATGAGCCTCGACCATCGGTTAAACCTAACCAAAAACTGCGTATTATATTGCTAAAAACAAACCCAATATGACTAAATACTGCATTATCAAAACGATCAAGTGCACGTTGTGGATCGTCGGTATAAGCGGCATTAATTTCATTAAGTACATAAGGGTGACAACGAATAGCGCCTTGCCCAAAAATGATCATTGAGCGGGTTAATATATTCGCGCCTTCAACGGTAACAGCAATAGGGGCACCTTGATAACTTCGAGCAAGAAAATTACGAGGCCCCATACAAATCCCTTTTCCTCCGACGATATCCATCGCATCAATAATGCTTCGTTGGCTACGATGGGTGCAGTGGTATTTAACGATGGCTGAAATAACCGAGGGCTTTTCACCTAAATCTATACCCGTGACGGTTAATGTTGTTGCGGCATCAAGTACATAAGCATTACCGACAATACGCGCTAAGGGTTCTTCAATGCCTTCCATTTTACCTATTGGTAATTTAAATTGACGACGAATACGCGCATAAGCACCGGTTGCCATTGCGGCTGTTTTTAAACCGCCGGTGGTGTTTGACGGTAAGGTGATACCTCGTCCAACAGACAAGCATTCAACTAACATTTTCCACCCTTGGCCAGCCATAGTTTGGCCTCCAATGATGAAGTCAATTGGAACGAATATTTTATCACCTTGGGTTGGACCATTTTGGAAGGGAATATTAAGTGGAAAGTGACGACGGCCAATCTGAACCCCATCAAGATCGGTTGGGATTAAGGCGCAGGTGATACCAAGATCCTTTTTTTGACCAAGTAAAAAATCGGGATCAAATAATTTAAAGGCTAAGCCTAACACGGTAGCGACTGGGGCTAAGGTGATGTAACGTTTATTCCATGTCAGCTCCATTCCCAGTATTTCTTCACCTTGCCAGATGCCTTTTTTGACGATACCAAAATCAGGAATAGATCCTGCGTCCGAACCAGCTTCTGGGCTAGTTAGAGCAAAACAAGGGATTTCATCACCCGCGGCTAGGCGTGGTAAGTAATAATCTTTTTGTGCTTCAGTGCCGTAGTGTTGTAATAACTCTCCTGGACCTAAAGAGTTTGGTACACCAACCGTTGAAGATAAGACCGCAGACACTCCGGTTAATTTTTGTAATACCAGAGATTGTGCATAAGCTGAAAACGCTAATCCGCCATATTGCTTTTTAATGATCATGGCAAAAAATTTATGCTGTTTAAGTTGCTGCCATACTTCAGGCGGCAGATCGGCGAGATCATGAGTGATATGGAAATCATTGACCATACGACAAATATCATTGACTGGACCCTCTAAAAAAGCGTGTTCTGCTGGCGTTAGGGTCGGAGCTTGAATGGCATGAAGTTTGTTCCAATCGGGGTTACCACTAAAAAGATCCGCTTCCCACCATACCGTACCTGCGTCAATTGCTTCTTTTTCGGTCTGTGACATTTGAGGTATGATTTTTTTAAAATGTTTCAGTGCTGATTGAGTAATAATTTTTTTACGTAAGATGGCAATATTTAGGGGGAGAGCAATCACGGTAAACGTTAACCAGCTAATAATTCCTGTAACATTTGCTAAGGTACCTAAGACTAATAATGCTGCAATAGTGACAGTGAAAATATGGCGAGATAGTCGGTGATAAGCAAGGATGCCAAGCACACAGATAAAGCTAATTAAGTATATAAATGTCAACATAGCGATTCTCCGTAATCATATAGCAGTACAGTGTATTGTATATAAAGAAGGTTCGTTCTTTGGTCATATTTTTAGCACAATATTGCGCGGTGTTTTTTTTAAGTATGGCGGTCTTTAAAATCAAGGTAAGAGGTCTAACCACTCACAATTGATTGTAAGTTATTTTTTAAATAAATGTAAAATATTTAATTGTTGAATCAATGGTGGATGAGAACGTAAAAAACACCAAAACAGCGGTTTTACTTGCATTGATCGAGATCATTAGTGAATTTATTTTCACTTGCGAATTATTAGTGAAGCGTTAACATATAGCACTATTGTGATACCGTTCACGTTATTAGAATTGTATGTTTTTTATACGGCCAATAAGTGAATGGTATTTCCGTTTGTTGCCTTTCCCGATTTCCGACTGACAGTTGCCCGCCGGACCCTCTTTCGGGTTGACATCAATGCCTATTTTTTTATGTGCAAATAAGCACAGGGGTTTTGTTGTGTTGATTTTTCAAGCTCTTTCTAAATCGTGGAAACAGGGATATACCCTTTCCAAGCTGCGTGCCGATTTAGTATCTGGTGTTACTGTTGGTATTGTGGCTATTCCATTAGGTATGGCATTATCAATCGCTGTTGGTGTTCCTCCTCAACATGGTTTGTATACTGTTATCGTCGCTGGTTTTTTAGCAGCGTTATTGGGTGGCTCACGGTTTAATATTACCGGTCCAACCGCGGCTTTCGTTGTAATATTATTGCCGATAACACAGAAATACGGTTTATCAGGATTAATGCTAGCGACCATGATGTCTGGTGTTATTTTACTACTGATGGGCATCTTTCGTTTGGGGCAATTGGTCACTTATGTGCCTTATCCTGTAACGACAGGTTTTACAGCTGGGATTGGTTTTGTTATTGCTTTTCTACAGCTAAAAGATCTACTTGGTTTGCATGTTTTAGGCAGTCCTATTCATTTTCCTGAAAAAGTGATGGCGTATTCACATGCGATCTCAACCACTAATTATGCCGATACATTGGTTGGTATTATTACGATTCTGACATTTATTGTCTGGGCAAAACTGAAAACCCGAATTCCACCCCATTTAGTTTCTTTATTAGTGGGTACAGTTTTAGCACTAGCTTTAAATCACTTTAGTCTTGAGCACGTAACGTTACTCGGTGAAAAATTCAGTTACACCATTGGTAATATTATTGGCCATGGTATTCCTCAAGAAGCACCACAGTTTTTACCACTATGGCAATCAAGTACTTTTAACTGGGCAACAATGATTGAGTTAATGCCATCAGCGTTAACGATTGCAATTTTAGGTTGTATAGAGTCTTTATTGTGTGCCGTAGTTGCTGACGGTATGACCAGTACTAAACATAATCCGAATGCGGAATTAGTTGGTCAAGGTATTGCGAACATCGTTGTACCATTCTTTGGTGGTATCCCTGCAACGGCGGCTATTGCTCGTACTGCGACCAATATTCGTTCTGGCGCTTTTTCTCCAATCTCTGGCATTATTCATGCGATTTTTGTTTTAGCTGCAATGTTAGTATTAGCACCTGTACTGTCTTATGTACCAATGAGTGCCTTAGCCGGTTTACTTATCATGGTGGCATGGAACATGTCAGAAGCACCACACTTTGTACACACATTAAAAGTGGCACCTCGTCGTGATGTTGCTGTTCTAATGACATGTTTTATTTTGACTGTTGCATTTGACATGGTTGTTGCGGTAATTGTTGGTTTATTATTAGCTGGCGTATTGTTTATTCAACGTATTGCAAGCTTAACCACGGTTACTATTACTGATGATAAACATCCGCACCTTAATTTCGGTAGTGATGTGGTGGTGTATGACATTAATGGTCCGTTATTTTTTGCTGCGAGCGAAAAAGCATTCTCTGTAATTGAGCATGCAACAATGGAAACACGTGCCGTTGTGCTTGATTTTAGCGATGTATCAACGATTGATATCACAGCTATTCATGCTTTTGAATCCGCATTGGATCGGTTATCTACTTTACCTGTATATTTGCTAGGGGTACTACCGCATGTTGAACGTAAATTGGAGCATGCAGGTGTATTTGAACTAACAAATCTTCATTTAGTGCAGTCAATTACGCAATTGCAGCAAATTTTAGTGGTTAATTCCGACAAAGCATCAGATCAAGAGTCGACACTGTAAGTTATTTGTATGTAAACTGCGATTATTGATGTATTACACCATCAAGCGAGCATATTGCTCGCTTGATTTGTATTTAATGGAAAACATTGAGAGAGCAGCTTATGTATAAAGATCTGATCCACAGCGAATTGACTGATGCCGCTGACGTCCTAAACCGTTTTTTAAATGATGATAAGAACTTAGCAGATATTGAAGCGGCGGCTAAATTGTTAGCTGATTCATTTAAGCAAGGTGGAAAAGTATTATCATGCGGTAATGGTGGTTCTCATTGTGATGCGATGCATTTTGCTGAAGAATTAACCGGTCGCTATCGAGATGATCGCCCAGGTTATCCTGGAATTGCAATTTCAGATCCGAGCCATCTATCTTGTGTCAGTAATGATTTTGGTTATGAATATGTATTTTCTCGCTATTTAGAAGCTGTCGGCGCTAAAGGCGATGTATTGTTTGGATTATCAACCTCAGGCAACTCTGCCAATATTCTGAAAGCAATTGAAGCGGCGCAAGCTAAGGGAATGAAGACTATCGCCTTAACAGGTAAAGATGGCGGCAAAATGGCAGGATTAGCGGATGTTGAAATTCGAGTTCCACATTTTGGTTATGCCGATCGCATTCAAGAAATTCATATTAAAATTATTCATATTTTAATTATGTTAGTTGAAAAAGAAATGGAAAAATAATCGTCGATTGGTTATAAATAAATCAAATAATAACAATGATTATTGATCTTTAAATAAGCATGATTCAGCAAAAAGAGCAGAAATAAAAATGTGTGAATTATTAGGCATGAGTGCCAACGTACCAACAGATATTTGTTTTAGCTTTACTGGTTTAATGCAGCGTGGTGGTAATACAGGACCACACCGTGATGGTTGGGGAATTACCTTTTATGAAGGTAAAGGATGTCGAACGTTCAAAGATCCTAATCCAAGCTGTCAATCACGTATTGCCGAGTTGGTGCAACAATATCCAATAAAGAGTCATGCTGTTGTGAGTCATATTCGTCAGGCTAATCGTGGTGGGGTGAGTTTAGAAAATACGCATCCTTTTACGCGTGAGCTATGGGGTAATTATTGGACTTTTGCTCATAATGGTCAACTGACAGGTTATGAGCAATTAGTGACTGGCCGCAATCAAGCGGTGGGTGATACTGACAGTGAAATTGCATTCTGTTGGTTAATGAACCAGTTAGAGATTCGTTTCCCGGTCTTGCCTACTGATATGACGCCAGTATTTGGTTATTTTGCGGAGTGTTGTGACACATTACGTCAATTGGGTGTGTATAACATGCTACTGAGTAATGGTGAGTATGTACTAACGTATTGTACTAATAACTTACATTGGATCACTCGTCGAGCTCCGTTTGGTAAAGCATCATTAATTGATGAAGACGTAACGATTGATTTTCAACGTGAAACAACCGCCAATGATGTAGTAACGGTGATTGCTACTCAGCCGTTAACCAATGATGAAAATTGGCAGAAGATGGTAAGTGGTGAATTTCGTGTGTTCCATTTTGGTGAAGTGGTTTATGATGCAATTGCAGTAGATGTTAGTACTTGCTAACGGTAATGCCCGCTATTAGTAACAGATAATAAAAAGGCGATCTCAATGAGGTCGCCTTTTTTAGATAAATAGATTAAGTCATTACAGTGCAGCATAGCCTTGTGGTGGCAGTTTGTTACCATCTAGCACCGCATCACCATTTTGCATTAATAATCGCTGACTCAGTAGCCATTGGATCACTAATGGATAGATATTATGTTCTTGTCGTTGTACTCGTTCAATAACATCATCGACACTGTCTGTTGTGAAAATTGGCACTTTAGCCTGTAAAATAACGGGGCCACCATCTAACTCTTCGGTAACGAAATGGACACTGGTGCCATGTTCTGTGTCTCCCGCATCAATAGCGCGCTGGTGGGTGTTTAATCCCGTATATTTAGGTAACAAGGAAGGATGAATGTTAAGCATTTTCCCTTGATAATGGTTGACGAAATCTGCAGATAAAATCCGCATAAAACCCGCTAACACAATCACATCAGGCTGATAAGCATCAATTCTTTCAATCAGAGCTTGATCATAATCTTGGCGGTTGGCGTAATCAGTTACAGCAATAGAAAGTGTCTCTATGTTGGCAAATTGGGCTCGCTCAAGGCCATAAGCATCGGCTTTATTTGAGATCACAGCAGCAATACGGCTATTTTTGATGATGCCATTGGCACAACTATCAATAATCGCTTGTAAATTAGTGCCATGTCCTGAGATTAAGACAACAATATTATGCATAGCTTTAGTTAATCTCTACTTGCTCTTCACCGACTGCGGCTGTAGCAATTTCACCGAGCAGCCAAGCATTTTCGCCTTCGGCCTGTAAAATTTCAATTGCAAGTGCTGCTTGCGCTGGTGGTAAAGCAATCACTAAACCGACACCACAGTTGAAGGTTCGGTACATTTCATAGGTATCGACATTACCCGCCTGTTGTAACCAGTTAAAAATAGCAGGCCATTGCCAGCTGTTGCCATCAACAACGGCTTTAGTACCTTGTGGTAATACGCGTGGGATATTTTCCCAGAAACCACCACCAGTAATGTGAGAAATGGCATGAATATCACAGTTCTCAATCATTTTTAGCGCTGATTTGACATAAATTCTAGTGGGTGTTAATAAATGTTCAGATAGTTTTTTACCGTCAAGATCTTGATTAAGATCTGCTTGGGAAATTTCTAATATTTTACGAATTAATGAATAACCGTTTGAGTGGGGACCACTTGAACCGACAGCAATAAGTGCATCGCCAGCAGTGACTTTTGAACCATCAATGATGTCAGCTTTTTCTACCACACCAACACAGAATCCCGCGACATCGTAATCTTCGCCATGGTACATGCCCGGCATTTCAGCAGTTTCACCACCGATGAGTGCGCAACCTGATTGAATACACCCTTCACCAATCCCTGCTACAACGCTGGCTGCAGTATCGATATCCAGTTTACCTGTGGCGTAATAGTCTAAGAAAAACAATGGTTCAGCACCTTGTACAATCAGATCATTAACACACATGGCCACCAGATCAATACCAATGGTATCGTGCTGTTTTAGATCTATAGCAAGGCGAAGTTTAGTTCCTACGCCATCAGTTCCTGACACTAAAACGGGTTCTTTATATTTAGTTGGTAGTGAACATAAAGCACCAAAACCACCAATTCCCCCCATAACTTCAGGGCGATGAGTGCGTTTAACTACGCCTTTAATACGGTCAACTAACGCATTACCAGCATCAATATCAACACCAGCATCTTTGTAACTAAGAGAAGAGTTTTTGTTGCTCACAGATGATCCCTCAAACGTATTAAAGTAAAAAACCAAAATATAATAACAGCAGTTATTATAGTAAGGCAAACGTTTGCGTCAATTTGTGAGTATGGCTATTTTTTAGCCAATTAAACATTTGATACTATCGGCAATCGATTGGCTTGGTATATAATGCTGCGATTTTTATATTTTTTTATAATTTAGTTCCCAGGAGTCGAGATGAAAGTCGTTGAGGTGAAACACCCGCTGGTTAAACATAAGATTGGTCTTATGCGTGAAGGTGATATTAGCACTAAGCGTTTTCGCGAATTGGCAACCGAGGTTGGTAGCCTATTAACGTATGAAGCGACTTCAGACTTCGAAACAGAAAAATTGATCATTGAAGGTTGGAATGGTCCAGTTGAAGTTGATCAACTAAAAGGTAAAAAAGTGACTGTAGTGCCTATTCTTCGTGCCGGTTTAGGTATGATGGATGGTGTATTAGAGCATATGCCAAGTGCACGTATCAGTGTTGTTGGTATCTACCGTGATGAAGAAACGCTAGAGCCTATTCCGTACTTTAATAAATTAGCGTCGAATATTGATGAGCGTATTGCATTGGTTGTTGATCCAATGCTAGCGACTGGCGGTTCAATGATTGCAACGCTTGATCTATTAAAAGAACATGGTTGTACGCAATTTAAGGTATTGGTACTTGTTGCTGCGCCTGAAGGTATTGCGGCTTTAGAAAAAGCGCACCCAGATGTAGAGCTATATACAGCGGCTATTGATGAAAAGCTAAATGATAAGGGTTACATTATTCCTGGTCTTGGCGATGCGGGCGATAAAATTTTCGGTACTAAATAATTTTAGTATTGATTATCGCTGATATAAAAAACCGGACCAAGAATGTCCGGTTTTTTTTATTTTAATTGGTCGTCTATAAATGACAATTGTTGTAATTATAGATGTTCAGTATCTTCAATTTGTGCATTATCAACCACATTAGTTTCACCTAAATCTTGTGGTAGAATCAGGTTCAATAAAATAGCAACAATACCGCATAGGCTCACACCTTGTAAGCTAAATTCACCGATACCAAATGCCATTCCACCAATACCAAATACTAATGTTACGGCTACAATCACGAGATTGCGGGCTTTATGTAAATCGACTTGATTTATTATCAGAGTATTTAATCCAACCGTTGCAATCGAACCAAATAATAAAATCATTATGCCGCCCATTACTGGTACTGGAATAGTTTGCAGTATTGCGCCTAATTTACCAACAAATGCTAAAACAATTGCAGTAACCGCTGCCCAAGTCATGATGACTGGATTAAATGCTTTGGTCAGCATAACGGCACCTGTGACTTCTGAGTAGGTAGTATTAGGTGGTGCACCAAGAAAAGAGGCGACAATTGTTGCAATGCCATCACCCGCCATTGTACGGTGTAAGCCTGGTTTTTTGAGGTAATCTTTTCCTGTTACATTAGAAATAGCTAAAATATCACCGACATGTTCTACCGCAGGTGCAATTGCTACTGGAATCATAAACAAGACAGCATTGATATTGAATTCAGGCAAGGTGAAATTAGGAACAGCCAGCCAACTTGCTTGCACAACAGGTGTGAAATCAATAACACCAAAACCAAGACTAGTAACGTAACCTGCTGTAATACCGCCAACGATTGGAATTAATTTTAGAATACCTTTAGCAAAAACACTTAAGGTAATAGTGACCGTAAGGGAAATCGCTGAGATCCATAAAGCAGTATCGTGAGCGATTAATTGCACGTCACCGCCGCCAGTTTTACCTACTGCCATATTCACTGCCGCGGGTGCTAATCCTAAACCGATCACCATGATGACTGGACCGACAACAACGGGAGGTAATAAGCGATGAATAAATCCAACACCACGAATCTTGATGATACCGCCCATGATGACATAAACCACGCCCGCCATCATGAGACCCCCCATAGTGCTTGCAACACCCCATGTTTGGATGCCATACATCATAGGAGCAATAAAGGCGAAAGATGAGGCTAGAAAAATGGGTACCGATCGTTTAGTCACGACTTGAAATAAAAGTGTGCCAGCACCTGCGCCAAATAAAGCTACATTAGGATCCAGTCCTGTTAATAACGGAACCAGAACTAATGCGCCAAATGCTACAAATAACATTTGTGCACCTTGAAGAACCTGCATCATGATATTCATCTCTAAGTAAAAAAAATCGCGCAATCCTATCACGAAAGCAAACGATAACCTAGATTAATAAAAGACGAAAAGTACCTGTAATTGCTCGAATTTAGAACGAATGGCGTTTTGTTTGCATATGAGTGATCTTTGCACTATTAAAAATGTGAGTTATAAAATGATATTGCTGAAATTGTCGAATAATTTTCCCATTCTCTGCGCTATGATACGGCACCAATGATAAAACCTGTTGTCTGCTTTAATAGGTCCATTTTTTTGAGTTAACCATGAGTCTTACTATGTTGCGATTTGCATTATTATTTTTAGCGGTATTGGTATTGCCGGTACAAGCTGCGACGGTAAATGATCTTTATCGAACCCAAGTTACTTTGATCGGAAGCGACCAACAAGCCGATCAAGCTGCCCGTGAACAGGGATTAGCAAATGTGTTGGTAAAAATATCAGGTAATACTGATATTTTAAATAACGCTACGATTAAAACTGCGATTACTAATAGCGGTCGTTATGTTAGTCAGCTTGGTTATAGTCAAGTTGATGGTCAACGCGCTATTAATTTAAGCTTTGATAAAAACCAAATTAAACAATTATTGATTAAATCAAAAGCGAGTATTTGGAAAGATCAACGTCCAAATATTTTAGTGTGGATGGTCGATAATGATGGCCAGCAACGTAATATTCTGTGGGATCAGTCAACCAATGCGTTGGTTAACGACACCAAACAAGCCGCTGATAGCCGAGGCTTACCATTAACGTTCCCTGTGGGAGATATAACGGATGAAACGGCTGTAAATGCGTCAGATTTATGGGGTGGTTTTATTGATCCTATTGCTGTGGCAAGTACGCGTTATCATGCGGATGGGTTATTGTTGGTTAAAGCACAGCAGCAACCAGATGCCAATGTAACTTTACATTGGCAGTTTTATCCGCAGCAACCAAGTAAGATTGCAACGGCAGAAGTACAACCGATTACAGGTACAACATCTGGCACATTGGCACAATCATCAAATAAGATGATTAATCAAGTGACGGATTACTTAGCTAATAAATATGCCGTCGTTTTAGGTGGTGTTGCTGGTGGTAAAGTTAATATTGAAGTTGATAATATTCAGTCAACTGAAAACTTTTTTGCTCTAGAAAAAATGCTTAATGGTTTAACGACTGTGAACAGTGCTAATGCCATGAGAATTAAAGGCGATAGTGTTATTTTTCAATTAAATCTTCAAGGTTCTGAGCAGGCATTCCATCAAGAGATTAGCCATGATGATCAAGTGCGTCAAACTCAATCAGCAATAGCTTTTGCTGCTGATCCTGCCGTGTCGACTACCTCTGCAATAATCCCCGTGACAACGGATACTGTCAGTGCTGTACCATCAGTGACTGCTTCAAGTGCATTAACCGTAACGCCACAAAATATTTATTCTTGGAATAGTTAATTACATATTAACAAAGTAATTAGATGACGTTATTTTGAGTAAAATAAACAACCTCAGTATATTCAGTGCTGAGGTTTTTTTTATCACATTTTAGTGCTAACGATTAATCGTTATAGCGCGCATGCTCTTCACGCTCAACTTGTGATAATCGTTTTAATTTAATCCCTAGTTCTTTAGCCCGCAAACGCGCAAAAAGAATGTTACTAACAAAACATACACTAACGATAATCAACTCGATGGCAGCTAATCCTTGTTCACCATCATTGAGGACGATAAGCGTGACGGCATGCAGAACATAAAACATTAGAATAAAATTTGCCCATGCATGGGTATAAGGTTTTGCGGCAAATATTCCGGGTAAGGGTAATAATAAGGGGATGACCCATAACGCGGTGATGATGAATGCGGATAATTGAGGATGAGGCGATAGTTGTAATTGCCATAGGCTAATGAAAATAATCAAACTGCAATAATTGATCAATGCAGATTGACGAGCAAAATGTGTTAGTCGTTGCATTTTGGGCATGAAGACTCCTTTTTCTAGCCACTTAATTTACATGCTATGGTTGCTAAACGCCGTCCAATGGCTTGAGCAAGTGCTATTTCATCTGGGTGTAATTGTTTATTTGTACCGTTATTAACATGCGATGCGCCATAAGGTGTGCCGCCATGATGTGTTGTGTGTAACAACGGTTCTGAATAGGGAATCCCCACAATTAACATTCCATGATGTAATAGCGGTAACATCATTGATTGTAGCGTAGTTTCTTGACCGCCGTGTAATGATGACGATGAGGTAAATACGCAGGCAGGCTTATCGATTAATGTGCCTGATAGCCATTCACCACTGGTACTGTCTAAAAAGTGCTTGAGTGGGGCTGCCATATTGCCAAACCTGACCGGACTTCCCATCGCCATTGCTGAACATTGCTTGAGATCATCATGAGTGACAATGGGATCAGTACTTGTTTCTATTCGTGTCGATATTACTGATGTCGTCGGTATTGTATGAATGTCTGCTACCGTTCTTAGTATCGCTTCACAGCCATCGACTTGTTCGATGCCACGGCAAATATGACGTGCTAATTGGCGCGTATTACCATGAAGACTGTAATAGAGTACTAAGATTTTAGTCATTATAAAATACTCAAAACATGCTCAGGTGGACGTCCCATTGCGGCTTTATCGTTGTCACTGTTAACCACAATTGGTCGTTCAAGTAATTTAGGGCACGATATGATTGCTTCAAATAAAGCGTGATCCGTTAGTGTTTCCGCATCGAGTTGTTGTTCTTTATATTGTTGTTCTTTAGTTCGCATCATCTCACGTACATTGCTATAACCAAGTTGACGGTAAAGTTGTTGTAGTTGTTCAATAGCGGGAGGGGTGTCTAAATAATGAATGACGGTTGGCGTAATACCATGCTCTGTCAGTAAAGCTAATGTTTCACGACTTTTTGAACAACGCGGATTGTGATAAATCGAAATAGTCATTGTTAATTCCTTATCAATAAAAAGAGCCACTAAAAAGAAGAACGTAAAGCTTCAAATTTGGCTTGTTGAAGGCGAAGTTGATCCAATCGTGCATCATAACGCGCTTGATCGAGTGAACCTAGTTTTGCGCGTTGCGCCGCTTGCGTGTAGTTACTGATTGCCAGCCCCCATTGTGCCCGTAATGCGGCTAATTCACCCATTGCTGCGAGCTCACCATCACGTTTATTTTGTTTGGCATAATTTTGTGCTAATAATGCCCAGCCATTAATATCATTAGGTTGCTGATAACTATAACGGGTCAGTATGTTAATACTTTGCTGGTAACGTTTAGCTTCTAATAAAGCATTGGCTAAATTAAGTTGTAACACGCTACTCTCTGGTTGATATTGTAATGCGTTTTTTAAACGAGTGATCGCTTTATCATATTGTTTTTGATATAAATTTAAGTCTGTTGCCGCGTCGATGTAAAATAAATTATTAGGTTCAGCTGTAAGTAATGGCAACAATAATTGTTGAGCTTTAGCATACTGACCTTTATCGATATAGACCAAGCTCTTACCATAATTAAGTTCTTTATGTTGGTTGGCTGGTGCTTTTTTGAGTTCAGTATTAAACCAGTTTAAGGCTGATGTTTGGCTAAAACCGACATAGCGTGCCACCATACGTGATTTCGCCAACAGATAGTGTTCAGATGGTGGCAATCTAACGACTGAATAATTATTCGCACGTAAACGACTGTCTGTAATGCGTGATTCTGGTAATGGGTGACTAAGTAACATTGGGGGTAATTTAGTGGTATAGCGGTATTGTTCGGCTAAACGTTCAAAAAAATGTGGCATTGCTTGTGGATTAAAACCTGCCTTGGCGAGGGTAGATATACCGATGCGATCTGCTTCTTTTTCATTACTACGGGTATGGTTTAACATACCTTGTATTGATATCGCTGTTGTTGCGTGTAATGCTGCTATCCCCGCTTCAGGTGCTGCAATTACTAATAATAAAGAGCCTAGCATCGCTGCCATTGTCGCTGGGTTTTTCTTTGCTTGATCTTCTAAAGTACGAGCAAGATGGCGTTGAGTGACATGAGCAATTTCATGTGCGATAACTGACGCGAGTTCACTTTCCGTTTTAGCATGTAAAAATAATCCTGAATGGACTCCAATATTACCGCCAAATAAGGCAAATGCGTTGATCTCATAATTCTTAATCAAGAAAAAATCAAACGGTGTTTTAACACCATCAGCATTAGCAACTAATTTATGCCCAAGATCTTGGATATATTCTGATAATACGGGATCATTAATAATGGGACGACTGGCGCGCATTATTCGCATGTACATCTCACCATATTCAATTTCTTTATCAATAGTCAGCGTTGATGCTGCTGTCGTACCAATGTCAGGTAATGAAGAGGCGTTATTCGCTATAGCCGGCAAGCTAGTACTTAACAAGGCTGACAGTAAGATATAGGTTGGTGCTTTAGCAAATTGGAACATATAAATAATACAACCACCATGTCGATTAATAAGGGAAAACGGGGCAATTATCGATAACCTTCTGCATTGTTACGACAGCGAATTTTAGCTTAGGTTCGCTATTGTGATATTTCGCTTTGTGGTTATCTCGCTTATTCCTTGCGGTTAAGGTTACAATACGATAATGGATAATCACTGTCACGCAATTGGAATGGAAATCCTAACACTTGATCTCATGGCTCACCGTTGTCCATTAGCATTATTGATAGTAAAGCGAAAATGTCGCGATTTATTGTCGACCCAGAAACTTGACATTAAGGTTTTAGCCGACGGCACTAAAATGGATATTATTCGTTATTTGAAAAACAATGGATTTATTCTTGATATACAGGCTGAAAATACCTATCAGCTGGTTATTTTTGTGAAAAAAGGACTGTAATTCTCATGCTGCATATGTTTAAAAGTTGGTATCAGCGCCGATTCTCTGACCCTCATGCTGTGAGTTTAATGATCATTTTAGCGGGGGCTTTTTTAACCTTATATTTCTTTGGTGGGTTAATCACACCATTGCTGGTTGCGATTGTGCTGGCGTATTTGCTTGAATCTCCCGTAGCACGTTTTACCCATTGGGGTCTGCCTCGTACATTTTCTGTTGCTATCGTGCTGATTATTTTTGCAGGGCTAATGGTGTTAGCTTTGTTTGGCTTAGTACCGACGATTTGGCATCAAATTACCAATTTAAGTGCTGATGTGCCGAAAATGTTTAATGATTTGCAGGTTTATGTCTCAAGTTTACCTGAACGTTATCCTGATTTTGTACAACCGCTTCAAGTGACTGTATTAACTGATACCTTACGTGAGAAAGTATTGACAGTAGGCGGTAGTGTAGTCAAAGGTTCATTATCATCATTAGTGAGTTTGGCGACACTCGGGGTCTATTTGATTTTAGTGCCATTATTGATTTTCTTTTTATTGAAAGATAAAGACATTATTTTACGTTCATTTATTGACGTTTTACCTAGTAATCGTCGTTTAGCGACTAAAGTAAGTGCTGAGATGAATCAACAAATCTCTAATTATATTCGCGGTAAAGTGATCGAGATCTTCATTGTTGGTATCGCGAGTTATATTGTTTTTGTTGTGATGGGACTTCAGTATGCTGCGCTACTTGGAGTATTAGTCGGTTTATCCGTACTAATTCCTTATATCGGTGCAGCAGCGGTGACAGTACCGGTTGCGATGGTCGGATTATTCCAATGGGGTTGGACACCTGAGTTTTGGTGGTTGTTAGCCGCTTACGGCATTGTACAAGCATTGGATGGTAATGTTTTAGTTCCTGTTCTGTTCTCTGAAGCGGTTAACTTACATCCCGTGGCAATTATTGTTGCGGTATTAGTGTTTGGCGGTTTATGGGGGTTCTGGGGCGTATTCTTTGCGATCCCATTAGCAACTTTAGTCAAAGCTGTGTGGGGCGCATTAGTGATGAAAGATAATACGCCTCCTGTTAGTTATTAACGTTATTAAGTAGTGTAAATACTAAAAAAAACCACAACGACTGATAACAGCCTTTGTGGTTTTTTTGTGATTAGATTACTGATTAAGGTAATCTAATACGACTTGATGATGATCTTTGGTTTTGAATTTATCAAACACGTGTTCAATCTTGCCATGCTCATCAATTAAGAAACTGATGCGGTGCAAACCATCATAAATTTTGCCCATGAATTTTTTCTCTCCCCACACGCCAAATTGATCAGCTACTGCATGATCTTCATCAGATAACAGGGTGAAGTTAAGATTATCGCGTTCAATAAATTTAGGTAAACGCTTAACAGGATCAATACTGATACCTAAAACAACCACGTTAAGGGCTTCTAGTTCAGCTTTACTGTCGCGTAAACCACACGCTTGAATGGTACAACCTGGGGTCATTGCTTTGGGGTAAAAATAAGCCAGTACTTTCTTACCTTTAAAATCACTTAAGCTGACGGGTTGGTCGTCTTGGTTGAGTAACGTAAAAGTGGGAGCGAGCATTCCTGCTGTTAGTGTATTCATGCAGCTGTCCTTTTAATAAGTCATAAACGTTAATATAACATGCGCTGTTATGGTGTGTTTTATGGGTAATTAATTAATGGTGACCAATAAAATTGACAGTACCGTGAGCGTTTAGTTGGCTACAAAGCGTTTCATATTCTTGTTGTAAGCTCACTAAATTACAGTCTTCGGGTAAATTGGTACTGATTTGAAGCACTAATTGATTGTCGATATCAGTATGACCATTTTCAATGGTGTTGGCACTCAAGGTTGAGATGTCAATTTTTCGGCTAGCCATGAAATGGGTGAAATGTTTAATCAGCCCTGGGCTATCTTTTGCTTCAATATGAAAATCCGCCGTATATGGAAAGAAGCGAGCAATATGTTTATTGGTGCGTTTCATCACCGTGATTAAATCATGCTCTTGGCCTTTTAGTGGCAACGTTGATTCAATTCTTGAGATAGCATTGCTATTGCCAGAGAGCAACATAATTAGCGTGAATTCAGAGCCAAAAAGAGCGATTCGACTATCAACGATGTTACAGCCACTGTGCGCGACAAGATGGGTGATCTCATCAGTGATACCTGGTCGGTCAGTACCTACTGCGGTTATTACAAGGTAATGTTCCATATTTAGCGCCATTTTTTCGTGATCATTATTAGCATGTTAGCACAGACTGATTCTTCAAAAGAGCGCAAATCATCATCAATAATCACAAATTTTTTTATTATAATTGTGTAGTTAACAAGAATAATGACTCATCAAAACGTATTTTTAGTGTTAGAAACGTTAAACACAACCGACAAGCTTAAAATGAATACGATAAAGCGCGTCAGTTAACGGTTTTCAGTCACCCTTTGCTTGAGTTTATAGTCGTGCAAAAGTACCATGACTTACAAACTAGCTATATACCGTAACCATTTTTATTGATTGGTTGTTAATGTTATTAGTTTAGAATCGTTACGATATATAAAACAGGGGAGACGGATATGTTTTCAGGAAGCATGGTAGCACTACTAACGCCATTTGGTCCTTCAGGTGAAGTTGATTATATCGGCCTAAAAAAGCTGGTTGATCACCATATTGCAGCAGGTACTACGGCTATTATTGCTGTTGGAACAACCGGTGAATCGACAACATTAACGGTTGATGAGCACATTAAAGTTGTTTTAAAAACGTTAGAATATGTTGATGGACGTATTCCAGTTATTGCAGGTACGGGGGCAAATGCAACCCATGAAGCGGTAACGATCACTAAACTGTTTTCTGGTACTGGAATTGCAGCCTGTCTAAGTGTGACGCCATACTATAATAAACCAACTCAAGAAGGTTTATATCAACATTATAAAGCGATTGCTGAAGCGACTGATATACCACAAATATTATACAATGTACCCGGTCGTACTGCGGTTGACTTACTACCAGAAACAGTGGCGCGATTAGCAAAACTTGATAATATTATTGGTATTAAAGATGCCACGGGTGATATTACTCGCGTTAAAAAAACACGGGAACTTTGTGGCGCAGATTTTATCCAACTAAGCGGTGATGATGCAACGGCGGTTGATTTTGTTGCTGAAGGTGGTCATGGCGTTATTTCTGTTACTGCCAATATTGCAGCAGCAGCAATGGCGACAATGTTTAACCTTGCGTTAGAGGGGAACATTGACGCGGCTCAAGAGATCAACCAACGCTTAATGCCATTACATACCAAACTGTTTGTTGAAGCGAATCCTATTCCAGTTAAATGGGCCGCTTACCAAATGGGATTAATTGAACACGATAACTTACGACTTCCGCTTACTGTTTTAAGCGAATCACAGCAGCCTATTGTTAAACAAGCACTTGTTGATGCTAACGTATTATAATACGTAGTTATTTATTAGTCGTTGTAACAATCTAGGAGCGCAGGAGCATAAATGAATTATAAATACCGGCTAGCATTAGCTGCCGTCGTAGTGACAACTATCACCGCATGTTCTGGTGGTACAGACAGTCGTCGACAGGCCGCGCAAGATTTTAATTATCTTAATACGCCATCACTTGAAAGTTGGACGTTGCCGGCAGGTGCTCAACCTTTTAGTAATACAAACTATGCTATTCCGCAACGTGTGTATCAAGGTGAAGTAGGTACTAAGGTTGATATTCGTCCACCATTACAGGTGTTAGAGTTGATCCCTGGCGTAACCTCTGCGATTGATCAGCAAGGTGTAACGCTGTTTATGCCATCGTCAAATGGCCTTATGAAGATCTGGCGTGTAACACAACAGCTAATTACGGATAATAAAGTCGGTATTGTAAAACAAAGTGCTGATCGTATTGATACTGATTGGGTTTCTTGGACCAATGATGACGAAGACACTAAGATCAGTACTCGTTATACGATTGCAAAATCACCTAATATTAATAGCTACCGTATTACGTTAACTGATTGGCGTGAAAACGGAGAAGTTAAACCGGTTAGTGCTGATAATAAGCGTCGTTACAGTATTTTAATGACCAATTTAGTGATGTCGAAGTACGATAATATGGCTCGTGAGCAAGCGCGTTTAGCGGCTGCTGAGCAATTGAAAAATATTCCAGTGGTAATGGGTACGGATCGTAGTGGTCTACCGATTATTATTGCACGTGCACCATATGATGATATGTGGGAACGTTTACCGATAATGTTACAAAAATTAGGCTTTACCGTTGAAGATCGTAATCGTTCACAAGGTTTAATTGAAGTTAAATACCGTCAGCCTGATGATGCATTTTGGACTCAGTTAGGTACGAAACCAATGAATTTAACCAATGATAAATATCGTATTTTGGTTGGTGATTTAGGTAATCGTACTTCATTGAACATTACTGATAATGAAGGTAAACCAGTAACAGTTTCTGTATTAGATTCTATTGCTCCGGTATTTGGCGCTGCTTTTGCTAAATAATTAACCTGTTATCTCGGTTATTAAAAAACCGCTTTAGTTGATCACTAAAGCGGTTTTTTTATTGAAACTAACTAACGAATTAATTATTTAATTTCAACACCTTGGGCTTGTAAGTCGGCATGGTAAGACGAGCGGACAAATGGACCACAAGCGGCATGAGTAAAACCAAGATCTAATGCGATTTGCTTTAGTTCATCAAACTCTTCAGGCGGTACGTAACGTTCAACCGGTAAGTGATGACGACTTGGTGCAAGGTATTGACCAAGAGTTAGCATGGTAACGCCATGAGCGCGTAAATCTGTCAGTACCTGAATGATCTCTTCTTTTGTTTCACCCAGTCCCATCATAACGCCTGATTTTGTTGGTACTGTTGGATGAATTTCTTTAAATTTCTTTAATAGATCCAACGACCATTGGTAGTTCGCTCCAGGACGTGCCTTACGGTATAAGCGTGGGGCAGTTTCTAGATTATGATTAAAGACATCTGGCGCTGTATCGTGAAAAATTTCTAGTGCACGATCCATGCGACCACGGAAATCTGGCACTAAGGTTTCAATATGAATTTTTGGGCTTTTTTCACGAATCGCATTAATACAATCAACAAAGTGCTGCGCACCACCATCACGAAGATCATCACGATCGACTGAGGTTACAACCACATAACGTAATTTCATATCTGCAATTGTTTGTGCTAAATGGCTTGGCTCTTCTGCATTGGGTGGTAATGGACGACCATGGGCAACATCACAAAACGGACAACGACGAGTACAAATAGCACCTAAAATCATAAAGGTAGCAGTACCGTGATTAAAACACTCTGCTAAATTCGGACATGATGCTTCTTCACAAACAGAATGAAGGTTGTTTTTGCGTAGGGCTGATTTTATTTCTTGAATGCGTTTACTGTCTGATGGCAGTTTTATTCTCATCCATGAAGGCTTACGTAGCACTTCTTTGGGTGCTTCTTCTTGGGCAACATTACGTACCGGAATTAATGCCATCTTATCTGCATCACGGTATTTAACGCCTTGTTCAATTTTAATTGGTTTGCTCATAGTTGATTGCTTTCCGTCATCCACTCGACCTGTGAGTAGTCGAGTAATTTTGTTAATTCTTCAATGAGTACCGGCTGAACTTCCATCAGTTCACTCGGGCCATTTAATGACGCGGTTTGCGTCATTTCCATTCCAGCATAGCCACAAGGGTTAATACGTTGGAACGGGGCCAAATCCATATTTATATTAAGTGCCAGACCATGAAAAGAGCAGCCGCGTCTGATCCGCAATCCTAATGAACATATCTTGCGATTGTCGACATAGACACCAGGTGCATCAGGGCGAGCATTAGATGTAATCCCAAATTGAGATAGCGTATTAATAATTGTGTTTTCGATGTGGCTGACTAGGTCACGAACACTGATTTTTTTTCTGCGTAAGTTAATCAATATATAAGCAACTTGCTGACCTGGACCATGATATGTCACCTGACCACCACGATCACTTTGAACGACTGGAATATCACCTGTGTTGAGCAGATGTTCTACCTTTCCAGCTTGACCTTGAGTAAAGACTGGGTGGTGTTCAACCAACCATACTTCATCAACTGAGTTATCAGTGCGGTCATTGGTGAATTGATGCATAGCATCAAAGGTAGTTTGATAATCACAACGGCCAAGATTTCTAATAATAAGAGATTTTTGCAAATTTGTGCCTATTTATTGATATAACGCAAAGCGTCATTTTATGACTGTGAACCAAGTCATTATACCTAAACTATCCAAAGATGCATGATTAACCCGTAATTCAGTGCTTATTAATAGTTTGCAGGGGGATATCGAAGGGGTAAAAGAAAGTAAAAGAAAAGAAAGAAGAGGGGATAAAGAGAAAAATGGCGACCCAGAAGTAGTCGCCATAGAGATTACTGCTATAGCACAACACGTACGATATCGATCGCACCAAGTTCTTTGTACAGTGTTTCGATTTGTTCAACATTAGTTGCATTTACAGTAACAGAAACTGCGGTATAAGTTCCTTTACTGCTTGGCTTAGATGTTGGAACGTAATCGCCAGGGATCGTTTTTTGGATAACTTCAACAATACGATCTGCTAATTCTGGTTTATTTTCACCCATGACTTTGAAAGCAAAGCTACAAGGAAATTCCAATAGGTCTTTTAGTTTTGGTTGTTCTTGCTCTTGTTCTTGCATATAGAACTCCAGAGTTGCGTTTATTCAAATTTAGGCCGTGTTATGGATCACAAAACACGAAGTATATTGGCATCTTAATGCGTCATTAGTTGGAACACAAGAACACAATTGAAGAGAGAGTACGAGGTTATTGCAAAATAGGTATGCAAGCTTGAGAAGCAAAAAAAAGCCGCCATCGGCAGCTTCTTTATGAGTGTTTTTGGTCGTGATTATGGTTTAAAACCAGCTTTGTACTAGCATCATTACATAATCAACCAAGCGACTAAAGAAGTTACCTTGCTGTACTTCAGTGAGTGCAACTAAAGGGTATTGAGCAATATCAGTATCACCTAAGCGGTAATAAAGCGTACCCATTACTTCACCTTTTTTAATTGGCGCTTTAAGTTCTTTCGTTAGTACGAAGCTTGCTTTTAAATCTTTAGCTTGGCTACGAGGGAGCGTAACGTAAGTATTTTCATTTACACCTAGATTTACTTTATCAGTAGCACCCATCCAGACTTTTTCAGTCACAAATGTTTGATCTTTTTTATAAGGCGTTAATGTTGTAAAAAAACGGAAACCATAAGTGAGTAGTTTTTTGCTTTCAGCAAGGCGAGCATGTTTACTCGCGGTACCCATAACGACGGAAATTAGACGCATATCGCCTTCCGTTGCGGTGCTGACTAAACTATAACCGGCATTGTTAGTATGGCCTGTCTTTAGACCATCAACATGCATGCTTTGATCCCACAATAAACCATTACGGTTATATTGGGTAATGCCGTTATATGTGAATGATTTTTCATCGTAGATCTTAAATTCATTCGGAAGATCATGGATAAGCGCACGCGCAAGAACAGAAAGATCATAAGGGGTGGTGTATAAATTGGGATTATCTAAACCATGGACATTGGTGAAATGGGTTGATTTCAGACCTAGATTTTTTGCCCAACCATTCATTAATTCAACAAACGCTTGTTGTGATCCCGCAACGTGTTCAGCCATTGCCACACAAGCATCATTACCTGAATCAATAATGATGCCACGGTTAAGGTCTGATACTTTAACGGTTTTACCCACTTCTAAGAACATCTTTGATGAACCTGGAAAGTTTTTAGCCCATGCTTTTTTACTGATAACGACATTATCATTAGGAGAGATATTGCCATTTTTAATTTCTTGACCAATAACATAACTGGTCATCATTTTTGTTAGGCTCGCAGGCGCTAGTTTTTCATTTTGATTGTGACCAGCAATGATTTTGCCTGAGTTGTAGTCAATAAGAACATAACCTTTAGCCGCAATTTGTGGAGCTTCAGGTACTACTGCTGGTGATGCAGCAACAGTAGCTGAAGCCAGCAGAGTGGCGGAGATGGCTACAGAACGGAAAAGCACAGCTGTTTTCTTCATGATATATCTAACTTTAATTAATCTGTGGCTAAAAAGTGGGCTTACTATAACAGATAACATATTGGCAATCAGTGCTAGAACAGAAGTTTCCATCGTTCAGACATTAGGAGATTAA
Organism: Photobacterium carnosum; assembly: GCF_002849605.1. Lineage (GTDB taxonomy): Bacteria > Pseudomonadota > Gammaproteobacteria > Enterobacterales > Vibrionaceae > Photobacterium > Photobacterium carnosum. Next base: position 32,523 of record NZ_NPIB01000031.1, read on the forward strand.
GATTAGCTTCGTGGTCATTGTTATGGGCACACGCTATAAAAAGCCTATAGTTTTATGATTTCAATGAAAAAACTATAGGCTGTAAGTATGATTATGAAATAACGAGAAGGTTCAGTTATCGTTTTTCCGTGATCATAAATGCTTGTGGATAATGTTTATTTTTTATTTGAGCGAGCAATAAATCAGCATCTTTGTGATCTAAAAATGGGCCTAAGCGAATACGGAAAATAGTCCGATCGGTGATTTTTTCAATATCAACACTGGTACTGTAACGTTTTTTTGCTTCGCGCTGCATTTGATCCGCTTTTTGCTGACTATTAACCGCCGCTAATTGGATAAAATATTGGATTGGAATTGGTGCTTTCTTTATTTCAGCTTTCGTTGATGGTTTCGGTACGGTTAATACTTCAATTTTTACAGGAGCAGTACCATAGCTTATTACGCCCAATTTAGACGCTGCAGCCATGCTTAAATCAATAATACGGCCATCATGAAATGGACCACGATCATTAACGCGAACAATGATTGATTTATGATTGAGTGTATTTGTAACCCGTACAAAACTTGGTAATGGTAAGGTCTTATGTGCCGCTGTCATCGCGAACATATTATACACTTCACCATTGGCTGTTTTATGGCCATGAAATTTTTCGCCATACCATGATGCAAACCCTGTTTCGGTATAACCTTTGGGATTTTTAATAATATGGTAGCGTTTACCGCGTAGGGTATAGTCTTTATTTCCACCACGGCTATAAGCTTCGTAGTGGGGAGTAATTAATTTTACTTTTGAAAAATTAGGGATGACATTGGGTGCGCGATCATCTTTAAGAGAATAACGTCCTGCATTAGGATCATCAGTGTTGGGTTTGGTGACTTTAACGATTTTAACCACTTTAACTGGTTTAACCGTTGTATCTGGTTTTGTTTGTGGCTGTTGGGTTTGTTCAGGCGAAGAACTACACCCAGCAAGAATTAGGAAAAAAACTACAAATAGTGAACGCATTTATTAGGTCGCCTTCGACAACATTTTTCTATGAGTGTGAATGGACATTAGAATACCAAAACCAGCCATAAGAGTAACCATTGAGGTTCCGCCATAACTGACTAAGGGGAGGGGAACACCTACAACAGGTAATAATCCACTCACCATTCCGATATTAACAAAAATATAAACAAAAAAACTGAGCACGATACTGCCTGCCATCATACGCCCAAACGCTGTTTGAGCTCTGCTCGCAAGTAATAATCCTCGTCCAAGCACAAATAGATACATTGCTAATAAACCAATAACACCCGCTAATCCCCATTCTTCGGCTATCACCGCAAAAATGAAGTCAGTATTACGTTCAGGAACAAATTCTAATTGTGATTGAGTACCATGAAGCCAGCCTTTCCCGGTGATCCCTCCTGAACCAATGGCAATTTTTGATTGGATGATATGGTATCCCGCACCTAATGGGTCAGACTCTGGATTAAATAAGGTCATCACTCGAGTGCGTTGATAGTCATGCATCAGGAAGAACCATAACACAGGAATAAAGGCTGCGAGTAATACCAATGCACCAATTATCACTCGCCAGCTAATTCCTGACAGAAACAGAACAAATATCCCTGATGCGGCTATCAAAATCGAGGTGCCGAGGTCAGGTTGCTTGGCAATTAAAATCGTTGGCGTGAAAATTAACACTAATGCCACGAAGATATTGATAAATGTTGGCGGTAAAGGGCGGTTACCAATAAACCGTGCCACCATTAATGGTACTGCAAGTTTGATTAATTCTGAGGGTTGAAAGCGAATAAAACCGAGATTAAGCCACCGTTGCGCGCCTTTAGAAACTTCACCGAATGCAAGTACACTAACGAGTAGTAATAATCCGATTCCAAATAAATAGGGTGCCCATGTTTCATAGTGGCGTGGGGCAATTTGTGCGAGTAAAAACATGACCCCGAGTGATAATACCATTCGCATTGCTTGGCGTTCCATCATTGGCATACTTTGGCCGCTGGCACTGTACATTATCACCAATGAAAAACTCATAATGGCTAATAAACCGAGTAATAATGGAACATCAATATGTAAGCGATCACTTATACTTGGTTTTTCGCCAGTTGTTGCCATGATGCTCATTAACGTACTTCCGCAGTGGTTTTTGCAGGTGTTACCAATTGTGGAGGTAACTCAGTAATTGGTTTAATTAGCATATGATCAAATATTTTTCGTGCTATAGGACCACCATTACTTGAACCACCGCCAGCATTTTCTAATACCATCGCGACCACAACTTGTGGTTTATCAAACGGTGCAAATGCAGTAAATAGGGCATGGTCACGTAAATGCTCTTCTAATTCATCGGCATTATATTTTTGATTTTCAGCTAAACCAAAGACTTGAGCTGAACCTGATTTACCACCCGCTTGATAGGGGGTGTTATAAAACGCTTTACGTGCTGTGCCACGGTTACCGTAAAGTACGCGGTGCATACCTTCACGTGCGATTTCCCATGTTTTTTGATCGACGCCAGTGATCGGTGAAAAATCTTTGAATTCAGCAGGTGCTTCTACATTGCCATCAATAATATTTTTAAGTAGGTGTGGACGATGTACAACGCCACTATTAACTAGCACGGAGGTTGCTTTCGCCATTTGTAATGGAGTTGCAGTCCAATAACCTTGGCCTATACCTACAGGAATAGTATCCCCTTGATACCACGGGCGCTTATGACGGGTTTGCTTCCATTCACGGGTGGGCATATTTGCTTTACTTTCTTCGTGAATATCAACGCCTGTGTATTCGCCATAACCAAATTTATTCATCCATGTTGAAAGACGATCAATACCCAAATCGTAGGCAACCTGATAGAAATAAGTATCGACTGATTCTTCAATCGCTTTATAAATATTGACTCGACCATGACCCCAACGCAGCCAGTCACGGAATTTACGACTGGTAGTATTCGGTATTTGCCACCAACCGGGATCATTACGGGTTGTATTAGGTGTGATCACCCCTTCCGTTAATGCAGCAACGGCAATAAAAGGTTTAACGGTTGATGCTGGTGGATAAATACCGAGCGTGACACGATTGACTAAAGGACGATCTGGATTATTCAATAAGGCGTTATATTTCTTACTTGAGATCCCACGAACGAACAGATTAGCATCATAACTCGGGCTAGATACCATGGCTAAAATAGCATTATCTTTAGGATCTAATACCACGATAGAACCACGTTTATGCTTAATGATCTCTTTGCCTGTAACAGGATCAACAGTATGTTCAGTTAATAAGTTTTGAACATATTGTTGTAGTTTAATATCAATATTGATCTTGATATCTTTGCCTGGAATCGGGGGAATATATTTTAGGGTGCGGATCACGCGTCCACGGCTATTGACTTCAACTTCTTGGTAACCAGAAGTGCCGTGTAAGAGTTCTTCGTAATAACGTTCAACACCCAATTTTCCCATATCACGCGTAGCTTTGTAATTACTTAGCTTTCCGGCTTTATCGAGTTTTTTAAGGTCACGATCGTTAATTTTAGCCACATAACCTAAAACGTGAGTTAAGGCATCCCCGTAAGGATAATAACGCTTTAGGTGGGCTTTAACTTCAACGCCAGGTAGGCGATGTTGATTGACCGAAAATAGGGCAACTTGTTTTTCGTTGAGGTGCTCAAGAATAGGGACTGATTTAAAACGACGTGTACGACGGCGTTCTTTTTGGAAATTAGTAATGTCTTCATCAGTAATGCCCATGATCTGTTTAAGATCGGCAAAAGTCTGATCAAGCTCAGAAACTTTTTCTAAGGTGATTTCAAGGCTGTAGATAGGCCTGTTTTCAGCTAATATCATCCCGTTACGGTCATAAATTAAGCCGCGATTAGGGGAGACTGGGACAATTTTAATGCGATTATCATTAGAGCGGGTTTGATAGTCCTGATGTTGTTCAACCTGAATATGGAACAGATTAAACAGCAGCAGGCCTACAAGTATTGCGATACCAATAAATGAGACAAGAGCTCGACGAAAAAACAGTGCCGACTCAGCGCGATGATCGCGGATCTGGGTTCGCTTTTGCCTCATTTATTATTATTCCCTGTGGTACGGATGGTTAGCCGTGACACTCCATGCCCGGTATAAGCTTTCTGCCATAACCACGCGCACCAATGGGTGTGGTAAAGTCAATGGTGATAATGACCAGCTTTGTTCTGCCGCTGCTTTACATGCAGGAGAAAGTCCTTCAGGTCCGCCGATCAAAATTGATACATCGCGTCCGTCTAGTTTCCATGCATCCAATTGTTGTGCCAATTGTCCTGTATCCCAGCGTTTACCTGGAATATCAAGGGTAACAATACGGTTTCCTTTAGCAACAGCGGCTAACATAGCCTCGCCTTCTTTTTGAAGAATGCGAGGAATATCAGCATTTTTGCCACGTTTTCCCGCTGAAATTTCAATTAATTCCAGTGGCATATCTTTTGGGAAGCGACGGCTATATTCTTTATAACCGTCCTCAACCCATTTTGGCATTTTAGTACCAACAGCAATCAGTTGAAGCCTCATGGTCAATTAGCTCCAAAGCTTCTCCAGTTGGTATAGCTCACGAGCGTTTTCTTGCATAATATGTAGCATAACATTGCCCATATCAACAATAACCCATAGGCCTTCTTTATCGCTACTGATGCGTAGAGGTGGGTAATCAACTAATTTTGTTTCTTTTTCTACGTGATCGGCAATAGAAGCCACATGACGGTTAGATGTACCAGTACAGATAACCATTAGATCAGTGATGCTTGATTTGCCGCGGACATCAATTGTTACGATATCTTGTGCTTTAATGTCGTCAATTTTATCAACAATGAAATCGTGTAGTTCTTGAAGCTGCAAAGGGATTCCCTCACTTGAGTGTTAGTATAGTAGTGGCCGATTGACGCTATAACTAGCATCGATAATGTCAAATAGACATACTGACCATGAATTGTGCCGCAGTATACCATGCTCTTATCAGACAGCGATAAGCGGACAAGGTTCCGACGGTATTTTTTCGCATGTTTGTTTAGTGATTTTGTTCAAATAGGTAAAAAGTCGCGATTTTGACCTGTATTAAGATTAATTTAATGGCTGTAAATGAGTTGATATGCCACACATTTCAGCACATAAGCAACTCAAGTCTGACCATGGTTGAGTGTCATAGTCGGTTTTTACCTGAATTTCTAGTAATGTTAGCTGGCGGATAATGGTGACTAAGGCCGTAAGCGGTAGTCGATGCAAAGCCCCAATGTACATTTCACGACGATTTTGCCATATCCTAAATTGTTCAAAAATGAGATTTAAAGGTGTGCCTTTATTTCCCATTTCTTGCATTTTATACAATTGAGCTAACTCACGTTGCAACGTTCGTAATAAAATGGTTGCTTCTACACCTTCCGCCTGTAATTGACGCAATATGCGTTGGCTACGTTTAGCTTGTCCGGCTAACAGTGCATCAATTAATTGAAATGGGGTGTAGTGATTATGGCGACTCAATGCTTCTTGTAACCGAATGGTGGTTAAAATACCATCAGAATACAATAATACTAATTTATGTAAGCTTTGTGATAATGCGAGTAAATTACCTTCATGCCATTGGGCTAACATTTGTATTGATTCATGATCCGGTTTTAAACCTAAGATCTGACAACGGCCTTGAATAAAACGCGGCATTTGACGTGGATCTGGGGTATTACACGGTACATATAACCCAATATTATCGAGTGCTTTAAACCATTTAGTACTTTCCTGTTTTTTATTAATTCTAGGTCCAGTTAAGAGTAATAAAATATCAGGATTTAGTGCGTCAATAACCTCTAGTAATGCTTTTGCTTGATTGGCATTTAGGCCTGTTTCTGCTATTTCGAGCTCAATAATTTGTTGGGCTGAAAATAAGCTCATGGCATTGCAGCAATCTAACACCGCATTCCAATCAATACTATTATCGATAGTAAAGCTATGGCGTTCAAGAAAACCTTGTTGTTGGGCGATATGTTTAATGTTATCGCCCGCTTCTTGTTTTAATAATAGCTCATTACCAAACAGTAAATAAGCCTGACGCAGGCCTTTTGTCAGCTGCTGCGTCAGTTGTTCTGGGTAGGCTCTCATTGTGCGTTGTGATCTTGTTTTTTATGTATAACCGCAGGTGTTGTGGTGATGGTCGTTGTACTGCCATCTTTAATCGATACTTTTTGGTTATGTAAAATCTGGTTTAATTCAGCGTTGAGTTTGTCTTCTTCCATCTTATTAAACACTGTGGTCAGACGCGCCAGTTTACGCATGATTTGTTGTGCGGCTTGTTCACGCATCACATTCACTAATTCATCACGTTCTACTGATTTAGCCAGTGCTGAAAGTGGGTTATCCAAGAAAGTACGCGTAACTTTAGTACTAAACTGTTCAATACCTTGATTAGGAATCGTCACCGTGTAGTTAACCGTTAAGGTTAAATCATATTCTGCTTTACCGTTATTTTGATATAGCGATAACGTACTGTCGCCAGTTGATTCACTGGTGATATTAAGGTTCGGTATGGTTGCTGCTGGTTTTACTTCTTCAATACCATGCAGTTTAAATTGGTATTTTACCATACGGGTTAATTGACCGTAGGGGTCAAAACTGGTTAACGATAGCTTAGCAATCCCTTCCGGTAGCATGTAGTTACCACGAAGATGAAAGCCGCAAGAAGCTGTTGTAAGCGCGAGAAGAGTAATGATAAGTAGTCGAGTTAGGCTGTTGGCCGAGAAAAAACTTTTCACGAAAGTCAGCTCCTTGAAAGAAAAGAAGGTGCGCTGGGCGCAAAATTAAATATGACCGTAATTATAAAGATCCCCGCAGAAGCGGGGATCTTTAGGCTATTTACTGCTTTAACGACAATGTTATACAGTAGTTAACCTTGATTAGTTAGCAACAATGTTAAGTAGTTTACCCGGTACATAAATAACTTTACGTACAGTATTTCCTTCAGTGAAGCGAGTTACGCCTTCATCTGCCATTGCTAATGCTTCTACTTGCTCTTTGGTTGCGTCTGCCGCTACCGTTAATTTAGCACGTAGTTTGCCGTTAACTTGAACAATGATTAGCTTTTCATCTTCAACCAATGCAGCTGCATCAGCTTGTGGCCATACAGCATGGTCTATATCTGTTTGACCTAGAGCTTGCCACATTTCAAAACAGATATGTGGTGTCATTGGGTAAAGCATCGTAACAATCGCTTTTAGTGCTTCATCAAGAATAGCACGATCTTGTACTGATTCTTGTGGCGCTTTAGCTAGCTTGTTCATTAATTCCATGATTGCAGCAATCGCGGTATTAAATGTCTGACGGCGACCAATATCATCACTTACTTTAGCGATAGTTTTATGAATATCACGACGAAGTGCTTTTTGATCATTGCTTAATGTTGTGGTATTAACGGTTTTAGCGGTGCCTTTTTCAGCATGCTCACGAACCAGTTTCCAAACACGCTTAAGGAAGCGGTTTGCACCCTCAACGCCAGATTCTTGCCACTCAAGTGTCATATCAGCAGGTGATGCAAACATCATAAATAAACGTACGGTGTCAGCACCGTATTTGTTTACCATCTCTTGTGGATCAATACCGTTGTTTTTAGACTTAGACATTTTGATCATGCCTGAGTGTTCAACGTTATGACCTTTAGAATCTACCGCTGTTGTGATACGGCCTTTGCCGTCACGTTCAACGATTACATCTGTTGGCGCAACCCACTCTTTACCACCTTTGTCAGTAGTGTAGAAGAACGCATCAGCCAATACCATGCCTTGACATAGTAGTTGCTTAAACGGTTCGTTAGAGGTTACGTAACCCGCATCACGAAGTAATTTGTGGAAGAAACGTGAGTACAATAGGTGCATACACGCGTGTTCAATACCACCAACATATTGATCAACAGGTAGCCAGTAGTTGGCTTTCGCTGGATCAAGAATATCATCAGCTTGTGGTGAACAGTAACGTGCGTAGTACCAAGATGACTCCATAAAGGTGTCAAAGGTATCAGTTTCACGCAGTGCTGGTTCGCCGTTAAAGGTCGTTTTAGCCCATTCTAAGTCAGCTTTAAGCGGGCTTGTTACGCCATCCATTACCACATCTTCTGGAAGAATAACGGGTAGTTGATCGGCAGCAACAGGATGTACTTGACCATCTTCAGTCGTTACCATTGGGATTGGTGCACCCCAGTAGCGTTGACGTGAAACACCCCAGTCACGAAGACGGAAGTTAATCGTTTTCTTGCCTTTGCCTTCCGCTTCAAGTTTTGCTGCAATTGCATCAAATGCTTGTTGGAAGTTTAGACCGTCAAATTCACCTGAATTGAACAACACACCTTTGTCAGTGAATGCTGCTTCAGAGATATCAAATTCGCTACCGTCTTCTGGCTTAATTACCGCCATGATGTCGATGTTGTACTTAGTTGCAAATTCAAAGTCACGTTGATCGTGAGCAGGAACTGCCATTACTGCGCCTGTGCCGTAATCCATTAATACAAAGTTAGCGATGTATACTGGTACTTCACGACCGTCAAGTGGATGGATAGCAGTAAAGCCAGTATCCATGCCTTTCTTTTCCATTGTTGCAAGTTCAGCTTCAGCAACTTTGGTGTTACGGCACTCATCGATAAATGTTGCTAGGGCTGGGTTGTTCTTAGCCGCTTTTGCAGCCAGTGGGTGACCTGCTGCAATGCTAACAAATGTCACACCCATTAGGGTATCTGGACGCGTTGTGTAAACTTCTAAATCGTTTTGACCTTTAACGTTAAACGTTAATTCAACGCCTTCAGAACGGCCGATCCAGTTACGCTGCATGGTTTTAACCATTTCAGGCCAACCATCAAGGGTATCAAGGTCGTCAAGTAGCTCTTGTGCGTACTCAGTAATTTTAATGAACCACTGTGGAATCTCTTTTTGTTCTACAGGGGTATCACAACGCCAGCAACAACCGTTTTCTACTTGCTCATTTGCTAGAACAGTTTGGTCGTTAGGACACCAGTTTACAGACGATGTCTTTTTGTAAACTAGACCCTTGTTGTACAGTTTAGTAAAGAACTCTTGTTCCCAACGGTAGTACTCAGGAGTACAGGTTGCGAATTCACGGCTCCAATCGTAACCAAAACCTAATAGCTTAAGTTGGTTCTTCATGTACTCGATGTTTTCGTAGGTCCAAGGTGCTGGCGCAGTGTTATTTTTTACTGCTGCGTTCTCTGCTGGTAGACCAAATGCATCCCAACCAATTGGCTGCATGACATTTTTGCCTTGTAAGCGTTGGTAGCGAGAGATAACATCACCGATAGTGTAGTTACGCACGTGACCCATGTGCAAGCGACCACTTGGGTACGGGAACATGGACAGACAGTAGAATTTTTCTTTATTAGGATCTTCACTAACAACAAAGGTCTTATTGTTATCCCAATGTTCTTGAACTTTTTGTTCAATGTCCTGTGGACGATATTGTTCTTGCATCGATGACATCCAGAATTTTGTGAGTTTAATACAAACACATTCATTGTAATCGACATAGGATAACCAAAGGTAAAGGTGTCAACAATAGCTGATAGCAATTCGGCGACCTTAATCTTACATTTGGCCGTAATTACGTAATTATTTTGCACATTGGCAGAGGATTAATCCCATGACTAAGCAACAAAAGCAGTATGAAGCAATATTAGAAAAAGTAACTGAAGCGCTTAAGCATAGTCCAGAAGAGCTAAAGAAGTTTTTTAAGATGACGGAGCTTTATGGTAAAGCTGCGAGTGATATGACTAAAGATGAGCTTTCATTAGTTGAAGCTTACATTAAAAGTGATCTTAAAACGACTGAGCTTTATGGCAAAGCTGCGAGTGATATGACTAAAGATGAATTGTCATTAGTTGAAGCTTATGTCAAAAGTGATTTAAAAACCTTTACTGAAGAAGTAAAAAATAGTTCACAACCCTTCAGTGAAAGTCCATTTTATAAGTTAGTCAGTGAAAGCATTTGGAAAAATTTAGCTGAAGTTACTGATAAAACCCAATTAGAGTGGATTGAGGTTATGGATGATATTCAGCATAAGGGCGTTTATGAGGCTGGTGAGCTTGTTGGGTTGGGTAATCTTGTGTGTGAGAAATGTGGTCATACAGAAATGATCACCCATGTGACTCGCATTGAGCCATGTGTGAAATGTGGCTGTAAGCAGTTTTCACGTTTGCCATTGAACCCATAAATGGTTATTTGCATTATTAGTAGTAATATAAAACGCAGCCATATTAAGAGCTGCGTTTTTATTGTTATGTAATAAATCTAACGCTTAATTTAATAGTCAGGTTTTTCAATAAGATCAACAACCACTGCGGAGTCTGTAGATTTTATTGTCGCCGCAGGTTTTTGCATTTGTTGATATTTTCTTGGCTGTGATTGAGACATTGTTTGGGATGGTTGATCGTCAGCGTTAAACTTAGGTAGCACCTGATCATAGCCTTTTATTTCACGGGTTGCGGTTGTCATTGGCTCATAGGTGAATTTTTGTCCGGCTAATGATGCTTCAATCATGGCTCCACCTTTAGCTCGAGTGAAGATAGCAACACCATTAATGTAGCTTTGGGTCATATAGTCACTACCTGCACTGATACCAGCCCCTGCTGTTCCGATCTTAGCTGAAGCTCCTTCTGTTAAGGCTACTGCTGATGCTTGAGCATCTAATTCTAAGCCACCATCAATAAAGCGATCGTAAGCACGTTTATCTTGGAAGAATAGAATCTCACTAAAAGCTTGGCCGCCAAATTGTAACCCAATAGACACTTGGTATAACTTAGCAAATCCCATTGCTTTATTCGCTTTAAATACAACCCCTGAGCCGTAAGCACCACCAATCCAAAAGCCGCCTTTACCCACCGATGGAAAAACAGCATATCCATAAGCCGAATGGAAAAAAGGTTGTGTTTGTGGGGATTTATAAAAAAGTGCTAGTGCGTCTTTGGTATCATTTTGTTGTTCTTGAGCAAGTACTTGTGTTGATAGCATTAACATCAATAATGAACATAAAGAGGTAAATATTTTATGTGTTGCTTTCATCTATCATTCCTCATCTCGTTGCTGGTGGTTGATTCTTGTAAGATTGCCGTTATTAGTTGTTAATTAAGATTACAATAAACTAATCGTAAAAAAGAAGGTGAAGTTATTAGCTTCACCTTAAATTTTATTCTTTTTCCGTTGGACGTACGTCACGAAAATGTCCGCGTTTACGTCGAACAAGTAGCCAAGATAATGCTAATGCCCATAAACAGTAACCATATAACGGCCAACTGCCTAAGGTGGTGTAGGGTGTCATCCCAATGGTTGGGATCACTTTATCTTTTAATACGCCAGTGACAAATTGCGGTAATTCTTTGGTGATATGACCATTATGATCAACCACTGCTGTAATACCCGTATTTGTTCCACGCAATAATGGTTTACCAAGTTCAAGCGCCCGCATTTGAGCAATTTCCATGTGTTGGAATGGGCCAATAGAGTGGCCAAACCATGCATCATTAGAAAGTGTAAGCAGTAACTCTGTTTTTTTGGTAACGTTTTGACGAATCTGTTCACCAAATGCAATTTCATAACACAGCGCAGGTGCAATTGAATAACCATGGGCTTGAATATTCGGTTGAATATAAGCACCGCGGCTAAACGATGACATCGGCAGATTAAAGAACGGTGCTAATGGACGTAACAAGCTAGCAAACGGCACAAATTCACCAAACGGTAACAGGTGGTGTTTTGTGTAACGGGTTGCAGTCTTGTAGTTATAAGGGCCATCAGCATCGACACCGAGCGTCAAAATATTATTGAAAAACTCGCCATCTGCTTTTCGATCTAAAATACCGGTGATCACGGTGCTGTTATTAGCGCGTGCGGCCGCATCCAGATTTTGTAAGAAGGTTGGAATATCTTCTTCAAGTGCAGGAATGGCGGCTTCTGGCCAAATAATTAAATCGGCACCCCAGTTATCACGGGTGAGATCCATATATTTCATCAACGTTGGCCAGCGGTGACTGGGTAGCCATTTCTCTTCTTGCGAAATGTTACCTTGGATCAAAGCAACACTGATACTGTGTTTAGGATCGGGTTTTACCCACTGTGGAATACCGGCTAATACCGCTAATATTGCCACTAACACCGCAACCATGAATGGACGCCAGTTACGGTAGTAAAGGGTTGCAGTAATTGATCCCGATATAAGCACTAAGGCGAGAGTGATCCCTTCGACACCAAAAATGGGTGCGAAGTGTGCCAATGGCGTATTAAGTTGGCTGTATCCCATCCATAACCAAGGAAAACCAGTAAATAACCAGCCACGGATCCAATCAAGTACTAACCAAATAACCGGACCGGAAAGCAGTAATTGATGTAATGGCCGTTGGCGATTAAAACGATTAAATAAATAGCCAAATAATGCTGGATATAATGCTAAGTAACTAATTAGCAAGCACATTAAGAACATGCTGGCGATTTTAGGCATACCACCAAAGGTATCGATGCTGACATGTACCCAGCTGATACCAGTACCAAACATACCTAGACCATAAAAAAAGCCAATCAGTGCTGAGCGTTTAGGGGATTGTTTCTGTAATAAAAGGAAAAACAGAATCAGTGTTAGTGGCGCGATAAATGCGTAGTCATAAGGAGCAAAAGACAAGGTCGCAATCGCACCTGCAGGGACAGCTGCAAGCAACTGTCCCAATGAGATGAGTGTTTTTTTTGTCATCATTTATGGAGTAATGGTAGGTTGAAAGGCTTCGTCAGGTACAGTTACTTGTAACTGGATAACGCGACGGTTATCAGACGAGGTCACTTTAAATGAATAACCATTAACTTCAACAACTTCACCGCGCGATGGCAAGTGACCAAAACTCATCATAACCAAGCCGCCGACGGTATCGACTTCTTCATCACAAAATGAGGTATGGAACAGTTCATTGAAATCTTCAATGGTTGTTAGGGCTTTGACTGCGTAAGTATGTTTACTTAATTGACGAACTTCTTGTTCTTCTTCGTCGTCAAATTCATCTTCGATTTCGCCAACAATTTGTTCAAGAATATCTTCAATAGTGATAACACCAGATACACCACCAAACTCATCAACCACAATTGCCATGTGGTAACGCTCTTCGCGGAACTCTTTTAATAGGCGATCAACACGTTTACTTTCAGGCACTACAACGGCTGGACGTAATACTTTGTCGATATCAAAGGGCTCACTGTCAGGCAATAAATAACGCAGTAAGTCTTTGGCTAATAAAATGCCTTCGACATGGTCTTTATCATCACTAATAACAGGGTAGCGTGAGTGTTGAGCTTCAACAATTAAATCAATAAGATCTTCTAGCTTCTGAGAACGCTCGATAGTCGTCATTTGTGAACGTGGGATCATAATGTCACGTACACGCATTTCTGCTATTTCCATCACACCTTCGAGCATGTCGCGGGTGTCATGATCTATCAAATCGTTTTCTTCCGAGTCACGGAATACTTCAACTAATTCTTCACGGTTTTGTGGTTCACCTTGAAAAAGTTGGCCAATACGTTCAAAGAAGGACTTTCTACTCGGACCTTCAGTTGTTGGAGAGTTATCTGCGTTCATTATTTACTTTATCAACTAAGTGGACATTGCCACGGAAATGCAGCTTGGTTTATCAAGCTGCGGAATATTTTGGGGTATGTTACTACTTTTCAGAAATGTAAGGGTCGATAAAGCCCATGTTTTGCATGATTTCAGTCTCTAATGCTTCCATTTCTTCAGCTTCATCGTCTTCGATATGATCATAACCTAGCAGATGGAGACTGCCGTGTACAACCATATGTGCCCAATGCGCATTAAGTGGCTTTTGTTGTTCAAGCGCTTCAGTTTCTACAACTTGACGACAAATAATGAGATCGCCAAGTAAGTTCATTTCGATTTCTGGTGGCGCTTCAAATGGAAAAGAAAGTACATTTGTTGGTCGATCTTTGCTTCGGTACTCAAGGTTGAGTGCGTGGCTTTCTTGCTTATCAACTAATCGAATAGTGACTTCAGCATCGGCCTGAAATGGGGTGACTGCGGCATTTAACCATTGCTGGAATTCAGCCTCAGTCGGTAACCCAGTTTCGTCTGCTGTTGCAAGTTGTAGATCAAGATAAATCGCCATTAGTTACTCTTTTGTGATTCAATTTTAGCGGCAGTCGCGACGGCGAATAAGGCGGCATCTTTGGCGTCTTGTTCTGTACGACGACGTTGTTCTGCTTGTTTTCGTTGTTTTTGATCGTCACTTTCCCAGATTTCATAGGCTTGAACAATGCGAGCGACAACAGGGTGGCGCACGACATCATTGGCTAAGAAAAAGTTAAAGCTAATCTCTTCAACATTTGATAATACTTCAACTGCATGACGTAAACCTGAACGCGCGCCACGCGGTAAATCGATTTGAGTGACGTCGCCAGTGATCACTGCGCGTGAATTAAAGCCAATACGCGTTAGGAACATTTTCATTTGTTCAACAGTGGTATTTTGGCTTTCATCTAAAATAATAAACGCATCATTAAGGGTACGACCACGCATATAAGCTAACGGTGCGACTTCAATTACATTACGCTCAATAAGCTTTTCTACGCGTTCAAAACCTAGCATTTCAAACAAAGCATCATAAAGTGGGCGTAGGTATGGATCGACTTTCTGGCTTAAATCTCCGGGTAAGAAACCCAATTTTTCCCCTGCTTCAACGGCAGGACGAGTAAGCAGAATACGGCGAACTTCTTGACGCTCAAGGGCATCAACGGCAGCGGCAACGGCAAGGTAAGTTTTCCCCGTACCCGCAGGGCCGACACCAAAGGTAATATCGTGGGTCACAATATTCGTAATATATTGGGCTTGGTTAGGCGTGCGTGGTTTGATGATCCCTTTTTTGGTTTTGATATGGACTTCTTTACCAAAAGGGATGCTTGTTTCTATGGTTTGTTCTAAGACGCCAGAGGCTTTAATTGCTAGATGAAGTTGGTCGGGTTCAATATCGGGAATGTTGTTATGTACGGGAGCCGTATCAACGTATAAATCTTTAATGATATTGGTGGCAACATCAGCAGTGTGTGGTTGGCCCACGACGCTAAAATGGTTGTTGCGATGATTGATTTCAACACCTAGACGACGTTCTAGCTGTTTAATGTTGTCGTCGAAAGGACCACAAAGGCTGGAAAGACGCTGGTTATGGGCGGGTTCCAGATCAAATTCTACAGTAATTATCTTGTTCAAGGTTTGCCTCTCATTGAGGTCGCCTATTAAGTAGGCGACCATATTTTCAGGGCATGCGACTTACTTTGAATAATCGTTATTACTGCTTGTTGTTCAACGGCAGTGAATCGCTATTATTCAGGAGTATATACGCCTACACCTAAATCATCTTCACGGCGCGTTTTTGCCATCATTGCTGCTGGTGACATTGCAACACGAAGATCCATTTCTGCTTCAGTGCGAACAAGTTCGCCACGTAATGAGTTAGTAAATACGTCGACGATTTTCACATCAACAAATTGACCAATCAATTCAGCAGAACCTTCAAAGTTTACGATACGGTTATTTTCAGTACGTCCGCGTAGTTCCATTACATTTTTACGTGATGGACCTTCAACCAAAATACGTTGTTCTGTGTCTAGCATTTGGCGTGCATGACGCATTGCTTGGCTATTGATTTGCTGCTGTAGGGCGTAAAGACGCTCTTTCTTCACTTTTTCAGTCAGATCACAAGGGTAATCTGCCGCTGGTGTACCAGGGCGCGGTGAGAAGACAAAGCTGTAGCTAATATCAAAATCGATATCACGAATTAGTTTCATGGTATCTTCGAAATCTTGATCCGATTCGCCAGGGAACCCAACAATAAAGTCTGAACTCATGGTGATATCTGGACGCACTTTACGTAACTTACGAATTTTTGACTTGTATTCAAGTACCGTGTGAGGGCGCTTCATCATCGTTAGAATACGATCTGAACCACTTTGTACTGGTAGGTGCAAGTAGTTAACCAGCTCAGGGGTATCTTTATAAACGTCGATAATGTCGTCAGTAAACTCAATCGGATGGCTTGTCGTATAACGTACACGGTCAATACCATCAATTGCTGCAACTAAACGCAGTAATTCAGCAAAACTTGCAAGCTCACCATCGAATGTTGGGCCGCGGAATGCGTTCACGTTTTGGCCTAACAGATTAACTTCACGTACACCTTGTTCTGCCAGTTGTGCAATCTCATACAAAACATCATCTATCGGACGGCTAACTTCTTCACCGCGAGTGTAAGGCACTACGCAGTAAGTACAATATTTAGAACAGCCTTCCATGATAGAGACAAATGCAGTTGCACCGTCAGCACGAGGTTCAGGTAAGTTATCGAATTTTTCAATCTCAGGGAATGAAATATCCATTACTGTTTTTTCATTTGATTGAGAGCGTTTAATCATCTCAGGCAAACGGTGTAGGGTTTGTGGACCAAAAATAACATCAACGTAAGGTGCGCGTTTGCGAATAGAATCACCTTCTTGAGTCGCTACACAGCCACCAACGCCGATCACTAGATCAGGTTTTTTATCTTTTAGTTTTTTCCAACGGCCTAGCTGGTGGAAAACTTTTTCTTGTGCTTTTTCACGGATCGAACAGGTGTTAAGTAGCAGAACATCTGCTTCTTCTGGGATTTCTGTTAACTCGAAGCCATTAGCAGCATTAAGAAGATCGGCCATTTTTGATGAATCGTATTCGTTCATCTGGCAGCCCCAGGTTTTAATCAGCAGTTTCTTCGCCATCTCTCTTCGCTCGTAGTGTTGATTCATTACATTCAGAATTACGGGCTGACAGGTCGCATTACGTTATTTTTAGGGTAATGCCCTGTAGCAAGCCGCGTATTGTACTGCTTTAAACTCGGTCTGACTAGATCATCACCACCCTGAAAAAAGTGTGGTCTTTTGTCTTTGACTAGCGATAGAGATTAAATGATTTAAAAAGTGATTGTTCATCATAGACCTTATTTAGCGTAACCATACCTAGTTGACGCATTTGTTTACGGATCCATAATGTTCGTTGATAGACATAATTACTCATTGGACTGGCTTTTATTTTATACGGATTAGGTAATACTGCGGCCAGTTGTGCTGCTTGTTGAGCGCTAAGTCGACTCGCTGGAATATGGAAAAAATGCTCACTAGCCGCTTGAACACCATAGATCCCCGGACCAAATTCAATGACGTTTAAGTAGGTTTCTAAAATACGATCTTTGCCCCAAATAACCTCCATCCATAATGCAAAATATAATTCGATGCCTTTACGAATAAAAGAATGACAAGGGAATAAAAACACATTCTTAGCAGTTTGTTGAGTAATGGTACTAGCACCTCGGCTAGGGCCATTTTTACCGCTGTGTTCAAGGACAAAGAGGGTTGCATTAAGATCGATACCGTGGTGTTCAGGGAAGGTTTGATCTTCTGAAGCTATCACCGCTAATTGCATATTTTTTGAAATCTTATCCAAATTAACCCATTGATGATGTGTTTGCTTTGGATAACCTTGTGGCGGAAATAGAGTACGGCTAATTTCCCAGCCCCAAAACGGTGGGTTAATAAATTTAAAAATGACGATCAGAACAATCGGTACAATTAACGCGCCTAAAATAAATTTAACGATAAAACGTTTAAAGCTTGTCAGCATGGTGATTGGATTCCTGTCAATGATGAAAGGGAGTGATTAGCGATGAATACATTATGGTAGTACCCCAATAACCGTATTTTCTTATACAATCATCTAACACAATGGTTTGAAAGATTATAACCAAATAATAAGCTTGGGCATAATAGGTAGGTAAAGATATGGAACAATATGATGTCATTGTTGCCGGTGGCGGTATGGTGGGGGCCGCTACCGCGATTGGTTTAGCTCAACAAGGCTTAGAGGTGGCGGTGATAGAAGGTTATGCGCCACAGCCATTTATGTCAGCACAAGCGATGGATTTACGCGTATCTGCTATTTCTCCACGTTCAGTCGTACTCTTAGAACAATTAGGAGCATGGAAAACGGTGATGGCGATGCGCTTATGTCCCTTTAAACGTCTTGAAACATGGGAAAATCCTGAGTGTCGCACTCGGTTTAATGCCGATGAGATGCAACTGCAACAATTAGGTTATATCGTCGAAAATCGTGTCATTCAATTAGCGCTATGGCAGCAATTTGAACAGTACGACAATATTACTTTATTGTGTCCTGCAACCATGGTCGCAGCGACTGCGATTGATGAGGGTTATCAGATCGAATTAGACAATGGTTCACTGCTTAATTGTGGTTTACTCATTGGTGCTGATGGCGCTAACTCTCAAGTACGCCAGCAAGCGAATATTGGTATTACCGCGTGGGATTATCGCCAGCATTGTATGCTAATTAATATCACAACGGCTTTGCCACAACAGGATATTACTTGGCAGCAGTTTACGCCTGCGGGACCTCGGTCATTTTTACCTTTGCCTGGCCATCAAGGATCACTTGTTTGGTATGACTCTCCTGCTCGAATTCGTCAATTATCAGCAATGCCAGCAGCGCAATTACACGCTGAGATTGTGGCAACGTTCCCGAGTGAATTAGGCGAGTTTACGGTGCTTAATCATGGTAGCTTCCCCTTAACCCGTCGTCATGCGCAAACGTATTATAAGTCGAATGTGGTGCTATTAGGCGATGCTGCGCATACGATTAACCCATTAGCAGGACAAGGGGTTAATTTAGGCTTTAAAGATGTCGCTTGTTTATTAGAAAAAATCAACCAAGCGGGTAATGAGTGGCAACAACCTCAAGTTCTGGCTAATTATGAACGTTGTCGTCGCCCTGATAATTTGATTATGCAAACTGGAATGGATTTTTTCTACAGCACGTTTAGTAATAATATTGGGCCATTAAAGTTACTGCGCAATGTAGGATTACGGGCTGCTGATCATACTGGCGCGATAAAAAAACACGTATTGAAGTATGCAATGGGGATATAACGATAGTATTGAATGTCTTTTGTAACGAAAATAAAAACAAAAAGCCGAGTAAAATTAATTACTCGGCTTTTTATTTATTCTTTTACTTGCAGTTGGCATCAATGGAGATGATCACTATATTGCAGATAAAAGAAAACCTACTCAAAGAGTAGGTCTCTAATATGGTGCGGAAGGAGAGACTTGAACTCTCACACCTTACGGCGCTAGAACCTAAATCTAGTGCGTCTACCAATTCCGCCACTTCCGCAAATTTTTTATCTCTTTGAACATTATCAAAAGAGAATGGTGGCTACGACGGGATTCGAACCTGTGACCCCATCATTATGAGTGATGTGCTCTAACCAACTGAGCTACGTAGCCATCATAGAATACTGAAATGAATCAATATTCTTAAAGAGTGGCAGGTCTACCTGGATTCGAACCAGGGTATGACGGCATCAAAAGCCGTTGCCTTACCGCTTGGCGATAGACCTACTGTGCTTATTTTCATAAGACTTTCACAAACTAGAGAGAATGGTGCGGAAGGAGAGACTTGAACTCTCACACCTTACGGCGCTAGAACCTAAATCTAGTGCGTCTACCAATTCCGCCACTTCCGCATATTGTCAGTTATAAATAACCGTATTTCTCTAGTGTATTGTTTAAATCAGTAATTGGTAAAAAGCCGATTTAAAGAATAATGGTGCGGAAGGAGAGACTTGAACTCTCACACCTTACGGCGCTAGAACCTAAATCTAGTGCGTCTACCAATTCCGCCACTTCCGCAATGATTAACTGCCGCAGCAATTAATCTAAATATGGCAGGTCTACCTGGATTCGAACCAGGGTATGACGGCATCAAAAGCCGTTGCCTTACCGCTTGGCGATAGACCTACAGTGCTTAATTACATAAGCGTTGCTTGTTGGGTAGTAACAAGACTTTTAAATCAGAGAATGGTGCGGAAGGAGAGACTTGAACTCTCACACCTTACGGCGCTAGAACCTAAATCTAGTGCGTCTACCAATTCCGCCACTTCCGCA
>NZ_NPIB01000032.1 GCF_002849605.1 Photobacterium carnosum
TAAACCCAGCACCAGAAAAAAGCCCTGACTTCCCTACTCTATAACCCCAATTTCACCACAATGAACTACCTTAAAAGGAGACATTTTAATCGGGGAATAATGAGGACATTTTAAAAGAGAGAAAACAACGCTAATGAGCTTCATTTAAAATCGAGGTTATAAGCCTCGTTTTAATATGTTTTCATCCGCTAGAATAGCCAAAATAGAACATGTCTATTTTGTTAAAAGTGTAATGAAATCAGCCAACAGCGCGGTTACTCTTAATTGTTATTAAAACAGCGTAAAACCGACATTGTGTAGCATGGTTAAATGTTCTTATTTATCACAGATGTTTACCATGGCATGTTAAAGCAGCACGATTCGCGCTACATTGTTTTAATGTGCGCCATCTAATTGATTTAGCTAAGTGTTTCAATATCGACAGTTAAATCATCAGCTAACTGTTCTAATTGTTGTTGAATCATGGCTGCACTGATTTCAAGGGGAGTGTGTAACTGAAATTCAGCCACAAAAATAGGGTAGCCCCAGTTAGGTGCGCTTTGGGTGTTGGTTTTAAGTTTGGCAATATTGACGCCAAGTTGGGCTAAATGGCGTGTTACTTCTTTTACTATGCCCCGACGATCATTACCTGTTACGGTAAGCTGTTGAGTGACATAAGCGGTCACGGTTTGAGTGTGATCTTCTACGATGTGAATGTGTAATGCTTCAATGTCAGTTAATGCTTTGCGAAGTAATTGAAAGTGTTCTGTTGCAACGTCTATTTGTATTATTCCTGCAAACTGCCCGCCAAGTTGGCTAAGTGAACTGCTGAGCCAATTGGCATGATTAAAGTAGACGGTATCGGATAACTGCTCTACAAGCCCTGGTTTGTCTTTACCTATAATGGTCACAATCAGTTGTTTCATTAGGTCAGTCCTTGTCGCTATAACATGATGATGGTGTTTATTAGAGTGGTTGTTTTTAAGCATGGCTGTAAAATACGGTTTAGCCAACTCAAATCATCATCACAATGGTCTTTGTCATAAATCTGTCATTAAATAGCAATACACTTTTGAGCGTATAAATAGGTTAGAGGTCATAATGGCAAACGCCAGCACATTACTAAGGAAAGAAAATCGTTTTCGTCGAGGTAAAGATCAATTAACTCGCGTCGGCGTGACGGCGGGTGGTATTTTTGTTTTGATCACCTTGATGCTGATTTTCTTTTATTTACTGTATGTGATTGTGCCTATTTTCTCATCTGTTGCTGTTAATCCTAAACAGCACTTATCATTATCTGTAACCAGCAAAACAGCGTTGTTAGGGGTTGATGACAGTAATAAGATTGCTTATCGTTTTAGTCACGATGGTAAGGTTATTTTTGTCGATCTACACTCACCATCGCCATCAGCAACCATACTAAAACAACAGACGATCATTAAAAATCCGACTGCGTATGCGGTGAGTTTGCCGCGTGATGATATGGTGGCTTATGCTACGGCACAAGGACAGGTTAAGATCGTTAAACCTGCGTTTGCCCTTACTTTTTCTGAGGCAAATAAGCACTTACAACCCAGCATTCAATATCCTTTTGGTCAAACGCCATTAGCACTTGCTCCCGCAGGAGAGACCATCACGCAATTAGCTATTTCTGGGCGTGATGATCGTACTATTGTGGTCGGTAAAACGGCGACTAATCAACTTTATGGGTTGAGCTTATTACTGCCCGAAAATGTGGTGCAACGGGCGAATGGATGGCAACAGCAGCGGTTTGATATTACTAATACCCCCGCTAAAATTGATGATTTTCAATTAAC
Organism: Photobacterium carnosum; assembly: GCF_002849605.1. GTDB lineage: Bacteria > Pseudomonadota > Gammaproteobacteria > Enterobacterales > Vibrionaceae > Photobacterium > Photobacterium carnosum. Next base: position 1,797 of record NZ_NPIB01000032.1, read on the forward strand.
CCCAGATGGTAAGACGCTGTATGTGTTGAGTGGATCCAATTTATATTTATATAAGTTAACCGCTAACACGGCTTTTCTGCGTAAAATTGAAAATATTGCTACAGGTAACAGTAAGCCAGTATCGATTACCCTGTTGTCTGGCGCAAATTCATTATTGATTACCAATTCTGATAATACGATTTCGCAATGGTTTGAAGTGGTAAAACAAGGAAAGCGTCAGTTAATCAGTGTCAGAACGTTTCATTTTTCGGCCAGCCCATTAGTTAAAATTGTGCCTGAATATTACCGTAAAGGCTTTTTTGCGATTCAGAAAGACGGCACGACCTCGGCTTATTACACTGCTGAGCGTAAAGTTATATACAAAGATAAAGTCTTCACTAAAGTACCGACTGATATTGCCATTTCTCCCAAAGCGAATTTATTAGTAACGCTCGATAATGGGCAATTGCAGAGTTACCAAGTTAAAAATGCGCATCCTGATATTGGGTTATCATCGTTATTACAAAAAGTATGGTATGAAGGTTATGCCGAACCTGATTATGTATGGCAATCCACCTCTGCCAGTGATGAATTTGAGCCGAAATTAAGCTTAGTGCCGATCGTGTTTGGGACGCTGAAAGCGGCGGTTTATTCGATGTTTTTTGCGATTCCATTAGCATTGGCTGGCGCGATTTATACTGCTTATTTTATGTCAAATAAAGTCAGAAGGGTGATCAAACCCACGGTTGAATTGATGGAAGCCTTACCTACCGTTATTTTGGGATTTCTAGCGGGAGTATGGTTAGCGCCTATTGTTGAGCAATATTTAGCAGGCATAGCGCTTGGAATTGTGTTGTTACCGTTGGCTATTATTGTCGTTGGTTGGAGTTGGTCAATGTTGCCCGGACAATGGCGATCACGTGTTCCCAATGGTTTTCATATTGCCTTGTTAATCCCGGTGATTATAGCGGTAACCTATGGTTGTTTTGGTTTAAGCCCGTGGATTGAAACGCAGTTTTTTAATGGTGATTTACAAGGCTATTTAAATAACCATTTAGGTATCGGTTATGATCAGCGTAATGCGCTTATTGTTGGTATCGCGATGGGGTTTGCGGTTATTCCGACGATTTTTACTATTGCCGAAGATGCTATTTTCTCGGTGCCAGCGCATTTGACCAAAGGCTCATTAGCTTTAGGGGCAACCCAATGGCAGACTTTAACCAAAGTGGTGTTACTCACTGCTAGCCCCGGTATTTTTTCTGCGATCATGATGGGACTTGGGCGCGCAGTCGGTGAAACCATGATTGTATTAATGGCAACGGGTAACACCCCTGTTATGGATTGGAACTTACTGCAAGGGTTACGTACTTTAGCAGCCACCATCGCTATTGAAATGCCCGAATCAGAAGTGGGTAGCTCGCATTATCGAGTGTTATTCCTGGCCGCCTTTGTACTGTTTGTATTTACCTTTGTATTTAATACGATTGCTGAAGTTGTTCGTCAACGACTACGTGCAAAATACAGTTCGTTATAATAAGTGATACAGCAATGATTAAATGGTTTAAATCTGGTTCGCCATGGATTTGGTTAACCGCGGGTGCCGTCAGCTTGAGCTTGGTTGCTGTACTCGGTTTATTGTTATTAATTGGCTATAAAGGCTTGAGTTATTTTTGGCCCGCACCCGTGTATCAGTTTGATGTTAATATCAATGGTAAACCGCAAGTCGTTATTGGTGAACTCTATCAACGTACCATGGTACCGGTAGATCAATTGGCAGATGCGGGTGTCGATGTTAGTCAATTTACTGAAGACAGTGTGCCGCGTTATTTAATTAAAACCGGTAATCGTGGTCAGGGTACACTCGATTTCTTAACCGTATTAAGCACTCAAATCATTCATCAACAAATCGCCAATAATATTGCGGTGGTTGATCGTGAAAGTAATGGTAAGTTCTATGGCTACCCAGTCAGTGTAATTGAAGGCGGTGAACCTCAACCGTTATCTCAACTTACGGTGGCGTTAGCACAAGCCAATAAAGTCCGTTCGGAATTGCGATCTTTACAAAATAATGAGATTGCCAATATTAACTGGCATTTAGAACGGTTACGCATTGAAAAACGCCGCTTAGAATTACGCGGTAAGCTCACGGTGGCGGATGGACAACGTATCGATCGTGAGCAAGCCAATTACAATACGATTTATAAAAACATTGAAAATCGACTATTTGCATTACAAGGGCAATTAGACACTGACGCGCTAGTGTTACGCGATCAAAGTGGCGCTAATGTTACGATTCCGATGATGCAAGTGTTGGATATGTGGCAACCCAATAATTTGTCGTGGCTTGAAAAAGTACAACATTGGGGCCATCAAGTTTATAAGTTTTTATCTGAAGCACCACGTGAAGCAAATACCGAAGGCGGTGTGTTTCCAGCCATCTTTGGTACGGTGTTTATGGTGTTATTAATGAGTATCATGGTGACACCATTAGGGGTACTTGCTGCGGTTTATTTACATGAATATGCCAGTAATAATCGGTTTACAAATTTAATTCGTATTGCCGTGATCAATCTCGCGGGCGTACCGTCAATTGTGTATGGTGTGTTTGGATTAGGCTTCTTTGTCTATATGGTTGGCGGCACTATTGATGATGTGTTCTTCTCTGCTCAATTGCCGACCCCGACCTTTGGTACACCGGGCATTTTATGGTCGGCATTAACACTCGCTATCATGACTTTACCGGTAGTTATTGTGTCAACCGAAGAAGGGTTAGCCCGTATTCCAAGTTCAGTACGTAATGGTTCGTTAGCACTTGGCGCGACACAAGCGGAAACCTTATGGCGGATTGTATTGCCGATGGCGAGCCCAGCTATCATGACTGGATTGATTCTTGCTGTTGCACGGGCGGCAGGAGAAGTAGCGCCATTAATGCTGGTGGGGGTAGTGAAAATGGCCCCGACCTTGCCGCTAGATATGCATTTTCCATATGTACACTTAGATAGAAAATTCATGAACTTAGGATTTCATGTGTATGATGTTGCCTTTCAAAGTCCTAATGTTGAAGCTGCGCGGCCATTAGTGTACGCAACCTCGTTTCTATTAGTCACGGTTATTATTAGTTTAAACTTAACGGCTATTGCGATTCGTAATCACCTTCGGGAAAAATTCCGCGCTTTAGAGCAATAACCCTAAATATCAATAAGATGAGAACAACTATGTATAACGATCGTTCGCTCTTTACTGACCACCCACCAATGGGGTTATTTGAGCCATTAGATTTATCGCTATTAGCCGAAGATAAAACCGCATTGTCGATAGAAGGTTTAAACCTCCATTATGGTCAAACGCAGGCATTATTTGATATCAACATGCGGATTGCTAAAGGCCAAGTTACTGCATTTATTGGTCCTTCAGGGTGTGGTAAATCAACGTTATTGAGCTGTATTAATCGCATGAATGATCTGATTGATGGCTGTCATATTGACGGTAAAGTCATGCTTCATGGTCAGAATGTGTATGATAAAAAGGTTGATGTTGCAGCGCTGCGGCGTCAAGTTGGAATGGTATTTCAGCGTCCCAATCCTTTTCCTAAATCAATCTATGAAAATGTTGTTTACGGACTGCGATTGCAAGGGATCAACGATCGCCGCGTGCTTGATGATGCGGTTGAAAGTTCACTGCGTTCAGCGGCATTGTGGGATGAAGTAAAAGGGCGGTTGCATGAGAATGCATTTGGTTTGTCAGGCGGTCAGCAACAACGATTAGTGATCGCGCGGGCAATAGCGATTGAACCTGAGATTTTATTATTAGATGAGCCAACATCAGCCTTGGATCCGATATCAACCTTAACCATTGAAGAGTTGATTAATGAGCTTAAAGCAAAATATACCGTTATCATCGTCACTCATAATATGCAGCAAGCGGCGCGAGTTTCCGATCAAACCGCTTTTATGCATATGGGTGAGCTAGTGGAATATACCAGTACCAATGATATATTTACCACTCCCAAAGAAAAACGTACTGAGGATTATATTACAGGGCGTTATGGTTAAGGACCGACAGCATGTTAAATACAATTAGCCTTGGCCGTCATATTTCAGGTCAGTTCAATCATGAATTAGAAAGTATTCGAACCCATGTGTTAGCCATGGGTGGCTTGGTTGAACAGCAGTTAGCAGATAGCTTAAAAGCATTACATAAACAAAATGAAGAATTAGCCAAAAGAGTTATTAGAGACGATCATAAAGTCAATGCGATGGAAGTGGCCATTGATGAAGCTTGCACGCGTATCATTGCCAAGCGTCAGCCGACAGCCAGTGATTTACGGTTAGTGATTGCGATTATTAAAACCATTACTGATTTAGAGCGGATTGGTGATGTTGCTGAAAGTATTGCAAAAGTGGCGTCGGAAAATTTCACCAATAAGCAATATAACTTATTAGTTTCACTGGAATCGTTAGGCCAACACGCGGTGCGAATGTTGCACGAAACCTTAGATGCTTTTGCCCGAATGGATGTAAAAGCGGCAATTGAAGTGTATCAAGAAGATGATCGTATTGATCGTGAATATGAAGCGATCATACGGCAATTAATGACTTATATGATGGAAGATCCTAATTCAATACCGAATGTGATGAAGGTAATGTGGGCTGCGCGTTCCATTGAACGGGTGGGGGATCGCTGCCAAAATATTTGTGAATATATTATCTATTTTGTACAGGGCAAAGATATTCGCCACACTAACCCTGAAGATATTAAAAATATGCTTTAGCAACAAATATTGCTTATGTTGTAGCGACACTAAAATTAAGCGATATCGTAAAAATAAAAAGGGACGTGATGATCTTAAATAAGATGATACGTCCCGTTTTTGTTTGTGGTGGCAATGATTATCACAGCTTAAGTTGAGCCACCACTGCCGCTATATTTGCGATTCCCGTGATTGGAATGGCGAAATCGTCAATATCAGCGCTACCCATATGCGCTTGTTTCGCTACCATAATCATATGACTTGGACGCGTGGTTTTACCTGACAGGTGGATCTCATTAATGCCGGTTCGAGCAATGATGTCACGCACGTTATGACTATTGACGCCCGCGCCCGCCATAATTTTCAAATGATTACCACAGTGTTGATGCATTTGGTTAATCATGCCAATACCGTCATAAGCATTGGCTTGTAAACCTGATGTGAGAATGCGTTCACAGCCTGCCGCCATAATCGTATCGAGTGCTGCCATTGGCTTAGCACATTGATCGATGGCGCGATGAAAGGTGATCCCCATTCCTTGGGCTTGTTTAACGAGACTCGTAAGAATGTCGTTATCCACTAAGCCATGTGCGGTTAATACACCAACAACCACGCCTTGTAATCCCGCTTGTTTAGCCGCAAAAATATCTGCCAGCATTATTTCAACATCGTCACTGCTGAATAAAAAATCACCTTGGCGCGGGCGAATCATCGCATAAACAGGAATGGTGGCATATTTAGCGGCGGCAGACATAAACCCAGCGCTAGGTGTGAGTCCACCGAGCGCTAACGATGAGCACAGTTCGATACGGGTTGCACCCGCTTGTTGCGCATTATGAAGCGATTCAAGATTATCGATACAAACTTCAAGTTGAATAGTCATTGATTATTAACAGTATGGTATTTAAGAGGGTATTTAGTGTAGAAGATTATTGCAGAGGGGGCGAACAGCGGTGATTGATAATGTGCGGTTGGTTGAAAATGAAATAACGAGGTAAAACGCGAGATAAAAAAAGGGCCCGGTATATTCCGGGCCTCATTCTATTTTTATTTGAGCTGACTTTGGCTCTATGTAGCACTAATGCAATTCATAACACCGTGAGCATGGTGTTAGTAGGTAATTATTTTTTACCTAAGTCTGCAGTGTGCTCAGATAGGTAGTCCGCTACACCTTTTGGTGATGCGTCCATACCTGCTTTACCTTCTTCCCACTGTGCAGGACATACTTCGCCATGCTTCTGGTGGAAGTTCAATGCATCAACCATACGTAGCATTTCATCGATGTTACGACCTAATGGTAAGTCGTTAACTACTTGATGACGAACCATGCCGTCTTCATCGATAAGGAAAGAACCACGGAAAGCAACACCCGCTTCTGGATGCTCAACATCGTAAGCTTTACAGATTTCGTGCTTAATATCAGCAACTAGTGGGTATTTAACTTGACCGATACCGCCATCTTTAATAGCAGTGTTACGCCATGCGTTGTGCGAGAACTGTGAATCAATTGAAACACCAATAATTTCTACACCCTTCGCTTGGAAATCTTCAAAGCGTTTATCAAAAGCAATAAGCTCAGATGGGCATACGAAAGTGAAGTCTAGTGGGTAAAAGAAAACTACTGCTTTTTTACCTTTAGTAAATTCTGCAAAGTTGAATGTATCAACGATTTCGCCGTTACCTAGAACAGCTGCAGCAGTAAAATCTGGTGCTTGACGACCTACTAGTACCATTTTGGTGCTCCTTAAATATCGGGGTTTGCCAACCTTTTTAGGCGGGCTCCATACTTGGACGAGACAAACTATAGCTAAACTGTTAAATTGAAAAAAGCGGAATAAACAGATTAAAGTAATCGAAAAATACGATGAATAAATTTCCATCACTTAAACAGCTACATTATTTAGTTACTCTATCGGAAACACACCATTTTGGCGAAGCGGCTAAACGGTGTTTTGTGAGCCAGTCGACACTAAGCTCTGGTATTCAAAATCTTGAGATGTTACTTGACTGCCATCTTGTCGAACGGGATACAAAGGCTAAAACCTTAGTGTTTACCTCAATGGGAGAACAAGTGGTAGAAAGAGCACGAGAGTTATTAGCGTGCAGCCGCGATTTGGTAGAGCTTTCTCGTTGTTGTGGTGATGGTATGGAAGGGCCACTAAGGGTTGGTTGTATTCCTACTATAGCGCCATTTTTGCTGTGTGGTTTAGTACAGCAGGTGAATGTGCTATATCCTAAGCTCAATTTATTATTACGTGAAGATACCACTACCAACTTATTAGCAGCGCTGCAACATGGTGAAATGGATGTGCTAATTTTAGCATTACCTGTTGATATTCATGGGATGGCAAGTAAAGTTGTCGGGCGTGATGCGTTTAAGATGGTGATCAGTAAACAACAAGCATCTTCAGTAACGATGCCGCTACATTATGCCGACTTGCCTGATAAATCTGTGTTTTTATTAGAGAAAGAACATTGTTTAACTGAGCATGCGGTATCGGCATGTCAATTGACGGCGAAAGAGAAAATTAATCCATTTACAGCCACGAGTTTACACACTGTTGTACAAATGGTTGCTAATGGCTTAGGCATGACTTTTATTCCACAGATGGCAATTAAACATGGCATCTTAGAGAACCAAAATTTGGTCGTTATTGAGCCACCAGGTAAAGATGCTTATCGTGAAATTGGTTTAGTATGGCGACCAACGTCAAGCCGTACTGCTACCTTTGAAAAGTTAGGTGATATCGTTAAAAGTTTATTGTAAATATATTTAATTGTTGCTGGTGGCATAATAAGCCTGAAATTATTCATAATAAGACGTTGTAATATCTGCGTACTTATTATGATTGTTCAGGCTTTTTTATTATCTTTAATATTGATAGTTGTTATTTTTAGTGGTTTTTAGTTGAATATGTTAATTGTTATCAAATAATTAACATATTCTATTATCGAGTGAATTATCTATAACTTACTGTTTTGTTGATTTAATATATTTCTTCTTACAAATTAGGCATTTGTTTGTATTGTTATTCGATTATTTTATTTATTTAATCTTGTTGTTTTATTCTAATTAATTGTTTATTAATCATAATGTTACAGCTAAAATGTATCGGGACATTTATCTTTAAACTATTTTCAAATAATGGCGAAAAACAGGTTTAGTGTAATTTAATTACGTAACTGCATACAAAAAAGCATTATTTTTCAATAAATCTAAATTCCGAGTTAATGGCTAATAATATTAGGAATTAAGTATATTACATAGTGGTTATGCTTTTTTAATTAATTGAATTTAAACGATTTTTATTTTTATTTTGTAATGGAATAAATCAGTATTATTTGCATTCCAAGCAAGGTTACGGCAACGTAAACATACGCTTAAAATAATTCAACAGGAAATCATTGCTTTTGTTATTGATAAAAGTAGTGATTAAGTTACATGCTGGAGGCGCATATGATAGATACAGCCATTCAAGCAAACGATCATTCTCAGTTATTACTGCAGCAACCGTTGACGGAACAACAACAGCAAATTTTAACCACCGATGCATTATTGTTTATTGCGCAGTTAGTTGAACGTTTTGCTGAACGAGTACCGTTATTGTTAGAGGCCCGTGAATTGCAGCAATTAGCGATTGATCGTGGTCAACTACCTGACTTTTCACCGGAGACGCGTTGCATCAGAGAGTCTGAGTGGAAAATACAAAATATTCCCCATGACTTGCAAGATCGTCGCGTTGAAATTACTGGCCCTGTCGATCGTAAAATGGTGATTAACGCATTAAATGCCAATGTAAAAGTATTCATGGCTGACTTTGAAGATTCGTTTTCACCGACTTGGAATGCGATTATTGATGGTCATCAAAACTTACGTGACGCAGTTAATGGCACTATCAGTTATACCCATCCTAAAACAGGCAAGTTATATCAACTTGATGATGATCCTGCGGTATTGATTTGTCGTGTCCGTGGTCTGCATTTACTTGAGAAAAATTTATTATGGAATGGTCAGCCTATTCCTGGCGCATTACTTGATTTTGCTTTGTATTTTTATTTGAACCACCAAGCGTTATTAGCCAAAGGCAGTGGCCCATATTTCTATTTACCCAAATTACAATCTGCTCGAGAAGCAGCATGGTGGAGTGATGTCTTTAGTTTTACTGAAGACCAATTTGGTTTAACGCGCGGTACTATTAAAGCGACGGTATTGATTGAAACCTTACCTGCTGCATTTGAGATGGATGAAATACTGTTCAATCTTAAAGAACATATTGTTGGCCTTAATTGTGGTCGTTGGGATTATATTTTTAGCTATATAAAAACCTTACGTAATTTTCCTGATCGTATTTTACCTGATCGCCAAGTGGTGACCATGGAAAAACCATTTCTTAATGCTTATTCACGGTTATTAGTCCGTACTTGTCATCGTCGTGGGGCATTAGCAATGGGCGGTATGGCGGCATTTATTCCAGCAAAAGATCCCAAGCAACAAGCATGGGTATTAAATAAGATTCAAACGGATAAAGCGCTTGAGGCAAATAATGGTCACGATGGCACATGGGTTGCGCATCCAGGATTAGCCGATACTGCGCGCGCTATTTTTGATGATGTACTCGATCAACGTGTTAATCAATTGAATGTTAGTCGAGAAGACGATGCGCCAATTACAGCGGCTGAATTATTAGCCCCTTGTGATGGAGAGCGAACAGAAGCGGGTATGCGACATAATATTCGAGTGGCTGTGCGATACATTGAAGCGTGGATTTCGGGTAATGGTTGTGTGCCTATCTATGGCTTGATGGAAGATGCGGCAACCGCTGAAATTGCACGAGCGTCAATTTGGCAATGGATAAAACACGGTAAAACGTTATCCAATGGTCAAGTAGTTACCAAAGCATTATTTGCACAAATGTTGACTGAAGAAATGCAAGTATTGCAACAAGAGTTAGGGCAAGAGCGAATTGAAAATGGACGTTTTGATGAGGCTACCTATTTAATGTCGCACTTAGCCACTAGTGATGAGTTAGACAACTTCCTGACCTTAAAAGGTTATGACTATTTAGTGTAATAACGGATTACCGCCAAGTGATTAGAGGGATATTATAATGACATTAACTCGCCAACAACAAATTGCTGCCCTAGAACAAGATTGGGCTGAAAATCCACGCTGGAAACACGTCAAGCGTACTTATACCGCAGAAGAGGTGGTTAATCTTCGTGGTTCGTTTATTCCTGAACATACTATTGCTCAACGTGGTGCTGAAAAATTATGGGAACTGGTTAATGGTAGTGCTAAAAAAGGCTATGTTAACTGTCTCGGTGCTTTGACGGGGGGACAAGCTGTTCAGCAAGCAAAAGCGGGTATTGAAGCGATTTATTTATCGGGTTGGCAAGTTGCGGCAGATAATAATACCGCCTCAGCAATGTACCCTGATCAGTCTTTATACCCAGTAGATTCAGTACCTGCGGTTGTAAAACGTATTAATAATTCGTTTCGTCGTGCAGATCAAATTCAATGGTCTAATGGTGGCTCACCCGCGGATGGGATTGACTATTTCTTGCCGATTGTCGCTGATGCAGAAGCGGGTTTTGGTGGGGTGCTAAATGCGTATGAATTAATGCGTAATATGATTGAAGCCGGTGCCGCTGGGGTTCACTTTGAAGATCAATTAGCATCAGTGAAAAAATGTGGTCATATGGGCGGTAAAGTATTAGTTCCAACCCAAGAAGCGGTGCAAAAGTTAGTGGCGGCACGTTTAGCTGCTGATGTGGCGGGAACGACAACGTTAGTGATTGCACGTACTGATGCGAATGCGGCAGATCTGTTAACGTCTGATTGTGATTTATATGATAAAGATTTTATTATTGGCGATCGCTCAGCCGAAGGTTTTTATCGTGTTCGCGCAGGGATTGATCAGGCTATTTCGCGTGGTTTGGCGTATGCACCTTATGCGGATTTAATTTGGTGTGAAACCGCTAAGCCGTGTTTAGAAGAAGCGCGTAAATTTGCTGAAGCGATTCATGAGCAATACCCTGATCAGTTATTGGCTTATAACTGTTCACCGTCATTTAATTGGGAAAAGAACCTTGATGCTGAAACCATCGCTAAATTCCAACAAGAATTAGCGAACATGGGTTATAAGTACCAGTTTATTACTTTGGCAGGTATCCATAATATGTGGTTCAACATGTTTGAACTTGCTCATGCTTACGCACAGGGTGAAGGGATGCGTCATTATGTTGAAAAAGTACAACGTCCTGAATTTGAAGCGGCGGATAAAGGTTATACTTTTGTTGCCCATCAGCAAGAAGTAGGAACGGGTTACTTTGATATTATGACTAACACCATTCAAGGTGGTAATTCGTCAGTGACGGCTTTAACAGGATCAACTGAAGAAGAACAGTTTAAGTAAACGTATTATCTACGGAAATTAATCTATCGAGGGGAGCATGATGCTCCCTTTTTAGTGGCGGTTATAAGTCACGGGCTATATCGATATCACCAAGTTCATCAAGGTTGTCTTGTTCTATAGGATCTACTTCATCTTGCATCTCTAGTAACGTCACTGCAATCGCAACAAAATCACTATTTGTAATAATTCCCACCAATTGTTTATTTTCAAGCACAGGTAAACAACCGATTTGATGTTTTTGCATATACAGTGCCGCTTCTTTAAGGCCAGCATGGCTATCGACACTAAAAATATTACGGTTCATGCAATGTTCAAGTAAAGCTTCTAACGGTGAATGTGAGTGACTGGCGATAATGGATTTTAAATTAGAGTCTTGAGCGGCAAGGACATCTCGTTGAGAAATTAATCCCAGTAAGTGATGATTATCGTCAGTAATGGGGATATGACGAATAGACTGGGTTTGCATCATTTCTTTGGCATCAAATAAGGTGTCATTGCGTGACAATGTATGCGGCTTTAGTGTCATCATATCGGCAACAGTAAACATAGAAACCTCCGTCTTTTATCTAATCGCTAAGATATTATTTTGTAATTGACTCTTTTGAATGTAGCGAATTATGGAAGATTATCCCATGACAGTGGTCATAAATTTCACATGTTAGTAATGATTAAACATCATCTATTATGACTCAATAAAGGTAACGTAGATTATTTAGGAACAATGGTGGCATCGAAAATAGGCATTAATTGCTTCGGGGTTTCGCATCTGTGGTGGAGTTAAGTATAATGTTCGCTTGCTGTTATTTAAGGCGTATTACGATGCAAGTTTCTGATTTTGATTTTGAGTTACCAGATGAGCTAATTGCTCGCTATCCACAACCTGAGCGTACCGCGAGTCGTTTGCTACATATGACAGGCAATACGGGTGAATTAGCACATAAAGGTTTTAAAGATGTGTTAGATCTGGTTGAGGCTGGGGACTTATTGGTTTTTAATAATACCCGTGTTATTCCTGCGCGTATGTATGGTCATAAAGCGTCTGGTGGTAAAATTGAAGTGTTAGTTGAGCGAATGCTGGATGATAAATCCATTCTTGCTCATGTTCGCGCATCTAAACCACCAAAGCCTGGTATGGAATTGTTACTAGGTGAGCATGGTGAGTTTTCTGCGGTAATGGTTGCTCGCCACGATACGTTATTTGAAATTCATTTTAACAGCGATAAAACCGTCTTAGAGATTTTAGATCAGGTGGGGCATATGCCATTACCACCATACATAGATCGTCCAGATGAAGATGCAGATAAAGAGCGTTACCAAACGGTTTATAACGCTAAACCTGGCGCGGTGGCTGCACCGACGGCTGGCTTGCATTTTGACGAGAAGCTGATGGCTGATCTAAAAGCGAAAGGCGTTAATTTTGCATTTGTGACCTTGCATGTTGGTGCGGGAACATTCCAGCCAGTACGTGTTGATGATATTAACGATCACCACATGCATTCAGAATATGTTGAAGTGCCTGAAGAGGTTGTTACTGCGGTTAATGAAACCCGCGCTAATGGCGGTCGTATCATTGCGGTCGGTACGACATCTGTGCGCTCACTAGAAAGTGCAGCACAAGATGCAATTCAGAAGGGCACTGAGCTAAAACCTTTCTTTGGTGATACGGAAATTTTTATTTTCCCTGGGTATCAATTCCAGTTAGTAGATGTATTAATTACTAATTTCCATCTACCTGAATCGACACTGATTATGCTAGTGAGTGCATTTGCTAGTTATGAGTACACCATGAATGCTTATCATCAAGCAGTGGCTAATCAATATCGTTTCTTTAGTTATGGCGACTCGATGTTTATTACCCGTAAAAATGTGTGATATCGATAACGTTAACACTTATTAAAAATTAAGTATTTAGGCTGCTTTTTGTTACAATTGCAGCCTTTGTTGTCTCTGCTATATGATATAAATTTATTTCTGTAGCATTTACAACATAATAAATACTTTTTTGCTCCAGTTTATCGTTACGGTTATTTAGAGTAACGCTAATGTTGTGAGCGACAATGGCCGTTATTAACGGCCATTATTTTTGTGGCTGATCAGGCAATAGCCTGTGGGGCTTAATCCCATGATGGGAATATCGTCAGATTGTTTCTCTGGCTTTTGGAGGTCTTGTGAAATTTGAATTAGATAAAACTCAAGGTCGCGCACGTCGCGGTCGCTTGCAGTTTGAACGTGGTACGGTGGAAACGCCAGCATTTATGCCAGTAGGTACTTACGGTACTGTTAAAGGCATGACACCTGAAGAAGTTGCAGAAACAGGTGCACAAATCATTCTTGGTAATACGTTCCACTTGTGGTTACGTCCTGGCCAAGAAGTGATGAAGATGCACGGTGACTTGCATGACTTTATGCAATGGAAAGGCCCTATCCTAACCGATTCAGGTGGCTTCCAAGTATTTAGTCTGGGTGCATTACGTAAAATCACTGAAGAGGGCGTACATTTCCGTAACCCTGTAAACGGTGACAGAATTTTCATGGACGCTGAAAAGTCGATGGAAATTCAAAAAGATCTTGGTTCTGATATCGTGATGATCTTTGACGAATGTACGCCATACCCTGCGACTCATGATGAAGCTAAGAAGTCGATGGAGATGTCTCTTCGTTGGGCTCAGCGTAGTCGTAACCACTTTAATGAACTTGAAAATAAAAATGCCTTATTTGGTATTGTTCAAGGTGGTGTATATGAAGATCTACGTGATGTTTCAGTTGAAGGTTTAACCAACATTGGTTTTGATGGTTATGCGGTTGGCGGTTTGGCAGTTGGTGAGCCAAAAGAAGATATGCACCGTATTCTTGAGCATACTTGTCCAAAATTACCAGCAGACAAGCCCCGTTACCTTATGGGTGTCGGCAAGCCAGAAGATCTTGTTGAAGGTGTACGTCGCGGTATCGACATGTTTGACTGTGTAATGCCGACGCGAAATGCTCGAAATGCACACTTGTTTGTGACTGGCGGTGTGATCAAGATCCGTAATGCGAAACATAAAATAGATACTACATCACTAGATCCTGAGTGTGACTGTTACACTTGTAAAAATTATTCAAAAGCGTATTTGTATCATCTAGATAAATGTAACGAAATTCTAGGTGCACGCTTAAATACAATCCATAATTTACGTTACTACCAGCGTTTGATGGCAAGTATCCGTAAAGCGATTGACGAAGATCGTTTCGATGCATTTGTAGAAGAATTCTATGCGCGTCGTGATCGTGAAGTTCCACCATTTCAAATTGTATAAATCATAATAAATCGAGGACGTTATAAATGAGCTTTTTTATCTCTCAAGCAAATGCTGCAACTGAAGGTGCATCTGCAGGTGGTTCACCATACCAGTTATTCATTATGCTGGGTCTGTTTGCTGTAATTTTTTACTTCATGATTTACCGTCCACAAGCTAAGCGTGTTAAAGAACACAAAACGCTAATGAGCTCGATGGGTAAAGGCGATGAAGTAATGACAAATGGTGGTCTTTTAGGTCGTATTACAAAGTCTTCATCTGAAAGTGATTACATTGTTATTGCGCTAAACGACAATACTGAAGTGACTATTAAAAAAGACTTCATTACCGCCGTTTTGCCAAAAGGCACAATGAAGTCTTTATAAGACTATAAAAAACATTCGCTTTGAAGGATCATAGCAGTGCTTAACCGATACCCTCTGTGGAAGAACTTGTTAGTGTTGTTCGCGCTAATTATAGGTTTGCTTTATGCACTTCCCAACGTATACGGTGAAGATCCAGCGATTCAAATAACTGGGGCGCGTGGCGCCTCAGTTACTATGACCGCTTTGGATACTGTCACCGAAGATTTAAAAAAGAACAATATCCCCTATAAATCAGTTGTATTTGAAAATGGCTCTATATTGGTCCGTTTTAAAGATACTGATATTCAAATTAGTGCCCGCGATATTCTTAATAGTGAGTTAGGCGACAAATATATTGTTGCACTCAATCTTGCACCCTCAACACCCTCTTGGTTAGAAGCTATTGGTGCTACACCGATGAAGCTTGGCTTAGACTTGCGTGGTGGTGTTCATTTCCTTATGGAAGTGGATATGGATGCAGCGATGGAAAAGCTATTAGGTCAGCAAGAAGAAACATTCAGAACTGAACTACGCCAAGATAAAATTCGTTATCGTGCCATTGATAAAAGTAAAGAAACGGTTTCTATACGTTTACGTGATGCCGCTCAACTTGAGCAGGCAAAAGCGGTATTAGAGCCTCTTCATCCCGATATGATCTTTACTGAAAGTGACGCGAAAGGACGTTTTGTATTAATCGCTAGTTTCTCTGAAGCCCGCCTTCATGAAATTCGTAATTATGCTGTTGATCAAAATATTACGATTTTACGTAACCGTGTTAATGAATTAGGCGTTGCCGAACCATTAGTACAACGCCAAGGTGCTAACCGGATTGTGGTTGAGCTACCGGGTGTTCAAGATACTGCGCGTGCTAAAGAAATTTTAGGTGCAACAGCAACGCTTGAGTTCCGTGAAGTTGATAGTAATGCTGATCTTGCGGCCGCTGCTGCGGGACGAGTTCCTGCGGGCAGTGAAGTTAAGATGACCCGTGATGGTCGTCCTGCGGTATTGAAAAAGCGTATTATTCTGGCGGGTTCTCATATTACAGATGCGACATCAAGTGCTGATGAATATGGACGTCCTCAGGTGAATATTTCGCTTGATACCGAAGGCGGTAGCAAAATGACGGCGTTCTCACGTAATAACGTTGGCAAATTAATGGCCACCATATTTACTGAGTACAAAGACAGCGGTAATCGTAGCTCTGAAGGTAAAGTCATTCTTGAAAAACACGAAGAAGTGATTAACCAAGCGACCATTCAAACGGCACTTGGACGTAACTTCCGTATTACAGGTATTGATTCACAGCCAGAAGCGCACAACCTTGCATTGTTATTACGTGCAGGTGCGTTGATTGCACCGATTTCAATTGTTGAAGAGCGCACCATTGGTCCATCTATGGGTCAACAAAATATCGATATGGGTATTCAGGCGTGTATCTGGGGCATGGTCGCTGTAATGCTATTTACCTTATTGTATTACCGTGGTTTTGGTTTGATCGCGAACTTAGCATTGATGATGAACCTAGTGTTAATTATTGGCATAATGTCGATGATTCCTGGTGCAACCATGACGTTGCCAGGTATTGCCGGGATTGTATTAACCGTAGGTATGGCCGTTGATGCTAACGTGCTTATCTTTGAACGTATTCGTGAAGAGTTACGTGATGGGCGAAGTCCTCAGCAAGCGATTCAACAAGGTTATGCCAATGCGTTTAGTACCATTGCTGATGCCAATATCACCACCTTAATGACAGCGATTATTTTGTTTGCTGTTGGCACAGGTGCAATTAAAGGTTTTGCAGTGACATTATCGATCGGTATTTTGACGTCGATGTTTACTGCGATTGTCGGTACTCGTGCTGTGGTTAACTTAGTCTATGGCGGTAAACGCGTAGATAAGTTGTCAATTTAGGAGGACGCATAAATGAAACAATTATTGAATACAGATAAAGTTACTGACTTTATGCGTTGGTCAAAGTTAGCGTTTATTTTCTCGTTAATGATGATTATTGCTTCTATTGCGACAATATCAACCAAAGGATTGAATTGGGGCTTAGACTTTACTGGCGGTACGCTAATTGAAGTGAGCTTTAAAAATCCGGCGGATTTACCATTAATTCGAGAATCATTAGCAGAGTCAGGTTTTGGCGATGCAATTGTGCAGAATTTTGGTACTGCACGCGATGTTATGGTACGACTACAACCTCGTGATGGTATTAAAGGCGAAGTTCTGGGCAACCAGATCATTGATGCTTTAAAAACCGGAACCGGTCAGCAAGTTGAAATGCGCCGAGTGGAATTTGTTGGTCCTAATGTGGGCGATGAATTGGCAGAAGCGGGTGGCTTAGCAATTTTAATTGCACTACTTTGTATTCTACTTTATGTCTCGGTGCGTTTTGAATGGCGTCTAGCAGCTGGTGCGGTGTTATCGTTAGCACACGACATTATCATTACCGTTGGTATTTTTTCGATATTACAAATTGAAGTTGATTTAACTATTGTGGCAGCATTGCTAACAGTAGTGGGTTACTCACTTAACGATACCATCGTGGTGTTTGACCGTATTCGAGAAAACTTCCGTAAGATGCGTAAGCAAACGGCTGGAGAAATTATGAACTGTTCACTTTCTCAAACATTAAGTCGAACATTAATTACTTCCAGTACCACCTTGTTTGTTGTGATTGCTTTGTTCTTAAAAGGCGGTGCGATGATTCAAGGTTTTGCATTAGCTTTATTGCTGGGTATTACTATCGGTACGTATTCTTCAATCTATGTGGCATCAGCGTTAGCGCTTAAATTGGGTATTACCCGAGAGCACTTAATGCCAACGCCAATCGATAAAGAAGGCGAAGAACTTGATGCTATGCCTTAACGATAACGCATAAATAGGTGTTGGAATAAACCTTTAAATAGACGGAGTCTTCGGGCTCCGTTTTTTATGTGGAAAGAATAATAATTGTAGTAACCATATGATTTAATTTTATATATTTTTTCGTTGTGTTTTACGTGAGGTTATCAATAAAAGAGGGATTTGAATGAAAATTTGGGGTGAAAAGAGTCACGAGTAGAAAGTGTGTGGGTATTTGTGGATAAGGCGAAATAACACAGAGGTTGATGATGTTGATAGTGATAGAAACAAAAACGCCCTGCTGGTGGAAATCAGCAGGGCGTTTTTATTTGCGGGTAGTAATCAAAGATTACTTAGCCAGAGCATCGCTACCGAATTCACGGATTTTAGCAAGCATTGGCTTAACTACACGTGCGTTACCAGCAACAATGTTGCCAGATACTAGGTAGTTAGTGTTACCCGTAAAGTCAGCACAGATAGCACCAGCTTCACGCGCGATTAATTCACCAGCAGCAAGTTCCCAAGGCTTTTGGCCTAGTTTGAACACACCATCAACACGGCCAGCAGCTAGGTAACAAAGATCCAATGCAGTACAACCTGATTGACGCATGTCATCACATTCTACAAATAAAGCATTTTGGATTTTTAGGTAGCTTTCAGCGTGTTGCTTAGCAGCAAAAGGAAGACCAGTTGCTAAAACAGTACCTGTTAGATCACGAGGCTGTGTTACACGTAGGCGAAGGCTGTTAAGTTGCGCGCCTGAACCACGAGTAGCTGTAAATAGTTCGTTACGAGCTGGGTCGTAAACTGCAGCAACTTCTGTACGGCCACGCATACGTAGAGCGATAGAAATTGCATAGTGAGGGTAACCGCGAACAAAGTTCATGGTGCCATCCACTGGGTCAATAATCCACTGACACTCTTTGTCACGTCCTTCTTTCGTACCAGACTCAGCTGCAAGAATACAGTGTTCAGGGTAAGATTTACGGATTGTCTCGATGATGATAGCTTCTGCTTCAAGATCGATATTGGTAACAACATCATTACCTTTATTAGCAACCTCAATAGATTGAGGTTTTTCTAGAGATTTAATGACATGGTCACCAGCCTTTCGCACAGCGCGAATGGCAATATTAAGCATCGGATGCATAGGATTTTCCCAACGGATGTTAAAGAACATAAAAAGCGGCGGCGAGTATAACAGAGCTATAAAAAAAAGGAAGTGGTTATTTTTTCGACATTAGCGGATGTGGAAAAAACGAAAATAGCGCAATTTTATTTATTGATGGAAGTAATAGGTAATAACGTTCATCAAATAGACATGTTTTCTTCATTTTTGTGATGGCTGTGCTACTATCTCTGAGCGTTAAATTAGACTGGAATATAGCAACATCATGTTAGATAAAATTCGCGTTGTCCTCATCGGCACGTCACACCCTGGAAATATCGGTTCAGCTGCTCGCGCAATGAAAGTAATGGGGTTAACCAACCTTGTTCTTGTTGATCCCGCGTGCGAAATTGATAGTCATACAATTGCTTTAGCGGCAGGTGCTGCAGATGTAGTTGAGAACGCTAAGATTGTAAAAACATTAGATGAAGCCGTTGCTGATTGCGGTTTAGTTGTTGGTTCAAGTGCACGTTCTCGCACTTTAGAATGGCCACAATTAGATCCACGTGAAAATGGCATTAAAGTGGTCGCTGAATCAGAGCAGCATCCAGTAGCCATTTTATTTGGTCGTGAACGTATCGGCCTCACCAATGAAGAATTACAAAAATGTCATTGCCATGTTTATATTCCGGCAAATCCTGAATATAGCTCATTGAATTTAGCGATGGCAGTACAAACAATAACTTATGAAGTTCGTATGGCGTATCTTAATGCGACTAAACATCAATCAACTCAAGTTATTGATGAATATCCGCGCGCCAATGAGCTTGAAATGTTTTACCAACATCTTGAAAAAGTAACCAGTCAAACTCGGTTTATTAATAAAAACCATCCTGGCATGGTGATGGTGAAATTGCGCCGTATGTTTACTCGTGCTCGCCCTGAGCAACAAGAGTTAAACATTTTACGTGGCATTTTATCATCAATAGAAAAGACAATTGAAACCTTAGAAAAGAACAATAAATAACAGTGGTCGCAAGTTAGCGAAAGACTCATTGTTTTAGTGGGTTAAATACTTGACCGATTTAGTCAGGTATGAGAGACTACTTGTATACATTCAAGTAGGTAGCCATGTTATGAAGTTGACTTCAAAAGGAAGATACGCTGTGACTGCAATGCTAGATGTAGCATTGCACTCACATAATGGACCAGTACCGTTGGCTGATATTTCAGAACGTCAAGGGATCTCACTGTCCTACCTAGAACAACTATTTTCGCGTCTTCGTAAAGCGGGCTTGGTAACAAGTGTCCGTGGTCCTGGTGGTGGTTACCGCTTGGGTGAAGATGCCAGCAATATCGCTGTCGGTATGGTTATCGCTGCGGTTGATGAATCAGTTGATGCAACTAAGTGCCAAGGGAAAGGCGGCTGCCAAGGCGGAGTGCGCTGTTTAACTCACACTCTATGGCATGATTTAAGTGATCGTATCAGCGGATTTTTGAATAACATCACTCTTGGTGAGTTGATGAAGGATAATGATGTACAAGTTATTGCTGATCGTCAGGATGTAATTCTACGCAGTAATAATCAACCATCATTTGCAAATAAAAAATCACACGACAGCGCCCCTATCGGTGTCGATGTCCGCTCCTAGAGACCAGACGTTCGTGTTTTCGGAGAAGAAAATGAAACTGCCAATATATTTTGATTACTCTGCAACTTGCCCGGTAGATCCTCGTGTTGCTGAGAAAATGGTTCAGTGTTTAACTATGGATGGTACGTTTGGTAATCCAGCGTCACGTTCACATCGTTATGGCTGGCAAGCTGAAGAAGCAGTTGATGCTGCTCGTGAGTATATTGCCGAGTTAGTTAATGCTGATCCACGTGAAATTGTCTTTACATCAGGTGCGACTGAGTCTGATAACCTTGCGATTAAAGGTGCTGCGCATTTCTATCACAAGAAAGGCAAGCATGTTATTACGTGTAAAACTGAGCACAAAGCGGTTCTTGACCCATGTCGTCAATTAGAGCGTGAAGGTTATGAGGTAACTTACCTTGAGCCTGAATCAAATGGTCTTGTTGATTTAGCAAAACTACGCGACGCAATGCGTGAAGATACTGTGCTGGTTTCTATTATGCATGTGAATAATGAAATTGGTGTTATTCAAGATATTGCAGCAATTGGTGAACTTTGTCGTGAAAACAAGACTGTTTTCCATGTTGATGCGGCACAATCAGCGGGTAAATTACCGATTGATGTGCAAACAACGAAAGTTGATTTGATTTCATTTTCAGCGCATAAAATTTACGGTCCTAAAGGTATTGGTGCACTGTATGTGCGTCGTAAGCCTCGTATTCGTCTTGAAGCACAAATGCACGGTGGCGGCCATGAACGTGGTTTCCGCTCTGGTACTTTACCGACTCACCAAATTGTCGGTATGGGCGAAGCATTCCGCATCGCTAAGCTTGAGATGGCACACGATTACCAACACGCTGTTGATATGCGTGAGCGTCTACTAAAAGGCCTTGAAGGCATCGAAGAGATGTCAATCAATGGTGATATGGAACACCGCATTCCGACTAATCTAAATATTAGTTTTGCGTTTGTTGAAGGCGAGTCATTGCTAATGGCATTGAAAGATCTTGCTGTATCATCAGGTTCTGCATGTACATCAGCGAGCTTAGAGCCATCATATGTATTACGTGCATTAGGCCTTAATGATGAACTAGCACATAGTTCAATTCGTTTCTCTTTTGGTCGTTTTACTACCGCTGAAGAAATTGATTATGCTGTTGTTCAAATTAAACAAGCAGTAGATAAGCTACGTGCAATGTCACCTCTTTGGGATATGTTCAAAGAAGGCATTGATTTAAATACAGTTGAGTGGGCACACCACTAATCTGCGGTTAGACATTATTCGAGGAAATTTATCATGGCATATAGTGAAAAAGTCATCGATCATTATGAAAATCCGCGTAACGTGGGTTCATTTGACAACGACGATAAAAGCATTGGTAGCGGTATGGTGGGTGCACCAGCCTGTGGCGATGTAATGAAGCTTCAGATTAAAGTATCTGAAGATGGCATTATTGAAGATGCAAAGTTTAAAACATATGGTTGTGGTTCTGCTATCGCATCAAGTTCACTGATCACCGAATGGGTGAAAGGTAAAACATTAGACGAAGCAGCATCAATCAAGAACTCTGCGATTGCAGAAGAGCTTGAGTTACCACCGGTTAAAGTTCACTGTTCAATTCTTGCAGAAGATGCAATTAAAGCAGCAGTTAGCGATTATAAAAAGAAACACGAACAAAAATAATTTCTGAGGTTTGAAGTATGGCCATTACTATCACTGAAGCGGCAGCTAGTCGCGTATCGACTTTTTTAGCTAATCGAGGCAAAGGCATTGGTTTACGCCTCGGGGTTCGCACTTCAGGGTGTTCGGGTATGGCGTATATCCTTGAGTTCGTCGATGATCTTGACGAAGGGGATCAAGTCTTTGAAGAGCAAGGTGTAAAGATTATTGTTGATGCCAAAAGCATGGTTTACCTTGATGGTACTGAGCTTGATTTCGCCAAAGAAGGCCTTAATGAAGGTTTTCAATTTAATAACCCTAACGTGTCGAGCGAATGTGGTTGTGGTGAAAGCTTCAACGTATAATTGCTTATAGCGTTTTATTAAACCTGGCTGCTGGCCGCCATTATGGCGAGTGAGTTGTCAGGTTTATTTTTTATCTCTGGTTGCGATTATGAATCATTTCGAATTATTTGGATTACCGTTTCAATTTGATGTTGATGGCGGTTTATTAGCAACACAATTCCGTGAGTTACAGCGTCGATTCCATCCTGATAACTTTGCAACTGCATCTGAGCGTGACCGATTATTATCGGTACAAAAAGCAGCTCAGATTAATGATGCCTTTCAAACGTTAAAAAATCCTGTCTCTCGTGCTGAATATATGCTTGCTGAACGCGATGAAGATATTCGTGGAGAGCAAAAGACCCTCCAAGACATGGATTTCTTGATGCAGCAAATGGAACTGCGCGAAGCACTCGAAGTTATTTCTGATTCAGCTAATCCTGAAGCGGCTTTGTTTGATTTTGAACAACAGGCCACTGCTATGTATCAGGCAAAGTTGGATCAATTGGCCGAGTTATTGAGCCAAGAAAATTGGAGTGAAGCTGCTGACGCAGTACGTAAGTTAAAGTTTATTGTTAAGTTGCGTGATGAAGTCGAACGTCTTGAAGAATCATTATTCGACTAATCAGCACTTGCGTTATTTAGACAGGAACGATAATGGCATTTTTACAGATTTCCGAACCCGGTCAAAGTGCAGCACCGCATCAACAAAAATTAGCGGTTGGCATTGATTTAGGGACGACAAACTCATTAGTAGCTACCGTTCGTAGCGGCGTTGCAGAAACATTGAAAGATGCTGAAGGACGTTCAATTTTACCCTCAGTGGTTCATTATGCTGAGAAGCATATAATTACCGGTGACGCTGCACGTGCGTATGCACAACGGGATCCTGTCAATACGATCCTATCGGTAAAGCGTCTGATGGGACGTTCATTGGTTGATATTGAGCAGCGTTATCCGCAATTACCTTATCAATTTACCGCATCAGTAAATGGTTTACCTCAGCTTGTTACCCGTCAGGGAACGATGAACCCAGTGCAGGTATCGGCTGAAATTTTAAAATCATTAAGTCAGCGTGCAGTAGAAAGTTTAGGTGGTGACCTTGAAGGGGTTGTGATCACCGTTCCTGCTTATTTTGATGATGCACAACGTGCGGGCACCAAAGATGCCGCTAAGTTAGCGAATCTAAATGTTTTGCGCTTACTTAATGAACCAACAGCTGCCGCTATTGCTTATGGTCTCGATTCGGGTCAAGAAGGTGTTATTGCTGTTTATGATCTTGGTGGCGGTACGTTTGATATTTCGATTTTACGTCTATCAAAAGGCGTATTTGAAGTGCTTGCGACCGGTGGTGATTCTGCATTAGGCGGTGATGATTTTGATCAGCTGATTGCTGACTGGGTCTTACTTCAAGCGGAATTAGTCGAGACACTAACCCCACAACAACGCCGTGAATTACAAGATGCTGCTCAACAAGCGAAAGTGGCATTGAGTGATGCTGATAGCGTGACAATGAATGTATTAGGTTGGCAGGGTGAAATTACTCGTGACCAATTCAATGCGTTAGTTACGCCATTAATAAAGAAAACATTATTTTCCTGTCGTCGCGCATTAAAAGATGCAGATATCACTATTGATGATGTGATTGAAACAGTCATGGTTGGCGGTTCAACTCGTGTCCCGTTAGTTCGTGAATTGGTGGGAACCTTCTTTGGTAAAACGCCATTAACCACTATCGATCCTGATCAAGTGGTTGCTATCGGTGCTGCTATTCAAGCCGATATTCTGGTGGGTAATAAACCCGATGCAGATATGTTGCTATTAGATGTGATTCCATTGTCGTTAGGCATTGAAACCATGGGTGGCATGATCGAAAAAATTATTCCACGTAATACCACGCTACCTGTTGCTCGCGCACAAGAATTTACTACGTTCAAAGATGGTCAAACAGCAATGTCTGTTCACATCGTTCAAGGTGAGCGTGAGATGGTGAGCGATTGCCGCTCATTAGCTCGATTTACTTTACGTGGTATTCCACCAATGGCCGCTGGAGCCGCACATATTCGTGTGACTTACCAAGTTGATGCTGATGGCTTATTGTCGGTAATGGCAATGGAAAAAAGCAGTGGTGTACAATCATCGATTCAAGTGAAGCCATCTTATGGTCTTTCTGATGATGAAATTGCAACTATGCTCCGCGATTCAATGACATTTGCTCAAGATGACAAAGATGCACGTGCATTAGCGGAACAACAAGTAGAAGCCGATCGTGTACTTGAAGCGCTAATTGCTGCGTTAACAGTAGACGGTGAAACCTTGTTAACGGCTCAAGAACGCGAAGAATTAGAAACTGTAATGATGGAACTGGTTCAATTACGTCAGAGTGGCGACGCTCGTACCATTGAAGCCGGAATTAAGAAAACTGATAAGGCCAGCCAAGAATTTGCGTCACGTCGAATGGATCAATCTATTCGTCAAGCGTTAGCTGGTCAGTCTATTGATGAGGTTTAGGCATGCCTAAGATTATAATTTTACCTAATGAAGAACATTGTCCAGAAGGCGCAATTTTAGAAGCGCAACCTGGCGAAACTATCCTAGATGTTGCATTGCGCAATGGTATTGAAATTGAGCATGCATGTGAAAAATCTTGTGCGTGTACTACCTGCCATGTTGTCGTTCGTGAAGGGTTTGATTCTCTTAAAGAGAGTGATGAACTTGAAGATGACATGCTAGATAAAGCATGGGGACTTGAGCCTGAATCTCGTCTAAGTTGTCAGGCAAGGGTTGCTAATGAGGATTTAGTTGTCGATATTCCACGCTATACCGTCAATCTTGCTTCTGAAGCCCAATAATTAACTATTAAGATAGGTCGCCATGATGGTGGCCTATTTTTTTACCTATTAATTAAGGTTATAGCCACTTATTCGAGTTACGGTTAGATTATTATTTTCTATTCAAAAATTGAGGATTTATTATGAGTTTACAATGGATTGATTCACGTGATATTGCCATTGAATTGATTGAACTATATCCGACAGTTGATCCAACCCAAGTGCGGTTTACCGATCTAAGAGATTGGATCATCGCTCTGGATGAATTTGACGATGAAATTGATCACTGTAATGAGAAAATTTTAGAAGCAGTGCAAATGTGCTGGATTGATGAACAATAATTGCAACCACCAAAAAGCCTGTTTTATTGTTGCCTCGCAAGGGTGATGGGCATAGTCTTATTAGTTATAAAAAATA
Source organism: Photobacterium carnosum (assembly GCF_002849605.1). GTDB lineage: Bacteria > Pseudomonadota > Gammaproteobacteria > Enterobacterales > Vibrionaceae > Photobacterium > Photobacterium carnosum. The sequence goes on from NZ_NPIB01000032.1 coordinate 27,423, forward strand.
GTATAACAATGACGCAGTAATCAGCTTTATTTAATGGCTTTGGCTGTGTGGTATTTATCAAGGAGTTTATCAATGTCTACCATGATGTCAGTATTTCTTTCTCATCACGTTGCGGATAGTCACTGGGGTGCAAATGCACTAGTGAGTTTTAATGCCGAAGGAACCATCATTCATGTCACTGTAAGCGATATGTTAGGTGATATTCAACGTGCAGGCCGTCGTTTAGATTCACAAGGCATTAAGCAGGTTACCCTGACAGGATCAGAGTGGGATCTCGCTGCGATTTGGGCATTCTTACAAGGTTACCGTAATCCTAAAGTTGATAATAATGTGACTTGGGAAGCGTTGAATGAAGCCGATGAGGCTGAGCTACAAGCACGCATTAAAACCATTCATTGGGTGTGTGATATTATCAATCAACCTGCTGATGTGGTTGCGCCTTCACAACTTGCAGCTCGTGCTGCTGAGTTTATTAAGTCATTAGCACCTGAATATGTGACGTATAAAATCATTAAAGGTAATGACCTATTGGATGAAGGCTGGAATGGCATTCATGCTGTCGGTCGTGGTTCAGATCACCGTCCAGCGATGCTACGTTTAGATTACAATCCTACTGGTGATGTTGATGCGCCAGTTTTTGCTTGTATTGTTGGTAAAGGTATTACTTTTGATTCAGGCGGTTATAGCATTAAGCCTTCTACGGGTATGGCAACAATGAAAGCCGATATGGGTGGCGCAGCATTAGCTACGGGTGGTTTAGCATTGGCAATGGCGCGTGGACTTAATAAGCGGATTAAATTAGTTCTATGCTGTGCTGAAAATATGATTTCAGGCCGTGCATTAAAATTAGGCGATATCATTAAATATAAAAATGGTAAAACCGTTGAAGTGTTAAATACTGATGCCGAAGGACGATTAGTACTAGCTGATGGTCTGATGTATGCCAATAGCCAACACCCTGAGTTGATCATTGATTGTGCGACATTAACAGGCTCTGCAAAAATGGCGTTAGGTAATGACTACCATGCATTATTGAGTTTCGATCCTATCTTATCTCGTCAGGCATTAGCAGCGGCAGAACATGAAGGTGAAGGTATGTGGCCACTGCCTTTAGCTGAGATTCATCGTAAAATGTTACCCTCAAATTTTGCTGATTTAGCCAATATTTCTAATGGTGATTTTATGCCAGGAGCAAGTACTGCTGCGGCATTCTTGTCATATTTTGTTGATGATTATCAGCAAGGCTGGATGCATATTGATGCCAGTGGTACTTACCGTAAGAGCGGTAATGATCAGTGGGCGGCAGGTGCAACAGGTATGGGTGTTAAAACCTTAGCCCGTATTCTCGCTCAATAATATATAGCAATAATAGTAAGCCTTCTTAATGATTTTGTTTCTAGTTAAAATCGTATAAGAGGGCTTTTTTTATATTTAAATTATGTCAATTTAAATATATAGACTATAAATAAAACAAGAGGTTATCAATAATGTTGATAATAAATTTATCTAATCTACCCGCAAGTGCGCCTTGGGGCGTTAATGCCTTGATTAGTTACCAAGCTGAGAGTGTCACCGTGCATTATGACGATGCCTTTAGTTTACGTCGTATTCAACAGGCGGGTCGTCAACTTCAAGCGCAAGGTGTTGATTCAGTTAATTTAAGTGGTGATGGTTGGAATTATGAACGTCAATGGGCATTTTATTGTGGTTTTGCCGCCACAATGGAAACCGTTACCATTAAATGGGCGTCAATTGATGAAGACGAGCTTGAATTGTTAAATGCCCGTCGCTATAGCCATGATTGGGCGCGAAAGATTATCAATGCAGGCCCTGATACAGTATATCCACAACAATTAGCTAAAGCCGCCGTAAGTTTTTTAACTGAAATTGGTGGCGAACATATTAGTGCTCAAATGATTATTGGGGATGAATTACTTGCTGATGGTTGGATTGGTATTCACAGTGTTGGCCGTGGTAGCCAGCATCCACCGGTATTATTGGAAGTTGATTATAACCCAACCGCAGATCCTGATGCGCCAGTCAGTGCTTGTTTAGTGGGTAAAGGCATCACCTTTGATTCAGGCGGTTATAGCTTAAAACCGAGTGCGGGCATGGTCAGTATGAAGTGCGATATGGGTGGCGCGGCAACCGTTACTGCTGCATTAGGGTATGCCATTGCACAAGGTTTAACACAGCGGGTAAAACTTATTCTTTGTTGTGCTGAAAATATGGTTTCAGGCGATGCTTATAAGCTTGGTGATGTGCTAACGTACAGCAATGGGGTATCGGTTGAAATTGTGAATACTGATGCTGAAGGTCGATTAGTGCTAGCGGACGGCTTGTTATTAGCCTCAGCCACTAAAGCACCATTAATTATTGATGCAGCGACGTTAACGGGGGCGGCAATGATGGCGGTTGGTAGTGACTACAATGCCATTTTTGGGTTTGATAAAGCATTATTAGCCCGCGCACAACAGTTATCTGAATTGGTTAATGAGCCTGCATGGCCATTGCCGCTTGAAAAATGGCATCAAGATTACTGTCCGTCTGCGTTTGCAGATACCGCTAATAGTCGTGTTCAAAAAGGCGGTGGTATGGGCGGTGCATCTAATGCTGCAGGTTTTTTATCGCGCTTTGTCGATACTGATAATAGCGGTTGGATTCATTTCGATCTGGCTGCATGTTATCGTGATAGCGCAGATCCTCGTTGGGCGGTCGGTGCAACGGGCTTAGGTATTGCAAATATTGCAGGATTATTATTGTAAGTAATGATGCTTATCAGTGGCTACTAAGTAAATGGACGGCAACTAGACTCAAAAGGAAATTATAATAATGACAATAGAAAAAACGTTTTCAATCGTAAAGCCAGATGCTGTTAAACGAAATTTAATTGGCGTTATTTATCAACGTTTCGAAAATGCAGGGTTGAAAATTGTAGCGGCTAAAATGTTGCAGTTGACGAAAATTCAAGCTCAAGGATTTTATGCTGAGCATGAAGGTAAACCTTTCTTTGATGAATTAGTCGATTTTATGATCTCTGGCCCTGTGATGGTGCAAGTGCTTGAAGGGGAGAATGCGATTGTTCGTTATCGAGAATTGATGGGTAAAACGAATCCACAAGAAGCGGCATGTGGCACTATTCGTGCTGATTTTGCGATTAGTTTGCGTTACAACTCTGTTCATGGCTCTGATAGTCCAATATCGGCAGAACGTGAGATTGGCTACTTTTTTGCTGCTGATGAGCTATGTCCTCGCAGTGAATGATTGCGAATCGACAAAAAAACAATAAAAACCAAATACTAAAGGGAGGCTGAGGCTTCCCTTTGTTATGTTAAAAGCAAAGATTGTTACAATCACTAAAATAACCATACAGTTAACGGGTGGAAACCCGTGCCTAAAGGCTGTACAATTTCGCGCCTTAAACCCTGATAACTATGATGAGGCTGCCATTTGCAGATCTCCGAGTTATTAAAGGCGCTGCAATAGTCATTTTTAGTGAGGCACCAACCGATGACAACTGTCAAAATTAATCTGCTGGATTTCGATCGCAAAGGTCTGCGTAAATACTTTGCCGAAGAGCTAAATGAAAAGCCATTTCGAGCAGATCAGATAATGAAATGGATTTATCATTTCGGTTGTGATGACTTTGATCAAATGAATAATATTAATAAAAAATTGCGTGAAAAATTACAGCGTGTTGCTGAAATTCGTGCACCAGAGGTATCAAACGCACAATTCTCAAATGATGGCACCATCAAATGGGCAATGCGTGTGGGTGATCAAGATGTAGAAACGGTTTATATTCCTGATGAAGATCGCGCGACTTTATGTGTGTCTTCTCAAGTAGGCTGCGCACTAGAATGTAAGTTTTGTTCAACTGGCCAACAAGGTTTTAACCGTAATTTACGTGTCTCTGAGATTATTGGTCAAGTGTGGCGTGCAGCAAAAGAGATCGGTCTTCAAAAAGAAACCGGTCGTCGTCCAATTACCAATGTCGTAATGATGGGTATGGGTGAGCCACTACTAAACATGAAAAACTTAATTCCAGCATTAGAGATTATGCTTGATGATTTAGGTTTTGGTTTATCTAAGCGTCGCGTTACTGTTTCAACTTCTGGTGTTGTCTCTGGTCTAGAGCAAATGATCGGTACTATCGACGTTGCACTTGCTATTTCATTGCATGCGCCAACGGATGAATTACGTTCGCAAATTATGCCGATCAATGATCGTTGGAATATTGAAACCTTCCTTGATGCTGTGCGTCGTTATGTTGACTCAACTAACGCTAATCGTGGTCGTGTAACGATTGAATATGTGTTACTTGATCATGTTAATGATGACATGGAACATGCGCGTCAACTTGGACGTTTATTAAAAGACACACCCGCTAAAATTAATCTTATTCCATTCAATCCATACCCGGGTTCACCGTACAAAAAACCTAGTAATTCACGTATAGATCGCTTTATGAAAACTCTAATGGAGTATGATTATACGGTCACTGTACGTAAAACACGTGGTGATGATATTGATGCGGCATGTGGTCAGCTTGTCGGCGATGTAATTGATCGTACTAAGCGCACACAAGCAAAATTACCCATGGGTGAGTCTATTGCAGTTAAAACCCTTTAATTAGATTAGGCGATTATAATCACTTCGCGGTTTAACATGGATGTTAAGGTGAGTAAAAATGATACGATGGATGAAGTATCCATTATTTTCTTGTTTATTGTTGGCCGGATGCGCCACTGTGATGGTAGAAGATAACGCTGAACAATTTAATGCCATTGATGCTGCTGAAGCACGAATGACATTAGGGTTAAATTATTTAAAAGTAGGTCAATGGCAACGCGCACGGGATAATTTGGAACTAGCATTAGAGTATGCACCTGATTATTATCGTGTCCAAAATGCCATGGCCTATTATTATCAAAAGGTGGGTGAAAAAGACGCTGCAGAGAAAATGTACAAGCAAGCCTTAAAAGACGCGCCTAAAAATGGTGATGTACTTAATAATTATGGGGCCTTTTTGTGTAGCGAAGGACGTTATGATGAAGCTATCAATACGTTTATTAAAGCAATTAACCAACCTTACTATTATCTTATTTCAGCAAGTTATGAAAATGCCGGTTTATGTAGCCGTAAACAAGGTAATGACGTACAAGCAATAGATTATTTTGAAAAAGCACTTTCACATGATCCATATCGTCCAAAATCAATGTTACAACTAGCGCAGTTAGAATTAGAGGCTAATAATTATAAAGACGCTCGTGTACGGTTGTTTAAATTTAATAAGCGATATGGATATACAGCAAATAGTTTGTTGTTGCTCATTCAGTTAGAAAACCAAAATGGACGGTTAACTTTGGTCAATAAATACGCTAACTTATTAAAAGAACAATTTCCTGATTCTCAGCAATATCAGAATTATCTAGCCAATGAATACTGAACCTAATGATTCACCTCAATCTGATAATGTTGCTCGACCTGGTGATATGCTTCGTCAGGCACGTGAGCAACTAGGTTACTCACAAACAGATATTGCAAATCGACTACGATTACGTTTATCCGTTATTAATGATATTGAAAGTAATTGTTTTGACAGTGAGAAAATATCTACATTTACTCGAGGGTACGTGAGATCGTATGCAAAGTATGTTGGTTTAGATGATGTTGCGGTGGTTGCTCTATTAGACAATTACGGTCACTCAAAACCTAAAGCACAAGAAATGCAGAGTTTTTCACGTCGTACTAACCGTGAAGCGCATGATAGTCGTATCATGGGGTTAACATGGATCCTTGCAGTGATTTTTGTCGGTGTTACCGCCGTGTGGTGGTGGCAAAATGGCCATTTAGATCAAGATATAACGCCAGTCGTTGACGTTGCTAACGTTGAAGAGGTTGCCCCTGTAAGTGATACGGAAGCAAAGGTTGAGGTGGTAACATCTCCAGCTATTGGCACTTCCACCGCAATGGTAACAGATGGAACAACCCCAACGGCTTCTACTGACGTAACTGCACTTACTGATGCTGGACAAACACCAGCAGTGATCACTGATGCAGCGACTCCTACCGTAGAGCCTGTGGTTGTTACTACGACAGATGCTGATATAGATTCAACGATAGTGACGCCTACAGTGACAACCGACGTTGAAGCAGCGCCAGCATTACAATTAACCTTTGCCGCTGATTGTTGGATTGATATTCGTGACGCAAATGGTAAACGTCTTGAAAGTGGTATTAAGACTGCAGGTCAAACACTTGATATTAATGGTAAGGCACCATTTCGAGTTCGACTTGGCGCACCAAGTGCCGTTAAAATAGAACTTAAAGGGCAACCTTTCGATCTTAGTCGCTATCCGGCAGGTCGACCTATAACGTTAACGTTGCCGCAGTAATAGAGAATAATAAAACATGCATAACGAATCACCCATTATACGTCGCCAATCAAGCCGAATTTATGTCGGTAATGTGCCTATTGGCGATGGCGCTCCCATTGCTGTTCAATCAATGACTAACACTTTAACTACCGATGTTGATGCCACTGTGGCTCAAATTCGAGCATTGGCAAAAGTAGGAGCTGACATTGTTCGTATTTCGGTACCGACAATGGATGCTGCTGAAGCGTTTAAACTGATCAAACAGCAAGTCAATGTACCATTGGTTGCTGATATTCATTTTGATTACCGCATTGCATTAAAAGTGGCTGAATACGGTGTTGATTGTTTGCGTATTAATCCTGGTAATATTGGTCGTGAAGATCGTATTCGCTCGGTGGTTGAATGTGCGCGTGATAACAATATTCCGATTCGAATTGGTGTTAATGGCGGTTCGTTAGAAAAAGAAATCCAACAAAAATATGGAGAGCCAACTCCCGCAGCGTTAGTTGAATCTGCTTTGCGTCATGTTGAGATTTTAGATCGGCTTAACTTTGATCAATTTAAAGTGAGCGTTAAAGCTTCTGATGTATTTCTAGCGGTAGAGTCTTACCGTCAGTTAGCAAAACAAATTATACAACCGCTGCATTTAGGTATTACTGAAGCGGGTGGTGCGCGTGCAGGTTCTGTGAAATCTGCGGTAGGTTTGGGGATGTTACTTGCTGAAGGCATTGGTGACACCTTACGTATCTCATTAGCCGCAGATCCTGTTGAAGAGATTAAAGTCGGTTTTGATATTTTAAAATCATTACGTATTCGCTCGCGCGGGATTAACTTTATTGCGTGCCCAACTTGTTCCCGTCAAGAATTTGATGTTATCGCAACCGTCAATGCATTAGAGCAACGTTTAGAAGATATTATTACCCCGATGGATGTTTCTATCATTGGCTGTGTGGTCAATGGCCCAGGCGAAGCAGAAGCATCACATTTAGGTATTGCTGGCGGTAATCGTAAAAGTGCTTTTTATGAAGATGGTATTCGTCAAAAAGAACGTTTTGATAACGATAACGTCATTGATGCGCTTGAGGCTAAAATCCGCGCAAAAGCATCAATGTTAGACCTAAAAAATCGTATTGAGATTACACAATAAGATAAAATAGCAAAAACCATGCTGTTATTGTGACAGTGTGGTTCACTATTTCTGCAATAAATTATATATTCGATTTAAACCCCCATCGAAAACTGAGAATAATTGTGGCGAAAAAAATTCAAGCAATTCGAGGCATGAACGATTGCCTTCCAACACAAACTCCACTTTGGCAGAAAGTCGAAGGTACTGTTAAACAAGTGATCAGTGCATATGGTTACAATGAAATACGTATGCCAATTGTTGAGTCGACACATTTGTTTAAACGTGCAATTGGTGAAGTCACTGATGTCGTTGAAAAAGAAATGTACACTTTTGAAGATCGTAATGGTGATAGCTTAACATTACGTCCAGAAGGAACGGCAAGTTGTGTTCGTGCTGGCATTGAAAATGGTCTGCTTTATAACCAAGAACAGCGACTATGGTACATGGGTCCAATGTTCCGTCATGAGCGTCCACAAAAAGGTCGTTACCGTCAATTCCACCAAGTGGGTGTGGAAGTGTTTGGTATTGATGGCCCAGATGTCGATGCAGAACTTATCATGATGACAGCTCGTCTATGGCGTGAGCTTGGTATTAATGACCATGTTCGTCTAGAGTTAAATTCTATTGGTTCACTGGAAGCTCGTGCAGAATACCGTGTTGCATTGATTGCGTTCCTTGAACAGCATATGGAAGTGTTAGATGAAGATGCGAAGCGTCGCATGTACACTAATCCATTACGTGTTTTAGATACTAAAAATCCAGCAATTCAGGAAATTTTAGTTGATGCACCAATGCTTTCTGCGTACTTAGATCCAGAATCACAGCAACATTTTGCTGGTTTATGTGAACTATTAGACGCTGCTGGCATCAAATACCAAGTAAATGAACGTCTTGTACGTGGTTTAGATTATTATAACCGTACTGTATTTGAGTGGATCACTGATAGTTTAGGTGCACAAGGTACAGTATGTGGTGGTGGTCGTTATGACGGTCTAGTTGAACAACTAGGCGGTAAAGCAACCCCATCAGTGGGTTTCGCAATGGGACTTGAGCGTTTGGTATTACTGATGGAAGCATTAGAACAAGACGATGTACGTCGTTCGGTTGATGTTTACATGGTAACTGCAGGTGAAGGAACATTAGCGGCTGGTATGATGCTGGCAGAAAAATTACGTAATCAACTACCTCAGTTACGCATTATGTCTAACTTTGGTGGTGGTAATTTTAAAAAGCAATTTAAACGCGCTGATAACGTAGGTGCAGCTATTGCATTGGTTCTTGGTGAAAATGAAATAGCAGAAAACACCGTCGTAGTTAAAGATTTACATGGCGGTGAACAAACAACTATGGCACAGGATGAGGTTGCCGCGAAGCTGGCAGCACTGATTTAAGAGAGGACAGGAAGTGAACGACTACGCCACAGAAGAACAACAGGTTGAAGCGATAAAATCGTGGTGGCAAAATAACGGCAAAGCCGTTGTTCTCGGCGCTGTGATTGGTTTAGGCGGTCTATTAGGTTGGCGTTACTACCAGTCTGAAGTCCATGTTGCTAAGCATTTAGCTTCAGACTCCTATACTCAAGTAGTTACAGCTCTCGACAATAAAAGTAAAACTGCTGTCACTGAAGCGCAAACGTTCATCAAAGCTAATAAAGACAGTCAGTATGCTGTTCTTGCTGCATTACAATTAGCGAAAGTTCAAGTTGAAAATAATCATCTTGATGGTGCGATTGAGCAACTTAATTGGGTGATCAATAACACTAAAGATAACGCTATTTTACCGTTAGCTGTAACACGTCTAGCACGTATTTACGCAGAACAGCAGAAATTTACTGAAGCATTAGCTGAACTGAAAAAAGTAACGATTCCAAGCTGGAATGAAAATATTGCTGAGTTACGTGGTGATATATTACTGCAAAAAGGCGATATTCAAGCAGCACGTGATGCATATATAGAAGCTCAGCAAGATGGTTCATCACCAGCATTGCAAATGAAGCTTAATGACTTAGCTCAATAAGGCGAACATAATGCATAAGGTGTTAAAACGAGCTTTAGCCGTAGCAATTGCTGTGAGCGTATTGTCGGGTTGTGCGAGCGAAGTTGATTCTATTCATATGGCTCCATTGCCTAAAGTCGATAATACTTTTACGCCTAAAACAGATTGGAGTCATAGCGTTGGTGACGGTGTTTCTGGTTACTATTCAAAGCTAACGCCCGCTGTTGGCCAAGGTAAAGTCTTTGTTGCTGACCGTAATGGTTTAGTCGAAGCTTTAGATTCTAGCAATGGTAAAGTGTTATGGAAAAATGATTTAGAAAAAGAGACCGCTGTTAAAATTTCTGGAGGCTTAGTTTTAGCTGAAGGAAAAATATTTATTGGTACAGAAAATGCTGACGTAATAGCATTAGATGCTGAAACGGGTAAAGAAGTTTGGCGCGCTAAAGTTGCTGGAGAAGTGTTGTCAAAGCCATTAGTTGATAATGGTATTGTAGTTGTTAATACCAGTAGTGGTGTGCTTGAAGCTTTGAATGCTGATACTGGTACGAGCAAATGGCAAATCAACAATGAGATACCAACATTAACATTACGTGGTACCAGTTCTCCAGTTGCGATTTCTGGTGGTGTTTTCTGGGGCTTATCAAATGGTCGTTTAGAAGGCGCAATCTTAAATGATGGTCGTGTGCTATGGCAGCAAACCATTTCAACGCCTAAAGGTTCTACTGAAATTGATCGTTTAGTGGATGTCGATGCCGCTCCTGTAATTGCAGGCGATCGATTATATGCTATCGGCTATAATGGTACATTAGTATCAATTGATCTTCGTAGTGGTCAAATTGCGTGGAAACGTAATTATTCATCAGCAACCAATTTTGTCGTTGATGGTAATGAGTTGTTCTTAGTAACGGCTAAAGATCATATCGTTGCAGTTGATGCACGTAGTGGTACTGAATTATGGCAAAATAAAGATCTTCAATATCGTCAACTAAGTGCGCCTGCTGTTATTGATGGCTATTTAGTTACTGGTGATGCTGAAGGGTATCTACACTGGTTAGATACTCAATCAGGTGAATTTGTATCACAAGAGTCGGTTGATGGTAGCGGTATTGCGGTTCCGCCAGTTGCATTAGATAACAATGGGTTTATTGTTGTCACTCGTGATGGCGAAATCAACAAAATGCAAATATCGAAATAAGTCGGTATACTGTCACTAGATTAATTTGTCGGCTCCAGCTGTCTTATGCAGTTGGAGCCGTTGTTGTTATATCCGTTGTGTATATTATTGTCGGATGAAGATAAGTAAATATACTTATTTGAGGCAAGAATGAACGGTTGTATGTCAATTAAGACTATGAAAAATAAGAGGTAGTTATGATTCCTGTTGTTGCCCTTGTCGGGCGCCCTAACGTGGGTAAATCGACGTTGTTCAATCGTCTTACCCGCACGAGGGATGCACTTGTTGCAGACTTTCCTGGTTTAACTAGGGATCGTAAATACGGTAGAGCTGAGTTAGAAGAGCACGAATTTATTGTTATTGATACCGGTGGTATTGATGGTACAGAAGAAGGTGTTGAAAGCAAAATGGCTGAACAGTCATTAGCGGCAATCGAAGAAGCAGATGTTGTACTGTTTCTTGTTGATGGTCGTGCTGGATTAACATCTTCTGATGAAGCAATTGCAAAACACCTTCGTAGCCGTGAAAAGCCAACATTTTTAGTGGTAAACAAAGTTGACGGTATGGATCCCGACAGCGCGAGTGCAGAATTTTGGCGTTTAGGCGTTGATGCTATGTACCAAATTGCAGCCACTCAAAACCGTGGCGTAACTGCGCTAATGGAACGTGCTTTAGCGCCATTCTCTGATAAATTAAATGCAGAGTTAGCCGCGGCAAATGGCGAAGATGGTGAGCTTATACTTGAAGATTTAACATCAGTTAAAGATATCGAGAAAGCTAATCTTTCTGAAGAAGATGCTGAAGCTGCGTATAAACGTCTACAAGAACAACCTATTAAGATGGCTATCATTGGTCGTCCTAACGTAGGTAAATCAACGCTGACTAACCGTATTTTAGGTGAAGAACGCGTTGTTGTTTACGATATGCCAGGAACGACACGTGACTCTATTTACATTCCAATGGAACGTGATGGTCAAGAGTACGTATTGATTGATACTGCTGGTGTCCGTCGTCGTAAGAACATGAGCATGGCGGTTGAGAAGTTTTCTGTTATCCAAACATTGAAAGCTATCGAAAATGCCAACGTTGTGTTGTTAGTGATTGATGCCCGCGAAAATATTTCAGATCAAGATTTAAGTTTACTTGGTTTTGTACTGAACTCTGGTCGCTCGTTAGTGATTGCAGTTAATAAGTGGGATGGTTTAAGTAACGACGTTAAAGAGCGTGTTAAATCTGAACTTGATCGTCGTCTTGGTTTTGTTGACTTTGCGCGTATTCACTTTATTTCTGCACTACACGGTACCGGTGTTGGCCATTTATATGAATCAGTTATTGAAGCATATAAGTCAGCAACTAAACGTATCAGTACATCTTTGCTAACCCGTATTATGCAAATGGCACAAGATGATCACCAGCCACCAATGATTCGTGGCCGTCGTGTGAAACTTAAATATGCCCATGCTGGTGGTTATAACCCACCAATTATTGTTATTCACGGTAACCAAGTAAGTGACCTACCAAGTTCTTACAAACGTTACTTGATGAACTACTACCGTAAGTCATTAGAAATGATGGGTACACCTATTCGAATTCAATTCCAGAGTAGTGAGAACCCATTTGAAACGACAAAGCAAAAGTTGACTGTTTCTCAAGAACGTCAGCGTAAGCGCTTAACCAGTGCTTTACACGATCGTCGTAAGTAATTTAGCGATAGAGTGTATTGTCTCTTGATGTAAAAGCCCAGCCATTGTGTTGGGCTTTTTTATAAGGAAAATATCATGGTTGTTGTTACACCAACAATTGTTATGCCAACGATTATTACGCCAACAAAAGTACTTTTCACTCAAAATATCTGGCAAATAAACAGTGCCGTTGTTTGTGCTGTTGCTGCTAAAAATGGCGGCACGTGGATCGTTGTTGAGCAAACCCCCTTTCATCCTGTAAGCCATATTTGGCCAGATCATCCCGCGGATCGTGGTGAATTAATTTATCAATCCCAGAATTATACTGTGACAGATTGTGTTGTAGGTGCGATAGAAATAGCCACGCAGCAATTATATATCGCCGCTGATATTCCTGTTAAACGTGATACTGATGGTTGGGTGTTTGTTGTGGCTCATCATCTAGCATTACCGCTTGCTCTTTGTGTTGCTGAAGAGGTAACACTGGTGGTTGATAAAGCGTATCAACAGGGGTTAAGCCGTGGTCACAGTGGCGGTCATTTATCATCATTAGCATTAAATAAAGTGCTACATACTGATTTTTGGCGAAAAGATCCGAGTCGACGTGATGAGCTTGGCTATTACGATTTCCATAGTTACGCGCAAGAAAAGAGCATTGCGAGTGAAAATTGTAATACTGATCATTATCGATTAGGTAAAACTTTGCGTAAACGTGGACTTAATAGTGTTGAAATGATCGCGGATATTGAACAAATAACCGTTAAAATTAACCAACAATTAGCGCTATGGATAGCATTAGCGACGCCAATAGTGATGCGTCGTGAAGGTGATGCATTAACAGATTCTCGTTATTGGCAATGTGATCTTGGTGATGAGGGAATCATTGAAATTCCTTGTGGTGGAACGCATGCGACCTCATTAGCAGAATATCTTGCGTTAACGGTAAAGTTTGAAGTTATCTCTGATCAACAATTAGTAATGATAACGACGGCCGTTATGGCATAAATAATAATATGATCATGATATTTAAATCGTCTACGGACGATTTTTTTGTAGGTGTAATTGTCTATTTTTTATAGCGTTAATAAAGGTGAAGATAACTGTTTTTATTGTTGAATGAGAATAACTATGCGTTATCTTAATGTTTAATATGGTCAATATTTATACTTTTTTCAATATGATCCTGATTTATTAAATATTAGATCAGAGCGGTTTTTGTGATATTTTTTAGAGTTTAATACTGTTTAAAATTCATATACAGGATATGTAACTTATGCTTTCGGGATGTGTATTGATAAATATTCTTTTGAGAGCTGATCGCTGATCAAGTTTAATAAACACAATGATCACCCATAAGGGTGATGATCATATTAGGGATCATGGTGTCATTATGACAATGAGTGATCGAGAGAATTACGAAGCATTAGTTAGGGTTGTGCTAAATATTTAAAAAGTGATATTTAATTTTAGTAGCATCTAACGCAATAATTTTGCATGCTAGAACAAATTCATTTAGGAGTTAAAAAGAGTGATTAAAAATACTTGTCCGCAATGTGAGAGTGAATTGAGTTGGAAAGATCAGGGATATTTTTGTGAGTATTGCCAACAAAAAGTGACTAAAACTGCATTTTGTCCTGATTGTTCTGAGCAATTAGAGAAATTACAAGCGTGTGGATCTGCGAGTTACTTTTGTAATTATTGTAATGAGTTAAAATCAAAATCACGCGTAAAAATCGTATTTAATAAAGCAGAAGATTAATATTTTAGCGCAATTATGCCGCAATAAAAAAATTATATTGCGGCATTGAAGAGTGATGGATAACGAGTATTAATTGTTATTAACGGTGGTATGAATCTTACCATCTGTGACTGTTGTGATCAGTTGATCACCCGCTTTAACTTGATCACAACGACGAATAAGATCCCCTTTATCATTACGCGTAATTGAGTAACCACGGCTTAGGGTTGCCAGTGGGCTTACGGTATCTAATTTTTCGGCAGATAACGATAATTTATGCTGAGCATTTAACAGGTTACGATCCATTGCATCCAATAAACGTCGCTTGGTATTAATAAGTGTGGTTGTGTTGTGTTGCAGACGTTGCTGTGGTGAATGAAGTGATAATTTATATTGGTTTTGAGTAATACGTTGTTGTTGTTTTTGTATTTTTTTCAGCATTATCTGCTGTAATCGACGGGTTATATCATCTAGATGCTGTTGTTGTTGGTTTAAACGCAGCTGTGGATGTTGACGATCTAAACGGTGCTTTAATTGATTCACATGCTGTTTTTTATCAGCGAAATAAAACTGAATCGCATGGCGTAATTGTTGTTGTTTCTGAGCAATTTTATCGGTTTGTGCTGAGCTATCACGACTGATTAATTCTGCCGCAGCAGAGGGCGTCGGTGCGCGCATATCTGCGACAAAATCAGCAATGGTGACATCAACTTCATGGCCGACAGCACTGACGATCGGGATCTGACTTGCTGCAATGGTTCGTGCAACAATTTCTTCGTTAAATGCCCATAAATCTTCTAATGAACCACCCCCTCGACCAACAATTAAAATATCACATTCTTGGCGTGAGTTTGCCCGTCCAATGGCTTGAGCTATTGATATGGCTGCACCATCACCTTGAACCATTGTCGGATAAATAACCACCGCTAAACTTGGATCTCGACGTTTTAATACTTGCAGAATATCGTGAAGAGCTGCGCCTGTTTTAGAGGTAATAATACCGACACGTTGAGGTTGTTGTGGTAATGGTTTTTTCAATGCTTGAGCAAATAATCCTTCAGCAGCAAGGGTCATTTTTAGTTGTTCAAATTGTTGCTGTAAACGACCATCCCCTTCAGGTTGCATGCTTTCAATAATCAACTGATAGTCGCCGCGAGGTTCGTAAATTGATAACCGCGCTTTAACTAAAACTTGATTACCATTGCCGGGTTTAAAGCTGACATGGCGATTGGTACCTTTGAACATCGCGCATTTTACTTGAGCACGAGAATCTTTAAGGGTGAAATACCAATGGCCAGAAACGGGCATTGAAAAATTTGATAATTCGCCGACGAGCCAAACTATCCCCATTTCATTTTCAAGGATTAGGCGGACTTGTGCATTGAGACTGGAAACGGTGTAGATACGATCGTTGGATTGGCTTTGAGAAGCGAATAGAGTCACGAAGGAGTACCTGCTAACGAACGAATGAATGGCGGCAGGCGGTCAAAAAACTATCAAATAGAACGAAAAACGCCTAGGCAGATCAATGGACAGATCTTGGCCGTATTTCGTCGACCGCATCACCGGATAGTTAACCGAAATATACTACTCAGCAAATGTTTTTTGTCAATTAAAAAAATAAAAATAATTCTAGCCAAACGATTGCTTCATACGTATAATCCGTTCGCAATATTTTAATCTTCTTTGTAAACCTTTAAATTGGTGTGAGATATTGCATGTTACGAATTAAAAAAGAAGCGTTGACGTTTGATGATGTATTACTAGTTCCTGCTCATTCTACAGTCCTACCTAACACTGCCGATCTGCGCACTCGTCTCACGAAAGAGATTGCTCTTAACATTCCTATGCTATCAGCATCTATGGATACAGTGACTGAAGGTCGCCTCGCCATTGCACTTGCTCAAGAGGGCGGCATTGGTTTTATCCACAAGAATATGTCTATCGAACAACAAGCGGCTGAAGTTCGCATGGTTAAAAAGTTCGAAGCAGGCGTTGTTGCAGAACCTGTTACTGTTAAACCAAATAACACTATCGCAGATGTTAAACGTCTGACCTTAGAAAATGGTTTTGCAGGTTATCCTGTGGTTGCAGATAACAATGAATTAGTTGGTATTATTACTGGCCGTGATGTTCGTTTTGTTACTGACCTTTCAATTAAAGTTGAAGAAGTAATGACTTCTAAAGAGAAGTTAGCTTCAGCAAAAGAAGGCGCATCTCGCGAAGAAGTTGAAGCGATTATGCAACAGTACCGTGTTGAAAAAGTACTGTTAGTTGACGACAATTTCCGCCTAAAAGGGATGATCACTGCGAAAGACTTCCAAAAAGCAGAACGTAAACCAAACGCGTGTAAAGATGAGCGCGGCAGTTTACGTGTAGGTGCTGCTGTTGGTGCTGGTGCGGGTAATGAAGAACGCGTTGCTGCATTGGTTGAAGCTGGTGTTGACGTATTACTTATCGATTCATCTCACGGTCATTCAGAAGGCGTTTTACAACGTATTCGTGAAACACGTGCCGCTTTCCCTAATCTTCCTATTGTTGGCGGTAACGTTGCAACAGCAGACGGTGCTCGCTCATTAATTGAAGCTGGCGTAAGTGCAGTTAAAGTGGGTATCGGCCCAGGTTCAATCTGTACTACACGTATTGTGACTGGTGTGGGTGTTCCTCAAATTACTGCGATTTCAGAAGCTGCATCAGTGGCTGATCAATACGGTATTCCAGTTATTGCTGATGGTGGTATTCGTTACTCTGGCGATTTATGTAAAGCGATTGCTGCGGGTGCATCATGTGTGATGGTTGGCTCAATGTTCGCTGGTACTGAAGAAGCACCGGGTGAAGTTGAACTGTATCAAGGTCGTTCTTATAAATCATACCGTGGTATGGGTTCACTTGGCGCAATGTCAAAAGGCTCTTCAGACCGTTATTTCCAATCAGATAACGCAGCAGATAAGCTTGTACCTGAAGGTATTGAAGGCCGTGTTGCTTACAAAGGTTTGATGAAAGAAATCGTTCATCAGCAAATGGGTGGTTTACGTTCAAGCATGGGCTTAACTGGCTCTGCAACAATTGAAGACTTACGTACTAAAGCTGAATTTGTACGGATTTCAGGCGCAGGCATGAAAGAGTCGCACGTACATGATGTGATAATCACAAAAGAAGCGCCTAACTACCGTACGGCTTAATTATTAAGCAGTCAGTATTCGTTGAACGAAAACGATTGCCTAAGTTGCGAAGTTAGATAAAATCGGGGCTAGATATAGCCCCCAATACATTCAATTTTTGAGATAGTTCTATAATGACCACTACCGCAAATATTCATGACCAACGTATTCTTATTTTGGATTTTGGTTCACAATACACTCAGTTAATTGCCCGCCGTATCCGTGAAATCGGCGTTTACTGTGAGCTTTGGAGCTGGGATGTTGATGAAGCTGATATTCGTGATTTCAATCCAAACGGTATTATTCTTTCTGGTGGTCCTGAAAGCGTAACTGAAGCGGGTTCTCCTCGCGCACCACAGTATGTATTTGAAGCGGGTGTTCCTGTGTTTGGTGTATGTTACGGCATGCAGACCATGGCAGAACAACTGGGTGGTAAAGTTGCAGGTTCTGATGAGCGCGAATTTGGTTATGCGCAAGTTAAAATTGTTGAGCAAACTGCTTTCTTAAAAGATATTCAAGATGCTGTTGCTGCTGATGGTACGCCATTACTTGATGTATGGATGAGCCACGGCGATAAAGTTGTCGAGATTCCAGCTGATTTTATTAAAGTTGCTGAAACTGATACTTGCCCATTTGCTGCAATGGCAAATGAAGACAAGCGCTTCTACGGGGTGCAATTCCACCCTGAAGTAACGCATACGCGTCAAGGTATGAAGTTAATTGAAAACTTCGTGATGAATGTGTGTGGCTGTGAAAAGCTATGGACATCAGCCAATATTATTGAAGATGCAATTGCACGTATCAAAGAGCAAGTCGGTGACGATGAAGTTATCCTTGGTCTGTCTGGTGGCGTTGATTCATCAGTGGTTGCAATGCTTATTCACCGTGCGATTGGCGATAAGCTAACATGTGTATTTGTTGATAACGGTTTACTTCGTCTTAACGAAGGCCAGCAAGTAATGGACATGTTTGGTGATGACTTTGGTCTGAAAATCATCCATGTTAAAGCAGAAGATCGTTTCTTAGATGCGCTTGCAGGTATTGATGAGCCTGAAGCGAAACGTAAGAAAATTGGTCACGTGTTTGTTGACATCTTTGATGAAGAATCAAAGAAATTAAAAAATGCTAAGTGGCTAGCACAGGGTACGATTTATCCTGATGTGATCGAATCAGCCGCATCTAAAACAGGTAAAGCGCACGTAATCAAATCTCACCATAACGTTGGCGGTTTGCCAGATGATATGGCAATGGGTTTGGTTGAACCATTACGTGAGTTATTTAAAGATGAAGTACGTAAGATCGGTCTAGAACTTGGTTTGCCTTATAACATGCTTTACCGCCACCCATTCCCTGGGCCTGGTTTAGGTGTTCGTGTGTTAGGCGAAGTGAAGAAAGAATACTGTGACTTACTACGTCGTGCAGATGCAATCTTTATTGAAGAGCTACATAACGCTGATCTTTACAATAAAGTATCGCAAGCGTTTACTGTATTCTTACCTGTACGTTCAGTGGGCGTGATGGGTGATGGTCGTAAGTATGATTGGGTTGTATCGCTACGTGCGGTAGAAACAATCGACTTTATGACTGCGCATTGGGCACATTTACCTTATGATTTCTTAGGTAAAGTATCGAACCGTATCATCAATGAAGTCAATGGTATTTCACGTGTTGTTTACGATATTTCTGGTAAGCCACCCGCAACGATTGAGTGGGAATAATTACAGGTTTATTAGCACTAATTGAATAATAAAAAGCACCTACGGGTGCTTTTTTTATGGCTGCTATTTAATGCGATTAAAGTAAGATTTATCTTTTTATTTGTGATTTGTTGCTTATTTGTTTGAATTATGTTTTTTGTAAGTGTCGTATTAATGATTGGTTACAATATGTAGTGGTTAGTAGGTGTTATTAGTAGGTTTATAACACTGTTTGTTGTGGTAATTTCATTACGATCGTTCAGCGAATATTCATATTTGATTTGGACAAAAAATGAGATCGACTACATGTAAGTCGATCCGCATAGCAAACATAACCAGCATAAGGACATGGAATTACCATGAACGACAAAATATTGAAGCAAGCACCACCCCCTTCGACGAGTGCGATGGACAAGTTTTTAAATGGTATTGAGCGCACAGGTAATAAAATTCCTGATCCCGCGTTACTGTTCTTTTGGGGTTTAGTTACCGTTTGGATTCTTTCTGCTGTGCTCTCGCAGTTTGATTTTGGCCTTATGCATCCAGTGACTAAAGAAGTTGTTCAAGTCAATAACTTGTTAACTGGCGATGCGATGGCAAGTTTCTTGGCGAACATGGTGAAAAACTTCACTGGGTTTGCGCCATTAGGTATTGTATTAGTTGCTATGTTAGGTGTGGGTGTTGCTGAAGCGTCAGGCTTTATTAATACTGGCCTGAAAAAGATGCTAAATGTTACGCCAGCTAAGCTACTTACGCCGATGCTGATTTTAGTGGCAATTGTATCGCACACTGCTGCTGATGCAGGTTATGTATTGGTTATTCCACTTGGTGGTATTATCTTCCACGCAGCTGGTCGTCATCCTCTTGCGGGTATTGCAGCGGCGTTTGCTGGTGTTTCTGGTGGTTTCTCTGCTAACTTTATTCCTTCTGGTATCGACCCATTATTAGCGGGCTTTACCCAAGAAGCTGCACGTATCATGGATCCAACTTACATTGTTAATCCGTTAGCAAACTTAATGTTCACTGGTCTATCATCGTTCATTATTGTGGGTATTGGCTGGTACATCACCGATAAAGTAATTGAGCCTCGTTTACAAAAAACAGCGATTGATGAAGATGCAGAAGAAGCACCTGATATGGGTTCTTTTACGCCACTAGAAAGCAAAGCATTCTCATACGCTGGCTGGACAATGGTTGTGGGTATCGTGCTATTAGTTGCTGCAGTATGGCCTGAAACCTCGCCATTGCGTTCGCCTACGGGTGAAGTTGCTGCCTTTAATGCACCAGTGATGCAATCTATTGTACCGTTGATTTTCATTCTGTTTGTTATTCCCGGTATTATCTACGGTAAAGTTGCAGGTACATTTAAGCAAAGTGGTGATGTGATTAAAGCGATGTCGACTACCATGGCGGGCATGGCTGGCTTTATGGTAATGGTGTTCTTTATTGCTCAGTTCTTGGTGGCGTTTACGCAATCAAACTTAGGTACGCTATTAGCACTTTCTGGTGCGCAATTATTGCAACAAATGAACTTACCGGGTCAAGTCACCATCGTTGGTATGATTCTACTAACAGCCAGTGTTAACTTATTGGTGGGCTCAGCGTCTGCTAAGTGGGCATTGATTGGTCCTATTATGGTTCCAATGTTAATGGCAGTGGGTATTTCACCGGAATTAACTCAAGCGGCTTACCGTGTTGGTGACTCTGTCTCTAACATTATTTCACCAATGATGGTGTTCTTCCCATTAGTGGTTGTTTACATGCAACGTTATGTTAAGAGTTCAGGTATTGGCACCTTAGCGTCAATGATGATGCCGTACTCAATTGCAATGTTAATTGGTTGGACTATCTTCCTATTAGTATTCTGGACCCTAGGTATTCCTCTAGGTGTTCAAGCGCCTTACACTTACAGTATGTAAATAATTAGAGTTGAATAACGATAGTGAGTATTAATAAATAATTATCGTTAACGAAAAAAAGCCTCGAACAGGTAAACTGTTTGAGGCTTTTTTGTGTTTTATTAATCCCTGTCTGCAAAGAAGAGTTTAATAAAAATTAGCGGTTATTTATTGAAGTTTTCAACGTGGAAGCGAAGATGATCGTCAATAAATGAGGCCATAAAGTAGTAGCTGTGGTCATAACCATCTTGCATACGCACTTCTAGTGGGTAGCTATTTGCTTCCGCTGCTGCAACAAGGGTTTCAGTACGAAGCTGACCATCATTGTAGAAGTTATCGTGCGTGCCTTGATCAACCAACATTGGTAATTTAACTTCAGCAATACGCATCAATTCACTTGAATCATATTGCTTCCAGTTTTTAGTATTACTACCAAGATAACCAGTAAGCGCTTTTTGGCCCCAAGCACTATTCATTGGATTCGAGATAGGACTAAATGCTGATGCAGAGCTATAACGCTCAGGATTACGTAATGCAATCATCAATGCGCCATGTCCACCCATTGAGTGACCAGTGATGGCGCGCTGATCAGTGACTGGGAAGTGTGCTTCAATCAATGTTGGTAATTCATTCACAATGTAATCATACATATGGTAATGACGGTTCCACGGTGCTTCTGTTGCATTAACATAGAAACCAGCACCAAGACCAAAGTCATACGCACCTTGTGGGTCGTCAGCAACACCTTCACCACGAGGGCTAGTATCTGGAGCAACAATAGCGACACCCAATTCAGCAGCCATACGTTGTGCGCCTGCTTTTTGCATAAAGTTTTCATCAGTACATGTCAGTCCTGATAACCAGTAAATAACGGGTACTTTTTGTCCTGCTGCACATTGTGGTGGCAGGTAAATAGTAAAACGCATATCGCAATTAAGGACTTCTGAACGGTGAGTATATTGCTTATGCCAGCCGCCAGCGCTTTTGTTACAACTAATATTTTCTAAAGGCATTGGATTTAGTCTCTTGTTAAAGCTGCGCAGAGTGTAGGCGCTCTGCGCATTTTTTATGACGTTATTAGAATAAAGCTTATTTTAGGAAAGCTTACTTATCGAAGTGAATAACCGTACGGATACTCTTACCTTCGTGTAGTAGCTCAAAAGACTTGTTGATGTCTTCTAGACCCATGTTAAATGAGATGAAATCGTCAAGTTTAAACTCACCAGCCATG
>NZ_NPIB01000033.1 GCF_002849605.1 Photobacterium carnosum
TCCACTCCGCCATTTATTTAAGACACAGTTAAGTCTTTAAAACAACTACAGGGGTGTAGCTCCAACTGGCAGAGCAGCGGATTCCAAATCCGCGTGTTGGGAGTTCGAATCTCTCCACCCCTGCCATCTTCAAGAAAGCCTCGATAGTAATATCGGGGCTTTTTTACGTCTGTATTATTATGATCGAGCGGTGTAGCGTTAATTGGCAGAGCAGCGGATTCACCATTCCGAAAATCAGCGCGTGTTGGGCGTTCGAGTATCGTAACTCCTGCCATCTTAAAGACGGTTCATATCGAAAGATATGAGCCTTTTTGCTATCTGTAATTTATGAATATAGTTCTTACTGGCAGAGCAGCAGATTCCGCCATACCGAAAATCAGCGCGTGTTGGGCGTTCACGTACCATAACTCTTGCCATATTCAAGAAAGCCTCGATAGTAATATCGGGGCTTTTTTATGTCTGTATTATTATGATCGAGCGGTGTAGCGTTAACTGGCAGAGCAGCGGATTCTCCATACCGAAAATTAGCGCGTGTTGGGCGTTCGAGTATCGTAACTCCTGCCATCTTAAAGACGGTTCATATCGAAAGATATGAGCCTTTTTGTTATCTGTAATTTATGCTTGTAGCGTTAATTGGCAGAGCAGCGGATTCGCCATTCCGAAAATCAGCGCGTGTTGGGAGTTCGAGTATCGTAACTCTTGCCATCTTAAAGAAGGCTCATATCGAAAGATATGAGCCTTTTTGCTATCTATAATTTATGAATATAGTTCTTACTGGCAGAGCAGCGGATTCGCCATTCCGAAAATCAGCGCGTGTTGGGCGTTCGAACCTCGTAACTCCTGCCATCTTCAAGATGGCCTCGACAGCAATGTCGGGGGCTTTTTTACGTCTGTATAATTTAAGTATTGCTTCAGCTGACAGAACGGTAGGTATTAATATAAAGAGATTAAAATAATTGCAGTAACGCCTTTAATACACTTTCTTGATGGCGTGATTGTTTACAACATAGTCCTAAGCTTAATGGCGCAATAAACTCAGCGGGGAAGCGCTGCACTTTATCACTCATTGGGCTGTTATTAATCACAATATCTGGTGCAATTCCAATACCACAGCCTAATGCTACCAGGCTCACAATGGCTTCATGGCCAGAAATCTGCGCGTAAATTGGTGGCGTGATCTTTTTGTCTTTGAACCAAGTATTCGCTCGTGATCTTGCAGGACCCGATTCTGCAACAATAAAAGGTAATGCTTGCCAGTTAGGACCATCATTTAATAATTGTTGAATCGCTGGAGGAGAAATAGCCGGCGAGATCACTGACATTGGGATATGGTCTAATTCAATATAAGTCAGCTTATTTGAGAGATGTTCGGGCTTTGCTGTAATGGCAACATCAACTTCGCCATTAAGTACTTTATCAATAGCTAATGCGGAGTCCCCCGTTAATAATTGAATTTCTATTTGCGGATAGCGATGTCGAAAAGCCGTTAGTATTGAGGGTAAATGACTATAACTAGCTGTTACAGAACAAAATATTTTCAGCTTCCCCTGTAATAATGAGCTATCACTGTTTAATTCTATTTTTAGTGAAAGCCAATTAGAAATGATAGTTGTGGCGACTGGGATCAATTTTTTTCCAGCTATCGTAAGTTCAACGCTGCGATTATCTCGACGAAATAAGCTTTGCCCTAACTCTTGTTCTAGGCGTTGAATAACACGACTCAGCGCGGATGGACTAATATGCATTGCCTGTGCTGTTTGATGAAAACTCAGCGAATCACTTAAGTGAATAAAAAGTTGTAGGTTTTTAATGTTCATCGGCTTATGTTGCATAATTTGCAATTAATTGTTGTGAATATATCACTTTGAGCAACAACTTTCCTGATCTACTATCAATCTATTCGATAAATAAATATCGAACCAAGGATAAATATATTTCACGGAGTTTGTTGTTATGGCTAATTATTTCAATACCTTAAATTTGCGCCAGCAGTTGGATCAACTGGGTCGTTGTCGTTTTATGGATCGTACAGAGTTTGCAACTGAAGCTGATTACCTCAAAGGTAAAAAGGTGGTTATTGTCGGATGTGGTGCGCAAGGTTTAAACCAAGGTCTTAATATGCGTGACTCTGGATTGGATGTGTCTTATGCCCTACGCCAAGCTGCGATTGATGAGCAACGTCCATCCTTTAAAAATGCACGTGATAATGGTTTTGACGTTGGTAGTTATGAACAACTGATTCCACATGCAGATTTAGTGGTAAACCTTACGCCTGATAAGCAACATACCAATGTGGTTGCAACGGTGATGCCACTGATGAAGCAAGGTGCTGCATTAGGTTATTCTCACGGTTTTAATATTGTTGAAGAAGGGATGCAAATCCGTAAAGATTTAACGGTGGTAATGGTAGCGCCTAAGTGTCCGGGTACGGAAGTGCGTGAAGAATATAAACGCGGTTTTGGTGTGCCAACCTTGATTGCTGTCCATCCTGAAAATGATCCTCATGCTGATGGTATTGAAATTGCTAAAGCATGGGCTGCGGCAACGGGAGGGCATCGCGCGGGTGTGCTTGAGTCATCATTTGTGGCTGAAGTGAAGTCGGATTTGATGGGAGAGCAAACTATTCTCTGTGGCATGCTTCAAGCGGGTTCTATTGTTTGTTATGAGAAAATGCTGGCTGATGGTATTGCGCCAGAGTATGCCGGTAAGTTGCTACAATTTGGTTGGGAAACGATCACTGAAGCACTGAAGTTTGGTGGTGTGACCCATATGATGGATCGCCTTTCAAATCCAGCTAAAGTCCAAGCATTTGATTTATCTGAGCAACTAAAAGCGTTGATGCGTCCGTTATATAATAAACATATGGATGATATTATTTCAGGTCATTTCTCAAATACCATGATGACTGACTGGGCTAACGATGACGCTGAATTATTAGGTTGGCGTGGTGAAACGGCTGAAACACAATTTGAAAACTATCCTGCATCAGATCTTCAAATTTCAGAGCAAGAATACTTTGATAACGGTATTTTGATGGTCGCGATGGTGCGTGCAGGGGTTGAGCTAGCCTTTGAGGCGATGACGGCGTCAGGTATTATTGATGAGTCGGCTTATTATGAGTCATTGCATGAGTTACCGCTGATTGCCAATACGGTCGCGCGTAAACGTTTGTACGAGATGAATGTGGTTATCTCTGATACTGCGGAGTACGGTAACTATTTATTTGCTAATGTGGCAACACCGTTATTGCGTGATCATTTTATGGCTACGGTCACTACGGATGTGATTGGTAAAGGTTTGGCGACAACAACTAACTTTGTTGATAATCAAAAGTTGATTGAAGTAAATGAAGCATTACGTAATCACCCAGTTGAAGTGATTGGTAAGCAACTACGTGGTTATATGAAAGACATGAAGCATATTGCTGTTGGTGGTTAATATTTAGTTTCAACTATAATTAAAAATAAAGCCCAGTTTGATGAGAACTGGGCTTTTTAATGGGTGTTGTTATCATTGATTAAGCGTTGGTGCTGTTGTCTTCAGCATTTAATTTAGCTTCAAATGCTGCCATTTTTTGCTCAAGCTCGGTCAATTTTTGACGAGTGCGCAATAGCACTTGCGTTTGGACGTC
Source organism: Photobacterium carnosum (assembly GCF_002849605.1). GTDB lineage: Bacteria > Pseudomonadota > Gammaproteobacteria > Enterobacterales > Vibrionaceae > Photobacterium > Photobacterium carnosum. The sequence continues at coordinate 3,632 of NZ_NPIB01000033.1, forward strand.
AAACTCTTCACGAGTGACAATATCAAGCTTACCTAATTGTGATTGAATCACCTGACGTACTTTTTGTTCAACATCATTACCTAGATCTTTAACTGGTTTAGGCATTGCGTCTTGAATTTGTTTAGCTATTTGCTCAAGTTTTTTTGAATCGAACATGATCCGTTTACTCCGTTGCGAAAATCGTTATTAACTATTGTAATTGTCGGTGAGATAAAAAGAAAAGGGCGCTGATGACTCAGCGCCCTTTTTTGTTTTGATAAATTAGAAGTGGTTATCTAAACCATCGTCATCTTCAACAAATACAGGTAGTGGTTTATGTTCACTTGCCAAGAACGTATAAATAACGGGTAATACGAACAAGGTAAATAGTGTACCGATAGATAAACCAGCAACGATAACAATACCAATACTGAAGCGTGATGCTGCGCCTGCACCTGATGCGTACAACAGTGGTACTAGACCTGCAATCATTGCACATGTTGTCATTAGGATTGGGCGAAGACGGATCTTCGCAGCTTCCATCACAGCATCCATACGGTTTTTGCCGTGGTAGAGCTGTTCTTCTTTGGCAACTTCACAAATCAATATACCGTGTTTGGTTATCAAGCCTATGAGGGTTATCAAACCTATCTGCGAGTAGATGTTCAGTGTTGTTGCACCCCACGCGAGGGCAATCAGTGCACCACAGATAGCGAGTGGTACTGAAACAAGGATAACGAGTGGATCACGTAATGATTCAAATTGAATCGCAAGCACTAAGAAAATAATTGCTAGTGCTAGACCAAATGTAGCGTATAGCGCATTACCTTCAGTCACATACTGACGGCTTTCACCTAAGTAGTCATGACCGTAACCTTTCGGTAATACTTTAGCTGATTCAGTATTTAACCAATTTACAGCTTCACCAATTGAGGTGCCTGGGGCTAATACTGCACCGATGGTTGCCGCATTTTGTTGGTTAAAGCTTGGTAAGGTTGGTGGTGCTGGGGTTACTCTGATCGTTACTAGACTACCTAGTGGAATCAAATCTCCGCTCTTTGTTTTGACATAATAATTGTTTAAATCTTGAGGATTAAAACGATCTTTACGCTCAACTTGTGGAATAACTTTGTAAGAACGACCCAAAATATCAACGCGGTTAATATCGCCACCGGCTAACATTGTACTTAGAGTATTACCAATAGCTTGCATGGTGACACCATAAGCACCGGCTTTATCTTTATCGATATCAATGTTCATGGTCGCAGAATCATACTTCAAGTCTAAATCTGAGTAGACGAACATTGGGTTATCTTTCACTTTAGTCAACATTTCAGCAGCCACTTGGAAGAGGCTCTTAAAGTTGTTAGGTGTAGTGATAACAAACTGCACTGGCAAACCAGAACCAGCACCTGGAAGGCTTGGCATTTGGAAGGCAGTAACCGCCATTTGTGGAATATTTTTGATTTTTTCAGTTACGTCATTCGCGACTTCAGTTTGGCTTTGATCGCGTTGGCTCCATGGTTTTAATGTAGCTAGACCAAATGCTTGGTTAGCCGAAGGAATACCTGAGAAGATCTGTGCATATTCAACATTTTTTTCTGAGGTTAATACTTTATTAACTTGATCCATGGTGTCTTGAATGAAATCAAGGTTGGCGTTTGCAGGCGCTGTACCCATAAATACCACCACACCATTATCTTCAGCAGGTGCTAATTCACTTGGAATAAATTTGAATAATAACGGCAAGCTTGCACAAGCACAGAGAGCAAACACGATAACAACTAAACGCATGTGCATGATGCCATTAAGCATTTTTTCATAACGTAACGTTAGTCGGTCAAGAAAACCGTGTACTATCAGTTCAAATTTATTAGGCTTTTCATTTTCTTTCAGGAAAGTTGCACACATTACTGGTGATAATGTTAAGGCAATAATTCCTGAAATAAATACCGCACCTGCAAGGGTTAGCGCAAATTCTTTAAATAATGAACCTGTTAAACCACCCATTAATGCAATTGGCGCGTATACCGCACCTAAAGCAATAGTCATTGAAATCACGGGAATAGCGATTTCACGAGTACCAAGAATGGCGGCTCTAAATGGCGTTTGTCCGAGCTTGATGTGCCGTTCAACGTTTTCTAATACTACAATCGCATCATCAACTACCAAGCCGATCGCAAGCACTAAAGCCAGCAATGTCATTAGGTTCCATGAGAAACCGAATAACTGCATTACTAATGCCACACCAACCAATGATAGTGGAATGGTAATAATTGGAATGATAACTGAGCGTAGTGAACCGATAAATAGTGCAATAACCACTAATACGATCAATGCAGCTTCAAGAATGGTTTTAATAACTTCATGAATAGAGTCATTAATCGCAATCGTTGAGTCATACATGATTGTCATTTTGATGGTGCTTGGCATGTTACGTTCAATGGTTGGTAATAATTCACGAACGTCTTTAGCAATGTTGATTGGGTTGGCACTTGGTGCCGCTTCAATCGCACCGACGACGGCTTCTTGACCATTTGCCGTTGCACGGTAGCTATCACTGCTACGTGATAATGTTACTTTAGCAATATCACCTAAACGGATCACTTGACCGTTATTACTTGATACAACTAGTTTCTCTAGTGATGCTGGGCTATTTGATTGTGTGTTGGCACTACCGTTGTACAACACGAAATCATTATTAGCTTGACCAACAGCAGATTGGTAGTTGTTTGCTTGTAGTACTTGAGTCACGTCACTAGCAGATAAGTTAAATGCTGCCATTTTTTGTGGATCAAGCCAAACACGTAATGCAAACGGTACACCACCGTACATATCTACTTTTGCCACACCACCAACCGTAAATAATTGCGGTTTTACTACACGTTCGATGTAGTCAGTAATTTGACTTGAGCTTAATGTTTTACTGGTGAAACCAAGGTAGAGCACACCAGTACCACCACCAGTAGAAAGTGAAATGGTTGGATCTTGAGTCTCTTTGGGTAACTGAGCCCGCACCGAGTTAACTTTGGCAAGAATATCCGCCAAGGCTGCATTCGGGTTGGTGTTTAATTTCATTTGTACGGTAATGCTCGACATTCCCATTATGCTTTTGGCAGTGATGTAGTCGATATTATCGGCTTGAGCAATTGCTTGTTCTAGTGGTTGAGTGATAAATCCTTGAATAAGATCAGCACTGGCGCCGTAGTAAGCCGTACTTATGGTTACTACGGTATTAGTCATGTCCGGATATTGACGAACCTGCATTTTAAAAATCGCCTGAAGGCCAAGCAATGCGATCATTAAACTGATCGAAATTGCTAATACCGGGCGTCTGATGAATATATCAGTAAAGCGCATCCTGAGCGTTCTCCAGTTACAGCAATGGGATTTCAGCAGGAGCCTTCAGTGCGTCATTTTTAACGACATGCACTAATGACTTGTTGCTAAGACGAATTTGACCGCTAGTTACGATCTGCTCTCCAGCTTTTAAGCCTGAAAGAACTCGCACTTTATTACCTTTATTTAAACCTGTTGTTACCACTGTTTGTATTGCACGTAATTTGCCATCAATAGTACGTAATACATACACTGTGTCGCCGTAAAGGGTGTAAGTAATCGCTGTTTGAGGCACTACGATTTGATCGGTAATGGTTGGTTGAACCACACGCGCACGGGCAAACATACCACTACGTAACATGCCACCGCTGTTAGGAATGTCAGCTTGTACTTGAATTAAACCTGTTTGGGCGTTAACAGCGGGTTCAATCGCTGTAATTTGGCCTTTAAAATCAGTATTTTTGTAAGCATCGATATTGATATCAACAGCTTGGCCTATTTTGATCTTAGATATATCTGTTTGTGGTACGGTAAAACGGAAACGCATCGTTGTCGTGTCTTCTAAACGAATAATTTTGGTACCAGGTTGAATATATTGACCTAAATAAACATTACGTAGACCAATTTCACCCGCAAAAGGTGCGCTTATATTACGACGTTGAATAGATTCTTTTAATGATTTGATTTGAGCAACTAGTGCTAGGTAGTTTGCTTTTGCTTCATCAAGACTAGATTTTGATACTGAGCCTTTACGATAAAGATCTTTATAACGTTGGTAAGATGCTTGTACTGATGGCAGTTTTGCTTCGGTACTTTGTAAGCTAGATTGCTCAACATTGGAATTAATAGAAACCAGAAGCTGGCCAGTTTTTACCTTTTGACCTGATTCGAAATTAATGTCACTGATCACGCCTGCCGCTTCTGATGTTAAGGTAACACCTTGCATTGGCTCAATGAAACCAATCGCTTGCAGTGCTGGGTACCAGTTTTCTGCTTTAGTCGTGGTTGCGGTTACCGGATAATTAGCTTCCGGCATATTTGCCATATATTCGGCTATTTTATGTTCTTTAAAAAGATTGAAACCAATTACGCTTCCAAATAGCAGAAGAGCAAGAAGTAACATCACGATCCATTTTTTCATTGTAAGGTACGCTCCGAAATTACAATATTAATGTTGAATAATGGCATCCCAAGAAGCATTGATAGCTGCATCAAGCTCGCTATCAGTGATCTCTAATCTACCATTGATTTTTCGACGAGCTAAATAGCAACTCGTTTCTAAGCTCAGTGTACTTAAAATCTCATTATTAAGCGGTTTAAATAAATGACAGGCTTTACCTTCGTCAAACATTTGATTGACGCAGCTAAAGAGTTGTTTATTTAATGCTTTCTTTTCAAAAGAATTGTTGCGAGGCAAGTGTTGAAATTGTCCTTGATTAATTAATGGAGCCTCACCATTAATAGACATATGCCATAGGTTTAGCCACATAATACGGTAGCGCTGTTTTATCGACATGCTATCGTTAATATTATGACTAATTTTTTTCGCGATATAACCTAAAATATGTTCATGGAGTTGATACAGTAAATCATCTTTATCGTTGAAATAGCGATAAATTGTGCCTGTTGCAACTTGAGCTTCTTTGGCGACCATTTGCATGGATAATCCATGAAAGCCATAGGTGGCTAATAGTTTTTCGGTTGCAGTTAATATTCGCTCTTTTTTATCAGTCATGGCTGTTTATATTTAATAGGAGTGGTATGAATGAATGTTCATTCAGCGCTATTGTAGGATTTGATTATTGATTCGCAAGCCTTATTTACGTATTTATATCATTAATTATAATGACTAGGTGTTTGCGGTTATGCTTATTGAGTGGGATGTGGAGAGACGTAGTGATAAAAAACAAAAAAAGCCCATATCAGTCTTGATATGGGCTTTTATATTAATGACGGTTTAAGCCGTTATTATTGCTGTGTTGGTGGTGTGTTCTTGGTTGCCGATTTTTCTTTACCGCGACTAAAGATACGCTCTACTACCACAAAGAAAATTGGAATAAAGAAAATACCTAAGAATGTCGAACTTAACATACCGCCAAGTACTGCGGTACCAATGGCATTTTTACCACCAGAACCAACACCCGTACTGATTGCTAATGGGACAACACCAAGACCAAAGGCCAGTGATGTCATTATAATTGGACGTAGACGAACACGAACAGCGTGCAATGTTGCTTCTACTAATCCAGCCCCTTTTTCGTAGTATTCTTTGGCAAATTCCACGATCAGGATGGCATTTTTGGTGGCTAGACCTACCGTCGTTAAGAGGCCTACTTGGAAGAATACATCGTTAGGCAGACCACGAGCATTCATGGCCAGTAGAGCACCGATAATACCGAGTGGTACTACTAATACCACCGCAAAAGGTACCGACCAACTTTCATAAAGTGCGGCAAGAACTAAGAACACCACCAAGATAGATAGTGCATAAAGCATGGGGGCTTGGTTGCCTGATAGTCGTTCTTCATACGATAAACCATTCCACTCAACACCAAAGCCTGGTGGTAATTTTTTCACCATCGCTTCAATATCAAGCATTGCTTGACCAGTACTGTAACCTGTGACAACACTGCCTTGAATGTTGACTGCTGGGGTGGCGTTAAAACGTTCTAGACGCGGCGAGGCATATTGCCATTCTCCAGTAGCAAAAGCTGAGAATGGCACCATTTCACCTTGGTTATTACGAACATACCAAGTATTAAGATCCCCTGGTTTCATACGGTATTGTGCATCGCCTTGAACGAAAACTTTTTTCACTCGCCCACGGTCAATGAAGTCATTGACGTATGAGCTGCCCCAAGCAGTACCTAAAACTTGGTTTACAGATTGAATATTAATTCCTAAAGCCCGAATTTTTGATTGGTCGATGTTGATTTGGTACATCGGTGCATCTTCTTGACCATTCGGGCGAACACCGACTAAGTTAGGGTTTTCAGATGCTAATTTAAGTAATTGGTTTCGAGCGGCAATCAGTTTGTCATGTCCTTGGCCACTTCGATCTTGAAGGTAGAAATCAAAACCACTTGCGGTACCCAATTCGATAACGGCTGGCGGTGCAAACGAGAATACCATCGCATTTTTAATTTTTTGGAAATAGCCCATGGATCGGTTAACGATTGAATTAACATCCATACCAGGCAGTTGACGATCGGACCAATCTTTCAAGCCCACAAACGCCATACCCATATTTTGACCACTACCCGCAAAGCTAAAGCCAGAGACACTAAATACGCTTGCGACGCTGTCAGCTTCTTGGGTTAAATAGTAATCAGATACTTTATCCATTACTTCTTGGGTTTGTTCTTGGGTTGAGTTGACGGGCAATATTGCCTGACTGAATAAGATACCCTGATCTTCATCGGGTAAGAAAGAGGTTGGCATCCGCATGAATATCCAGCCAACAGCAACGGTTAAACCAAGAAAGATTAGCATTACACGAATTGAACGTTTGATCATTGCCGCAACGCTAGATTCATAGCGGCTCGTTAACTTATCAAAGGTGCGGTTAAACCAACCAAAGAAGCCTTTTTCATTACTGCCATGCTCAACAGGTTTAAGCATGGTGGCACATAGCGCAGGGGTGAGGATCATTGCCACCAATACGGATAATGTCATTGCGGTTACAATGGTTATCGAGAATTGACGATAAATAACACCCGTAGAACCTGACATAAATGCCATTGGTACAAATACAGCTGAAAGGGTTAATGCAATACCAACCAGAGCGCCAGTAATTTGATCCATCGATTTTCGGGTTGCTTCAACGGCACTTAAGCCTTCTTCATGCATGACTCGTTCGACGTTTTCCACCACCACTATCGCGTCATCAACCAGCAAGCCGATAGCAAGTACCATGGCGAACATGGTAAGGGTGTTAATAGAAAAACCGGCTAATGACAGCACCGCAAAGGTACCAAGTAATACTACTGGTACAGCGATGGTTGGAATTAAAGTTGCTCTAAAGTTTTGTAAGAAGAGGTACATGATGATAAACACCAAAGCGACCGCTTCAAATAGAGTATGTACAACACCTTCAATCGATTTTTCAACAAACGGTGTTGTATCGTAGGGGTAAACTGCTGTTAGGCCTTCAGGGAAGAATGGCTTTAATTCTTCAATTTTAGCTTTAACCGCTTCTGCTGTTGCAAGAGCGTTTGCACCTGTTGCTAGCTTTATACCTAAACCACTGGCTTGTTTACCGTTATAAAATACTTGTACTGAGTAATCTTCAGCACCCAATTCAACCCGTGCAACATCACTTAAATGGACTTTTGCTCCAGAAGAATCAGACTTAACAATAATGTTCTTAAATTGTTCAGGGGTTTTTAAACGACTTTGGGCTGATACGGTTGCGTTAAGCTCTTGGCCTGGTAGTGATGGCGATGCACCAAGTTGACCGGCAGACACCTGCGCATTTTGTTCTTTGATTGCCGCAATGACATCAATACTTGTTAGGTTATATTTTGTTAGCTTGAGAGGATCTAGCCAAATACGCATCGCATATTGAGCACCAAAAGCTTGGATTTCACCTACACCAGCAACTCGACTCATTGGATCTGATACATTGGAACTGATGTAGTCCGAAATGTCATTTTTATCCATTGAGCCATCTTCGGAATAGAATCCGACCACCATTAAGAAGCTTGAGCTAGATTTATTAACTTTAACACCTTGTTGCTGCACTTCCATTGGTAGTAATGGCAGCGCCGATTGAAGTTTGTTCTGAACTTGTACTTGAGCAATATCAGGATCAGCCTCGGCATTAAAGGTTAGGGTAATTTGGGCATTACCAAAGCTATCACTGGTTGATGATAAGTAACGTAAATTATCGATACCCGTCATGCGTTGCTCGATAACCTGTGTAACCGTATCTTCCATTGTTTTAGCATTAGCACCAGGGTAGTTAGCACTAATGACAACGGTTGGTGGTGCTATGCTAGGGTATTGCGAAACTGGTAGTTTTAGAATGGATAAGACACCAGCTAACATAACAATAATGGCAATCACCCAAGCAAAAATAGGGCGATCAATAAAGAAGCGAGCCATAATTTATTCCCTATTATTGCGATTGAGTGGCTGTTGTTGGGGTTGGTTCAACCACAACGCCTGGACGGATTTTTTGTAAACCATCAACAATTACTTGATCGCCGTCTTTAAGTCCGCTAGTGATCCGCCATTGATTATCAATTGTTTCTGCTGTGGTCACCGTACGTGATTCCACTTTATTTTCAGCGCCTACAACCATCGCAATGGCTTGGCCTTTACTGTTGCGAGTAATGGCTTTTTGCGGGATCATGATCGCTTTTGGATCGGTTCCCGTATTCAGTACTGCGCGAACATACATTCCAGGTAGTAAAACGCCATTAGGGTTTGGGAATTCGGCACGTAAAGTAACGGACCCTGTATTTGGATCAACATTTACTTCAGCAAACTGTAGTGTTCCGTGATGAGAATAAACACTGCCATCTTCAAGAATGAGTTCAACATCAGCATTATCGCTAGCTTGAAGTTGACCTTGTTTAAGGGCTGATCTTAAACGTAGTAATTGGGTGCTTGATTGCGCGATATCAATATTAATCGGATCCAATTGCTGAATAGTGGCTAATACTAGCGGTTGACCCGCACTGACTAATGCACCTGGTGTTACGGATGATTGACCAATACGACCCGCTATTGGGGCTTTAACTTTGGTATAATTGAGATCTATTTTGGCTTTATTAACACTCGCTTTTGCAACATCAATACCAGCAAGAGCTACTTTATATTTTGCTTTGTTATCATCATAGGTTTGTTTACTGATAGCGCCGCGATTAACCAAGGTTTGGCTACGTTTAGCAAGTGCTTTGGCAGAATCTAGGTTGGCTTGAGCTTGGGCTAAACCCGCTTTTGCACTGAGGTATGCGGCGTTATAAGTTGCTGAATCAATGCTATACAATGATTGCCCTTTGCTTACACTACTGCCTTCTTTGAAACTACGTTCAGTGATGATGCCTGATACTTGAGGACGAACCTCTGCTTCAAGGTAGGCTTTACTACGACCAGGGAGTTCTACATGGATGGCTTGTGGATGAGAACTGACGATAAGTGTGTCTACAGGTACACTTTTTGTAGCTTGCTGAGATTGGTCTTTGGATGTGTTTTGGTCACAAGCTGATATCCCTAGTGTTAAGCTGATAATAGTAGCAATAGCTGCGATTTTCCGCATGAAATCTCCTAGATTTAAGCAATATAATTACTGTTAAGTATTATTTTCTTATTTAACAGTAATGTAACGTTTATTTGCTGTTTTGTAATCAACATTTAAGCTTATTTAGAATTCAGTTCGATTTGCTCTGATTAATTTTAGACCTTATTTAATATATTTAACCAAAATCTAGTGTTAAGTTGATTTAAATGATGAAATTAAAACAAAATGTTAATAAGTGATAAAGTGTCATTGCACGTTAAGTGAATAGACTTGTAATTAAAGCGCGTTAACATGCGCCCAATTTTTAATGACGTCAGGATAACTAATGAAACTGAACCCAAGGCAAACAGAAGCAGTTAAATACGTTTCTGGGCCGTGCTTAGTCTTGGCAGGAGCCGGCTCAGGTAAAACACGTGTTATAACCAATAAAATCGCTTACTTAGTTCAGAAGTGTGACTATAAAGCACGTAATATCGCTGCTTTAACCTTCACCAATAAAGCTGCGCGTGAAATGAAGGAGCGTGTTGGTCAAACATTAGGTCGTCAAGAGTCTAAAGGGTTGATGGTGTCAACTTTCCATACCTTGGGGCTTAATATTGTGCGTCGAGAATGTAAATATTTAGGCTTAAAAGCTAATTTTTCATTGTTTGACGATCAAGATCAGATGGCGCTATTGAAAGAGTTGACGGAAGAAGAACTCGATGGTGATAAGGATTTATTAAAGCAATTACAGTCAACAATTTCTAACTGGAAAAATGACATGTTGTCGCCGATTGATGCGGCAGGTCGAGCGCAAACTGAGCGTGATCAATTGTTTGCCCATTGCTATGAAATGTATCAGCGTCAAATGAAAGCTTATAACGCACTTGATTTTGATGATTTGATTTTAATGCCAGTATTGTTGCTACGTGACAATCAAGACGTACGCCAACGGTGGCGAAATCGAATTCGTTATTTGCTGGTGGATGAATATCAAGATACCAATACTAGCCAATATCTGTTTGTGAAATTGTTGGTTGGTGAACGAGCACGATTTACCGTAGTTGGCGATGATGATCAGTCTGTTTATTCATGGCGTGGTGCTCAGCCAGAAAACTTAGCCTTACTTAATAAAGATTTTCCGAATCTTAAAGTGGTTAAGCTTGAACAAAATTATCGTTCGACTAGTCGTATTTTGCGAACGGCAAATATTCTTATTGCTAACAATCCGCACTTGTTTGAAAAAGAACTTTTTTCTGCCATTCCTGACGGCGCAATGGTTAAAGTGTTAACCGCAAAAAATGAAGATCATGAAGCTGAAAAAGTGGTTGGCGAATTAATTGCGCATCGCTTTATGAATAATACTGCTTATAAAGATTATGCAATTTTATATCGAGGTAATCATCAGTCACGACTATTTGAAAAATCATTAATACAAAATCGGATCCCATATAATATTTCAGGTGGAACATCATTTTTTTCTCGGGCTGAAATTAAGGATATGATGGCTTATTTACGGCTATTGACCAACCCTGATGACGATAATGCTTTTTTACGTATAGTGAATACACCCCGACGTGAGATTGGTCCAGTTACCCTCGAAAAGTTGGGAACATATGCCAATATGCGAGGAAAGAGCTTGTTTGCTGCCAGTTTTGAAATGGGGCTTGAGCACCATCTTTCAGGGCGAGGCTTAGAATCATTGCAGCGATTTACTCACTGGATCAATCAGCTAACTGATAACGCTGAACGTGGTGATACGGTTGCGGCAGTGCGCCAATTAGTGCGTGATATTCATTATGACGATTGGCTTTACGAAACGTCTGCCAGCCCTAAAGCTGCTGAAATGAGAATGAAAAATGTCTCAGATCTATACAGTTGGATCACCGCTGATTTAGAAGGTGATAACTACGATAATGAAGTTAAAACGCTGAAAGAAGTAGTCCAACGATTAACCCTACGCGACATCATGGAGCGCGGGGAAGATGATAGTGATGCTGATCAAGTGCAGTTAATGACTTTACACGCATCTAAAGGATTGGAATTTCCTTATGTGTTCTTGGTTGGGGCTGAAGAGGGTATCTTGCCACATCAAACTAGTATTGATGAAGATAATGTCGATGAAGAACGCCGTCTTGCTTATGTGGGGATCACCCGCGCGCAACGAGAGCTGACGTTCACGTTATGTAAAGAGCGTCGCCAATATGGTGAGTTGCTCAAACCAGAGCCTAGTCGTTTCTTGTATGAATTACCGCAAGATGATCTCGACTGGGAAAGTGAACGTAAGCCTGTGACGGCAGAAGAGCGAATGCATAAGGGGCAAGCCCATATTGCTAATATTCGTAATTTGTTTAAAAAATAACGGCTAGCGAAAGATCTATCATAAGTAAGGGGGAGAGATCCCCCTTACTGATACTAAATACAGTCAATAAATCAAATGTAACGAGTAAAAATTATTTTAGTTTGGTTTAATCATGTAATTAATGGTGGCCACAATTTCATCATCACTGCAGTCCATACAAGTTCCTTTTGCAGGCATAGCATTAAAACCTTCAATGGCGTGTTTAGCTAGAACTGCATCACCTTGGCTCATACGAGTGGCCCAATCATCTGCGTCACCTTTTTTTGGTGCTCCCATCAAGCCATTGTTATGACAAGAAGCACAATATTGGTCATAAATGACTTGGCCTGTTCGCGAAGACGTTGCTATAGCAGCGATTGGCGGTGTCGTCCCTTCAATATGTATATTTCCTATGGGTTTTATTCGATCATTGATCGCAGTGGCTGACATGTCAGCTGCTATCGTCGTGGTCGAGAAACAAAGACTGGTACAAATAGCGATAAGGCATGGTCGTAAAGATAAATCCATTTTTGGCACCTTTATACATCCAGTTATTAAGGGAAAGTAATAAAATACTGCTTAAGAGTATGCTGATTTATACGTACAACAGATGTTGCAATTTGGTAAGTATAGCAATAATGATGAATGTTCAAGGCTGATGTCGTGCTGTGTATGATACGAATCAACATCGATTTGCTGATAAAATCAGCGAGCGGAATAAAAACAAAAAAAAACACTTGCCGAGTCGCGTTCTGATCCGTAATATTCACCTCGTCGATAGGGCAAGGCGCCCGTAGCTCAGCTGGATAGAGCGTTGGCCTCCGGAGCCAAAGGCCGAAGGTTCGAATCCTTTCGGGCGCACCATCATCCGGTCGTATTGGCAAAGGTAAAAAACATTGGTGGCTATAGCTCAGTTGGTAGAGTCCCGGATTGTGATTCCGGTTGTCGCGAGTTCGAGCCTCGTTAGCCACCCCATATTATAAGATGTTGATCTCCCTGTCAGCATGTTGGCTTTTAAAAGCCCGCTTGTTTTACAAGCACACAGAATTTAGTCAGTGATAACGTAGTTTTATAGCGTATCCCAGGCTTCTAGGATTAGCGGACCAGATGGTTTGTTTTCTTAGTAACGATTTAGTCGGTGAATAGCGCAGTTTGGTAGCGCATCTGGTTTGGGACCAGAGGGTCGGGGGTTCGAATCCCTCTTCACCGACCACTAACAATGGTGGCTATAGCTCAGTTGGTAGAGTCCCGGATTGTGATTCCGGTTGTCGCGAGTTCGAGCCTCGTTAGCCACCCCATTATTCAGGTTATCTTTTATTAGAGACCTTGGCCTTGTAAGCCTAAACATTGTCGGTGAATAGCGCAGTTTGGTAGCGCATCTGGTTTGGGACCAGAGGGTCGGGGGTTCGAATCCCTCTTCACCGACCACCATTAAGAAAACCGTATTGAAAGATACGGTTTTTTTTCGTCTGTATAAAAGTAAATCGGTATCATTGGTTTAAAGCTAGAGGATCGGGGGTTCACCGATATTAGAATCTAGCTCTTCACCTACCATCATTAAGAAAACCTGAATCGAAAGATTCAGGTTTTTTTTCGTCTGCAGTTTGTGAAAATAGTGGCTAGCTCAGTTTGGTGGCGCATCTCTGAGTTTTAAGAAAATAGCGGACTAGAGGGGCGTTGATAGTGTTGGTTTAATTATGTCAACCATCGGTAGGTTTAGTGATTAACTTGCTAGGTGATTGGTTGCGGGATGTGTTTAACCCTAAGATTTATAAAGGTTAGATTAGATTTGCTATCTTGAGAGTAAATGAAGAAAGGCGACCGTGTGGTCGCCTTTGTTGATTAGTCCGCTTTGGCTACGGGAGAAATCACTTGAGACTTAGAGTACGCCATTTATTAGCAATGCTTTGTGCTGTTTGCTGGTTAGTAAACAAGATATTAAGATTGATTGTATCTCTTTCTGTGTCTTGTTTGCTTTCTAATAATATAGTGCCATCTTTTTGATTTACTTCAAGAATATTGTATGTTGTATAATCTAAAGTAATTTCCCCGGAATCAGACATATTCTCATTAGTAAGAGTTACTGATTGGACATTGATATTATCGGGGTAACTTTCTAAATAATAATAAGTATTATCTTGAAATTGTTCTTTTTGAAGATCTTTAGCTATTTGGTTGTTAATTGGGTGTGTTAACCAAATATCAAGTGGGCCTTTTTGCTCGGTTGGATCACCTGCAAGAATGATATTTGACGATGAGTAAAAAATATTAAATGTTTGGTTTTCTTTTGGGATGTTAATGCTATTAGATTTATCCACATTAAAAGTATAAATACCACCGAACTCAGGATCTTTGATATTTATGTGGCTACCATCAACAATTTTTGCAATTATTGGTTTTGAGCTTTCTTCTACAAGATATGAGGTCATATACCATTTTTTACCATCAATAAAATCTTTTTTGATACTCTCTGGCGTTATTACATAAGGTGCATCTGGCTTCAGAGGCTCAGGTTTTACACCTTTTGCAATATTGAACGTAATAGTTGCTTCCGCACTTTGAGCATTGATACCATCATTGGCTGAAATGGTTAACGTCATTTCGTCTGCATTGATTGGAGTGCCAGATAAGATCAGGTCGCTATTTTGCTGTGTTACCGTAATACCGTTGCTCGTATTTGTCTTTGTAGATTTAAATGTAGGAGTAATTGTTAATGAGTCGCCATCAGTATCGCTAAATAAAGATGATACAGGGTAAGTCACATCACCGATCGGCTCACCTTGTGTTAACTGTAAGCTATCAGCATCATTTTGAAGTTCTGTTTGTCCTGCTTTGATCAACGTTGGTGCAGCATTAGGTGTAACAGCGGTAACTTTTAATGTAATAATGGCTTTTGCACTTTGAGCGTTAACACCATCATTGGCTGAAATGGTTAACGTCATTTCGTCTGCATTGGTTGGTGTGCCTGATAATATAAGCTGATTACCTTTTTGTGTTACCGTAATACCGTTGCTCGTATTTGTCTTTGTAGATTTAAATGTAGGAGTAATTGTTAATTGATCGCCATCAATATCGTTGAATAAATCGGAAATAGTATAAGTCACATCATCACCGATCGACTCACCTTGGGTTAGCTTTAAGCTATCAGTATCATTTTGAAGTTCTGTTTGTCCTGCTTTGATCACTGTTGGTGCTGTATTAGGTACAACAGGAGTAATTTCAAATGTCAGCGTTGCTGGCTCACTGAGTGCGCCGTTATTGTTAGCAATAACTTCTATTGTGAACGCGCCTGCTTGAGTGATTGCACCTTCAATTGTATTGCCTTTATTGGTTAACCCTTGTGGCATACCTTTTACATGGTATGTTAATACCGAGCTATCACCATCAAGGGTAAATAGAGTCGTTAGATCAATTGGTTGGATTTTATCTTCAATCTTTAAAACTTGCGGCTTGATTGTTTTTGCATCTTGACTTAGTTGCGGTTGTTCGATGTTTTCAGTTGAACCCCCCTCTTGAATTACAGGCACCGATGTATCTGATACATCCATCGCTTTATTTACTAAGTCTGCAATATCAACACTATTGTACTTAACTGATGTTTCTTCTAGCGCATTAATAATTTTTTCTAAGATTGGGTTTTTATTTGGGTTTCCAAAAATATTAATGTTTGGATATTTATTAGTAAATTCAGAAAAATTGTCTTTAACAGTATTTTTAGCATCAGTAACCGTTAGATTTTTATTATTTTTCATCGCATTAACAACTAATGTTGTTATTGGTGTTACAAATGTTGATGTTGCTGGCGCGGAAAAAGTATGTCCATCTGTTTCGACAATAATCGTTTTATTTTTATCTTGCGCGGTAATAACGAGTTGACCAATACCATCATTATTTGTCATAACGCCATTGTTATCACATGCAATAGGATTGCTTGTCAGGCACATTTTCACATTAGGAAAGTCACTATTAATTGTTGTTGTAGATGTTGCTGTGTCACTACTACCACTATTACAACCAGAAAGTGTCAAGACTGAAAGAAGTGCGGTTGCGAGGATAGATTTCTTGAATTGCATTATTATGCCTATTTAGTATATATATATGCGTTGAATTTTAGATATTTTCGCAAATAAAACAAACCTATTGCATACTAAATTTGATTTGTATCAAGTTATATATTCTGTAGGTGAATGGTTTGTATTAGTAGTATTAAAATGTGTTCAATTTATATAGATGTAATGATAATAATTATATAAATTAATTGCTTACTTACTAATAGATGTTGATAGCGCTGAGGATGTACAGTTATGTTTTTTAATCATAATGATTGCTCTTATTGGCTCTGTAGAGTGTTGGCTGTGTTCTCTAATAAGCACGTGCTTCTATTTATTAGCCATCGTTAGGCTCACTGATCAGCATTGGCTTTAACTATATTTTCTCTGGCTCATGGTGGATCACCGCGTTCACTGGAATAGTACTAATTACCTTAGTGTTAGTGATTAACTGGCTAGGTGATTGGTTTCAGAATGTATTTAACCCTAAGATTTATAAAGGTTAGGTCTGTGTGGTTATCAAGTGAGTAAATGAAGAAAGGCGACCGTGTGGTCGCCTTTTTGGTATTTATTAACCGTATAATTTAGAAAATCAAATGTGCCATTAGCGCAATTACTGGCAGAGTGACTAAGGTACGCAGAATGAAGATCACAAACAACTCCCATGCTTTAACGGGGACTTTACTACCAATGAGTAGTGCGCCAATCTCAGACATATAAATCAATTGGGTGACTGACATCGCGGCAATAATAAAGCGGGTCATATCACTTTGAATGGTTGATGCCAAAATTGATGGCAAGAACATATCAGCAAACCCGACGACGATTGTTTTTGATGCTGCTTCTGCTTCTGGAATATGTAGCAATTCAAGGAATGGAATAAATGGCATTCCTAGGTAATCAAAAATAGGGGTGTTTTCAGCGATCACTAATGCGATGGTACCAATTGCCATCACAACCGGCAGCACGCCAAACACCATATCAACCGCGTTTTTAATACCATCAAGCAGAATTGCAGGTAAGCTTTTTACTTCAGCTGCTTTTTTTAGTGCTTGCTCTAGTCCGTACGAGAAAATGTTATGACCTTCAGGAACCGTTTCATCATGTGATGATTCAGTGGTGCCATTAATATAGATATTTTTCTTACGTGATAACGGTGGTAAGCGTGGCACGATAATCGCGGCAACTAAACCCGCTAAACAGATGGTTAAGTAAAACGGGACAAACATATGCTCTAAATTAACTTGAGCAATGACCACTAAGCTGAAAGTAATCGATACTGCTGAGAATGTTGTTCCAATAACCGCGGCCTCACGCTGGGTGTACATGCCTGATTCATATTGCTTACTGGTCAGTAATACGCCAACAGAGCCATCACCTAACCATGAAGCAATACAGTTAACAGATGAACGACCAGGTAGCCCAAAAATAGGGCGCATGATCCGAGTAAATAAAGTACCAAAGAATTCGAGTAAGCCAAAATTAAGCAGTAGTGGTAATAATAATCCCGCAAAAATAAATACTGAAAACAATACTGGCAATAAATCATTTAAGACTAAGCCACCGGTGGCATCGTTACGGAACATTACCGGGCCAAGGCTAAAGTAGGTCATCACCGCAAAGATAGCGCCAAGTTGTTGCACAATAAACCACATGGGAGATGGGTTTAATATACCATTGACGAAGCTATTACGGATGATAAATCCGGGTTTAAACAGTTTAGTGATAATAGACATTATAGCAGTGAAGCTAATAATAGCCGTCACAATGGATGTTAGCGAATTTTCAAAATGGCTTTGAATAGTTTTGGCTAATACTGCAATGGGAATAGTGATATCACCATCAAAGTTAATTGGTGCCATAAATAAAAATACCCCCATTAATGATGGGATGATAAACATTAACCAATTATGGATATTTTTAGGTGGTGTTACTGCTTGTTGATGCATATTTTTATATAACCTACTGGTAGAAACGGCCGAATTAATGGGGGTATCCCCGAGGTCTTGTTAGAATAACTATTCATTGTTATCCCATAAATAAGAATTTGAAGACTACCGTTTTTATTGAATAGATGGAATAGTCAGTAACGAAAAAATTGGTTATTTATGCTGTTTTTTAAGTTTTTTATTCGAACTAAGCGTTTTTTCTACTTGAAGCATATAGTGTCTACATACTATTAAAAATAAAATACTTATTTATAGTGTCAGAGCGTTATTACTCGCATATTGTTACCGTATGGTAATAGTCTTTATATTTTTAAGCTATTGTTGATTTTTTGTGATCCGTTAGACTCCATCACACCAGAAAGCATCACCCAAGATGATGCCTAATTAAATAAATATTTGGTTGAGGTTATGAGAATAACTTAGCGAGTACCGACATTTATTTATGTGACTTCTAAATCCAATAATAGATCGTATTACTATCAAGGTAATACGATCACAAATACTCAATAAGATGAAAGTATTAACTTTGGTCTTATATATGAAAATAAGGATCTACCAATGACAACATTAACAACTAAGCCAGGTATTACACTGATTAAATCAGGTACTTTTAAACTTAATGATTTAAGTAAATTACTTGAAGTTGAAGGCTTAAAAAGTGACATGGCTGAAGTTGCTGTAACTACTAACAGTAATGCACTAACGATTGGTCACTTCACCATGTCTCCTGGTGTTGAATTTGAATACTTTTATGATTCTGTTGAGTACAAAGTGATCACTAAAGGTAAAATTGTGGTTCGTGATGAAGCGGGTACTAAATATGTTGCTGAAGTTGGCGATGTTATTTTATTTAGCCCTGATGTTAAGGTTATCTTTGATGCTGAGAGTGATGGTGAAGCTATCTATACTGCACATCGCCCAGCGGCTGCAGATTTCGCACCTGCAAAATAAAAGATATAATATTTAGTTTTTATAAATTAAAGCCTTAACTTATTGTTAAGGCTTTTTTATGATTTTAAAATATAACTATTACTGTTTGGTAACAGTGTTTTTGATTTTGATAGTATTGTTAATCACAAGGTAATGGTTAGAATAGATCTATATCATAAATGCTTGTTAATTTCGTATAGACTGAAATGATTGAGCTTAAATAACGATGAGGTACACCATGGCAGTACATTCAAATCAGCAATTTCATGTCGGTCAGATCATTGATGAACATCCGTTTGTTGCTGGTGATGGCGCAGTTATTGAGATGTTCCGTAATGATATGAGTAATATCGTTTTTATTGGCTTAACGGGCATCACAGCAGAAGAACAACAAATGATGGCAGAAGCCACTGCAGAGTTTGGTTTGATGAAAACTGATAATGGTGGTTGCTTGGTTGTCTTTAAATTAGCTGAGCTAGCGTTTGATATTCAGTTTAATGCCGCAGCTATCCCAAGTGAGTATTTTCAACAGCCAACAACATCAACATTGGCATTATCAATGATGGCACTTGATACTGCTAACAATGAACTTAAAGTGATCCGTGAGTTGTCGTTACCAGAAGCTGTGACTCAACAGATGATTGACGTCATGCAAGCTCAACGTGCAATTGAAGACCCAATGGCCGTTAACGCTGAGAACATGCATTTATTAAATACTGTTAGTACTGAAGAGTTATTAACTAAAATTACCTTAACCCCCATTCAAACGGTGATTGCGCCAAGCTGTAGCTGTGGTCATAACCATGAAGATGGTCATCATCATCATTAGTTAGCTTGATAAAACTCAAAACAAAGACACTGCTTTTAAGCGGTGTTTTTTTATCTTAATAATTAAACCGCAGTGAAAACATGGAAATTAAGTTGTCGGTACTAACTGTGTTTCATATGAATTTTTGATATAATATATTATAGGGTGATACTCTTCAGGATTGTTATAAGATATAAAGGATGTTTTTAAAAGATGTTTAAATTGTACCAATTACTAAAAAAGCACAAAAAAAAACTTTCAACGTATAATCGTACAAAGGGAGTTCTTATTATTACACTATTTTTATGTGTTTTTTCTAATATATGCATTAGTATGATTTTATTTTCTGATATAAAAATCCCGCATGAGAATAATATATTGTATAAATATTCATTTGATATACTAAATTTAGTATTTATATTAATTTCTTTTATATTACTTCAATGGACTAATTTTTTAGTTAAAGAAGCATATATAATTTTGAGTATTGGTTTGTTTTTATGGGGCGGTTCTTTATTAGCTACTGTTTATAATGATGTTAGTATACAACCAATATGGGTTTCACTATGGATATATAATGTATTTAAAACAATAGGTATATTATTATTAATAACCGGAATAATTATTTCAATAAAAAAAACAAATAAACAATGTAATTATTTTAAGATGCTTGCAACAATTGATGATTTAACTGAACTTCCTAACCGTAGATATTTCTATGACGAATTAAGAAAGCATGAAAATAAGATGCTTTTATTTATTATGATTGATATTGATAATTTTAAAAAAATCAATGATAAATATGGACATGAAGAAGGTGATAGAATTTTACATTGTTTTGGGAAGGTTTTATTAAATTATAAATATGAAAATATATTTTCTGCACGATTAGGTGGTGATGAATTTTCAGCATTCATTATCAGTAATGATAAACAAGAGGCTGTTATTTTTGCGGAGTATCTTTTAAATGAGATAAAAGAAATTATAGTTAGAGATGAAAATTATATGACACTGAGTATAGGTATGGCATATAAATCACCCGTTGAATCAAATAAAGTAGGATTACAAAGAGCAGATAAAGCACTATATAAAGCTAAAAGTAACAATATAAATCGATTTGAATGGGAATAATTTAGCTGTGTTTTATTTTTAGATAAACAACATGACATGATATAAAAATAAATATAGATAGTACTTTTAATTATAAATGTTATTATTTGTATAGATGTGGTTCACTAACAGTTCTATTTATAAACTCACTTGAATTACAAGGAGTTGAATAATAAAACCCTTGGCACAAATCAATATTTAAGCTATTTATTTTTTCTAATTCTGATATCGTTTCGATGCCCTCTGCAACAATCATTAAATTCAAAGAATTACCTAAAATAGCCAAAGTTTCAAGCATATTACTTTTTGACACGGCAAATTTATCTGATATAAAACATCGATCTATTTTCATTATATCAAAAGGTAATTCTTGTATGGTTATTAGATTGGAATATCCAGTACCTACGTCATCAATAGAGAGTAATACTGATTCTTTTTTTAATTGATGCATTATTTTATTTATTTCATTTAGATAAATAAAATTATTTTCGCTTTCGGTTAATTCAATGATAATTCGATTTTTTACCATTGGATTTTCTTTAATGAAACTGATGATTTTAGTCATAAATATTTCATCAAGAAGCATTGTGACGGTAAAGTTGAAACTTAGCATAAAGTCTTTATTTATATTTGATTTTTTTATAGTAGCAAATGATTTTTTTATTAAAGTGAAAGTGACTTCTTTTATATCATTAGTTTTTTCTAGGTCAGAAATAAATTCAGATGGTGGGATGATAAGTCCATTTGAATGCCATCGACATAATACTTCAGCTGCAATAAATTTCTTTTGTTTAGCAGAATATATTGATTGATAAAAAGGTACAAATTCATTATTAATGACAGCTTTTTTCATTTTTCTATTTAAAACTCTTTTACTATCAAAAAATGAGGTTAGTAGAAATGAAATTGTATATATACATAGTAATGACAGAATGAAACTACTAAATAATAATGAGATGAATTTATTTAATGTTAATCCGCTAGTAATGACTAAATGTAAGTGTTTTATATTATTGGTTAAACTATAGTATAAAAAAGACATAGGAGATTTGTCATTATTGTCTTTGACTTGATAATTTGTTATTGCGTTGTGACTAAAATCGTTTAATAATTTGGAATAGAAATTTATTATATAATAACCATTATCATATTTAAAAATATAAATTAGATTATTTTTATTATAAGGGTCAGTGAAAAATTTAACAGGAAGATTTTTGTTTATCACATCTTTTATATAATTAGGAATTGTATTACTAATACTACCATTATTACCATAATAATATTTCCCGTTTTTTATATATGAAATCCCCATTATTTCTGGATGTTTTCTGTCAATTAAATCTAAAATTCGTTCATTTTCTTCATCATTATTGGCTTGTAGATTGTCTAGATGCTCAATATGTTGCTTAGGTTTATATATAACATTATCTAATAATGCTTCAATTGTAGCTATTTGTTTTTGTTCTATATAACGAATAGTAATATGACTTATTAATAAAGATAATAAAGCACTTAATAAAATAGCGATCATAAATGGAAATATTTTTTTCAGTTTCATCTTTTCATACTACATTTGAATAATATTTTTAAATAAAGCATGATTTATCTTTATCGCCATCATTAAATATAATTTTAGGCGTATATTTACCATAACTGTATTGTTGTTACAATTAAATATTTCCATTGTAATAAATAATTAAGTACATGAAGTTAAATTAGTTATTTTTTATGAAACAAGATTAACATTGAAATGAATATAATATGGAATTTATTTTTAATTAAATGATATATTTGTTGTTGTTATGTAAATTCACAGAATAAAAAAGCTGGTTATCAATATAGATATAACCAGCTTAAATTAACCCCATTAGATGTTAATGGTGGTCTAATGCATGACTATCGCATCGTAACAAATTCTTCCGAACCTGTTGGGTGGATAGCAACAACGCTATCGAAATCAGCTTTGGTTGCGCCCATCTTGATGGCAACACCAAAACCTTGAATCATTTCATCAACGGTATAGCCGATACCATGTAAACCAACAACTTTTTCATCTGCACCCGCACAAACAAGTTTCATTTTGCATGGCTGGCGATGAGTCGTTATTGCGGTGTACATTGAGGTAAAGCCTGATTGATAAACTTTGACGTTTTCTTCGCCATATTGATCAATCGCTTCTTGAGTTGTAAGGCCAATAGTACCAATTGGCGGGTGGCTAAATACCACTGTTGGTACCAGTTTGTAGTCCATTTTTGCTTCAGGCTTGTTGTTAAACAAACGCTCAGACAATTGACGACCGGCTTTAACAGCAATGGGTGTTAGTTCGATACCGCCTTCCATGATGTCGCCAACACAATAAATGCCATCAATATTGGTTTGTTGGTATTGATCAACCTTGATGTAACCACGAGCGTTAGTTTCAACACCAGCAGCTTGAAGGTTGATTTTGTCCGTGGTTGGGTGACGACCAATCGCCCAAATCAATAAATCGGTGTTATGTGATTTACCGTCTTCAAAATGAAGTGTAATAGAACCATCGGCTTCTTTAACTACTTCTTTAGGAATTGAATGGGTGTGAAGGGTTGGGCCTTCTGCTGCCATTACTTCCACTAAAGTATCCACGATCATTGGATCGAAGCTACGCAATGGTGATTCTTTACGAACGAACAGATGGGTATCTGTGCCGAGAGCACTTAATACACCCGCGATTTCAACCGCGATATAACCAGCACCTACAATCGCAGTACGCTTTGGTTGCTCAACAAGTTTAAAAAATCCGTTAGAGTCGATACCATGTTCAGCACCGGGTACATTTGGAATTGATGGCTCACCACCAACTGCAATTAAAATATGATCAGCGGTGTAATGCTCACCGTTAACGGTAATAGTTTTTGCGTCAACAAAGGTCGCAAAACCATTAATTACTTCGACGTTATTATTGCCAAGTACATTGTCGTAAGAAGCGTGAATACGGCTGATGTAAGCTTCACGGTTTTCAACCAGTTTAGCCCAGCTAAATTCTTTCACATCAACATTAAAGCCATAGTCTTTAGCGTAAAGGTGAATAGCTTCAGCGATTTGAGCACCGTGCCACATTACTTTCTTAGGTACACAACCGACGTTAACACAAGTGCCACCAAGTGCTTTTGCTTCAATGATTGCTACTTTAGCGCCATACATTGCTGCACGGTTTGCTGATGCAATACCACCGCTACCACCACCGATACAGATGTAATCAAAATGCTTCGCCATGACTTTACTCCAATAGATGTTATGAATATTCACTGTCACCTAGTGTAATCAAGATTGGGCTGAGTGACGAGGATTTAAAATCGGAAAAATAGATTAGTATGATGTTTTACCATCGAAAATGATGATTGTCACGAGGGAAATGTAACAGCCACAAGTAAATGTGGCTGCTTATTGAGTCGATAGATTATCGCTGTTGTTTACTCAGGTACTATCCACTCGATTTTATGGTGACCATGATTTGGTGCTATCGCTTGTTGTAACCATGGCAGTATTTGCTGCATTTGGCTGGCTAGTTTCCATGGTGGATTAATCACAATCATGCCTGAAGCCGTCATACCACGTTCTTCAGTGTCCGGTTCTACACCCAGTTCAATTTGAAGAATATTGCGAATATTTAAGTCTTTTAAACCTTGAATCATATTATCAATTGTTTCGCGGTAAACCACCGGATACCAAATTGCATAGGTACCTGTCGCCCAACGTTGGTGGCTATGCTTAATTGCTTTGACCACATCTTGATATTCATGTTTAAGCTCATAAGGAGGATCAATAAGCACCATACCGCGGCGTTCTTTAGGCGGTAAGCTCGCTTTTAGACGCGCAAAAGCATCTTCTTGATACATCTTTACTTGGCGATCACCGCGGAATTCTTGTAATAATAATGGGAAATCACTTGGGTGCAACTCGGTTAACACCATTCGATCTTGTGCGCGGATTTGTGAACGAGCGACCTTGGGTGAACCTGGGTAATAACGCAGTTCGTCACCGTTGTTAAGGGCTTTGATCGTATCAATATAAGCAG
Organism: Photobacterium carnosum; assembly: GCF_002849605.1. Taxonomy (GTDB): domain Bacteria; phylum Pseudomonadota; class Gammaproteobacteria; order Enterobacterales; family Vibrionaceae; genus Photobacterium; species Photobacterium carnosum. The sequence goes on from NZ_NPIB01000033.1 coordinate 28,417, forward strand.
CAATATCACTTGGTATATCGTCGCGTGACCAAATACGGGCGATACCTTGCTTAAACTCACCAGTTTTTTCGCTGCGCTCGTCTTGGAGATCGTAACGACCAACACCTGAGTGAGTATCGTGATACACGAATGGTTTATCTTTCTGCTTGAGTGCATCCAGAATTAAGCTTTGAACAATGTGTTTAACCACATCTGCGTGGTTGCCAGCATGAAAGCTGTGGCGATAACTCAGCATGAAATTAGTCTCTATCGGTATCTAAAGCAGGGATGCTAATGGCTATTATCGTCAATTATTCATCAATATCCAACCATGACGCCAACCTTTGCTACTATCAGAATTAAGGAAATGCGTTATTTGGGTCTTTTTAGATTCTAAACTAAGCAAATGATTGAAATTTATCTATCACGGGCGCATGTTAATAATAAGATAAAAATAAAGGAAAAATGTATGTCTAATCCATTGTTGACGATGACTGATTTACCACCGTTTGCTCATATTAAGCCAGAACACATAAAACCTGCGATTGAACAAGCGATCACTGATTGTCGAAATAACGTTGAAGCTGTGTTATCTCAATTTCAGATGCCGACATGGGATACGATTTGTCGTCCATTGGCTGAATTAGATGATCGTCTTGGACGTATTTGGTCACCAGTAGGGCATCTTAATGGGGTGAAAAATAGCCCTGAGTTACGCCAAGCGTATGAAAGTTGCTTACCGTTATTATCAGATTACGCGACGTGGGTTGGACAACATAAAGGCCTTTATGATGCGTATAAGATGATTCAAGCTAGTGATGATTTTGCTGATTTAAGTCAAGCCCAACAAAAAGCAGTTACTGACGCCCTGAAAGAGTTTGAGCTTTCTGGTATTGGTTTACCTGTTGAGCAGCAACAACGTTTTGGTGAGATCAGTAAACGCTTATCCGAATTAGCCTCAACGTTTAGTAACAATGTACTCGATGCCACTATGGCGTGGAGCAAAGTGATCACTGATGTTGAGCAACTTCGCGGCCTACCAGAATCCGCATTGCAAGCAGCACAAGCGAATGCACAAGCTAAAGATGAGCAAGGCTATCTATTTACGTTAGATATTCCTTCATACCTACCTGTGATGACGTACTGTAATAACCGCGAGTTACGCGCCGAAATGTATCAAGCATTTAGCACACGAGCGTCTGATCAAGGTCCAAATACGGGCGAGTTTGATAATACTGACATCATTGCTGAAAAACTAAAATTAAGTCATGAAGTTGCATTGTTATTAGGTTTTAGCAGCTACGGTGAGAAATCACTGGCAACTAAGATGGCACAATCGACTGACCAAGTGCTGGGCTTTTTAAATGACTTAGCTGATCGCGCCAAGCCACAAGGTGAGCGTGAAGTGGCTGAGTTGCGCGACTATGCGCGTAATGAATTTAAGGTTGAACAGCTTGAGCCGTGGGATTTTGCTTTTTATTCTGAAAAATTAAAGCAACATCGTTACAGTATTTCTGATGAAGAATTACGACCATATTTCCCTGAACAAAAAGTGGTTGCGGGATTATTTGAAGTACTAAATCGTGTGTTTGGGCTTGAGATAAAACAGCGCCATGGGGTGCAAGTGTGGCATGAATCGGTGACCTTCTATGACATCTTTGATGCTAAAGGTACGTTGCGTGGTAGTTTCTATTTAGATTTATATGCCCGTGAACATAAACGTGGTGGCGCATGGATGGATGAGTGTATGGTTCGCCGTACTCGCATTGATGGTAGCCTGCAAACACCAGTGGCATATTTAACCTGTAACTTTAATCGTCCTGTTGGCGATCAACCTGCATTGTTTACGCATAACGAAGTTACAACCTTGTTCCATGAAACAGGGCATGGTATTCACCATATGCTAACCCAAATTGATGTGGCGGCGGTATCAGGTATTAATGGTGTGCCGTGGGATGCAGTGGAATTACCAAGTCAATTTTTAGAAAATTGGTGTTGGCAGGAAGAAGCGTTAGCGTTTATTTCTGGTCATTACCAAACAGGTGAACCATTGCCTAAAGCGATGCTAGATAAAATGCTAGCGGCTAAAAATTTCCAATCTGCGATGTTTATTTTGCGTCAGCTTGAATTTGGTTTATTCGATTTCAGTTTATACACTAACTACGATCCACAAGTTGGTGCCCAAGTGTTAGAAACCTTGTTTGCAGTTAAAGACAAAGTATCTGTGGTGCCTAGTCCTGAGTGGGGTCGTTTCCCGCATAGCTTTAGTCATATTTTTGCAGGTGGTTATAGCGCAGGTTATTACAGTTACTTGTGGGCAGAATTATTGTCAGCCGACGCATTCTCTCGTTTTGAAGAAGAAGGTATTTTTAATACTCAAACCGGTAGCGACTTCCTAACATGCATATTAGAAAAAGGTGGTAGCGAAGAGCCAATGGAATTGTTTAAGCGTTTCCGTGGCCGTGAGCCACAACTTGATGCGATGTTGCGTCACAGTGGTATTACAGGTTAAGACCAGCTAATCGTAAAGTAATAGCTAATAAAAAAGGCTCCTTGGGGAGCCTTTTTTGATCATAGTGCTAAGAGGAAAATCCGCTTAACTAAATTATTAAGTGCTATCAGTCTTGTGCCGTTACTGTCATTGGCCAGCCCATATCTGTTTGGCGGGTGGCTTCTTGGGTAAGTTCACTACGAGTTAATGGATTATTGATCAACCATTTTGCCGATAATAATAACGTCAATTTGTTGTCTTCCATGCGTAAGCTAAAGGGAGGCAAACAGTTTTGATCTCGGCGGTGGCATAAAATAATCGCTAATCGCAGTAGACGTAGTAAACGAGCAGCACTTGGCGCCGATAACGCATGTTGCTCTGGTAAGCTGGTTAATGGGCCGTTATGGCGGCGCAATAGCTCAGCAATAAGATTTTTTTGAGCGCGAGTAAAGCCCGGTAAGTCCATGTGCTTAATTAAATAAGCCGCATGTTCACCACTTTTTTTAAATTCAATGCTAGCACCAATTTCATGTAATTTGGCCGCCGCTTGAAGCAAGTTTTCAGCTGGTGGCTCCAATTGCCAACTTGGGCATTGGGCTAATAACGCTAACGCCATATCACTGACGTTATCGGCATGGGTATGATCTAATTGAAACCGTTGTTGCATGCTCATAATAGTACGAGAGCACACATCGTGATGACGCATTTGATCCATCATTTCATAAATCAAGCCTTCACGTAGCGCACCGCCAGCAAGGGTCATAGATTCAATCTCCAATGATTCAAACAGCGCAATTAGTATCGATAATCCACTAGGGAAAACCAGTGCACGCTCTAATGTCAACCCTTCAATATCAAGGTCTTCTAAGCGTTCATATTGCATTGCTTGGCGTTGAAGGCGCTTAAGTTTTGGCAGAGTGATAATCTCATCCATGCCTTGTGCTAGCATAATTTCTTGTAATGCTTGCACGGTGCCGCTAGCGCCAACACAGGTTTCCCAACCTTGGTGGGTGTAACGTTCAATAATGGTTTCAATCGCTTCTTTAGCACCGTTAATGGCAGCATCAAAGTTGACCGAGGTTAGGTAGCGATCTTTAAAATACCGCTCTAGCCAAGTGACACAACCAATTTTTAGGCTCGTCAGGGCGCTGGCATCAAAACCTTCACCAATAATGACTTCGGTACTGGCACCACCAATATCGACCACCAAGCGTTTATCACTGCCACCCGAGGTATGTGCTACCCCTTGATAGATAATACGTGCTTCTTCTTTACCCGCAATCACACTCACTGGATACCCAAGTATACTGTGAGCTTGGGAAAGAAATTCGTTAGCATTGACCGCTGTGCGCAAGGCGGCTGTGCCGACAATGCGAATATGATCAGGTTTAATATCCTGTAAACGCTCGGCAAATATTGCCAAACAGTCAAGACCCCGTTGAATGGCATCTTGGCTGAGTTCGTTTTGATTATTCAAACCCGCAGCTAAACGTACTTTTCGTTTAATTTTAGCTAGCGTTTGAACACTGCCATTGACTTCACGAACAACCCACATATGAAAACTGTTCGAACCTAGATCAATAGCGGCATAAAGCGGTGATACTGAATTTCTTTCCATAGAGATACTTTAACTTATTTTATGCTGGTTTGTTTTGTGGCGGACGACGGCGATTATTTCGCTGACGAGATTGCCCTTGGCCCTGGCCTTGACCTTGACGCTGGTTATTACGACGACCACCTTGACGAGGAGTACGCTGTAAGCGAATCGGCGCAGGTAAATCATCTAAAAGTGCTTCAGAGTCATACTTTGATTGTGGAATACCATGCTCAATGTAAGCCTCAATCGCTGTCAAGTTAATCGCGTATTCTTCACAAGCAAAACTAATGGAGTTACCGCTTTCACCTGCACGACCAGTACGGCCAATACGGTGAACATAATCTTCTGCATCATCAGGAAGATCGTAGTTAAATACGTGCGTAACCATTGGGATATGTAAACCACGAGCAGCAACATCAGTAGCTACTAGGATATCAAGATCACCTTTAGTGAATTCTTCTAGAATACGTTCACGTTTTTTCTGTGGTACATCACCATTGAGTAGACCAACGCGATGACCATCAGCGGCTAAATGCCCCCAAACATCTTCACAACGATGCTTAGTGTTAGCGAAAATAATCGCACGATCTGGCCATTCTTCTTCAATTAACGTTTGTAATAAACGCATTTTTTCTTGGTTTGATGGATAGAACAACTCTTCTTGAATGAGATGGCCTGTTTTTTGTGAAGGTTCAACCACAACACTTTCTGGGCTATTCATGTGCTCAAATGCAAGTTCTTTAACGCGGTATGATAACGTTGCTGAGAACAGCATGTTTAAACGCGCTTTAGGTTCAGGCATGCGGCGGAACAAGAAACGGATATCTTTAATAAAACCTAAATCGAACATACGATCGGCTTCATCCAATACCACCACTTGAATGCTGGCAAGGTCGATAACACGCTGCTTATAAAAGTCGATAATACGGCCACAAGTACCGATTAAAAGATCAACGCCTTCGTCAAACACTTGTTTTTGTTTTTCATAAGGTTCACCGCCGTAAGCAAGGCCAGCTTTAAGGCCAGTGCTTGCAAGTAGCGATGACGCATCATTGAAAATTTGGATCGCCAACTCACGTGTTGGCGCCATAATGATCGCCCGCGGTTGATTGGTTTTACGCTCTGCTGGTGCAGGTGTCTCCAATAGATAGTTAAAAGTAGCGGTCAGAAAGGCAAGGGTTTTACCCGTACCTGTTTGAGCCTGTCCCGCGATATCATGGCCAGTGAGCACAACTGGCAATGCCAAGGCCTGGATCGGGGTACAATAATGAAACCCTTTCTCTTCCAATCCTTTTAGCACTAGAGGGTTTAACCCTAGTTCGGCAAATTTCTGCTCTGTGATATGTGTCGTTTTCATTACTATAGAATATCAGCTTAGGGTTGCAATACGAAACGTATTCCATTCAAATAGGATAACGATTTGCTGGTTAATTCAATATCAGCTAACAAAATCACTGTTGGAGTGGAAGATGAGCGATAAGATTGTGCAGCTTACCGATGAAAGTTTTGATACTGATGTTGTCAATGCTGCGGGCCCGGTACTGGTTGATTTTTGGGCTGAATGGTGTGGTCCATGTAAAATGATTGCCCCGATTCTTGATGAAATCGCTGATGAATACGAAGGCAAATTAACGATTGGTAAATTAAATATCGACCAAAATGCGGCAACACCGCCAAAGTTTGGTATTCGTGGTATTCCAACGTTATTACTGTTTAAAGATGGCGCAGTGGCAGCAACTAAAGTTGGCGCGTTATCAAAAACTCAACTGAAAGAGTTCCTTGAAGCGAACTTATAAGTGATATAATACCAGCCATGCACAATTTCTAAGTTGTGCATGGTTGGTCTAGCGACTATGCTAGACTGGTAGAACATTTAGTGTTAACGTAATGCACAGAAATTGCATTTCCGTTCAATTCTTGACCAAACCCTATTGGTCATCCTTATCTCAACTAATATAGAACCCCGATTTTGACAGACAAGAAACCCACCACTATGAATCTTACAGAACTCAAGAGCCAACCTATTCCTAAGTTGGTATCACTTAGCGAAAGTTTAGGATTGGAAAACCTGGCCCGCTTACGTAAGCAGGACATCATCTTCTCCATTCTTAAGCAACACGCGAAGAGTGGTGAGGATATTTTTGGCGACGGTGTTCTAGAGATTTTGCAAGATGGCTTCGGCTTTCTGCGTAGCGCAGACAGTTCTTACCTTGCAGGCCCTGATGATATTTATGTATCACCAAGCCAAATTCGCCGTTTTAACCTTCGTACTGGCGACACCATTGCCGGAAAGATTCGTCCACCGAAAGACGGTGAACGTTACTTTGCTCTATTAAAAGTTAACGAAGTAAACTACGACAAACCTGACAACGCTCGCAATAAAATCCTTTTTGAAAACCTTACTCCACTACACGCAAACGATCGTATGCGTATGGAACGTGGTAATGGTTCAACAGAAGATATTACAGCGCGTGTTCTAGATTTAGCCTCTCCAATCGGTAAAGGCCAACGTGGTTTGATTGTTGCACCGCCAAAAGCCGGTAAAACAATGTTACTGCAAAATATCGCTCAAAGTATTTCTCACAACCACCCAGAATGTGTGTTGATGGTATTGCTTATCGATGAGCGTCCGGAAGAAGTAACTGAGATGCTACGTCTTGTAAAAGGCGAAGTCATTGCATCAACGTTTGATGAACCAGCTTCACGTCACGTACAAGTGGCAGAAATGGTTATCGAAAAAGCAAAACGTTTGGTTGAACATAAGAAAGATGTTGTTATCTTACTTGACTCAATTACTCGTCTAGCGCGTGCTTACAACACCGTTATTCCTTCTTCAGGTAAAGTATTAACAGGTGGTGTGGATGCTAACGCTCTTCACCGTCCTAAGCGCTTCTTTGGTGCGGCACGTAATGTCGAAGAAGGCGGTAGTTTAACTATCATCGCAACAGCGCTAGTGGATACTGGCTCTAAAATGGATGAAGTTATCTACGAAGAATTTAAAGGTACAGGTAACATGGAACTGCATCTTTCTCGCAAAATTGCTGAGAAACGTATTTTCCCTGCGATTGACATTAATCGTTCTGGTACCCGTCGTGAAGAGTTATTGGCGAAAGCTGATGAGCTACAGAAAATGTGGATCCTGCGTAAGATCGTTCACCCAATGAGTGAATCTGACAGCATGGAATTCTTGATCGACAAACTATCAATGACCAAAACTAATGAAGAGTTCTTTGACGCAATGCGTCGTCAGAAATCATAATTCATTTAAGCAGTTATTGAATTAAAAGCGCTACCTTAGGGTGGCGCTTTTTTATGGCTAAATTTTAAATAATGCTCTTATGATTATGGCTTAACCCACAGAATATAAAAGGGTATTTTCTTTTTGTGGGCGACGGGTGTTTTCCATCTCACAACTGGTTATACTAGCAAAAATCATTCTCATTAAGTTAATGTCAGCAATGCTGGTTTGACTTTGTTTAGCTACAGGTAGTCGCTATGAAATACAAAGATCTACGTGACTTTATTGCCTATTTAGAGCAGCAAGGGCAATTACAACGTATTCAACAGCCGGTTAATCCTAATCAGGAAATGACGGAGATTTGCGATCGTACTTTGCGTGCTGGTGGTCCGGCATTGTTATTTGAAAATCCTGTAGGTTATGACATGCCTGTACTGGCAAACTTGTTTGGTACGCCAGAGCGAGTTGCAATGGGAATGGGGCGCGACAATGTTAAGCAGTTACGCGAAGTCGGAGAATGGTTAGCGTATTTAAAAGAGCCCGAGCCACCGCATGGCTTGCGGGATGCGATCAATAAAATTCCGATATTTAAGCAAGTGCTTAATATGCCCACTAAAGTATTGCGTAAAGCGCCTTGCCAACAAATCATCTGGCAAGGTGATGAGATTGATTTAGATAAAATCCCAGTGATGAGTTGTTGGGCTGGCGATGTCGCACCGTTGTTAACATGGGGGTTAACTATTACCCGTGGCCCCAATAAAAAGCGCCAAAATCTTGGTATTTATCGTCAGCAAAAAATTGCTAAAAATAAAGTCATCATGCGTTGGTTGGCGCATCGTGGTGGCGCGTTAGATATGCGTGAATGGTGTGAAGCCCATCCGGGTGAAAAATTTCCTGTCACGGTTGCTTTTGGGGCTGATCCTGCAACCGTGCTTGGTGCAGTAACCCCTGTACCTGACTCACTGTCTGAATATGCATTTGCTGGTTTATTGCGTGGTAGTCGTACTGAGGTGGTTAAAAGCATCAGTAACGACTTACAAGTACCAGCCAGTGCTGAAATTGTGATGGAAGGCTATATCGACCCTGAAGAATATGCTGATGAAGGCCCTTATGGTGATCATACCGGCTATTACAATGAGGTTGAACGCCATCATGTGTTTACCATTACTCATATTACGATGCGTAACGATCCGATTTATCACAGTACCTATACCGGGCGTCCACCGGATGAACCCGCAGTGCTTGGGGTGGCATTAAACGAAGTCTTTGTGCCGATTTTACATAAGCAGTTTCCTGAAATTGTCGATTTTTATCTGCCGCCAGAAGGGTGTTCTTATCGCATGGCAGTGGTAACAATGAAGAAGCAATATCCCGGCCATGCTAAGCGGGTGATGATGGGGGTATGGTCGTTCTTACGTCAGTTCATGTATACCAAGTTTGTTATCGTGTGTGATGATGACGTTAATGCCCGTGATTGGCAGAGCGTGATTCATGCGATGACGATGCGAATGGATCCGGTGCGAGATAGCCTATTTATTGATAATACTCCGATTGATTCGCTGGATTTCGCCTCGCCCGTAGTGGGTTTAGGTTCAAAAATGGGGATTGATGCCACCATTAAATGGCCTGCAGAATTGGCAATAATGCAAACAGAGGCTACGTCTGTTAAGACTGCGTTTGATATTGAGGCTGGATTACTTGCGTTGAAGTTACAATTCCCTGCCATTATTGATTGCTATCTACCGCTTGAAGCCGCTAATTACAGCATGGCAATCATAAGTATGAATAAAACCATTGCGGGTGAAGCCGAGCAAGTGATGACTGGTGTATGGGAATTTTTAAATCAATTTACCGATGCTAAGTTTGTGATTGTGTGTGATGGTGACGTTAATGTACGCGATTGGAATGATGTTATTTGGGCGGTGACGACACGGATGGATCCTAGTCGTGATACGGTATTAATTGCAGCCACACCGACTTGTTGTTCGAAAATTGGCTTTGATGCGACTAATAAAATTGGCGTAGAAACCCACCGTGAATGGGGAACTCCAATCGTTAAAGATCCACAGATAGTGGCGCAGGTTGATGCAATGTGGGCCCAATTAGCGATTAAAAACTAAATTGGATCGCTATCATAAGCACTAATTAATCGCCTGATGTTTTTATATTTCAGTGACAATATTCGTCATTGAACTGAGAGTTTTTTATGTACCAAGTACGCCTGTTGCCAAATAACATTACGTTTACTGCTAGCCCGCAGCAAACTGTATTACAAGCAGCGCTCAACGCAGGTATCGCTTTTCCTAATCGCTGCCAAGTGGGTGCTTGTGCGATGTGTATGTGTCGTAAACAATACGGTCAAATAAGCTATGAGCTTGAGCCGATGTTGACGCCACAAGAGCAGGCACAAGGCTGGATTTTTGCTTGTCTTGCGAGGGTGGAAAGCGACTTGGTATTATCGTTAGACTAGAGGAAAACCATGTCTATCCAATGTGAAGTAAAGTCAGTTGAACCGTTGGCATGTAATACATACCGTATTTTATTAACGCCATTACAAGCCCTCGATTTCAAAGCAGGGCAATACTTATTAGCGGTAATGGGAGAGCAAGATAAACGTCCGTTCTCGATTGCTAGCAGCCCTTGTCGTCAAGATGAGCTTGAACTTCATATTGGTGCTGCTGAGCATAATGCGTATGCGCTAGAAGTGGTTGATACAATGAAGAACGCGTTAGCTACTCACCAAACAGTGACGGTTGAAGCTGCGCATGGTGAAGCTTGGTTACGCCATGAAAGTCAGCGTCCATTATTGATGATTGCGGGGGGGACGGGTTTTTCTTATATTCGCAGTATGGTTGATAATTGTATTAGTCGTGGTTTAACTCAGCCGATCTTTGTTTATTGGGGAGGGCGTGATGTGTGCCAATTATATGCTAACGCCGAAATGCAGGCATTAGCCCAGCAATACCCCAATATTAGCTATGTGCCCGTGGTAGAAACCGCAACTGAAGGTTGGCAGGGTAAAGTTGGTAATGTGCTTGATGCGGTTGCTGATGATTTTGTAAGCTTATCTGCCTATGACATTTATGTGTGTGGTCGTTTTGAAATGGCGGGTGCGGCACGTGAACGTTTCTGTACTGAAAAAGGTGCATTACGCGATCATATGTTTGCTGATGCGTTTGCGTTTATTTAACGAATGAACCGCATGAGAAAGGCGCGATAGTCGCGCCTTTTTTGTGCCTATTTTTTGATGGATAATTCTCTTTGGGTCGCAACCTTTTGTTTAACCCATGTTTCGTTAAACCATAATGATAATAAAATAATCCCGCCACCAATAATTAATCGTGAGTAATCCACATCGTGGTTCCAGATGACAATATTAACGATTAGCCCTGCGGGGACTAAGGCGTTATTCATTATTGCTAACGCGCCAGCATTGACCATTGTCGCGCCTTTGTTCCAAATGAAATATCCTAATCCAGAAGCAATCACACCGAGGTAGGTTAAAATTCCCCACTGTAATGATGTTGTGGGTAATTTGGCACTATTACCAAATAATAAATACATCGGCACTGCCACGCAAACTGCCCCTAAATAAAACCAGCCAAAGACCGTATGCTGTGGAATATTCGTTTGTTCTTGTTCAATAATGCGTTTATAGCCAACCTGACCAATCGCAAAGCATAGGTTAGCGCCTTGAACAATGAAAAATCCAATAATGAAGTGTTGGTTAATTCCCTCAAATTTAATTACCGCCGCCCCAATCACTGCGATCACTGCACTCAGTAAATACCATGGCGAGAATTGTTTATGTAATGCGTCATAAATAAGGGTGACATAAATCGGAGTGAAAATAGTGAACAGCAACACTTCTGGTACGGTTAGATACAAGAACGATTGATAATAAAAACAATACATCAACCCTAACTGAAACGCGCCGACAACCATTAATTTGAGAGCAAGCTTTGGGTGTAGATATTTGGTACGTAAAAACGGTAAGAAAACTACTGCGGCTAAGCAGACACGGGTTAATACTGAAAACCAAGCATCAACTTGGCCCGCAAGATAAACGCCAATTAAGCTAAAAGAAAATGCCCATAAAAGGGTAATTACAGATAAGTATCTCATCGTCGCAACATGGTATGTTGTAAAAGGTGACGGCAGTGTAACTAAATTGTGGCGTGAGGAATATGATAATTATAATGCTGAAATCATAACAACAGATTAGTCACCGTTATAATAACGGTGACTATTGTTCATTGGTGTTACTTGAGCGGTACGATAAGTAGATCAACAGGAGTACGGCTAATAAGTTGACGCGTTGATGATAAAATCTTACTCCAGAAATCTTGATGATGACCACAGATAACTAAATCAACATTAAGATCTTTGATAGCGCCACAAATTTCTTCACTTAGATCACCACTACCCACTAGGGTGTGAGCAACAGGGTAACCCGCATTATTGGCAAGCTCATGTAATCTGTTTTGAGCATCGCTTTCAGCACGTTCGTGCATTTCTGCTAAGTTAATATCAATTAAACCAGTGTAGAGATCAGCATAGTCAACATCGATATGGACCAGTGATAATTTTGCATCCAACGATTGTGCTAATTTAGCGGCTTTATTGACGAGATAGGCGCTGTCTTCAGAAAGGTCGATAGCAGCGAGAATATGTTTATAAACCATCACTTACATTCCATGACTATATAATAATGATCTATGTTAGCACTGGTATACACTTAAAAATATCGATTAGATCGCATCTATAGGTTACGAAATGGTTAATTATTTTTCGTAATCACTGAGTCACTTTTATTGTTATTTTAGTAGCTTATACTAATAGACGTTTTCTTTTTGAGGACGTTTTGTCCCTTTGTTGCATTCTTAACAATGCATAGTGACAATGTATTGATTACACTTAAACAGACAGGAGTAGTGCTATGTTAGCCAAGGCAATGGTTGAAAATCTTAACGAGCAAATTAATTTAGAATTCTTTTCTTCAAATTTATATCTGCAAATGAGCGCATGGTGTGAAGATAAAGGTTTTGAAGGTGCTGCGGCGTTCTTACGTGTGCATGCTGCTGAAGAAATGCAACATATGCAACGCTTGTTTACTTATGTAAGTGAAACGGGTGCATTACCTATTTTAGGTACTATTGAAGCACCAAAACATCAGTTTGCTTCTCTTGGTACGGTGTTTCGTGAAACGTATGAGCATGAACAACTAATCACTAAAAAAATTAATGAATTAGCTCATGTTGCATTTTCTACTCAAGATTATTCAACCTTTAATTTCTTACAGTGGTATGTATCAGAGCAACACGAAGAAGAAAAATTATTCAAAGGTATTTTGGATAAAATTGAATTAGTCGGTGAAGATGGTAAAGCACTATTTTTTATTGATAAAGACTTAGCAGCGATGGCTAAAGGTGAATCTGCACCAACATCGGTAATGGACTCACAAGCTTAAATGATTCTGGGGACGATAATAAAATATCGCCCCTTTTATCCCTATAAGCAAATGATATATAAGAGGGGATAACTATGATCAGTGGTGATGCACTTTTGGTTGCAATTTTTATGGTAGCAACGGTTAATACTTGTAGATATATCAGTACACTACGCTCTTTACTCGTGGTAATGAGAGATTGCGACCCATTGTTATATCAACAGGTAGATGGGCGTGGTTTCTTTTCGTCTCAAGGTAATGTTAGTAAACAGATTCGCTTATTTCATTACATTCGTAGCCAACAGTATAAAAAACATCACGATCCGTTATTTATGGCTAAATGCATGAAAGTCCGTAAATTATTTGTATTGGCCACTACTTTTATGATCACTTTCTTTGTGGCTATTTTTGCTGTCGCGTTCCTCGGACTCTAATCTTCGTTTTATGTATTTAGGTGTCACTTTTCTGGTGGCACTTTCTTTGCTGTATCCTCATTCAGTGTTATATCATTGGTATTGATATAATCACAGCTTATCAATTACCTCTCATTTTTACCCATTTAGCATCGGAAACTAAGTCGTTATGGATCAATTTGTCATCTGGTGGTCATCCCTTGAAAAAGGAGCATCTGTTAATTGGATGTATAACATCGGCCTGTTACTACTGTTAAGTACATTATTATGGTGTGGGTGGTTATTACTCTCACGCCGCTTAGCTACCATGGCAAGTAAAACCCATTTAATTTGGGATGATGCCTTAATTGATGCTGTTCGAACACCGGTTTCATTATGTATTTGGGTGTGGCCTGGGCTGATGGCATTAGGGATCATGGTCGATAATGTTACGACCTATTCCAGTGGTTTTTTAGCGTCATTACGCCATCTATTATTGGTTGGGGTCTTTATTTGGATTGTGATGCGGTTGATCACCAATATTGAACAAACCATCTTAGATAATCGTCCCCATCGCGATGCAACTACGGTAACTGCTATTTCAAAAATATTACGCTTACTGGTAATAGTGTTGAGCAGTTTAGTTGTGATGCAAAATTTCGGCTTAAGTTTGTCGGGGTTACTCACCTTTGGTGGTGTCGGTGGCTTAGTGGTCGGTATGGCAGCTAAGGATTTATTGGCTAACTTCTTTGGTGGGATGATGCTTTATTTTGATCGACCTTTTAAAGTGGGTGACTGGATCCGCAGTCCAGATCGACAAATAGAAGGTACTATTGAGCGGATTGGGTTTCGTATGACAGTGATTCGTACCTTTGATAAGCGACCATTGTATGTACCGAACTCCGTCTTTAGTTGCGTGGTGGTTGAGAATGCTTCACGGATGCAGAATCGACGTATTAAACAAAGTGTCGGTTTACGTTATTGTGATGCGGCTGTGGTGGGGCTGGTAGTTGATGATATTAAAAAAATGCTCCAAAATCATGCTGATATTGAAACGCGTCAAACCTTGATTGTCAGTTTTGACACTTATGGACCCTCGTCGCTGAATATTTTGGTTTACACTTTTACCAAAACGGTTGATTGGGTCAAATACAAAGCGGTGCAGCAAGATGTGATGCTGCAAATTGTCGCGATTGTACATGCTCATGGTGCTGATTTTGCGTTCCCAACCACGACATTAGATATGCCAACAGCTGCAATTACCGCATTAACTGCTATTGATAGTCGTCAACAAGCTTGATTTTAATCGAATAAATCGCTGTGATTGGATAGCGGTTGGTATTGGGCTAAGAGGCAGGTAAAATAGAGCCAACAATAGAAAAAGGATGCTAATCGTTAGCATCCTTTTTGCGTTTATTTAGTGACATTTAAGGCTGATTGAAATCGATGGCAAACAAATATGATGTAGTAATTATTGGTGCAGGTGCTGCAGGCTTAATGTGCGCTGCCACTGCAGGTAAGCGTGGACGCTCAGTGTTAGTGCTTGATCATGGTAAGAAACCTGGCCGTAAAATTTTAATTTCAGGTGGCGGTCGTTGTAACTTCACTAATAATGATGTTGCCGCCAATAATTATGTTTGTCGTAATCCCCATTTTGTTAAATCAGCATTATCGCAATACAGCCAATGGGATTTTATCGGCTTAGTGTGTCAGCATGAAATTGACTATGAAGAGCGTGATCACGGCCAGCTATTTTGTATTGATTCAGCGAAAGATATTGTCAAAATGTTAGTTGCTGAATGTGACTTGCCAAATATCAGTTTACGTTATCAGACCGATATCTCCTCAATCATGCAATTAGAGACAGGTTTTAGTCTGAGTGTTAATGGTGAAATCATCAGTTGTGAATCGCTGGTGGTAGCAACTGGCGGCTTATCGATGCCGAAATTGGGCGCAACCCCGTTTGGTTATCAATTAGCACAACAGTTTGGTTTGAAAATGGTGCCAACTACCGCAGGTTTAGTGCCATTTACACTGCATCAACAAGATAAAAATAGTTTTGAAGAATTATCGGGTATTGCTGTACCTGCGGTGATCACAACCGCTGACGGTACCAGTTTCAAAGAAAATTTATTATTTACCCACCGTGGCTTATCGGGCCCTGTGGTTTTGCAAATTTCATCTTACTGGCAGCCTGGTCAGAAAGTGAGCATTGATTTATTACCGATGCTTAATTTAGCTGAAACGTTAATTGAATTACGCGAACAGCATCCTAATCAGAGTCTAAAAATCACCTTATCTCGTTTGTTACCTAAGCGTTTAATTGAGGTGCTGATTACCCGTGGTGATATTACGGATAAGCCATTAAAGCAACTTAATCACAAAGAATTTGAACAGCTAGCAACCTATTTTCATCAATGGAACATTGCGCCAAATGGCACTGAAGGCTACCGCACTGCTGAAGTGACGTTGGGTGGGGTTGATACTGATGAATTGTCATCAAAAACCATGGAATCTAAAAAAATTAAAGGTCTGTTTTTTGCTGGTGAAGTGATGGATGTTAGCGGTTGGCTTGGCGGTTATAACTTCCAGTGGGCATGGAGTTCTGGTTATGTTGCTGGTCAGAATGCTTAATATTTAAGCGATAATTTTTATGATTTAAATGCTTAAAAGATTCAAATTTTATCCAAAATGATGTTTTTTTATCGGTATTACTTGGTTAAGTATAAAATGTTTCCAAGTAATATCATCTACTTATGTTTTTTTTGATGTTTTTTGTGAAAATAAGTCTTTACAATAAGTGCGAACCACATAATAATGATGTCGCTCTGTTGTTCAGAGTTATTAATGAAAACATCAAGTAAAAGAAAAACCCTCAGAATATCTTCGTTATTGTTGCATTCCTTAGTGTTTCCCTTAGCTTCATAGTCACATTCAATAATTCAAGCTTTCAGTGCATCGTGATATAATCACGGTAAATATTATGAATTTTAATCCAATATTAAGGGACACATTATGTCTACTACTGGTATCGTTAAGTGGTTCAACGAAGAGAAAGGTTTCGGTTTCATTACTCAAGACAATGGCGGTGCTGACGTATTCGTTCATTTCCGTGCAATCGCTTCTGAAGGTTTCAAAACTCTTGCTGAAGGCCAAAAAGTGTCTTTTGAAGTAGAGCAAGGCCAAAAAGGTCTTCAAGCTGCAAACGTTGTAGCTTTATAATATTCTAAGTCGACGTAAATGGTCTTTGTACCATTTACGTCACTTTTAACTAAAAAATTATTTATACAATATCATCGAAATATAAAACACTTCCAACATCTGCATCTGCATCTGCATCTGTCGTTACGTTCCTTATTTTCTTCGTTACATTATTATAAATAGCATTTTAATACTTAATCCGTAGAAAAGATTTAGATGAATTTTATCATCTTAATATTTTGTTACGCATAAACAATTGAGGATACTTATGTCTCGTTCATTAGGCCGTAAGCGGTTTTGGTTCCAACAAACTCGCCCAGAAAACCCTGTAAATTCAAATGAAAACCAAGAGGTTAAACAATGATAGTAAATTTTAATTTAGTAAAAGATCAACGTGCTTGGACTGCCAATATTCACCAGTTAAACAGTGATGTGTTAAAACGCCATATTCTTATTAACGGTAATGTTGATAATCTAGATATATCATTTAGTTACTGTGAAAAAACAGCCGCAGGCAACATAACGAACAGCAGCAATAAAGTAATTGGTAATTTCTACATTTCTTATTAATACCTCAGGGGATTTAATTAAGAAATGATTTTAATTAAATGTCTTATCTCGCCAAATGACATTATTTAATGATTATGTAAGTATTGAATGCCTTCTATGACAACACGGTATTGTTATAGTGATTACGCGAAGATTATTACTTATATAAATATTATCATTTCAGATTATTACGCTACGCAATAATATAATTACATTTAAGTTAAGGGACACATTATGTCTAATACAACAGGTATCGTTAAGTGGTTTAACGAAGAGAAAGGTTTTGGTTTTATTACTCAAGACAACGGCGGTGCTGACGTATTCGTTCACTTCCGTGCTATCGCTTCAGAAGGCTTCAAAACGCTTGCTGAAGGCCAAAAAGTGTCTTTTGAAGTAGAGCAAGGCCAAAAAGGTCTGCAAGCTGCGAACGTTGTAGCTATCTAATTTATCCTCGCTGATAAATAATAAAAATGCTGGCTAAGGCCGGCATTTTTTATATCTATACATTGCTATTACGGACACGTTTTCTAAGAATATCCTGCATATCCTGCATATCCTGCATATCCTGCATATCCTGCATATCCTGCATATCCTGCATATCCTGCATATCCTGCATATCCTGCATATCCTGCATATCCTGCATATCCTGCATATCCTGCATATCCTGCATATCCTGCATATCCTGCATATCCTGCACATTACCGACATAAAAAAATCCCCCACAGTTACCTGCGAGGGATTGAAAGGCAGTCACACTATCGTGTTAAACGATTATAGTGCTTCTTTCTTGATACAAAGAACGTGGTATTTACCGTCTTCGATTTCTGCGCCTTCAGTTTCGTGTTCGAAACCAGGGAATTCAGCATCCCATGCTTCTAGTGCTTTCAAGTACTGGATTTGAGGACTTGTATCATCACCAAAGTTTTCGCCACCCATTAGCATTGGGATGCCTGGTGGGTAAGGGATAACAGAGTTCGCTGCAACGCGGCCAACAAGTTTATCCGAAGCCACTAGCTCTACGTCATCTGATACGACGAACTGGTAAGCAGTACGTGGTTTCACTTCCATTACTGGAAGGCTTGAGTAAGCGTGGTTCAATACTTGGCTTGGGTTGTGACGTACTAGGTACTTGTACATACGCTCGCCAAGATCTTTCAGACCAAGACCACGGTAAACTTCTGGAGCAGAAGCGACTAGTTCAGGTAATAGTGTTTCGATGTCTGCGTTAGCATCATAGTGACGTTTGAACGACAACAATGTGTTGATCAATGTGTCACGCTTACCTTTAGTAATACCCATTGAGAATAGGAACATTACTTGGAAGTCAGTTGTACGTGTTGGTACGATACCAAAACGACCTAGGTAAGCAGTTACAAGTGCTGCTGGAACACCTGTTTCTAGGAAGTTACCGTTGTCATCAAGACCCGGAGTTAGCAAGCTAACTTTGATTGGATCAAGCATACACCAGTCATTGTCGATTTCGTCAAAGCCGTGCCACTTGTCACCAGGAGTCAGTTTCCAGTTCTGTTGGATAGTCATTAGTGACTCAACAGAAGCGTCTTCGAAATTAACCTTGTCACCGTTCATTTCTGTAACAGTTTCAGCATTCCAAGGTTTGAAGAACCAGTCTTTTTCGCTAGTGTATTCGTTAAATAGCTGACGCATGTTCTGACGGAAGATGATCGCTTCGCGGTTCACTTCGTTAGTTAGCGATAAACCACTTTCGCCTTTCATCATGTTCGCTGCAATATCGTTAGACGCACAGATTGCGTAAAGTGGCGATG
>NZ_NPIB01000034.1 GCF_002849605.1 Photobacterium carnosum
GAGCACCCGCGCTGATTATACATTAACTCGCCTATCCCCTATCATTTTTTTGTCATTTCGTTCTAAACCCATAAATTAAGTAAATTTTTGCTTTTTGGCCTCTATTAAACATAATAGGTATATCGCGCACCCGTGAACACTGTTCAATTGAAATTACCACCCCTAACCTCCAAAAACACACCTTTACCCTCCAAAAACTGTCTATATTTTTTGTGACTAAGTTGTTAACCAAAACTAACGATCTACTTTCAGCCTAAAATAGCTACCTAAGTATTGAAAGTTCGTGTTTTCTATTTTGTTATCTTTAAATTAAGACGTTATTGGATAACTGTTAGCTATCTAATATAGTAGATAACTGTTAGGTAACTATTGGATATTGATATATAATAGTTACCTGTTAGATAGAACTTAGTTATCTTTATATTGCACCAATAAATGGTAACTATAAGTTAACTGTTGGTTATCTAAAACATATACATATTATACTGATAACTAATAGTTAATATTTAGCTATCTATTGGTTATCTATTGAGGTCTAAATATGCCAGTTATTGTTTTTGCTTCTAGTAAAGGTGGGGCAGGTAAATCTACTGCTTGTGTTCTAGTTGGATCTGAATTAGCAAGGCAAGGGTTAGATAAAAATATCAGAGTTGCTTTATTGGACGCTGATCCAAATAGTCATAGTTCTGGCTGGGCGATACTTGATGGTTGTCCTCGGAATATAGAAATAATGAATAATTTGAATGAGAATAATATTCTTGATGCTATCGATTTAGCAAAAAAAACATGTCCTTTTGTTTTAATTGATTTAGAGGGCGTATCAAGTAACACCGTAACATTTGCTATTTCACAGGCAGACTTAGTTATTATTCCTTGCCAACCATCTCAAAATGATGCGAAAGAAGCTGTTAAAACTCTTAAAATGGTAAAAAATAGTTCTCGATTGATCAGTAAAAATATTCCGTCATGGATATTATTTACACGATTAAGTGCTGCGATTGTTACTAAAACTAGCCGCAGTCTTCTTTCTGATTTTAAGGCCGCTAATGTAAATGTTTTCAGTACATCACTTATAGATCGAGAAGTATTTAGATCTATTTTTTCTTTTGGCGGAACGATTGATAAATTTAAAAATTTTGAGAAAGCACAAGTTAATGTTAATTCGTTAGTGTCTGAAATTAAAAATATACTTAAAAAGGGTAAATGATGAATAAAAGAGTATCACTAGGCTTAGATGATGATATTGATTTATCAGAGTTAATCCCTAAGTATAATGAGAAAACAAGTCCAATGACTCAACAGCAAAAAGATATTCTATTATCTGAAGGGGCTAAGCATGGATTTGTTAGTCGAGAGCCGACAGTCCAACGTAGAAGACGTGTTTCGCCATATACTGCTCAATTCGGTGGGAAATGTCGTCCAGCAGTTAAAGTTCTTTTTCAAGAAGCTAGTACTCGTATGAATTGTTATGACACGATTACTCTTGAAAAAGCAATTGAAGCATTATTAGAAAAAGAAAATTACATTGATTTATTAGATGAATTTAGAAAAATAGTAAAATAGTAAAAAGCCTCAAGATCACGTTGCAGGGAACCTTGAGGCTTAGTGTGAATCTAATTATAGGAAAAACTCACAAATGAACCATACTATTATTAAGCTGATTTGCATAGTGCTATCAGTCGCTACCGCTTGCCTGTCAGCTACGTTAACAACAAAATTCATGTTCAGTATTGGTACTGATATGGGTTCACCTATATTAATGGCAGCTTTGGGGCTTTTACTCGATCTCGCTAAATGTGCTACTCCCCTTTTTGTACTGTTCCTTTGGTCACAAAAAATGCGCCTTGCTTCGGTGTTTGCTTTAGTTCTTAGTATGACATTAAGCGCGGTTTCATTTTCAGCGTCAGTGGCGGCCTTAGAGTCAGGTGTAGTGGCTAATGCTCAAAACTCAGTAAGCTACCAACGTATTGAATCTCAAATTACAGATTACCGTGATCAAGTGATTGAGTTGCGCCAGTTGGCTAAACGCCAACAAGCGGCAAAACAAATTACTAAATCTCAAAATACTTTATCTCAAATACCTACCCTATTAACTCGTATTGACGAGCTATCTAACCAACAAGCTAACTTTACAGGTAGTGAGTCTGTTGTATCTAAATACGGCATGATGATTTCTTACGTGACGGCATTAGCTCTTGAATTACTATCGTGGCTCTTTGTGTGTGTGTCATTTGCTCTAAATAAAGTGAAACACAGTTGTTCACAGTTAAGTACAGTCGTACACAGTCAGCAAAATATGCGTGTGCAACATACTGATTTAACAACTGAACACAGTCAAACACAAACACAGTCGTTCACACTCGATACACAGTTGATCGCAGTTAATGATGGTTATTTTAATAATGAGTGTGAAAAAGCTAAGTGTGATTCACAGTTATATTTTGATATTCGTGATGCAATTCTTGCGAAGGGCGTAAAACCGTCTTTTCGTGGTGTGACGCAACAATTTAAAGGCGTGAGTCGTGGCCTGATTGCTAATGTTCTTACTGATTTGCATGAAACAGGTTTTCTGAAAAATTATCGTAAAGGCTATGCGTTTGCATAATAGGGTAGAGTCACATTCTTAATTTACTGAATAATCAAAGGAGATATAAATAATGACTTTTGATCTAATTTTTTACATTAATTCTAGAGTTGCTCAATTACATGAAGATAAAAAAGGCCAAACGATGGAAGTGAAAGAAGTCATTAATAATGCTATTTATGAGCTGGAAAAATTAAAAGAGGCAGCAATTAAAAATATATAGTGTATGAAATGGCTATGTGTGTATAAAATAGTCACTGTCTTAGTTGTAGACGTATGTTTTTATTTGTAGATATAACGGTAACTCTATGTTAAATAATGTTTTACTTAAATATATTGATGCGTATTTACTGATTTTTGGTGAGATTAATACGCATGTGATGATGCAAAAATTTGATATTTGTCGAGCTAAAGCAAGTCGTGTTTTCACTATATATAGGGAGGGGAGGCCAACGAATATGCGCTATGATAGCTCAAGAAAATGCTATGTAAAAGGCTTTGTATTTGAGCCTATTCATTTGAAAGATGAAAGTGCCACTCGATTTTTAGCCGCTATTGATACTGTTTTTACAGATTAATGCCTTTGCAGCACCCCTACGGGGCAACCACGCTACGCTTGCCCTATTTCACACGCGCCCCATCACATGTTCCATGCTCGTATTGCTAGTGAAACTCAGCCAGCAAGCTGTCTTCACCAAAGGTCAGGTCAGGGCTAAACAGCAACAGCATTCAAATGGACCAGGAGTAATTTGTTTTTCCTCGCAAGCGAGGACAAATTATTCTTGGTCTATTTTCATTAACAGCATTTATTCTCCTGCCGTCGAAACACAAAGCAGAGCTTTCACTTCTATCTGATAAGTGCTTGTAATCGCGTTTATCTGCCTCGTTAGTCATTGTTCATCATTTTGGGCGTTTCCATCTTCAATCGCTTTCTTCCTTTGACCGTCACCCACCACAACCTAATTATCAAGGGTATATAAACGCTACGCGCCCTTGCTAATTAGAACGATGGTGTGTGCTTGGTCAGTCAGGCGATGACGAAGATGAAAACTTAAACCAAAAGGACTCACGACCATGACAAACTCAACAGCTAATCACTCAACAATCACTAATCAGTTAAAAGCGACCAAGGTTTCGCCCTTGGAGTCGAAGGACTCCAACAAAAATGAATCTTCTAAGAGCAAAAGCAAGGGTAAAAAACGTGTCGCTAAAGTGTCTAGAGATATGTATCAAATAGTCACTGATCGTATTATTAAAGCCTTAGAAAGTGGGGTGAAGCCTTGGGCGTGTCCGTGGGATAGAACACAGCAATGTGACATGTTACCTATGAATTTTAAGACCAAGGCACAATATTCTGGCGTAAATATATTGTTACTTTGGTCTGAAACCGTCATAAAAGGTTACTCTAGCCCGTATTGGTTAACTTATAAACAAGCGGTAGAGCTTGGTGGTAATGTGATTAAAGGGCAAAAAGGAACGGAGATTATTTTCTATAAAATGTGGGAAAAGAAGAACGAGCAAGGAGAAGAAGAAAAAATTCCAATGTTAAGATCTTTTGTCGTTTTTAACCTAGATCAAATTGAAAATATCGAAAAACCCGTAGTAACAGTCAGTGAAGAACGCATCAAAAATGACGAGTTTGAAATTCTTCCTTATGTTGATAATGCAATTTTAAATACAGGTGCAGTGATTAATCATTTAGGTATTCGAGCGTTCTACGCACCAGGTCAAGATACAATCACAATGCCAACACAAGATCGCTTTACTTCATCAAGTGATTATTACGCTACTTTGCTACATGAATTAACTCACTGGACAGCTCATAAGAGCCGTTTAGATCGTAAGCTAACGGGTAGCTTTGGCACTAAAGATTACGCCTTTGAGGAGCTGGTAGCAGAGTTAGGGGCTGCGTTTTGTTGTGCTGATTTAAACGTGTTCGGTAATATTCAACATGAGAGTTATATAGCGTCATGGCTTAAAGCACTTAATAACGATAAAAAATACATATTTAAAGCGGCAAGTCTTGCTAGTAAAGCACATCAATTTTTACTGAAAAAATAAGAATAATTCGAGGTGATTTAATTACCTCGAATTATTCCGCTTTCGATTTTACTCGGCAAGCTCCTAAAATCGAATGTAGACGCACTTTGATTCTTTCTTTTGTCATTCGACAGGAAAAGCCGGTGTTTATTTCCAACCTCAGCAAAAAGCGAGCCTAGTAGGGGTGAGGGGAGAATTCAATTTATATATGGGAAAACTACGCGCCAGATTGATTATTGTGATTATTTGTTATGTTAGTGGGTGGCTTGTGCCTCGGTCACAAGTGACCTTATTAGAATATTAATCAATCAAAATGATTGTTTTAAGTATTAAATCAATCATTTTGGTAGTATAATGTGTTCGTACCAAGGAAAAATGGTATTAGATCATTTTAGGTACAAGGAGTATGTATGAAAGGTTTTCTTTTTGTTGATGGTAATTGTCCTAATGCGAGTTTTTGGATAACTAAACAAGGTTCTATTTCTATGAAATATCATAAGGATCTTATTGGTTGTGTTGTTTTAGACCCTAAAAATCGTTCTGATTTACTTATTAAGATGATTTTAGAATCTAACCCAAAAGATATTATTTGGACGACTGAATACCTTAACAATTTAGGATAACTAATCAGGGGCAGGGATGCCCCATTTTTTGTTTTATAGGAGCTATTAATTATGCGTATTAATCCTCGATTATTTGATGAAGATACAGCAACTCAAAAAGAAATTTTAGAACATTTTGAGTATGAAAATGAACTTAGTCGTCGTCATTGTTCTTATGTTCATTTTATGTCGGAACTGTTTAAATCTCCTGATTCTTATCGTTCTATAGATGATCCAAAATATAGACAACCAACAGGAAATGAAATTAAAGAGGTGTTCGAACATTTAGCTTCATTACATAGTAAGAGTGTTGTTTGTAAAATGTTGGGGATTAAAAGTAAAACGAATCCAACACAAACTATTAATCGTTGGATTAGTGAAGAATCTGAAATTCCCTATAGTGCATGGCGCATGTTATTGATTCTTGATGGCCGTGTAGTTCAAACTAATCGGTTAATTACGGCTGATGGTGATAAACCATGGACTAAGTTTTACGAATGAGTTACCGAGCTTGTTTACTTATCCACATGAGGAAAGTGGAGACATTAAAACGATCGGAGCGTCCGATTGTGGGTAAGTAAATAAGCGATATCTACCACCGTTTAATTTTACTCGACAAGCTCCTAAAATTAATAAATATAACGTTAAGGGAATACAATGCGATTTATAATTTCAGTTGGAAGATATTGTTTATTTATGACGTTTTATTTATTGCGTCCTGTTTTCCGTTTTATTTTACAGTTACTTTCAACGGGGTGCTTATTAGCTGGTTTAGTTATGCCTTTTGTTATTTATTATCAACAAACAAATATACTTCATGCATTTGGTTGGTCACTGTTCTTAATTGTTGGTATATTATTTTCAGCTATTTTACTTGGTTATGATGCATTTTTATTAAAAATCGCACCATATAATCTTGATATATATCTTCCAATGTAGGTAATCAAAATGAAATTAAAAAATTTACTTATCATAAGCGCATTAACATCCTTGTCATGCTTTTCAATTGCAGCTAATGCTTCATGGTTCTCCTCTGATGCAGATAACAATAAAATTCCAACAACATTAGAGGGCTTATTGGCCGTGTCTGAAACTCACGTATTTACTAAATTTCAGTTTGGTTCATTATCTGAAAAATTAGATGGTGAGTATGCCGTTATTATTAGCAATAAAGTATTAGCTATTCCTGTCTCTGAAATGAAGCCGAGTAATCATATTGCTGTCAACCTATGCCGTAATGCCATTAATGCGACAATGATGCCGTGGCTTTTACCTATCCCTAATTTAACAGAAAGTGAAAGATTTAATGCTGGCATACGATTAACAGCTAATGTTCGTAATCATTGTGGCGGTAATAAAATTCAAATTAATTCTAATACTGCATCTTAATGATTATCTTTGTTTTTTTGTCTTTGTTTATTAATTTCTGCAATACGACTTGTTGTTGCATCAATAGGTTTCGGTTTTTTTGATGTTGAATGGGTACTGTTTGGATTAGCAACTTGATCACCTCGTGCGTTATATTTTGCAATTAATGATTGTGTAATACTTTTTGCCGCCCAACTTGTCGGGGCGGTAATTGGTGTTGCTGCAATTTTTCCTGCTTTTGCTGTTAATACGGCATGTTTTAAACTAGCCGCTGCATTTTGTGTAATGTCTGATAATTGTAAAACTCCTGTTGCAAATCCTCCTGCTAAACTTCCCGCCATTCCACTGACTTGTCCAAGTACCCACCATAATATCCAACCTAAAATAAGTAATTGTGCCGATAGTCCATAAGGATTTAATGTATTGTCTAAGGGATTATTACCAACCCATGTTGAAAAGATAGTTGTCATAAAGGTAACAACGGCAAAGGCTAAAACAAGTTTAAAACTCATTTCTAACATTTTACTTACCCATGCATCAAAAACTTTTTTTGATGCCGGAAACATCGCAAAAATGAAACAAATAGGAGCGATAACAAAAAGCATTGTAACTAAAAATTGTGTACCAATGATCAATGTGGCTGCCTGAATAAGTAAGGGTAAATAAGCAACTAGGATAGAAATAAGAGCTAACAACCATCCCCATGTACTGCCATGGAAAAATTGCCATTGATCATTACAGTAGGACATTTGTTCAATAGCCGTTGTTAAGGTTTCATCGAGTAATTGATAAATACCAGCACTATTACTTGATACACCACCTTGAACACTAGAGATAAGAGCAACATTTAATGCTTCGATTCCTCCTTGAATATATGTTGTGAAATGCACAACATTTAAAGCAAAGTAAGTGATAACTGTGATTTTCAGTACAGTCATTAAATAGTCTCTAAAATATTGTTCCGTTTGTCCTATAAGTATTAAATATCCTTTCCAAAGTAAATAAATAGTAATAAGACTATAAACAGGAACAGTGAAGACATTAATAAACCCATTTATTGACTGTAAAATGACTTGATCCATAACAATCGAGAGTTGCTTACCGAGCCATTGAAAAATGATAACGCCATTAGAATTCATTGTTATGCCTTAAAATTGAATAGTGATATTTGGAGTGGGATTTGAATACTTACGAGAGTTGAATATAGCGTTAGCTTGTTGAGCAGCTTGGTATTCCAATAATTCGGTATTTCTTGCTTGTATCT
The DNA here is from genome assembly GCF_002849605.1 of Photobacterium carnosum. Lineage (GTDB taxonomy): Bacteria > Pseudomonadota > Gammaproteobacteria > Enterobacterales > Vibrionaceae > Photobacterium > Photobacterium carnosum. Next base: position 7,859 of record NZ_NPIB01000034.1, read on the forward strand.
GTTGTGCAAGTTTAAGTTTATTGGCTTCATTTTGAATTAAGCCATTTTCTGCTGCGATACGCGCATTTACTTCTGCTATTTCTTTAGGATTTTGAGTTTTATTAATTTGATTCATTAAGCCTTGAATTTGCTGTGTTCGTTTTTGAGATTTCACATAAGCCTGTTGGCTATCAGTTTGTGATTGAGCAATTGAGCCAATACGAGCTTGATAATTAATTCGTTGTACTTGAGAAAGAACAGGCGATGTTGTTAGTCCAAATTGTTGTAATGCTTGGTTCGCAGTAGGGGATAAGGCCGCTAATCCCTGATTATTTAAGTCTTTGAATGTTTGCTCCCAATTTAAGGGTAAAAAATTGTGTAACTGTGGATCATTGAAGATATTGCCTAGCATCGCGTTACCTGTTTGCGCTGCATACATTCGTAACTGCTGTTCGTATTGATTTTTAAGTTGTGTCCAATTTTTCAGTAATTGAGCGTAATTTTTAATATCTTGAGCATGATTAATAACTTGGTTAATTTGAGCTGGAATATCAGCATCAATTAAAACAGGAAAACCAGCAAAAGCCGATAAACTAAAGGTACTACTGCACAACATAGCTAAAGCTATGACTGTTTTTTTTGATTTTTTCATAATAATTTACTTGTTGTTCGTGGGGCCAAAAATACCAGGACAAAAAGCACGTCTTGGTATTTTTGGCCCACTTGGATTTAGTGAGAAATTAAGACAAGATAAGCGGCTGTGGCTCCAACTATTGCGCCAATACTCGCTGCTATAGCACTTAATTGTATCCATGTACTACGAGTTGTAATTACAGGAATAAGTGCTGCTTTTCGATGCGCATCATCAAGTGATTGTGTGATGATGTTTTGTAGTTCAACACTGGCGATATGACGTAATTCTTTTGTTGTTTGTTCCGTTATTGAATGTGTCTGTTGAGTGTAATGTTGATATAGTCGTTCAACGCGATCACAATAAGCTGATTCAGATGATTTAATTAAACTATCTGAATCTTCTTTAATAAGTAGAATACTTAAATTTAATTCACGTAGATTATTACTGACTTCTTTTTGAAGTTGACGAACAATATCTGCTATTTTTAGAGTTTCATCATATGCACCATGCCAATATGCTTCCTTATATGAACGTGGTGAGTTTGAATAAATATCAAGATTATTATCGTCGGGTTCTGATTCATCAATGAAATCTGATTCATCATCATATCCAGTGTTATTCATTATTAGTTACACCATTAGGAAAAATAAGTGTAAACACATTGTCTAAATTTTCTTTAACACCTCTCGCTAATGCTTTAGTTGCATATTTTTGAGTAAGTAAAGAGCGATTTACACGATCTTTTTCTGCTCGTGCAAGCTGTCGATAATCAGTAGGATCATCAGCTAAGTCGCTAATTGATACATTTAATTCAGTTAATCGAGAGAAAAGTTCATTAAGATAAATAACGGCATGTTCATTAATAGTAACCTTTTTTTCCATACGAAATAATTCATAAAAACAGTCACTAATAATATCATCATCAGATATTTTATTGAAAATAATACAAATACGATCTTTGGGTATGTTCATATCAGATAGCTGACTAATAATAGAGATAGTATCGTTTATCTGTTTAATTTCATTAACAGTAGGAACAATGAATAAATCTATATCATCCTCGGTTCCTTTGAATTTTTTCATTTTAGCCAGAAATGATTCAATATTTGATGAACCTATATCTAATACGGCATTATCAAAATCAAATATTTTATCAATTATCTTGTCAAATTGATTACCTTTTAATTTTTCATTATCTGTACCATCATCATTAATGCTTTCTACTGCAATGATTTCACAATCAGCAATACGTGGCTTTAATAATTGATTAGCAATGATTGACTTACCCACATTACCTGAATTGTTTACGATAGCAATTTTCATTTCTTCTTACTCCTGATTTTATATTCATTGTGATGTTGTCTAAATAGTATTGATGTTTTATTTGAAATAACTCGAATATCTTGTATTGAATTGGTTAAATGTTTAATCTCATTAATATCACCACCCATTACTTGAAATTCCCATTTCACATCTTTATTTGATTTGTATATGTCCATGATTAGCTCCCATTCATTAGCCCAATCATCAGGCGTATAATGAGATTTATCTATATCATTTCTTTGCAATGGTGACAGTGTAACATCGAATAATTTCCCATTATCAGCTACAGTAGATTGTTTAATCTCGTTCTGATTATGGACTGACTTTATTATGGGTTTTACAGATGACTTTATTTTATTATTATTGGCTCTGTTCCTTAATTGAATACCTTTTTCTTTTCGTATTTTAGATAATGTTGCAGTAAATACATTATAAGAAATGTTACCAATATCATTTTTAATGGATTCGTAAATATATTCAACTTTTACTTTGGATTTTCTTATGCTTTCAATGTCATCAAATAATGTTCTAATCGTGTTTATGATGGTTTCATTAATTTGGTCAGTAGCATGAATTTTTTTTAATGCATTTAAATTGGATTTTGCATTTTCAATGTTACTTTTACTGGCCATTTGTTATTTTCCTTTAGATTGTTTCTCTGGTTGCCTCTTTTTCCTTTTTTAAGCGTTGTAATGAGTTGTAACGCGTTGCAATAGGTTGTAAAGAGTTGCAACGCGTTGTAAGAGGTTGCAAGGAATCGAGTGTAAAAAGACAGGCACAACAGGGACGTTAACGCGACGGTACTCCGTACCTGCTCAACATCCCATGTGCCAAAGGGTAAACCCTTTGAAACCCTGATGAACGCTGAAAAGTTAGCGTTCCATATTTGGTGTCTCTTTTATTGTTTGTTGCTGCGGTTGTTGTGGCTCATGAACCTCTTTTTTTGCTTGAATAATATTATCAACACGTTGATAGTCATGTTGACGTTCAATGAGTTTATCCATCATAGCTTTATCAGTTAACTGAATATCAAGACCATTTTTAGCAATAATATTAATCACTTGATCTTTATATTGTTCACTGCCTTTAATATCTAATTCCTTACCGTATTTTTCAATAGAAAGCAGTAAAGCCATTTCAATCGACTTTTCAGATTTATCAATAACTTTAATATTATCACCACGATCAATGATTAATTTGTTAAATTTATCTTTGCCATTATCAGTAACCGTCTTTTCAAAATAAGTAATGTGTTTATTCTTATCATTTTCTTTATAATGAATATCACCAAATCCTTGATGATTAAAGTCACGCTTAATCGGCGGATATTTACGTTCATTGTTTATTGGTGTTTCTGGTTGTATTGGTTTGTTATTAATAGGAGGTGATTGTGGTTTTTCATTACTTGTATCTTGCTTTATTTCTTTTGTTTTTGCTGGTTCAATTGTTAACGTTGGCTCTGGCTTAATCCCTTCTTGTTCAAAATACAGTTTTTTCATTGCTTTAAATACCTCGGGCATCTTCATGTCGGTATTTTCTTTTATTACTGTTTGGAGGGCTTTCTCTTTTCCCTCGATAACTATTTTCTCACCATTTTTAGTTTGTACAATATTATCAGTGGTAATACCTTTGTCTTTCAATTCTGGAATAGCATTAATAATATTGATCGCTTTTAGATGTCGATTTAATTCAGCTAATGTCGGTGCTTGTGGATCAACAACAGGGTTAATGGTTGATAATTCAACGGATGTTTCATTAATTTGTTTATCTACAGTATAGAGGTTGATTTTTCGCTCTTTCCCTTCATGAATAATGGTGTCTGTCCGTTTGTTTAATTGAATGTTGTCACCTTGCTTAATATCTTTTAATTTTAACGTATTTTCTAAATTCAATCCCCACTCTTTTGTTTGTATACCTTCTTTTTCTAAGGTGACAAAATAACTTTTCCGTATTTTACCGTTTACAGTTAATTCACCTTTTCCATGCTCAATGACTTTACCTGTAAGGTTTTTTTCTCTTGATAAAGAAAATTCTTTTTTATTCCCAGTGACCAATTTATTCGTTTTACTGTCTTTAAATGAAAATGGCTTCATTTCATAAGACAAATTAATATCATCATTAGGTTTTAACGTTGGGTTTTCTTTCAGTATACGTTTTAAATCTGCGCCATATACTTTTTCTTCTTTATCACCTGTATTAATTTTCATATAAGGTGTCGGCTTTTTATTAGGTTGCGGTGATTGACCTTTTTGTGTGTAAATATCTTCACCTGCTTCAATGAATTGTCCTTTTATACTTGGCATCGTTATTTCCTCTTTATATATATTGACCGTATTCGCCAATGAAAATCGTTCTTGTTGGATTTGTACTTTTAACTTCATATCTTCCAGCACTTTATTGAGTGTTGAAATAGAAATGAGGGTTTTACGTTCTTGAGCGGATAATGATTTATCGTTATAGACAAAACGTTTTGTCTTATTTAATTCAATCTTATTTTGAGTACGTCGAAATTGTTCAGATTGTAATTGTTGTTGCCATTGTGGAGCAATGGCGGGTTTGATTTCTAAATGCTGTTGGCGTTGATGTTCATCTAATAAATATTGCCGTGTTTCCTTCCACGATAAATTCATTTCTTTAGTCATAAAATCAGAAACGTTTAATTGTCGAGAGCCACAGAGAACACGATCACCTTGAGGTGTTGAAGTAATTGGGTATTTTTCAACAATAATACCGTGGGTATCTTGTAAGCTTTTTAATAGCGTCTTTGCATCAAGTGATTTTTTTAATTGATAAAAATCAGGTTCATTAAGATCTATTACATCAACAAGGGCTTGACTGGTTCGGTCGTTTCGTCGTTCTCGTTGTCGGACGACTGGAATGACAACATCCCCTTGATCTGTTCGGTGTTGCTGTAAATTGGTAATAATAGTTCGGAGATGTCGTCGAGCAAGGTGCTCTCGTGCTCCTGATCCAATGTTTCCACTATGCTGCTTAATGCGCTCAATATAATAAGCTGATTGTCGAGTATAGTTTTCTGATTCTTGAAGATAATGGTTAATTGTTCTTGAGGGTTGTCGAGAGGGAAGTTCAGCTCTAATTCGTTGGTTTCGCTCATGGTTATCTTCTTTTTTTTGTACTAAATAATTTAACTTATCTGTTGGTGTTAAGGTTTTAAAATGGTCACGATTACGTCTACCTATGTATCGAACCTCTGCCGCACCGTGTTGATGCCATTGCTTTAAATTTTGATGCTGTTTTGGCGTTGCTCGATAATGAGCGTGAGATTGCGGCTTAACATACTGTTGTGGTTGATGGATGGATAATTGAGCGTGTTTATCCGTGAGTGATTGAGCTAAAAAATCAGTACGAAAGACGGCTTCTTTTAAATTGACCCCTTTACCTTTGTTGTCCTTGAGTTTGATATTTAGATACGGGTTATCAGTTTTAGCGTTACGAACACGAACATCGAACCCTTGTTGTGTGAGTGTTTTGGTTAATGCCGTTAGAGATTGTATATTCGATGCCATAACCGTCTTAAACGCAGTTTCTTTTAGTGTCTTTCCTTGTCCTTCAAACGTATCACCTTTATGACGACTGACTATCTCACTGGATGTATTAAACGAGGTTCTTAAATTGACTTTAGGACTTGCTAGCCCATATTTTTCATTAATGACTTCATTGAATGCGTCAGTAAAATCTTTTTGTCGTTCTACTAACTCAAAGGGGTCTAATCGTTCGCCAGTAAGTAAATTAACTTTCGGAATAACAATATGAATATGTGGTTTACGCTCAATCAATTCGCCAGTACGTTTATCCTGAAGTGTTTTAATTTTGGGTAAATGTGCTTCACTATAAAAATGATATTCATCATTGTCATAGGCCGTCATAGCAAAGGCTTTGTATTCATCACTGATAGCTTGTAACACTTCGGGGGGAATGTGGTCTTCTTTAAAGGCTAACGTGATGTGTAGGTAACGTTCTGCTTGAGTATGGATACCTGCAATAACTTGTCGTGTTTGATCTAAATCACCGTCTAATATGACGCGTTCATCGAGTTCATCGCGTGTTTGTTCACGGTCTTTCTTTTCCCCAAACTCTAGATAATCCTCAACGCCACTATTTCCCCCTGATACACGCGCTAACACGACTCAATATAGGTATGTAATGCAATACGGATCAACTGTAATTCGCGTAATACTTGTAAACTCAATTTTTCATTCATATTGCCAGAGTTATGAGCAATATTGACGGATTTTGCTAATTGATTCATGTTGTTAGAGGTTTTATTGAATAGGTAAATGAGATTGCGCTTATCTTTACTCATGATTTCTTTTTGTACCACAAAGGTTTCATTATTCATGATGGCGGCTCTGAAATATTCAGAGATGGTTAAATTGGCTGAATCCGCTAATTTAACAAACTTATCGTATTCCTCTTCTGTTACTTTGCATCCGATTGTTTTTGTTTTATGAGTTAAAGGGGTATCGGTATCCATATATGTGAACTTTTTGATAAATTGACGTTGTGATTAGGCACTTATTCAGTGCCTAAATAAGTATCTAATTAAGAACATCTTTTGCTAGTTGAATCAGTTCATTTTTTCGATAGTCATTATTTGTTGAATTGATAAGATTGATAAAGTAACTATGGTCAAATTCAATTATTTCTTTATATATTTCAATGTCATTATCCCCCGTTATTTTTAATAAAATCGTTTCATTTAGTTCATCATTTTCAATTGATTGTTTATGTGCGATGAAACAGAGGTTAATATTTGAAAATCGTCCTTCGGGATAAATTAATTGGTTGTAGTTATTAAATGTAATATCTTTGTCATATTGGATTATAGCCTCTTTTATTTCGGCTTTATTTATTACCATTCCAGCAAGAGATTGAGAGCGACATTGATATAAAAAAACCCAAGGTATATTGATAAGATTAGCGCCAACATACATCCAACCTCTACTACTTTTATATGTTTCTAATATCCGAATAAGTTTATCTGTATTGTAGGGTAATCTAATTCCTATTGTTTTATTAATAAAATAGATAACACGATCAAAGTTTTCGATAAGTAATCTTTTAATTTCAATAGATATTTCGTCTTCTTTGTTTCGTTTGTTTTCAGGTTTAAGGCTGGGTTTATTAGAATAATAAGGGCAGTATTTTAATGTGCCTATATTTTGTTCTCCAACAGATACCCCAAGAAAATGCTTTGCATAAGGTGTCTTAGACGGATTATATAAGTACACGATTTGAGTTGAGTTGTTGCAGGCTGGACAAACAGCATAGTGTTTTTCTTTACCGCTACTTTGATTATACCAAGGTGCTTGTAAATTTGTTTCTGTTTCAAAAATTTCTTTTGTCAGTTCAAAACATTGATTATCACTGACCCGTAATTTGAATATCTTCATATATATCCATTTTAATTTGATAACGGTTAATAAGTGGGTACCACCATTCTTTCGGTAATGGGGGAATATCACCTTGTGTCTCAGCAAGACGTAGACATTGTAATATAACATCAAGCGTTAATGTCGTTTGTGAATGATTATTTTCAATCACAAAATGGGAAGCAGGGTCGCATTCTTTCGGGGTAGGTATTGTTTCAACTTCAATCGACGTGATCATGTTATTTCCTTTTATTTAATCAATTTAGCTTAATAACTAAAAATATACGGTTGTCCGTAGGCTTGATTTTTCTGATAAATTTGAACTTGCCAACGGTCGCAGACATTACGATGATGAAAACCATGTCGCTCTCGATGCCAATGTGTACAAGGGGCTTGAGCTGTAAAATCATAGGTCTTACTTCCCACGTTACAACTAGAGAATGCAGGTAATGGCGGTTTAAAGTGCCTCATACGGTGTCGGAATGCTTTTTTTGCACCGTCACAACCACTCGGAAAGCCTGTTGGTAAACAGAGCCAAATAGCACACTCATCTTGTGAAGCGGCATAACTTGTAGGGATCATTGATACCGCTAGCATCGTACTTAATATAAGACGTTTCCATTTCATCAGAGTTACCTTGATCAACTTTCCGTTAACGGGAAAAGACCATCAATACCGGCACAAAAAAGCCGTGACGGTTTTGATGGCCATAAACAGGGTTATTTTGCTTTAGCTTGTTGAGCTGCCAGCTTTAATGCGTCTTTCATTCCTGTCTCCATTTTTTTCTTATTGCTAAAGGCCGCACCCAATACGCCGTTAACGTCCTTATATTTCTTATTGCATTGAGTACATATCCAGAACGGTTTTTTCGCATTAGCAGCCCGTAAGATATAACCCTGACACTCACAACGGGTAGCGGTCGATTCAGGTAATGTAAACGGGTATTTACCCGTTTTAAACGCATCAATGTGCGTGATAATTTGTCCTGCGACTTTTTCCATATACGTATCAAACGGGTATTCACCACTTTCTATTTTTTCAAGTTGTTGTTCCCACATGGCGGTCATCACGGGATCTCTAACATTGGCAGGTAACGCAAGGGCTAACATTTTCCCTGTTGGGGTACTGACTAAATTCGTCATTTTTCCAGAAGGTACTTCTTCAATATATCCGTTTTCTTTCAGTCCTTTAATAATACCCGCCCGAGTTGCTGCCGTTCCCAGTCCTGCGGTTTCTTTTAATTTTGCCTTGTAAGCGGGATCATCAACAATCGCCGCAATATTACTCATGGCATCGAGTAATGTTCCATCGGTATAGGACTTGGGCGGGGTTGTTTTGCCTTCTTTGATGCTTGAGTTTAAACAGGATAACGTCGAACCCATCTCTAAAGCAGGTAATGTTTGATCGGTGCTGTCTTTGTCCTTTTCTTCTTTGTCGTGGCCTAACAGAGTTCGCCACCCAGCAACACGCTCAATCTTACCCGTAGTACGGAAAAGGTGAGTTGAGTGGGTCAATTCAATTACCGTATTATCATCCTCAGCGGGCGGATAAAACTGCGCCACATACCGCGCAATGATTTCAAAAAACACTTTCTTGGCATCATTACTTTTCATTAAAAAGTCAGATTCTTGACCACAAGTGATTAATGGCACAATAGCGGTATGCGCTTGCCCTGCCATTTTTTTATCGTTCCACGCACCACTGGTTAACGACATGTCAGCACCATTGACCCAATCAACCATTTCGGGCATCAACGGTGTTGTTCGGATAGCGTCAAAAATCGCAGCGGTTTCTGCTTTTTTCTCAGTAAAAAGGTACGTCATTTCGGTTCGAGGGTAAGAGACTAACTTCGCCTCATAGAGCTTTTGAACAATATTTAATGTGGTATCAGCAGACATACCGTATTTTTTTGATGTTAATTTTTGCAGTGTTAATAATGAAAAAGGTAACGGTGGTTGCGCTTTTGCCCGTTTGGTTTCACATTGTGTCACTTGCGCATTACCTTGCGCCAAACATTCAATGACATTATCCGCTGCTTGTTTTTGTAAACACCGTTGCTCTGTGACCCATTTAGCCTGAAACGGGATACCGTCTTTTTCAAACTCACCAATGACATTAAAAAACGTGGTCGGCTCAAACGACAAAATTTCAAGATCACGCATGACAACTAAGGTTAATAAAGGTGTTTGTACTCGGCCTACGCGCATAATCTCGCCATACCCCTTTATCTTGGCAAGACAAGTGCAGATACGAGATAAATTCATGCCTAATAACCAGTCAGCCCGTGAACGGGCTAACGCCGATTGCATACGCGGAATAAACTCATGATAAGGGCGCATACTGGCTAAGGCTTCTTGTACCTTTATCGGGTTTAAATCACTGATAAGAATACGTAATGCAGTTTTGCGTTGTTCGGGAGTCGCACTGGCATGAGCAAAGACTTCTTCTATCAACAAATCGCCTTCACGATCATCGTCACCTGCTGATACTAAAATTTCAGCCTCAGTGACTAAATCAACAATGGTTTCTAATTGTTCCGCACTTTTGGTCAGTGGCAGTAATTGCCATTCATCTTTACCAGGAGCGATAGGTAAATCATCAATATTCCATTTCTCGTATTTCTTATCATATTGCTCTGGTTCAGCTTGCTCTAACATATGACCAAAACACCATGTCACCACATCACCATCCCCACATTCAATATAAGAGGGTGCGCCTTTAACCACACTCCCATCGTCTGCGGTTTTATCAGGTAATGTGCGCGTGACTCCTTTTCCTAATTCTTTGGCAATGGCGCGGCCTAAACTCGGTTTTTCGGCAATAAATAAACGTTTAATTTTCATTATATTTTTCTTATGTGGATATAAAGTAAAAATCCACCTAATAAGGTGGATTGGTCTGTTTTTTTGCTGTCAGATTTAATGCTGGTCACTGTCTGTTTTTAACCTTTTGGCTGCTTTTGAAGAGATTACACGCGCAACCGGTGAATAATATTGATGGCAAAAGAGACGGTCATTAAAAATCAGGCATATCACCCAACGTATTCAATGATTCTGCCTGTGCTACAAAAGCGGTAGCTGTTGCGTTATTTAGTTCAGATTGAGCCGTATCACTATCAGGATAAGGGGCATCATCAACACCAATCACCGCCCCATGTTCAAATGCAGCAACTTGTGCTTCTGTTGGCAAAGGGATAGCGATTAATTTGTCAGTAACAGGTAAGGGAAGAGGCATCATCATTTCGCCAGAGGCGATGATTAACTGAAATTGTTCTTTATTGGGTATCTGTTTTTTGAAATTACGTAACATGGGTGAAACTTGCTTTAAACGATCAAGAAAAACAGGCTCTTTGAAGTAACCGATCTTTTCGCACTTAATCGGTCGTTCACCACCAACATCAATAATCTCTGTCCAAAAATCCATTGTCGTGAGTTCTTGAGGAAGCATTAACGGTCGAGCCACATCACTAAACGTATCCGTTGGCGATGATTTCCCCCAAAATCCTGCTGCACGTTGTCGAGAACGAACGGTGACGGTTTTATTCCCTAACTGCGCCGATATTTTTTTAGCGGTTTCATCATCATCTTTAGCAACCGTATGCATCACTTGAACATGGTGATTAGACAAATAGTTCGTTCCCCCTTCTTTACCGTAACAATCTGCGCCTAAAATTTGCCAACGACTTTGTGCGATAGTCATAATTTTCAAGCCATAACCCGCCACAAAGCCCACCCCTTTAGCCAGTTCGGGAATTTTCCCCATCAAAGGGAATTCATCCATTAACAATAAACAGGTGTATTTCAAGCTGCGGTCATGTTCAGGTAAGACCTTTACATTGAGGTTAATTAACTGACTGAAAAAGAGATTAAGAATGACTTGAGCAACGGGTAAGTAATCGGGGGTAATACCGATATAAATAGCGATTCTTTTTTTTCTTAGCTCCCTAAAATCAAAATCGGTTTCAGAAGTGGCAGCATCAAAGATAGGATTTGACCAATTACCGAGAGGCGCATCAAAGGTATTAATGGCATTCGATAACGTATTATCAGACATGCCTATCACAGAATATAATTGCGTTAAACACGCATCAGAAAAAGGGATACCCGAGGATTTTTTAGTATCAACTTGCTCCTGTAAATACTCTTTGAGAGGCTTACCTTTACCTGTTGATTGTCGTAAAACTTCACCAATGGTAAAGGGTAAATCACCACGTTCTAAGATCATTAACGCTAACCCTAAAAAGAGCTTTCGCGCTTGACCATTCCAAAATCCCTCGTTGCCGCTTTTGTTTGGGTAGAACGCCGCAGAGATATTGTTAATATCAGCCACCGCCAAACTGCCTCGGCTCACATACGATAACGGATTATAACGGTGTGTACGTCCATCCTCAGCGAAGGGATCAAACATATAAACAGCTTGACGTAAAATAGTCTGTCGCCATTTTGACGTAATGTAATAATTCTCGCGCTTAAAATCCGTCACAACCACTGAATCACGCCACGACAGTAAATTAGTGATAATAAGGCTGATGCCTTTCCCGCCCCGAGTGGGTGACATTAACAAGATAAAACAATCACCTGCATAAATTAAGAACTTCTTACCTAACTTACCCAGCACGATCCCTTTTGGTGCCGTTGTAAACCAGCCTTTACTCCTTATCTCGGCATCCGTCGCCCATCGTGCGTCACCGTGTAACTTTTCAGTGGGTGGTTTTAAGTGAAAATACAGAGCAATTAACGGCAGACTAATACTCACCCCAAAACCAACAAGGCCAGAAAGTATTAAATGCTTACGATAAAATACAATGTCATGGTAATAGTAAAACTGTTCAAAGAATGTAAAGACAGTGACGGATTTTGAGGATGTAGAGAAGGAAAGATAATAAATAATGCCAGATAAGTAACTCCCAATAAATAAACAAATTAAAACAGTAACACCTCCTATTAACCCTTTATTTTTCATTCTCTCTCACCCATATCTCTGTGATATGTCGGCCTTTTGCTGGCCGTCCATTTTTACCTATTTTTTCATTATCAACATGCACAACAATATCAATCACATCATGCAATAACCGTTGAATTACATCATAATGTAATGTTTGTGCCGCAGGATTTTGCATTATCATCATAGCGAGTCGTTCAAAGGTCATTGCGCAGTTATCTGCATGACACGTTGTAAGTGATCCTCGATGCCCTGACGATGCAACATTAATAAAATCAAATGCTTCAGCCCCACGTAATTCAGCCAACAAAATACGATCAGGTTTCATTCGTAGGCAGCTTTTCAATAATGACGCTGCGGTAATTAAATCCCCTGCTTTAGCTTCACTGGGATAAAAAAGATTGATTTGGTTAGCATGAGATGAAATTAACTCTGATACATCCTCAATAGTAATTAAACGTTCATCTAATGGGATAATTTCCATTAATGCTCGATCAAATGTTGTTTTTCCGCTCCCTGTTCCCCCTGCAATGACTATCGTTTTTTTCTCTAAAATAGCGCGCCTGAAAAAATCCGCATCGTAAGGTACATAATCAAAGAAACCTTGTTGCTCAAAATCAGCCAGCGATAACACATAAGTTGATGGTTTTCGGATCGTGAGGCTCAATTGGCCTGCTTTTACAACAGGCGCACACACACATTGAATACGCTCACCATCGGGTAATTGAGCGGATAAAATAGGCGCATGATCACCAAAATCATTATCACTGTAAGCGGCAATGGCTCGACATAATGATGATAAAAAGGAAAAGGTTAGTTCATCGTTTTTATCGCATTGCCATTGCCCGTTAACTTCAGTAAAAACCTCACACTCACGATTAATAACAATTTCAGTCACGCCCTCTAACGTTAAGTACCGAGTCAGTGGCTGTAAATAATACCGTAATGAACTGTCATCTTTTTTCATACCTATCCTATTAATTATATTGGCCTCGAAAAACACGAGGCCAATAGTCGTTACTTCATTTGAATCAGTTGATAGACATTAGAAAAGTTAATATCCCTTGCGACAAAAATTCCAATCCTTGCACCTTGGTTAACAATGATTGTGGGCGGAATATTAATCGTATTTTTGAGTGATTCGGTTGCCATTTGTTGCGCTGCTTCTTGTGTTGATGAATAGGTACTTGAATTCCCCATATTGGATAAATAATTACCGAAATCATTCATGAAGGACAACATGATAGCGCCCCCAAAACGTTTCCAGAAATGCGTAATGACCGCCCCTTCAATCCCTGACCCACCTAATGATCCTGTTGATGGTGACGAGAGATCAATAGAAATACCTGACGGTGTTAATAATCGTTGCCACACCACAAATAAACGCGCTTGACCTTGCATAACCCCTGATTGATATTCCCCTGTCACAATCGAACCTTTCGGGATCAATAACGTTGCACCGTTCACACTATAAATATTGTGTGTCACCGTTCCTTTGGTTAATCCAGCAACCGTACTATCAATTTTACTATCCAATACTGCATTGATGAATGTGCCTTTCGTTAATAGATAATCAAGATCAGTCAAACGTTTTGCACTCACTTTAGCGGTTTCAGTCCCTTGTAACAGGCTACCTAACTCTGTTTTAGGTGGCTCTGTCCTTTCTGAACGTAATTGTGATTGCTGTGCTTGTAACGTCACAATTTGAGCCTGTTCATGTGCAGATAGTCCAGTGCTACTTGATGTTGACGTATCACTATTTGATACCCCATTAGGCACCATAGAGCTTGCCGAGGTATTAATCATTGGTGCTGAAACCCTTGTTTTTGTTGGTTGCACCGTTTGATTAACATGACTTACAGGAGGAGGCGGTGGTGCTTCTTTGGTTTCTTTCGGAGGAGGTGGAGAAATTGGAGTCACTTTAGTTTCAGGAGGGGGCGGTTTATTAAATGAAAAGATTTTTCCTTGATGTTGGTAAGTATTAGTTGTGATTTGTTGTTTATCCGCCTTCACTTCTTTTTTATCTTGATGAAAATAATGCCACCCCCAACTGATAAAGATAATGGCCACAACGACAAGAAATACTTTCTTTAATAATGGTTTATTATCTTGTACCCAATCCCCCCCACTTTCATTTAATCCCCCAACATGAATATCATCATTTAATTCGTCGTTTTTATTACTGTCATCACTCACTTCATCACCCTTACTGTATTCGGTAAACTTGTTCCTGAATGTTGATTAACTGTCAGTACACCATAAGCTTTATTGTGAATACCCACGACTTCTTGACCTAACCGTAGAACCCATTGTTTAGCGACACGGTGAACAATAACCGTTGAGGGGTGTTGAGGATTAACGACTTGGTTAACCAATTCTTCCTGACCTGTTCCGGTTTCTGTAAAAATGGCAGGAATAGGACTATTAGGCGCAAACGTAAAATATGTAAACCGTCCATTGTCATAGGCTTGTATAGGAGCAATATCACGCGAATTTTCGCCAATCTGCATCGTATAGTTGGGATTCATACTCGAAAGATGAGTATTAGCGATAGTTTTTAATGCTAATGCTTGTTTTTCTTTTTCTTGCTGTGCCTTTCTTTGCGCTAATTGTAATGCTGCTATTTGCTGCGGATATTGAAACACTAATTGATAGGTACTTTGTCGAAATCCTGATTTTCCCCATCCTAATTTCAAATTAAACGCATAACTGTGTAAATTTGTATTCACTAATAAATTGGTGTGCCACCGATTTGGGGTGGGTTGTACCGTAACACTGTTTTTTTGTGTTTGAACCTGCCCGTTCGTATCTGTCGAAGTCGTTATTGTTTCTCCTTCAATAGACCGAGCTTTCAGATAAACACGATTACCATGTGGAATAATTTCCCAGCCCTCACTAAATCCTGTAACCACCTGTTCAACTTTTTCATCCGCAGAAAATGTAATTTCAGTCACTCTGCCACGATAGGCCGTGACTTGAACAACATTATTCGCATTATAATTAACGGTCTGCATATGATGTGAAACAGAAGAATGATCAGGTATAGATAACGCAAATGTAGGAGCAGAAATACACGCAGAGAACAATAAAATGAGTATTTTATTGGGTTTCATGAGAACCACCTATAATTCAGGATTAATTTGATAACTCATAACAGTGAACCCTAATGGGTTTTTTAGGCGTTGAGCTGCTGTCATGGTGCTGATAGGTAAATATTTAAACGCAATAGTCGCGACAAAATTTGTTGTCGTACCTTCAATAGAGCTATAGGTACTTTTTATTGTTTTCGCAAATCGAACCGTTGCAATAGACGTACCTTCATTACCGTCACTAATAATAGGCTCTGATAATACTTTAACTGTAACAACGGTACTTTCACCCCATTTTTTATCAGGCGCATCTTTACCATTAAACAATGCAATATAGGGATCAGCGACAGCTAACGATGAAAACAATATTGTCATGTTGTAATCGTGTTGAATCGTTTGCCAATTGTAATTTTCATGCCAACGTAGATAATTCACTAACCAGTAATTATTCAACACTTGATTATCTGTCACATCCTTTGATTTTAAGACCGTTAATAATTGTGAATATCCTGTTTGCTTATCTACTTGCACCACATAGGGTTGAACAGATTTTAACGGAATAAGGAAGACATTCGCTAAAATAGATAATAAGAGTAAAACAAACAATCCTGCGGTAATACGCCATGCTTTACGCTCAGATTTAACATACATAACCTCTTTAATGACTTCAAATTCAATGGCTTGTTCAGCCTCTTTATTGCGGGTTGATTTGACCATGATTGACTGCCTCAATAGATGCATGATGATAGCTTGGTAACGTGGGGGCTGACGAACATCCCACAAGGCTGAATGCCAACAGTAAAAAAAAGAGTTTATTCATAATGATGACCTTCATTAATTAATGCTAAATAAGCAGGTATCCACACCTCGGGATGATCCCCATGAAGTTCAAGTGCCTTATCCAGTAACGGTAATTGATCAGTAGAGATAGACAGAATAGGAAACCATTTCGCCATTGCTGGCGGTAAGTTCAACTGACAAATCACCGAGGTTTCACCTTGTTTAATCAAGCAGAGGCGAGATTTTTCATCCATATCTTTCAGCAGTGAAAACTCTTTCTCAGTGAGTTTAAAATGATCAATATATTCTTTTCGTGTACCTTTCTTATTAGGTAAATACACTTCAGTTGCACAAGAATGCGTTAATTCCATGCCGACTTTAGATCGGATTAATTGCTCAGGCATTTGGGTAGAAAACACCCCTAAGCCATTTTGTTTACGGATAGTGACTTGTTTATTACCGACAAATTCACTAAAGGCCGCATCATTAACCCATTTCCATGCCTCGTCCATCCAGTAAATGAATCGACGGCCATCAATAATGTCATCCATCCGATGCAATAAATACAAACTAATGGGTGTTTTAATGTCATCGTCCATTTCTAGCAATTCAGTACCATCAATCCCAACAATCCAACGTTCACCAAAGTTCACAATATCATTATGGTTATCAAAGACCCAACCAAACTCGCCCCCTTGACACCATCGCGCTAAACGACGACGCAATGAGTCTGTTTTTTCCTCTTGGCTATGTCCAGCCGTTAAGAAATCGTTCAATTTTGAAATACGTCGAATAGAAACAGGCATTGCCATGACGTCCTCAACCGCTTTATCTATTTTTTCTATATCGAGATCTGTTTTTGGGCGCAATATAAAACGAGATAACGATTTTAAAAAAACAAGATTGCTTGGTGTCGGCTCCATTGCAAATGGATTAAACCCTGTAGATACCCCATTTTTGACTTGAGAATAACTGCCCCCTAAAGCGCGAACCATCGCTTCAAGTCCGCGATCTTTATCAAACACAACCATGTTCAACGGCTCATTCGCGCCAAATTTTTGAGCTTGTGCCATTAATAATGACATTAAAACCGATTTACCTGTTCCTGATTTACCGATGATGGTTGTATTGCCTAAATTCCGTTTATCTCGTGCATCATCCTGTAATCTAGACGCATGAAAACTAAAATAAAAAGGACAGCCCCCTAATGTAGTAAAAGGAATAACAGCCGATCCCCAATCATTATTCTTTGCTTTTCCAATAACAAAATTATTCATAGAACAAAATGCTGAAAAGTTACGAGTAGTAATAACAACAACACGAGGACGATAAACAAAATTAGACGGGAGTTGTGCATAAAATGCAGCATCAAGCGCAATAGAAATAGTTGTTACTGTAAGATCTTGTTCTTCAAGAACCCCTTGAGCGTGTATTCGATGTTGTTTAGCCTCAACCATCGAGTCCCCAAAAACAAAACAACTAAAATGGTACTCAGCAACGGCATAATCACCATTCACCACTTCTTCAATCGCATTAAAGATACCTGCAACCTGTGTTGCACCGTCATCTTTAACATTGCTTAAATGGCGTCTATGTTTTTTTAATAATCCAATCCCTAATTTTTTAGGCATTAAACGCAGTGATTGCGTCACAATCAATTCATAAGGCGCATACAATAAGCCATTAAACATGCCTGCATTGCTAAAATTAGGGTAATCATTAATTTCTATCCCCTGTAAATATCGTGATTTTTCATGGCCCCGTAATTCAATAGTTTCTCGTCCAATTGCTATTTCAATATCAATCAAACTAGCGGAAAGACCATTGCTAATCACATCATTAAAAACAGGGATCGTTTTCCACACCCCTGTCATTAAATAATGATAAAGCTGCAATGGCTCAGATAATCGATGTGTACTGTGTGATGATGGATAACAGCGTAATAATCGTGGTGAATAAAGGGATAAGCGGTGTTGCAATTGCGTCATGAATGTCGTCATTACCTCAATGTTTTTAATCACGCGTGTTTTAGCTTGTTCTATCTCAGCTTTATTCATCACAGAGCCAAGCCCTAACCACTTTGCTATCCCTGTTTGTCCAAGATTGCCAATCGGCGGTTTCCACACCACAGTTAAGTAATACTTATTAATCAGTACATCAGAATCAAATAATGTTGTGTAATCTCTATCTATCTGTTGGCAGATAGATTGAGAATAATTGTGATCCATTATCATCGATTCTTTTTTACGGACTAAATGTATCCAAAACGATAATCCTTGCTCTGAAAATCCTTTTAATAACGTATTTAATGATTGCTGTTCTTGTTGTAAATCATCAATGCCTTTTGTTTCAAAGGCTGATCCTTGTAATTCAAATACGGCCAAATAATGCCCGTCTCGACTCATGAGTAATTCATCACTGATATGTGTCGAGAAGGGAATAAATGGCGCAGACGTATTTGCTTTTTTCATTGCTTCTACATGCTTAGTTTGCGCCACAATAAACTCCTATGATTTCACAGAAAAAGAATGAGGATAATAAACAACGACCCCATTAACGTTATTTTTAGGACGGTATTTAAGCCGTAAGATATATAAACTTAAATAGTGATCATCATTATGAGAGATCATCGCCATGACAATATAAGCTGGAAATAAGGCCAATAACGCCCATAAACCCAATCCAAAGCGATTAAACCAAAAACTAATAATAACAATAGGGGCTGAAACTAAGAGTAATGGAATAAGAGGAACGCCCAGAAACATCGCTGGACGTGTTAATGCTTTATATACCACATCCATTAGCGGAACATTTCAGCAATCAATGGTGCACCACCGATTAGGAATCCGCCAACGGCAACCCTTAAAATATATTTAGGCTGTACTTCAGTAAATAAAATAAGGTAGCCAACTAATATGATCGCGAGCGTGATCGTGACAGGAGCAGCAGCAACAAAAGCATCAGTAACTGTTTGTATATTTGATTGTACCGTTTGAAGACCGCCTGCCATTGCGGATTTTGACCCTAACATTAAAGCTAACAGTGAAGCCTTAATAGATATGTTTTTCTGTAGTGTTTCTTTCATATTATTGCGAAAATTCATCTTGTTATCTCTTAAATTGTGAAGTTGACCTTATTTCAGGCATAAAAAAACGAAATAAAAAACGCACGAATAAAGATGTGTAATACGTGCGGCATCAAATGATGCTATTTAGCAAGCTAGTGTGAATTCGATAATAATCATATTTATCGGCATTATTATTTAATAGCGATAGGTATAATCATTAACGGTCATAACCGAAATATAGGTGATTACGTCTATTTACTCTTACTTTTGTAAAAACACCGTCTTTACAGGAGTATTTAATATTTGTTTGTAGCGTTGTTATTGATTCAGTTTGTAAAAAAGTATTGGTTAAAATATTACTAATTAAATTACACACAGCGTGTTGCTTGTTCTCAGCACTACGTACTGCACTATTAATGCGTTTTTGTTGAAAGTTATTCATAAAATTACCTGTCTAAAAGAATTAACTGAATACACATATTAATAATTTGCTCAGTTAACAAATTAAATCTGCCAAGATGCGACCTACGATATTAGAACCTACGATCTTTATCCCTAGATATGATTAATGAACTTTTTTGTCATGCGACAGTTGGCTTCATTGCTGATCTCGTATGACTAATGAATCGGCCTTATCACAAGGCGTAGTATCGTGTTGCTTTTAAACTGGTCTTATCACAAGAGTAATTTAAAAGGGTTACGAATAGTCGAGATAACCATTTATGGCATAGATTGTTAAAGAGCGAGACCAATAAATGATCTTTAAAAATTTAATTATCTTTGTGATTTAAATTTACTTAAAACTTCAAGATCAACTTCAACACAATAATTCATAAAGTCATCAACAAACCGTGTCAGACCTCCGTTTCCATATTCTAAATATCCCATATCAAAAGCAGCCTTTTTCAGCTTATTTTCTCCATGAGAAGATAGGTTAAATAATTTTTTCTTTTTCAAAATAGTTACCTAATTATTCTTTATTGAGAATAATACATATCTTTTCATTTACCACCTAGCACACAAAATAAGCAAAAATAACTTTTTAAAAACAGTACCTTAAAAGAAATTCAGACACATACAATAGAAAAACAATACAAACAGGTTATTTTTTGCACAAAAAAGACAAAAAAAAACGGCATCCATGCGGATACCGTACATTTAAAAGCAGCCTTCTTTGTTTCAAGTCACTTTGTAATGCTTATTAAAACTATTACAGGAAGTTAACATGCACAAAAAGCCGTAGCATAACTAAGCCTCTTAACTCTACTAAAGATACACTTAATTTATGGCATGCTCTGTTTAGAAGGTTATTACATGAAGCTAATGATGATTCATCATGAATACATAACACTTTCATAGATATACCTAAAGAATGAGCCATCACGACTCTATACTGCTTAGTCGTTAGTTCTGGGAACAGCGTTTTATAGTTAATTAGACTTAGATTAAAAATATTGTTAGGCTCTGTAGTAGACATTTAATGCACTCCTATGTTTTTTAGATGTTTAGAGAGAGATTTTTGCTGCAAACAATAATCTCTCTCGCTAATAATTAATTACTATTATTTACAGCGGCCATACAAGCAGCCCACATTTTTATAAATTCTGACGTTGCTTTGTATCCATCTAAATTATATTTATCTATGTCCGATAAAATATTATTTAACTTATGAGAAGAATCCATTTTTCCCTTTAAAACTGATTGATATTCTTTTTTAAATTCATCAGCTTTATTCCCTAAATCATTATATTTCATCTTCAAAATGATAATATCATTAGCGCCATAACTCTTTTTATTTGATGTTTTTTTTATTTCAAAACCTTTTCCAGATTTTATCTTCCACATTCCGCCAGATGATTTTTCAATATTAGATAAAGATTTTATTAAAACTGTATTAGAAAACGCTCTCCACGATACATAATTTTCAAGATTCGTACCTACCATTAAGCAAAACTCACCGATCGTACACTCAAAATCTCTTTTGTTTTTAAACCTACTGATTAACTCTAAAATTCTTTTCTCATATTGTCCTTTGAGTTTAAATAATAATTTATAATCTATAATACCCATACCATGCCGACTATAATCTAGCATTTCTGACACAATAATTGATGGTGTTTCTAATGTTAATGTTCGACCGTCGTATTCTGCGTAAGACAATAAACGAATCAGCATAAAACTCCCATTCTTTCCTTTTATCTCAATTCCTTTATTCCATAGAGCTTTACATGCATTCTCAAACAAATAATTACTTTGACCATCTTGGTCTTTTTCTTTTTTTGCTAATGAGTTCGGTGTAACATCAAATATTTCAGCTAATTCAGATTTAGTATATGTGTATTTTTGAGGTATTTTTGTAAGGTCATAATCTCCATCCTTAGTGTTAAAAACTAATTCATCATATTTTTTTTTAATTGATAACATCAACAATGTTAATAAATCTTGCTCCCTCGCTGATAGATCCATACGAGCCGTTATAACCACATGCGGTTTAACTACATTACCTTTTTTCACTAAAATAGATCTCCTTATTTATTCTAATTTAAGTGTACACTTATCATCATCACATGTAAACATTTTCATAAACAAAAGTGTACATCAAAACATGATAGATTTAGTGCTTAATTAATCAAAACAAATAACAATGTCCAGAATCTAAACATTGTAAACAATTTAAAAAATTCAATGAGGATAACTTACTGAAAAAGTGACGATGAGTGTACATGTAGGTGACGATGAGTGTACATGTAGGTGACGATGAGTGTACATGTAGGTGACGATGAGTGTACATGTAGGTGACGATGAGTGTACAGAAAGGTGACGATGAGTGTACATACATTTCTAAAAAACATTGTTTATCAATAAATTAAAGCACCCCTTTATAGATCTTTTATTGTTCTTTTATTATATTCTTATATCTTTATTATTATTTCTTTATTCAGCTCGTGTTGTGGATAAGTTTTCGATCAGTCTCATGTGGACAAGTTTTGATAACGATAGAGCGCGTTATCAACACATTGACCACAATCGACAGTTACGAATAGTTGACGCGTTAAGTTTTCGCTCCGCGATCAACAATGATTTTTTTAATTTTTCTTTTTCTTTACTGTACTGCTCTCTATACACTCAAGACGAGTCAAGGCTTGCCGTTGTATGGCTTTTTAGTGATAAAGCTCTCAGCGGTCGATTTTGACAGCTTAAAATTGATTTCAATGGATAGGAATCTGAAAGATTTCTATCCATCAAGATTAAGTCAATGTAAAATGTCATTCTTACCTTTTTTATTATGAATGATTCTACAAATGGGAAAATACGGAGGTAATTAGGGGTGTTTTGACCATAAGTATCGATTTTAAATAGATCTATCCTGCGATAGGTTTAAATCGGCCTTTGTAGCACGATATTTTCTATAGCAGAAACAAGCTGACCTATCTTCAATCCAACTATAAAGCCGGTATAGACCATTCGAGCACCACACAAAATACACTTAAAGGGATCTACTTTTAAGAACGCTTTCATCATTGTAGCAAAACCAAAGGTTTTGATTGGACTAATGTTTTGTTCTAATTTTTCATAGATTAATGGTAGTAAACTTCCTCGTAAACGATTCGATAAAAAACCAAAATAACGGATCATTTTAAAGTGCTTTTCTGGCACATGACTCAGTACTCTCAACATCATCTCTGTTTGATCTAACGTTAAATCTTTATACTTTTTACTGTTATGGTCGAGATAATATGGTTTGTCGTTTTCGCTATATCAACATTCCAATGGGTATTGTAGTGTTTATTAAGAAAACTATTCCATGATTGAGGACTATAGCCTTCTTTGGCGAGTTCTGGCGGTAAGATAATAACGGGATAAAATGTTCTTAATAAATGAATAACACTATATCGCCATTGTTTCATTAATCCACTGAATTTAAATGAAAATATCTTTAAGTCTCCCTGCTTATTAAGCGCGTATTCAGCCAAGGATAAATGGATATGACAATTGAAATTTAATTGGCGACCATAGGTGTGCAAGGCGGCAAAAATACCAATAATTAAAGACTTTTTTGTTGCAATATTAAGTAGCGTACCAGCAGCAAGTGAAAACAGATGATTTAATAACGCTCTGTTATATTTGAAGATATCCCAAAACTGCTCTGGCATCGTGAAAGTAATATGACGATATTTACAATCAGGTAATATCTCATTTTGAGTGGCAATCCACCGCTCAGTGGCTTTCTGCCCGCACGATGTGCATAGTTTGCTTTTGCAGGTATTAAAGACGTGCTTTTTATGAGAGCAATTTTTGTTTGAGCATGAATATTTTCTAGCTCCTAATTTATGCGTTTTACATGATAAAACTTTTGTTACCGCTTCAATTTCAGCATAGCGGAAAACATGACCATTTTTTAATGCTCGATGAAAGCATTTATCTAATGTAAATAAGGTATTGATACTATTAGGGTTATACATGATTAAAGTTATTTATTATTATCTAATTCCGCTATAGCAACTGCTTCTAACGTAACAAGAATTTCTCTTATTTTTCCTTCTGTATATTTTGTCATACCAAAATGCTGAATAACATAATTCTCTATAATATCTAACTCGTCATCATGAATACGATTAACGGGAAGTGTATTGAGCAAAAGAATGATGTCATCCATCGATTTTTCGAATTGCTTATAGTTATCAAAGGGAAAGTAGTCAGTAGGACCAGAATGCGGGATGGTGGTTTTTTTCTTTTTTCGAGGTTTATTACTCATTTCAATATGACTTTTTAGAAGGAAATAAGTATAAAAAATACCGTATTTTATGAATAAGATAAACAAGGAATTAACGTGACTAAAGTGAGGTTATTAAACATGAAGGCTTACAGCGAGTTAGTCGCAACCGCAGGTTGCTGTTCTTGCTGTCTAAAAAACACTAAATGTCATGAGTAACCTCATTTCAAGGCTGTAATGCACGGTTACAGCCTATGCGTGTTATTTTTGTCTGTTGGATGTAATAAAATGTGTGTTTGTTGATTATCAGCGTTGTATTCTTTTACTTCTGCAATGAATAACGACGTGTGATTAATCAACGCTAATAACATGTCAGGCGTGTTTTTTTCAAATTGAATACACAGCGAGATAGGAGCAATTTGTTGGCCGTCAAGTTCAAAACAATTCTCTATATGATCTTTGATGATATAGATGACTTCTTTTTCGGTTATTTCACCATTATCAAATAATCGTGAATCAAAGCCATGATCATTAAATAAATGACTTAATAAATCATAAAGGTGTTGTGCTCCATTCATTTTATCTTTGGACTCCATTGCCATTTTTCTAAGTTCATTTAATTTAGCCTCAATATTGCCTCCTGGTCGTTGACCAATCAAGACCATTCTTTTTATATCACCTTTGATTATTTTATAGTGTGTATTTTTAATCTTAGGTTTTAAAAAGTGACTGAGGATCGTGTTCCGTTGTGCGATAGGTACAAATCGTTCTGTGATTGCTATCTGGCAATATAAATGAAGCAGTGCATTATCTATGACTGATGATAGTTGTTGATAGTATTGAGTTTTAGACAAAGAGATAGCCTTCTTAACCAAAATTAATAGAGCGCATATTATACCATTTTGATTTTATCGATCGTTAGAGGATTGTTTATCAAAGTGGTTTCGTATGAGTTGGTTTCTTTGAATGGTTTGTTATAGGTAGTTTCTTAAAGGCGGTAATGCGGGTTGAGAGGTCTAGTGAACTGGTTTCGTTGGGGTATACCCTAAATTCGTCATTGTTTAATCTTTTAATTTAATGGAAAAAGATTCAAATATGCGATAATCCCCTTAATGCAGGGTTAACGTGATTAGCTCTATTTTAAAATATTTGAAGCATCCAACGGTATAAATTAGAAAAATTATGATGACAGGCGAACTTAAGAGTCAAGTTGATAAAATATGGAACTCGTTTTGGACGGGTGGTATCAGTAATCCTCTTACGGTTATTGAGCAATTTACCTTTTTACTTTTCTTACGTCGTATCGATGAAAGCCAATTATTAGAAGAAAAGAAAGCCAATATGATGGGAACCTCAGTGGCTAACCCATTATATAAAGAAGAGCATAAAAAGTTTCGTTGGAACAATTTTAAAGATAAAGATCCAGAAGTTATTTATAACCTATTCACCATGCCACAAGCTGATAGTGACAATTTAACTGTATTTGAACACATGAAACAGTTAGGTAATTCTGCGGGTGTATTTTCACAATACATGAAAGGTGCAACTTTCATGATCCAAACACCAAAGTTACTCGACCAAGTTATCCAAATGATAGATAAAATTAAAATGGATGACCGAGATACCAAAGGTGATTTATACGAATACCTATTATCGAAAATAGCGACAGCAGGTACTAACGGTCAATTTAGAACGCCTCGCCATATCATTAAAATGATGGTTGACATTATGCAGCCTAAAAAGGGCGATACCATTTGTGACCCATCTTGTGGTACTGCGGGTTTCTTAGTTGCGGCTGGTGAATATGTACATGAAAATCATGAAGATTGGTTTCATGAGCAAGCGTTTCGTGAACACTACAATAGCACTATGTTTACTGGTATCGAGTTTGACAGCACCATGTTACGTATTGGTGCAATGAACTTACAATTGCATGGTATCGATAATCCTCAACTTATTGGTCGTGATGCGCTGAGTGAGTCAAATAAAGAAATACGTGACCAGTTTGATCTTATCCTTGCTAATCCGCCATTTAAAGGCTCATTAGATTACGATGGTGTTGAAAGCTCATTACTTAAAACGGTTAAGACTAAAAAAACAGAATTACTCTTTTTATCACTAATGCTTCGTATGATGAAGATCGGTGGTCGTTGTGCTGTGATTGTTCCTGATGGTGTGTTATTTGGCTCATCGAATGCGCACAAGCAACTAAGACAAACAATTGTTGAAGGACATAAACTTGATGCCGTTATCTCTATGCCAAGTGGTGTATTTAAGCCTTATGCTGGAGTAAGTACTGCCATCCTTATTTTTACTAAAACGAACAGTGGCGGTACTGATAATGTATGGTTTTATGACATGCAAGCTGATGGCTATAGTTTGGATGATAAGCGCAGTGAAATTAAAGACAGTGATATTCAAGATATTATTTCTCGCTACCAATCACTAGATGCTGAAACGGATAGAACCCGTACAGATAAGAGTTTCTTAGTGCCATTTGATGACATCAAAAATAATGATTGGGATTTGAGCATTAACAGTTACAAAGAGATTGTGTACGAAGAAGTTAAATATGATGCTCCTAGCCAGATTATTGCAGATATTGAGACGTTAGATGTAGAAAGAAATAAAGCATTAGCTCTTTTAAAGGAGTTATTAAGTTGAATTCGATGAACGAAAGTTGCCATAAGTCTATTTCTTTAGGTGATATTTTTAAAGTATCTTCGGGGGGAACACCAAGTAGAAAAAAAAGCGAATATTTTAATGGTGATATTCCTTGGGTTAAAACAGGTGATTTGAAAGGTGTATATGCAAATCAACCAACAGAATTTATCACCCAATTAGGGTTGGATAATTCATCGGCTAAATTATTCCCACCTTCAACGGTCTTGTTAGCAATGTACGGGGCGACTATTGGTGCTTGTTCCATATTATCTTTTGAAGCTGCAACAAACCAAGCTTGTGCTGCAATTCTTCCGAATGAAAATTATAATGAAAAATATTTATATTATTATTTTTGTTATATAAAACCTTCTTTAGTAAGACTAGGAGTAGGTGGTGCGCAGCCTAATATATCTGCTGGCTTAATTAAAAAGTTAAAAATCCCCAATTTAGTATTAGAAGAGCAAAAAAAGATAGCTGAGATTTTAGATGCGGCAGATAGCTTAAGACAAAAAGACAAGCAACTTGTAGAACATTACGACCGACTCAGTCAGTCATTGTTTTTGGATATGTTCGGTGTGCCTAATAATAATATTTATGATTTTGAAATAGGGACAATTAGAGATCTAGTTAATACCGTTAATTATGGTACTAGCGCAAAAGCTCAAATGGAAGGTGAGTATACTTATTTGCGTATGAATAATATTACTTACCAAGGCTATATGAACTTTGAATCATTAAAATTCATAGATTTGTCAGAAAAGGATCAAGATAAGTATTTAGTCAAAAAAGGCGACATACTATTTAATCGAACAAATAGCAAAGAGTTAGTAGGTAAAACGGGATTATTTGATAAAGATATAAGTATGGCAATTGCTGGTTATTTAATACGAGTTAGAGCAAATGAAAAAGCGAATCCATATTATTTATGGCGGTTTATGAATTCTAATTATTGTAAAAAAGTATTGGCTCATATGTGCAAAAGTATTGTTGGAATGGCAAATATTAATGCTCAAGAATTACAAAATATTAAGGTGCTAATACCGCCGATAGAGCTTCAAAACCAATTTGAGAAAACAATTAAAGAAATTGAAAACCAAAAAACTTTAGCCCAGCAAGCACTGCTAAAATCAGAAGATTTATTTAATAGTCTTTTACAAAAAGCATTCAAAGGCGAGTTGACGAACCGTTAATATGACGAACAATACGAAGGAAGCTCCAACACATGAGTAATTTTACGTTTATAAACGCTGATTTCCCTGAGCTGTATACCGATGTGATTGAAGCAGAGCAATTGGTTTTTATCTCGTCAAAAGCTTCTGCCGTATTGTCTCGAAGCGTCTTAGAAAATGCCGTCAACTGGTTGTATGAACATGAACGAAAATTAGATCGTCCTTGGCGTACTGATTTAAGTACATTAATGCACGATGATGAGTTTAAAGCCCTGTTTAATGACAAGATGTTTGGTGAGTTAAATTTAATTCGTAAAATAGGTAATTTGGCGGCACACGCAAACAAAAATGGTCAGAAAGTAAGTGCAAAAGATGCACTTGCTTCACTCAAGTATCTATTTCGTTTTTTACGTTTTCTTGCTATCTATTACGGTAAAACAATACCTAAAACTCAAGTATTTGATGAAACATTAATTCCTCACCCTGACACAGCGCAAAAGTTTACTAAAGATCAAGAGCAAGCTCAGTTAACTCAATTATTAAACGACATTGATGTTAAGAACGAAGCAAATCGTAAAGCCGAAAAGAAAATTCAGGATCAAGCTCAAGAAAATACGTTATTAAAGCGGCAACTTGAGCAACAACAAGCTGAACTGTCTAGTCGTAAAGTTGAACGAGAAAAAACCGTTAACATTGATACAGCGATACCACTAGAGATCAGTGAAGCTGAAACTCGATTGCGGTATATCGACGTGTCATTGAAAGAAGCTGGTTGGACTAATCTTCAAGATGGCTATGATTTAGAGTTTGAAGTGAAAGGTATGCCTAAAAATACTAATCCAAGTGGCTTAGGTAACATTGATTACGTGCTATGGGGTGATAATGGATTACCGTTAGCGGTTGTTGAAGCAAAACGTACCATGTCTAGTCCAAAGAAAGGCAAGCATCAAGCTGAGTTATACGCTGATTGTTTAGAAGCAATGAAAGGTCAGCGACCTATTATATTTTATAGTAATGGCTTTGAAACCTACCTATGGGACGATCAGTTTAGCCCCGAGCGAGAAGTACAAGGCTTTTTCACCAAAAATGAATTAGCGTTGATGATAGAGCGTAGAGATCCTTTGAGTGGGCGACAAGATTTATGTAAATTTAAAGTAAATCAAGAGATTGCAGGTCGTCCCTATCAGTTAGAGGCCATTGCTCGTGTGGCTGAAAATAGTGTTAAAGCAGTAAGGAAAACAGATGTAAATGGTAATGTGGTAGAAACATTACGTAGTGGTTCAAGACAAAGTTTATTGGTGATGGCAACGGGGAGTGGTAAAACAAGGGTATCTGCTGCCATTACGGATATGATGACTAAGTGTAATTGGGCTAAACGCATTTTGTTTCTAGCTGATCGTAACGCTTTAGTTACTCAAGCTAAGAATAAATTTAATGAATATCTTCCACATTTATCAGCTATTGATTTAACAAAAGAAAAAGAAGATAACGATACTCGATTGGTATTTTCTACTTATCCAACCATCATGAATCGTATTGATGGACGACGCGAAGTAGAAGAACGTTTTTATGGTGTAGGTCACTTTGATCTTATTATTATTGATGAAGCTCATCGTAGTGTTTACCAGAAATATAAAGCTATTTTTAGTTATTTTGATGCAATGCTTCTTGGTTTAACAGCTACGCCTAAAAATGAAGTAGGCCATGATACGTATGGTTTATTCGGCATTGAAGATAACAACCCCACTTTTGCTTATGAGCTCGACAAAGCAGTAGCTCAAGGTTTTCTTGTGCCACCTAGAGCGATGTCTGTACCGCTTAAGTTTGTTCGAGAAGGGATTAAATACAAAGATCTTAGCAAAGAAGAACAAGAGCAATATGAAGAAAAGTTTGGTGATCCTACTGAAAATGAAGTTCCTGATGAAATATCCAGTGCTGCCATTAATAGTTGGTTATTCAATACGCATACGGTGGATCAAGTGCTTCATCATTTGATGACAAATGGCATAAAAGTAGAAGGTGGTGATAAATTAGGTAAAACCATTATCTTTGCCAAAAACCATGCTCATGCCATTTTTATAGAAGAGCGTTTTAACAAGAATTACCCTGAATATGCAGGTAAGTTCTTGCGTGTTATCGACAATTACGAAACTAAAGCCCAGGATTTACTTGATGTGTTTGTCGATGAATATGCAGAGAACGATCCTCAAATAGCGGTATCAGTCGATATGATGGACACTGGTGTTGATGCGCCTAGAGTCGTTAATTTAGTTTTCTTTAAACAAGTGAAGTCTGCAACGAAGTTCTGGCAGATGATTGGCCGCGGCACCCGTTTATGTGAAGGGTTGTTCGGTTTAAATGAAGATGGTTCAACGAAGGATAAGACGGAATTTTTTATATTCGACTATTGTCAAAACTTTGAATTTTTTGATGTTAATCCAAATGGTACAACAGGTAATATAGTCAGAGGTCTTACCCAACAGATATTTGAGGCTAAGTTAGAAATAGCGTTGATTATAAGGGAAGAAGCGACCAGTAATCATAAAGAAAGAGTGTTAGCAGAGTCTTATATTGACGAGTTAAATGTTGCTATTGCCTCATTAGATACAGACCGATTTGTGGTTAAAGCACAATTATGTTCGGTGACTGAGTTTAGTAATAAGAAGCGATGGGAAACTCTTAGTAAGAATGACATGTTAAGCATTAATACGACTATTTCTGAGCTGATTTTACCGCAGAAAAAGGATGATGAGTTTGCAAAACGTTTTGATATTTTAATTCTGAATTTCCAATTAGCGTTATTAACAGCCGCCCATAGTACAGATCGTTATGTGAATAAAATCAGTGGGATTTCTCGCGACTTATTGAAGAAACAACATATCCCAGCCATTGGGTTGCAAGTTGATCTGCTGAATAAAATTCAAACGATTGATTTTTGGAAAGTGATTAATGTAAACCACTTAGATAACGTCAGAATATCATTGCGTGATTTATTGAAATATTTAGACAAAGAAAGTCAGGTACAAGTTGTGACCACCTTTAAAGATACTTTAGATCACGGTGCAATAACCGAGCATGACTTAATACCAGCTTATACTGCATTACAAAGCTATAAAGACCGAGTTGAGTCTTATGTACGTAAAAATAATGATCATCTAGTTATTAGAAAGCTAAAAACAAATAGACCGATTACTGAAACTGAAATTAATGAATTAGAGCAGATATTGTTTGATGGTAAGACGATAGGTACTAAACAGAACTACATTGATACTTATGGAGAAAAGCCATTAGGTGAGTTTATACGTAGTATTGTTGGTTTAGATTTGGGTGCTGCACAAGATGTGTTTGCTCAATTCATTCAATCGGGAACCCTTCGTGCTGACCAAATGACCTTCATTGATACTATTATTCGTTATCTCACAAAGAATGGGATGATAGAAAAGAAAATGCTGTTTGAACCACCCTTTACCAATATTCATGATCAAGGCTTATTTGGTATATTTGATGATTCTCAAGTAACGAATGTAATTAGATTAATTGATACCGTTAATGATAATGCACTGGTAGTTGGTTTTAATTAACATTTCGATTAAGCTGGAATTAACGTGTTGTGGTTGAATATCCAAATGTGCAATTACAATACGTTACCTCACTCCAACCTCGTCAGTTTCATGCGATTTCAATGAATTTAGCCACCAATTTTACATAACATCTGTTATATCTACTTCTATTGTAGCCACCAAGGTAAAGCG
This sequence comes from Photobacterium carnosum, assembly GCF_002849605.1. Classification (GTDB taxonomy): domain Bacteria; phylum Pseudomonadota; class Gammaproteobacteria; order Enterobacterales; family Vibrionaceae; genus Photobacterium; species Photobacterium carnosum. Next base: position 39,364 of record NZ_NPIB01000034.1, read on the forward strand.
CCTTAATCACCACAACTAATAATAAAAATGCCTCGTAAAACTGGATTCAAGCAATAAGTACCAGGCGTTTTTATATGTATTTTAGGTAATGGTTATTTGTTTTGGTACGAATTGGTAAATCATTTACCAATTCGTACCAAAAGGCACATTTTTTTGTGTACGTCATTATCAAGCTAACTGCCGCCATCCAATGATTGCTAATCAAGTTCATTCTCAAATCGTATCAAGGGGTCGATATTGGGTTACTCAATCTTGAATCGTTTCAGGGGTGAAATGATTCATTCAAACAGTTCATTTTATATGTACATAAAATAAACCTATCTTTTTAGCCCGTTGAACTGTTGAAGGATTACGATTAAAAGCATACGTATTTTTAAGGGAATACCTATTGGGACGTTTATTGTCTTGAAGTAATGGTTTGTGAATAAGGCAACATGTTTAACAAAATAACAACGTCACTTTTTTATCGTATGTTAATGACAACAAGTCGAAAAATAAGCGGTTTATGTAATGTTTGAGGTGAACTCGGATCTCGTAGTGCGCGATAGATGCCATATGTTAAATACAGCCGTTTTTAGCGCAAAGTCATACTACGAGCTGAATGATCGGTATTTATGGTCTTAAAATCGTTTCTAGGGGTGATTTGACGGGTATTTGGGTCATGTCAGACTGATAAGCGATTTATGGCGAGATGGATTGATGAAAAATGGCAGATTTAAAATAAATCTATTTCGAGGGGTTTTGCCTAAATTTAGATTTATTTTAAATCTAAGGCATAAGGTCGCTAATGGCGACCTTTGTTGTCTCTGGACGTTTTTTTTGAAAAAAATTTAATCAAAAATAGCACTAAATTAACGATATTGTTATTCAGGCTATTTTTTAATAATTTCAACTTTATAAGTGATATTTTGCATTGTATTATGGTGCGATTTTTTCAGTATAAACCATTATATATCATACACTTAATGAAATTATCTCTTGATAATAAATAGCTCAGAGATATACTAATTATATCGAAATAATTTAAGGTGTTTAGTATGGAACGTTCAGTTTTAGAGTTTTATTGTGAAAGTTGTAAGGAAAAATACACTGGAATGATAAATGAGATCTGTCAGGTTGGTGTTAGATATAGAGCTTCATGTCCTTACTGTAATAACTCTAATAATTATAATTTGATGGGTGCTGCAATAAATATGTCTAATTGTATAAATGCAGTTGACGTATACAAGGATTAATAGACAAATTAAGAAAAAGGAAGTTGAAGTGTCATATAAAGAAATATTTGATGCGATTAATGTTGTTAGTGTATTTGTAGCTGTAATAAGCGCATATCACGCCAGAAAAACTTATGAGTTAGCTAAAAACTTAGCGAAAAGATGTAATTTATTTTTTAGTGTACATCCGAATAACTTGATTATTACGGCAACTTCCACCACAGAGCGATTAATTGCCCATGAGATTTTGATTACTGTACGAAAAAATTTTTTCCAGAGGAAAACTCACTCTTTAACAAAATTATATAATTTAAACAGTCAGTTGCATAAAGGGTATGGTTATAATGATATTTTTTCAACACTATTTGAAAGAGGGTTAATTGCAGGAGAATCTTATGAATTTCCGATTACAGAGTTATTTAAATTAGCAACCAATAAAAGCATCTTACAAAAGAATTTTATTGGTTTAGATCTTAACTCATTAATAATAGGAAAAAACGTTAAGATTACTTTTATGCTTAACGGTAATTCGTATCCGGTTAATCTAAAGATGACTCAAAAATTATTAGATGAAATACTTAATGAGAACAATACATTTTCTAAATTTAGACTGAGAACATGTATAAGTTAATTAAATTTCACATGGAAGGCAGTATATTTTTATTAGTGCGCATAAAATTTGTGATGTTAAATGAGACTAATTTGAAAGTATGAGGATTGGGTGCTCATTGGCAATGTAACCAAACAAGACCTGAAATGGTGAGGCATGACTGCCCCACCATTTAGGCTAGATTAT
>NZ_NPIB01000035.1 GCF_002849605.1 Photobacterium carnosum
CTAAATTAGCAGCATCGTGTTTGAATGCGACTGAATAAGTTGTTCGAGCTTTTTTCATTATGTACACCATTTTGATATTAAGAGTATTTTATCCTATTTAGGTGTACAAGTTCATTAAGCCACAACAGTTCATCTGGTAAATTATGAGTATAAATACTCATATCAACAGTTGATTTTGGAGCCAGATCTAAAGGTGTTTCTGATGTAGTAATATCCCAATGCTTATTGCCATCAATTCTTAATTGAATATTACCAACGGGAATTTTAATCTTCCCTCCACTTTGTAATCCAACTCTTAACTCTCCATTTACTTTCTCAATTAATGGATAAAAGTTACCAACTTGAGTATAAATTGAGTTAGCAGTATAAATTGATCCTACCGTCACTCTACAACTTTTTTGATCTGTAAATTCATCCACAGAACTTAATGAAACCCAACCAACTTTAGGGGTAACTTTAGTCGCGCATCCCACCGACATAGTTGTTAGCATAGCTAGAATGATTAATTTCACGTTTGGCATCTGTAGTTCTCAACATTAAAGAGATAACAATTATACAGAAGCAAATTATTGTATGATGCGAAATTAAACACATATTATGTAGATACGGCAAAAGATGAGATAAACGATCTTATTTAAATCTGCCAGTTTTCATCAATCCATCTCGCCATAAATCGCTTGTCAGTCTGACATGACCAAAATACCCATTAAATAGCCCCTAGAAGCAATTCTAAAGGCTTAAATACCTGTTACTCGACACCTAGTATGACTTTGCACTAAAAACAGCCCTATTTAACTTAATGGATCTATCCCGCGCTACGCGATCACTTTTAATAAAAAAACAACCCCATAAGTGCTGTTTTGAATCCTTTTAAGTGCCAATAATCGCCATAAACCAAGATTGTTATTTTGTTAACTATATTACGACATTCATCAATTACTGTTTCTACGACCATTTACACTCAACCGACGAAAATTACTCATAACTTATATATCCGCAATAGTTAAAGCCGCTTTTATCCCTCGCCACTAGAAAGCTCGACCCTCATCGCCATTATCTCTATATGGTAATAATCTTTTGTAATTATATTGTATTGTATTGTTTTTAGTAATTGTTAATATAACCCCATCGAAACGCAGACAGCGTTGAAAAACAATTATAAAGATAAGGTTATACGACTCATGAAAATAGTTATTAAAGCAATTATCGCTACCACTATTATCGCAGCGTCTTACACTGCCTCTGCACGTGATGGTGCATTTACTGGAAACATTAGCTTTAATAATCATATGGATAATACAGTTTCAGCGAACCATTACATCATTAATAGTACTGCTGATAAATCTCATTCAGGAATAGTGTTAACCACTAAGAACACCCACATGACATTTTCAGAAAAATTATTGTCAGCGGCTGATAAGTAATCGTTAACCAATATACAAAACAAACAGTTTACCCACGATTTAATTATTACATATAGGTAAAAGTGTTTTAGTTTTATATCTATTGTTACTGAATGAGCGGGGTGTAGAATGACCGCATCGACACAAATAACAATCAATAAGTTCGATATGGCATATTACATAACCACCAATTAATAACAAAACATCAAACAGATTCAGACTTATGGCTATCGCGGTAAGTCATTATAAATTAATCAATAATTATCGGAGTTTTACTATGAGCAATGTATTTTACATGCCACCTGTAACCTTAATGGGTCCTAATGCTATTCAATCTCTAGGTGCTGAATTAGCGTCAAAAGAATTGAAAAAAGCACTTATCGTTACTGATGGTGTGTTAATTGAAGTGGGTCTGGTTAGTAAGCTAACAGATGAGCTAACAGCACATAACCTTGATTACGTTATCTATGATGGTGTGCAGCCTAATCCCACTGAGAAAAATATCGAAGATGGTCTTGCCCTATTAGCTGAAAGCAAAGCAGACTTCGTGATTTCATTCGGTGGTGGTTCTTCTCACGATACTGCAAAAGGTATTGCGCTAGTTGCGGCTAATGGTGGTCATATTCGTGATTACTCTAAAGGTGTTCACTTATCGAAAAAACCACAACTGCCATTGGTAACAGTGAATACAACAGCGGGTACGGCATCAGAAATGACGGTATTTGCAATCATCACTAACCAACAAGATCAAACTAAATACCCAGTAGTTGATAAGCACTTCACACCTATTATTGCCGTTAATGATTCAGAACTAATGGTCGCAATGCCTAAGTTCCTAACAGCAACCACAGGTATGGACGCATTAACTCACGCGGTTGAAGCCTATGTTTCAACCGCTGCAACACCAATCACGGATGCATCAGCAATCAAAGCCATTGAGTTGATTGTTAATAACTTAGAAGCCGTCGTGAACAACGGTCAAGATCGTGCCGCTCGTGATGCAATGCAGTATGGTGAGTACCTTGCTGGTATGGCATTCTCAAATGCTTCTCTAGGTTACGTGCACTCAATGGCGCACCAACTAGGTGGTGTTTATGACCTGTCACACGGTTTGTGTAACGCAATCTTGTTAGCTGAAGTATCTCGCTTTAACGCCAAACAAGTACCTGAACGTTTTGTTGATATCGCCAAAGCAATGGGGATTGATACTGCAGCAATGACACAAGAACAAGCAGTAGATGCAGCCCTTGAGGCGATGGATGCATTATCTGAAAAAGTAGGCACTAAGCAACGTTTAGCTGACCTAGGTGTGACTGAAGATAAGCTCGCATTTATGGCGCAAAATGCCCTAAACGATGCATGTTCTTTAACTAACCCTCGTACTGCAAGTCTTGATGAAATTGTTGAAATCTTCAAAGCTCGCATGTAACTTGATAAATAATAACGTTAAATTAATACAAAGACGGTTAGCACTCAATATATCGAAGCTAACAAGAGAAAAATTCTTATCTCTATTACGTAAAAAATAATTATTACGCGCTTTGAAAAACAAAAGACCACAGATTTAATTATCAGTGGTCTTTTTTTGATCTAATATCACAACTAAATATTTTTCTTTAACTACATTAAGACGACTTAGCCATTACTTCAAAACTACTGATACCAAAAATGCCTTTCACATCATGATCGCCAAGCTGCTTATTCATTTCCTCAAAGGTACGCTCAGGATTGAGATCGTTAAATAATTCAGGGTGGATCCATTTAGCGAAATACTCAAGTGCCACAAGGTTATAAGGCGAGTTATAAAACGGTTTATAAACAGCGTAAACATCCTTAGTTTGGAATGCTTTGGTTGCTTTTAACCAATCACGAGACATCAACAATTTAGTTTGATCCGCGATTGCTTGGTTATTCATTGCATAGCCCAAAGGGATCCCATGAGTCGCTTTGCCCGTTTTCTTATCGATCCACCCTGCTGATTGCATGATATAAACATCCGTGTTGGCAGTAATGATCGTTTCGGGAGACATCACCCCTTTATGTGCCCCTTTTAGCGGCTTTGTTGCAATATTTTCAGCTTTTAACAGAGTAATAAAATCACTCATATTGCCACCAGAATAGGTATCACAACAAGATTCAAAGGTATAACCAGCAGCAGTTTCAAGAAAAACATTTTTTGATTTAATATCAGGATGTTGTGCAATCACTGCCTTAATATGATTCAAATGTTTAAGGTAATAATCAGAGAAGGCTTGACCCCGTTGCTGTTGACCTAATGCCGTCGCAACAGTGGTAACTGAATTTAAAGTATTCGCAATGGTTTTGTCACGAAAATCAGCAGTGATCACCTGAATACCCGCTGCATCTAGCTTGTTAATCAATCCCGTTGACTGGGCTTTTTTAGCACTGTCTAAACCAATAATCAGCACATCAGGTTTAGGTTTCATGTTAATAAAGGCTTCAGCATCAAACTGTCCTTTACTGATTTTACCAATGTTATGTGCCTTCGCTAACGACGGATAACGTTTAACATAAATATCATACATGCTAGGGGCTGAATTTTTCATATCGTCACGCATCGCGACTAAATGCTTACCTGCATCTTTACCGTAAACAATTTCTAATAAAGGAAAATTTCGGGCAGTGCCTAATGCAATATACTCGGGTTGATGATCTAATGTGATGGAACGGCCTGTAATATCGGTCACTGTCATTGGATAATCAGCAGCAAAGGCAGAGCAAGAAACAATAGCGCCAAGGGCAAGAGTTAACGTCTTTAAGCGAGTTTTCATAATAAAACCTTTTGAGAATTAGAAATCGTAACGAATACCGATCATTTCTTGCACGTCGTTCTTTATGGTGTCGACATTAATGGCAGCATAGGTTCTAAACTGGCTATTCCACCTTGCGGTAATATCAACATTGGCAGCACGAGTGTCATCCGCATTATCAAAATTCAATTCACCAAATCCGATAGTCGCGGTATATATTGAACTGAATTTATACGCTGCAACAACATCATAGCCGTTGCCCGTTTTACCCTTAACTTTCTGTTTGGTATACAAAGTACCAAGATATAGTTTATTTAATTGGTAACCTAAACCAATATCAAATTGTTGTTTTGATTGCTGCTGAACCTTAGCTTGTTTAGCGAAACCAATGGCCGAAATAAAACCCGTATCGCCGATTTTTTGAGAGCCCGCGACAGAAAAACCGCCATCAAAATCGCCTTTTTCTTTACCTTCTGCTCCGGCATAATTTGCGCTTAAAGTGGTTCCGAAGTCGTTGGTATAAGTAGTGGCAAGACTGTTAGCGATACGCTTACCGACTTTAAATTTGTCAGCTGCAACCGCACCATAAACCGCTTGAATATCGGTAATATCAGTAACAACGCTCATCGCACCGTCTGTCTTACCATAAACAAGGGTTGCATAACCGTTATCTAAAGCCGCTTTAATACCGACGTATAGATGACGTGTTTTTTGTGATTCCTCTTTAAATTCCTGTTCAAAAACACCAATACCGCTAATGGTATCTGTCAATTTAGTTTCACCAGAAATCTTAACTCTAACTCGACTTAAATCGTTAACATCATGATCAACATTTTCAGCTCGCGCTTCGATTCGACCGCCAATATTTAGTTTTGAATCATCGGTTTTATAAATAGTTGCAGCATTTACTGTTCCACTTGCTGTTGCCAGATATAACAACCCCAGAGCAAGTTTATTTTTATTAATCAAAAATCACCTCAGTCAATCAACCATCATTTGATGTTACCTTTCGGTAAAAGAGAATGAGAATAATAATCATTTAATTATAGTTGTCAAATTTTGTTACACTTTTTATGCCTTGAAAACATAACCATCCATTGTTAGTAATGGCTAAAACAAGACGATCTTAAAAACACAAAAATTCAAATTCAACAGCTAGCGTATATAAATATGGTTATCTATATGAGCGAAAATCATATCGTCCACCAGCAAATATTTTATAACGTTCACGCTAAAAAACAGATGTCATAATGTCGCAGTATTTTTAACAATACCACAGATTAAAATTATTCAATTCAACAAGATATACCTGATACTTTGAGTCTTAATTGACGCAAAAAAATGACAAATAGCCATCAAGATAGGCATTAATAATTATTGTTATTTTGAGTAGATAGGCAGGAAATATAACTAAAGAAGAGGACTGCCTCATAAGCTAATTGTTCAGGATTAACTTAACGAGGCATAAGATTTTCGTAGCCAAATAAATTTATTATTAATAATTGTGCTTAACAATAACGGTTGTTTTATTTTGTGGTATTGGCCTCATAATCGGGGGCTTTTAAATAAAAAAAATCCGAACACTCTAACGAGTTGCTCGGATTTTAATCACATAAAATCAAGATCTAATCTAAATTAATTACGCTTTCGCGGCATGTTTATCTAAAAATTCTAAAACAAGTTTACGATCTGCTGCATTCAAACCTGCACGAGGGAACATACTTTCGGTGATCCCAGCCCATTGGGCGCGAGTATGCGCTGATGGATTTGGTGCGGCATGACACATAGTACAGGTTGCATAGAAGATTTCTTGACCACGACTGATCTTCGGTGCTTTTTTACCTGAATTTGCTTTATGAAGTAATGCGATACGGCCATCGATATTAAGATCAACCATTGGCAAAATAGAACCATCATTTGGCCCTGTTGGTTGTTCAATCATTGGTGGTTCATAGGCTTTATTCGGTGAACATGGATCAGTACATTTTTTATAGTATGCTAAACAAGTATTCGCACTTGTACCTTGGCTAAGTCCGCCACACGATTGATCTGATGTAATAATATTAATCTGACCACTATTACAACGACCCAACTTATCAAGTTGTAACCATGCGCCTTCATGTAGACATGCTACACCACGACGTACTTCATTGGATAATTTAGCACCACACAATAACGCACCACGTTCATTGTGTAACTCAACAAGATCCCCATTCGCAATACCTTGAGCATGCGCATCTTGGTCGTTAATCAATAAATATTGACGTCCATCAACACACTCATAGCTATTGGTATCTGAGTTTGCCATTTGTGAGTGCAAACGCATCCAAGGGTGTGGACTTAAAATATGCAGTTGACCTTCTTTAGCGTTACCCAAAAATTCAAATGGCGGCAAGTAAGTCGGTACAGGAGGACAATCGTCCAGTTTCATCTTAGCAATTGATTCACTGTATAGTTCAATTTTGCCTGATGGTGTATGTAGTGGGTGCTTTTCTGGATCATCATAGAATGCACCATGACGTTGCCAGTAATCCGCTTTTTCTGGGGTTGGCATAACAGTAACGCCATCTTTCCAGAATTCATCAAACGGTTTAACTTTAGCGGCAGTTGATGACTCATAAGCTGTTTTCAGCAAGGTCATCATATCTTTACCCGTAGTGTATTTTTCTTCTACGTGGAAAATCTTCGCTAAACGACGGAAAATCTCATAGTCATCTAAGCTTTCACCATAAGGTTCAATCACTTGCTGCATAGCATAAACTTTATTATTGCTATATGTGCCGCCAGAAGTAATATCAACCCGTTCTAATGCACTGGTCGCTGGTAAAACAATATCTGCAAATCGAGCTGACGCACACCACCATGTATCTTGACAAACATAAGTCTCAACTTTGTCATTCATTGCTTTAATTAAAGCATTAAGGTTTTGTTGGTGTGAGAATAGATTATTACCTGAGTTATATACCATTGATATATCAGGGAATTTTAACGTTTGTCCATTGTAAGTAAATGACTTACCAGGATTTCGCAACATTTCAGATTGAAGTACAACCGGACAACCCGCAGAGACAGGGTTAAAGCCTTGGCCTAATGTTACAGGTAATGATGCTCCTGATTGTGGCATACCGCCGTTACCATAGTGCCAGCTAAAACCAAAACCTTCGCCCGGCTTACCAATTTTACCCGCCATTGCGGCAAAGTTAATGATAGCCCAGTGAATCATCTCACCATGGTCAGCACGTTGAACTGCCCAACCAGCGGCAATTTGGGTTTTTTTAGATTTAAATAATACGGCTAGCTTTTTGATTTCATCAGCTGGAATACCGGTAATTTTAGCTGCCCATTCTGGTGTTTTAGCAACACCATCTTGTTTACCTAATAAATAATCAAGGTACTGCTCATAACCAACGGTATATTTTTTCAAATATTCAAGATCAGCTAATTTTTGATCTTGTAAATGGAAAGCCATCGCATTAAACAGTGCAGTATCAGTACCTGGAATAATTGATACCCATTCACTGTCTAAATTACGATCAGTCGTGGTACGTTTAGGGTTAATTGAAATAAACTTAATCCCTTTTTCTTTCCACTTCAGCCAATGGCTTTGCATTTGATGATCAGCAACACGGAATTCAACCCGGTTGGTTTTCCAAGGGTCACTACCCACTAAAACAAACACTTCAGTATTCTTTTCAATAACAGGCCAAGCTGTTTGTGGTGAATACACTTCCATATCACCGACAATGTGCGGCAGAATAACTGTTGAAGCACCTGCTGAATAGTCGCCAATGGTTGTACTACAACCACCAATAAGGTTAAAGAAACGACCTTGAACAACAGGTGGGCGTAACAAACCCGTATTTGACCAACCATCATAAGATGAGTCAAAGATACCTTGGTTACCTTTGTTTTCAATAGTATGTAAGATTGCGCTTGCTGTTAATTGCAAGGCAGTGTCCCAACTTACTCTAACAAACGGTTCTTTACCGCGTAATTCAGGTTTAGTGTCACCACCTAAATTTTCTAAATATGATTTACGTACCATTGGGTATTGGATACGTGTTTTATTATAAGTTCGGCTTAATAAGCCTTCTAATAACATTTCAGTTGGCAGTGGATCAATTTCTTTACGAGGTTGAATACCCACTAATTTACCGTCTTTTACTACACCGTAAAAAGCACCCCAGTGGCTTGCACTAGGAATTAGAAGAGTATCATCAGCAAATGCAAAATTAGCGGGGAATAGTGTTAAACCATTTGCTGCAATAGCCGTTGCGATAGCAGATTTAAGAAAGTCACGACGAGAAATAGGCATAATATCTCCAATTGCCATTTATAATCTAAGCGACTTGAAAATAATGATATCAAACGCATTGAACTCAATACTTATTAGTGACAACTATTTACTTTTCGTCAATAATATTTATTAAAAATGCATAATCTGTCAAATATTTTAAATAGCTTTGTTTTTTTTATTTATATTATAATTCTTAGTAATATTACGCCTTATTTGAATTTAAAATAAATAATAAAACATCAAACAGTGATTTTATAAATGACTTTATAATCAATCCAATATTTGATGTTGATTATGATTTGAATATAAATAGCAGAAATAAAAAAATCCCACGATATTTACCGTAGGATTTTTAAAGCAATAGATATAACTAATTCTTATGCTTACTTACATTGCTGAATCACTATCTTGCGCCAATGGGTAACGATTTCGCGTGTAAGAACTCACCAATTCCTGTATCTGGTGGTGTCGAATCAGCTGCTGCCCCCCAACCTTTATTTGGCGTCTCACCCATCGTAAACACGAGGTCGCCCCCATACATAATCTCATCATGAGTAAGATACGTACGGTTAAACGCTTTACCATTGAACGTCGCATTTTGAATAAAGATATTTTCACGACTCACATTCTTTGCAACCACATTAAACGACTGTCCGTTACCCACATCAATCGAGGCAGTTTCAAACATTGGTGTACCAATTTCATACACACTGCCTGCATTTACTGGATAGAACCCTAGCGCACGGAACACAAACCACGAAGAAAGCGTACCAAAGTCATCATTACCACAAATACCATCGGCAGTATTGTCGTAGCAAACGTTAGTTGATGCTGCAATCGCTGCTTGAGTCTTCCATGGTTGACCTACGTAGTTATACAAATAAGACACATGTAGATCGGGTTCATTACCTTGAACATGTTGACCAACGTTACCAGTATTAAAGACAGGGAACTGGTTATCACCTGCATTGCGGTCTGGATATGTTGACCAGTACTCATCTAAACGTGCCGCAAATAAAGCGCCATCTTTCGCTTCAGGATTAAACTTACGATCCGCTTGAGTCATCAGATCTTTTAGACCATGAATATCATGTTGCACACTAAAGAAGTATTGCCAACCGTTTGACTCTGAGAATGCCCAATTAAACATATCAGGACGCCAATCTTTACCTGTGTTTCCACCTGTCACAGGATCGGTCCAGTTCTTATCAATAAATTGGCCATTATTATCACGCGCTTTAAACCACCCTTTCCACGGTGTATTCGCTTCACCACCAAAGTCGAACTGTGCTTGCCAGTTATTTGAGCGGTTAGCAAATTCCGTATAACGTGGATCATCTTCGCCAAACACCAAGGCAATGGATTTTGCAATCATCCAATCGTTCATTGAATATTCAAGTGAATATGACGCTGTCCATGAATCTTTAAATGGTGAATGCTTACCGTATGAATCCGTTTCTGTATCATGCAGTTGTGCTGGCACCCAACCATTTTGCTCATATTCACCAATCCATGACACACCTTGGCTAGTTTTCCCGCGTGCATCCGTTACCATTGCAGTAATTAAACGTGCTTTAATATTATCTTGATCAGTTTGACTAAAACCAAGTTCTGTCATTCGTGCATCAAGAATACCTTTTGCCAGTACATCATAAATAACTGGGGTTGAATGCATCCCCATCATCATGCCGGTTTCATTACCTTTAAATGTCCACTCAGGTAAACGACCTTTACGAGATTTGCCAGCAGTACCCGCCGCATCAAGAGGCGTAAATTCTTCTTCTGCATAAGACAACATTGATAACACAACATCCGCTAATGCATTAGGGGCAAAGATAGACGCAAGCGGTTGTACGTTACGGTAGGTATCCCATAGTGAGAAGGTGTCATAACGAGTAAAGTCAGCCTTACCATCATTGTTAGCATCAGCTAAACGAACATCATCCACTAATGGCGCTTCTTTACCCCAAGATGGACGACCATTTGGATAAGCATTACGACCTTGGAAAGCGCGGTAATATTTACCATCAAGATCTGAGTGAGTCGTTTGACCTAAGAAAGCATGGTACATCGCGGTATAGAAAGTTTGCTTATAGGTTTCATCACCTTCAACTTTCACTTTACCCAGTAATGCTTCCCATTCTTCAGTCGCTTCTAAACGTACATCATCAAAATCTTTATCGGCAACTTCGGTTAAGTTTAAGAATGCCCCCGTTAATGGCGCTTTATTAGTACCATCATTACCAATCGCGGTGCTTGATAATGCCAATTTCGCTTCAACCGCTACCCCTTGTTTTGAAGTATCAAATTCAACATAAGCGCGAGCATATTGGTATTTACCAAACACATCACGATCATTAACGGCATCATAGGTTTGAGAGCCGTTAATTGAGCCTATTTCAGTAAAGTCAGCTGGCGCATTAACGTATTGTTTAGTTTCTTTGTCGTAATAAGCAAAACGGACATTTTTGATCGGTTGATCAAACTCCATCACAAAATATTCTTTCTGAGATGCTGCCCAACCATCAGATAAGCGATGACCAATTAAACGGTTATTTTCTTTATCCCAACGAATAAAAGAATCAGAAGTGTAATCCCAGTTAAGCTTAAATCCGGTATTAACGATGATTTCAGATTTCGTGTCGCGAGGGAACGTATAACGGTGCACACCAACACGATCAGACGCTGTCAGTTCAGCGGTAATATCATAGTCAAGCAACTCAACCTTGTAGTAACCCGCGGTCGCTTGCTCATCTTTATGTTTAAAATGGGATGCTTCTAAATTGAGGGTCGCTGAGCCTTCATTGATCATAAAGTCTGAACGGGAGTTAATTGGCATTACCAAAATGTCATTTAAGTCCCCCGCACCCGCGCCAGATAAATGAGTATGAGAAAAACCACTGGTACGGGCGTCATGGTAATAATAACCAGAAATATACTCCCAACCATTAGAGCCGTTATTCGGGGATAATTGCACCATGCCATTAGGGGTAGTTGCACCAGGGTAAGTATTACCTAAATTACCAGTACCAATAAATGGATTAACATAACGGGTGACATCCATGCCCGATAAATCAACCGGAATATGAACCCCCATATCAATAACTGGGTTTTCTGTACTTGGTTTATCATCACAATCGCCATCGCCAGTCGGTGGACAAACAGGCTTATCCCCGTCATCAATAGGAGGAAGGGCGCCATCACCCTCTGGTACAGTGACATTAACATCAATATTATGCGTATCGTCATCACAAGCCGTTAAACCAAATGTAGCAGCGATAACAGCCATTGAAAGTAGGGTACGTTTGAATTTCATTTCAAATCCTTTTCTAATTTATATATTATTTTTTAACGCTACTATTAATAGCCATTAATAAAAAACTCATTAGCGACCACATTGAAATAAGCAGCATTTAAGAAACAAATAAAAACAATGTAATTTAAACCCACCGTTTAATTAATATTGAAGCGTAAATGTCAATGATGATTAAACAATGAATGATATAAATAGACGAACAGTATTTAGAGGCAGACAAGCCTCATTGAGTTTGTCTGCTACAGATATAAATAATATTAGGTTATTTAATAACGGGCTTTTTATTGGTCATCACAAAGTGTAATTCACCACCAGCCATAATATCACTATGAGCAAAGGTGTAATTATTACCCAATGGTTTTCCATTAATAGTAACGGATGCAATATAGATATTATCAGGGCTATTATTTTCAGCAGTTATCGTAAATTGACCGCCATCAATATCAAATTTCACTTCATCAAACAGTGGTCGTCCAATGGTATAAATCGGTGCACCAGGAGTAACTTGATAGAAACCTAACGCCCCCATAATGTACCAAGCAGACATTTGCCCTACATCTTCATTACCAATTAAACCGGCTTTAGTTGGATGAAAGAATTCTTTCATCGCCTGATCGACATATTCTTGCGTCTTCCAAGGCTCTGCCGTCCAGTTATACAGATATGGCACATGATGATCGGGTTCATTACCCATGATGAATTGACCAATATAACCTGTCATATCGCCTTGAGAAGTATCAGCTTTGTCACTAGCGGTAAACAACGCATCTAAATTTTGTAAGAAACCCGCATCACCACCCATGGTCTGCTTTAAACCTGCAATGTCATGCGGTGCAAACCATGTCCATTGCCATGTATTGCCCTCAGTGAAATCTTGGCCACGGTGCTCGGCGCGATAAGGCCAGAAAATATCAAACGATGTTGCATCATTAATATCACAGCCCTCAGGTAACGGCGTAATTGGATCACCTTGACCATCAATAGCACATGATGGATAGTTATTTACCCATGAACCATCATGATTTTTAGGGCGCATAAATCCAGTTGCACCATATTTACCATATTCGCTAACATTATGATCAAAATAAGGTTTATAAGCTTGTGAACGTGCCATATAACGTTGATATTGAGCATCATCACCTGCTAATTTCGCAATCTGAGCAATACACCAATCGTAGTAAGCATTTTCTAATCCGTATGACACTGATTCATTAACCAATTCATCGTATTTATCTTGCGCAACGCCACCATCTTGCGGCTTTTTCTTGGCATCTGCTGGCACATAGCCGTGTTGCTCAGCATATTCACCATGACGGGTCATGACCGTAAAACGTTTATCACCATTCCACGCATCTTTATAAGGCACCCAATCTTGCGTAATAACTAAATCAAAGTTAGCTGACACATCGGCTGCTTTAAGGGCTAATTCAAAATCTTGCTGAGTAAAGGCATCAGGGTACTTCACCATGACATCGGCAATCACAGAAACCGCAGGATAACCGACCATTTCACCGGTGTAATCAGAATGCAATTCCCACTTAGGTAATACACCACCAGTTTTAAATTTATTCATCAAATCATGGGCGTATTCAATTGCACGTTCTTTATCAATAATGGTTTTAAGTGGATGAGCAGCGCGGAATGTATCCCACATTGAATACACTGAATAGTTAGTAAAATCAGCATCAGCTTGATGGACTTTGCCATCCATACCACGGTATTTACCATCAACGTCTTGATACACAAACGGCGCGACATAAGTACGGTAAAGCGAGGTATAGAACATGGTCTTATCGGCTTCTGTTCCCCCTTTAATGGTGAATTTATTTAATACTTTCGCCCATTGCTGTTGGTTGTCAGCCACAACCTCATCAAAATCATAGCCGTTGTTGTCAGCTTGTAAGTTGGCCATCGCACCATCAATACTGGTACCAGAGATGGCAATCTTAACCGTGATAGGCTGATCACCGTCACCAAAGTTAAGGTGGGTCACCACATCACGTACTCGATCACGTTTATCGCCATAACCTTGATAATCGGCTAATCCAACTTCTGTTGCAGCAGTTTGCTTACCTTCAACATACGCCATATGGCCGCTAAACGGTTCTGAAAATTCAGCGTAGAAATATACCGTTTGCCACTGACCCCACTCATTACTAGTACGCGCCCCCGCAATGGCATTATCAGCCACTTTTTTATAATAGATACTACGAGAGTGATTACCGTATTGTTCTAGTAGCTCATGTTGTAAATCGATCTTTACTTTACGATCGGCACCAGCAGGAAAACTATAACGCTGAAAAGCAACCCGATCCGTCGCTGTTAATTCAGCTTTAACTTTTGTTTCAATAAGATCTACCGCGTAATAACCAACTTTTGATATTTCGGTTTGCTTATCCATCGTAACGGCAGTTGAGTGAAAACCGGTATAAGGTAAGAACGCAAAATCATTAAGATCCCCTTTACCGGCACCCGAGATATGGGTGGTACTAAAACCTGACAATTGATTTAAATAGTAATGATAATCAGACGGCGATCCTTTACCCTCCCAATTCGTCGGATTCCAGTTATCAGGACTTGGTTGGATCATGCCTTCAGGGGTTACAGGGCTAGGATTAACATTGCCTAAACCATTAGTACCAATCAAAGGATCAACATAGTTAAGTACCGCTAATGTTGGCAGATTATCGTTTTTATCCGTTGATGATTGAGTTGAATTATCATTATTACAGCCGACAAGACCAACAGAAAGAGCAATTGCTGCTGCGACGATTGACAGTTTAAACATGGTTTTCTATCCCTATTTTTTAAATGCACCACACTCTTACTGAGCACTGTTGATATTATTAAAACAATTGGATCAATAAGATTAAATAAAATCACTATTCGTTTTATTTACTCAGTGTAATTCCATATGGTTATTGATACGTATTATTAATAATAATAAATCATGGTGATATAGGATAAATTACGCATTCACTGTATATTTGTAACAACACTTAATAGCTGTGAGTAAGATCGCATTGTTATATGGCTATATTTTGGCTCAATCTCACAATTTATTTTTTATTAATTGATAATATAAATACACTAACGTTGATTTTATATTCCAGTCGACACGGCTATATTTATCTAGATAATACTGCGCGATATCGCATAAAAAACGATCAGATAGAATAGTGCTATTAAAGTGATAATTATCCAGTTTTTATATTTTCAATTTACGTAATAATTAACTAACAGATTAAGGATATAAATATTGTCATTATCCTCCCGAAAAATGACCTTTTGCAGCATAAGTCCTCCGATCATTCTGTCTTTTTATTATTACGTAACTATAAACTCTCTCGTATTTATTCATCTTTTCTTCTTAACACCACATTCTAAACACTATTGATTAATCATAATGACGCCCCCTCACCCCTTATAAATGTAACCAACCATCATCAAAGTACTATTACCTTTAAATAACCAGCGCACAAAAATGCTAGTTATTCATATTAATACGAGCCTATAAAGCAATGAGATCCCTATCACGGTTGGTTATTACGGTTACAAATGTCCTATAAAAGCGTCGTTTCTCTTCTATCTTGCACGCTATTAACTGCTTATATTTATGTCATTGCCCTAGCACTAGATTATTTAACAACAGGAGAGACACATGAGAGTTGTCGCGATCACCGCATGTCCAACCGGAATTGCACACACCTATATGGCAGCCGACAAGCTCACTGAGACAGCGAAAAAACTCGGTATAACAATAAAAGTCGAAACCCAAGGAGCTATGGGAGTAGAAAATCGCCTCACCGACCAGGATGTTGAGCGTGCTGATATTGTTATCCTCGCGGCCGATATTAATATCGAGCAAAGTGACCGTTTTACAAAACATCGCTGTCTAGAAGTTTCTATTCAAGATGCATTACAGCGTCCACGACGTGTTTTTTCTCAATGTCAGCAACTGTTGTTAGCTCACCAATAACATTAAATAAATTTAAGGCGTATTATTTATGGCTCACCAATTTCAGTTTCAATGTGTATTACCTAATGGCATTCATGCGCGTCCAGCCAACCATTTAGAACAACAGTGCCGTCAGTTTGAGTGTCAAATTAGCTTAACCAATCACCGCACTAATAATTCAGGTGATGCGAAAAGTGTTTTGGCATTAGTGGGTACAGATACGCTATTCAATGATAACTGCACATTAAACTTTGAAGGCGCAGACAGTGAACAAGCCTGTCAGGCACTTCAAACTTACATTGAACAACAATTTCCACATTGTGATGAAGCATTAGAGACATTATCAGATGATAGCGAGATCGTGTTACCGCAATCATTATTACGTCATCAACCACATTTAATCACCGGTAAGCGTCTTGCTGCGGGTATTGGTCACGGTGTATTAACCGCAATGAGCCAAATTGATCCACAGCAGTTTGCAACAGCAGCCCACGATGACAATGAAGCGCAACGGTTTGAACAAGCACGAGCGCAAGTAAGTACTAACTTAGATTACACCATTGCAAACGGCTCACACCACGAACAAGAAATTACCAGTGCGCATTTAGCGATCATTAACGATTCAAGTTTTATTGATGGTGTCACAACCCTGCTAACCACCCATTCAACGGCTAATGCTATTTTGGCGGTGATGGAAAAACTGTGTCATCAACTTGAACAGTCAGCAAGCAGTTACTTACGTGAACGCGTACTGGATATCAAAGATGTATCAATCCAGTTATTAACGGCGGCTTACCCTACTGTATTAGATACTCAAACCGCATTTTCGCTACAACAGCCAAGTATTATTATCGCAAACGATTTAACCCCAAGTCAGTTTTTAGGGCTAGATAAAGCGTTATTGCAAGGTTTAGTATTAACTCATGCAGGTAGCACTTCACATACGGTAATTTTGGCACGCGCATTTAATATTCCCACCCTCTCAGGTATTGAAATCAAAGAGTGTGCAGCGGCCTTAGATCATCATGTTTACCTTGATGCTCAATTAGGCGTACTGGCTATCGAGCCTAGCATCGAAGTTAGTGGTTACTTCAACCGTGCGATCACATTAGCTAACACTCTTAAAAAGCAGCAAAGTTTGTATGCTCACCAGCAAGCAACCACCAAAGATGGTCACACTATCGAAGTGGCTGCCAATATTGCTTGTTCAGTTGAAGCAGATAACGCATTTGCACAAGGGGCTGAAGGTATTGGTTTGTTCCGTACTGAAATGCTGTTTATGGATCGTCAACAAGCACCCGATGAAGAAGAGCAGTTTAATCATTACTGTGAAGTACTCACAGCAGCCAATGGTAAACCGGTGATCATTCGTACCATGGATATTGGTGGCGATAAGCCGATTGATTACCTTGCCCTACCCCATGAAAATAACCCGTTCCTAGGTTACCGCGCAGTCCGTATTTATCCGCAATTCTTAGCACTGTTCCATACCCAACTAACCGCGATTTTACGTGCCTCGGTACATGGCAAAGCCAAAATCATGATCCCAATGATTCAAAGCATTGAAGAAATCCGTTGGGTTAAGCAACAACTAGAAATTGTTAAACAGCAACTGACTGAGCAAAACATTGCTTTTGATGCTGATCTGCAATTGGGTATCATGGTTGAAATCCCATCAGTGGCATTTATTGTTGATTTGTTCTGTAAAGAAGTCGATTTCTTCAGTATTGGCTCAAACGATATGACCCAGTATTTATTAGCGGTTGATCGTGATAATGCCAGCGTATCAAAACTGTATAACAGCTTAGCTCCTGCGTTCCTTCGCTTATTAAAGCAAGTGGTTACTACCGCGCATGCTCACGGTAAATGGGTAGGCTTATGTGGTGAACTTGGCGCAGACAGTAAAGTATTACCATTATTAGTTGGTGCAGGTTTAAATGAAATCAGCATGAGTGCACCAAAAATTGCTGCCACCAAAGCACAGCTAACTGAGATTAACTTTGCAGATAGCCAAACGTTATTTGCAGAAGCATGTGAGTGCGCCACCATTGAAGAGGTTGAAGCACTACTTGAACAACGTCATGCTCAAGCACAAGTTAAACCCATCTTGGTTCAGCAATGTGTATTTAAAGCCGCCGATTTTGCAAACAAAGAAGAAGTGATCCAAGCGCTAGTCGGCAACTTAGGTGTTCAAGGCCGTACTGATGATGTGTATAAACTTGAAGAAGATGTTTGGGCACGTGAAGCGGTATTCTCTACGGGTTTAGGGCATGGATTTGCAATTCCACATACTAAGTCTGAGTATATTCGTCATTCTAGTATCAGTATTGCGCATCTCGATAAACCGATTGATTGGATGTCAGATTCTGGTGAGGTTGATTTCGTTATCATGCTAACCCTAAATAAAGACCAAGGCGATCAACACATGCGTATCTTTGCAGGCCTAGCCCGTAAACTTATCCATGAGAGTTTCCGCGATAGCTTACGCCAAGCTGAATCGCCAGAGGCTATCATTGCCATTATTTCCGAACAAATTGGTTTGTAATTCAAACGTAAGCTTATCAATATAAAGCTCCTCTCTTGAGGGGCTTTGTCATTTTAAACCACGACCAAATTATCAATTCCCCTCCCCTTTCCGGCTTAACGTCTAAAAATGACCCAGATCTCATTTAAAAATAGAAAGCGTTTATTGGTTATTTTATAGCAGCTTTTAGCTAGTCCATTAACTAAAAATCATCAATTATTGTCATTAATAAATAGTTAGCATTTCATTTAATTACTCCCGCTTCTTAAACATAAGGAAAGAGTAATGCCAACAGGTTATTGGACAATTGATGCTTTTATTATTGCCAATATCATCCTCTGGATCACTGTCACTGGTGTTTTTATTTATCAACAGTCTTCCGATGGTGGATCATTGGTTAACCCATCAAATAGTACCCATTCAAGGAGTAGAAAATGAACCCTAAAACGCTTGGATATACCACGATGATTGTTTCTGCCACACTGATGGGCTGTGTTGGCTTATTTTCTCGAAATATTAATACCAGTGGGGATGTTATTGCATTTACTCGTATGATCGTTGGTGCAGTCTGTATTTTTGCTATTATGATCTACCAAGGTAAAGCTCAACAACTAAAAACCATCAAACTCACCCCCGCAGTAATCACCAGTGGCGTGTGCTTAGGATTATGTTTAGCCGCTTATGTCTCCGCGACCCAATATACAACCTTAGCCAATGCAGTATTTTTAATTTATACCGGCCCTGTTTTCTCTACTATTTTAGCGGCTATTTTCTTAAAAGAGAAAATTTCAGCCCTTACAGCATCGATGTTAACCGCCGTATTTATTGGCTGTTTATTTATTATCGGCATTATCAGTTATACCCCTCAAACTGGGTTAACTTTATCGTTGTCGTTTTCTAAAGAAAATATGGTCGGTGATACTCTAGGATTAATATCAGGTATTGGTTATGGCTTGTATTTATTCTTTAGTCGTTACCGTACCGATATTGGTTCAGACTCTCGTTCATTATTTAACTTTTCATTTGGTGCGATTGCGATTGCGATCTGCTTTGTTATTAATCCTCCATCACTCGCAACAATGGATGGCACCTCATGGTTATGGCTAATTTCAATGGGGTTCTTTATTGGTTTTGGCGCATTGTCATTATTAACCATTGCCGCTAAACATTTAAAAGCCGCTGAACTGGCGTGTATTTCTTATTTAGAGACTGTTGTTGGTGCAGGGCTGGGGATTCTTGTCTTTAGTGAATCATTAACAGTTTTACAAGCCATTGGTGGCGTATTGGTTATTGGGGGGGGTATGGGAGAGATCGTGATTAATATCATCAAGAAACGGGCATTATCTCATAATCCACAATCTCACAAACCATTACCACTATCATAAGGTGACACTATGAATACCTCACTCAACTGGGGCTTACTATTAGTGACCGTGACGATTATGGTCGGTTTAGCCCTTTACAGTAATAAAGTGATGCACAGTAGCAAGGGTGAGGGTGGTTTTTTATTGGCCGCTAATTGTTTAGGCCCTTTTGTGGGGGCTTCGACTATCGTTGCAACGGCGTTTTCTGGCTGGGGATTTATGGGATCGCCTGGGGTTGCGTATAAATATGGTGTAATTGAATTATTAGGTAATTTTTTCTTTGCGCCAGCCATGATTTTAGCAGTCCTTTTTTGTGCGCGGTTTCTACACCAAAAAGCCCAAACAATGGGGACATTAACGATTGCTGAATATATTGCCGTCAGCCATGACGGTCCACAAAGTGTAAAACGTATTACCCAAGCATTCTGTGCCATTATAACCATTGTGCTATTACTGATTTTTCTCGTCGGTCAAATTAAAGCATTAGGGTTATTAGCCGGACAATGGCTGGGTATCAGCCAAACAACCGCCTCGTTTATTATGGTCGCGATTATTATTCTCTACACCTCTATTGGGGGACTTGCCGCCGTCGCGTTTACGGATACCTTTATGGTGTTAGGTATGTGTTTATCCGCCATTATTATTATGGTGACTATTTTTACAGATCTTCCTCCGCAACAATTAATAGAACAACTTAATAGCATCGACACAAACTTGTTAGATCCACAAGATTCAGGGCCTTATGGTGACAGTCGTTGGCATGTTTTAATGGTACTGCCCTATGCGTTTATTTACAGTGCAACCCTACCTTATATGTCCGTACGTTTTATGGCATTTGCTAACACCACTAAATTGCATCATGTCGCGGCTTACATGATGCCAATGGCATGTTTATTAAGCCTTGTTCCTATTGTAGGCTGCTATGTTCGCGTAAAAGTCCCCACCCTTACCAACCCTGACGATGCCATGCCAGTCTTTCTGACTCAATTTCTCTCACCTTATTTATCTGCAATTGTGACCCTGTTTATTTTATTTGCGATGAAATCAACGGCCAACTCGGTTCTTCATGCCATTGCAGGTGCCGTGTCTCATGATTTACGCCAAGCATTGTGGCCACATTCCTCCCTGACAGCGAAGCAATTATTACTGCTTAATCGTAGTGCCGTGTTTGGCCTTGGAGGGTTAGGGTTTATTATCATGCTGTTTGCTCCACCTTTTATGCTGTCAATGTTGGCTATTTTAGGGTCTGGTACTTTAATGGCAGCATTGGTCGCCCCAACGTTATTAGCCCATTGGTTTCCTGGTAATATTTATGCGGCGCTCAGTGCATTAGTAATTGGCTTTTTTAGTGGGTGCTTATTGTTTGTTGAGTTTCATTTAGGCTGGGTTGAGGCTCCACTTTATGCTTCACTATTGGCATGTTGTAGTTATGCGTTAGTGGCAAAATGTTGCCAATATCAGTTAATTGCAGACTATCTACGTTAATCATAACAAGAGAATAATTTCACCGTTATTCTCTTATTATTTATACAACCACATTGGTTTGCCACTGATGAAATTGTTTTTGTAATTGGCCTTGTATCGATTGTGAGTTATCAATATTTTCCCGTAGCGACAAATGATTGGCTCGATAATGCCGAGGCGTTACGTGCAATAACGTTTTAAATTTTTCATTAAAGTTGGATAACGATGAAAAACCCACTTCGGCCCCAATATAAGCAATCGTCCAATCTGTTGACACCAAATATCTTGCCGCTTGTTTCACCCGCTGTTCAATTAAATATTGTCGAAATGTCACCCCTAAATGAGTATGGAAAAAACGTGAGAACGTACTTTCAGCCATATGCAATTGTTGAGCAACAATCGTCACAGTTAACGGTTCTGCAAGATTTGTCGTAATGTACTGCAATACAAGATCAACCCTATTTTCGGTTCTTTTAGTGGTAGCAAAAGCAAGTTGGTGAGTTTCTAATATTTGCTGAGGTTTGGTTTTTGTTAATTGATCAAGTAACATCAATATATTAAGCAGTTGCTTAAAATCAAAAGTGTTCTCGATGTTATCCATAATTTCAAATAATGATTCTAGCTCCTCACTTTCAAACAACAAGCCTTGTTTAGCATGATCTAACATGTTTTTTATATTATTAAACTGAATACTATCAATAAACGTTTGCCCCAATGCATTTAAACGAAAATGCAATGCATCCCCCACTGTTATTTTATTATTAACTGCCTCAACACTAATTTTAAAAGGGTTAAAAGGCGCTAATAAAACTAATTGCCCAACAGCTAAGGGAATTTGAGTGGATGATAAATGTAATATGCAGCCATTTTTTTTAGGGCGAATCAATATATAATCAGCGCCAAAAATAAAATTCTTATTATCAATCAGTGGTTGTAAATCAAACATCAAAAATTTAGGCGTATTTGCTACTATCTTTTGATACATAACCAGCTCTCCTTTACTCTGCCTATTATTACAACTTTATGCCACAGAACTAGATGCTTTAATTAAAAATGAGCAGTTATTTACTGACCCAATAAATTCTTTTTTCAAATATGTGATATTCCATCAAGCTTTTTAAGCAATAACTGAAATTAGCATATTAATTGTGCCATAAAAATCGGAATTACTGATTGTTCTTAGCCCAAAGTTGTAATAACCACTATAAATACCATTCTCAGCATATAATCGACATTTATCAGCAGAACTTCGCTATAAAATGAATTTTAAAGGCGCATTATAAAGTCATTGAAGAGCACAACACATGGCCTTCAACAGCGAGAGGCAGCGAGATAACACATTGTTAAATAACAATAATAAATGTCTGTTATAGATCATTTAACGAACAATGTGTCAATAAACACTGTTTCAATACAACTATTCGTTCTCATGGAGAATTTGCAATGAGTATTTCTAACGACTTTTATCCAAATGCTTCTTTACCTCTTGAGCGTAAAGAATCTGGTGTACCTTATGTTAGACCGGGCCTACATGTTGAATCTTATAACGATTTCGATCCTCTTCGCCATGTGATTGTTGGTATTGCAGATAACCAACATATTCCAGAAGCTTGTCCTGCAAGTAATGAAAAAATTCCGGCCAACTCACCAATGCGTGGAAGCAAAGCGGGACGTCGTACTCAAGAATCCATTGATCGTGCAAATGAGTGTTTAAATGGCTTTGCTCAGATCCTTGAAAATCGCGGTATTATCGTTGATCGCCCAGGAGCTGTTGACTGGCATAATAGTATCAATACCCCTGATTTTTCGATTAGCTCTGGCTTTGGCTGTATGCCTCCTCGTGACTGCTTGCTTACCATGGGTAAAAGCATGTTAATGGCACCAATGAGCTTCCGTAGCCGCTATTTTGAATATTTGGCATACACTGATCTTCTTCGTGAGTATTTTGAATCAGATCAGCAGTGCATGATCGAGCAAGCACCACGCCCTCGCTTATCTGACGATAGTTTCCGTATGGATTATGTTGCTGCCTATGAATATTTATCTGATGAAGAAACAATGGCGCGTTCATTAAATAAAGAATACAGCACCAGAGAAACAGATATTCTCTTTGATGCCGCAGATGTAATGCGTTTAGGTAAAGATATCTTTGTCCAACATGGCCTTACAACTAACTTAGCGGGTATTCACTGGATCAAGCGTAAATATGAGCCAATGGGATATCGTATTCACACGTTAAGCTTTGCTGATAACCATCCAATTCATATTGACGCAACATTCTGTCCTTTACGTCCAGGCTTAATGTTACTTAACCCACACCGTCCGTTATTTGCCGGTCAACGTGAAATTTTTGAAAAGAATGATTGGCAGATTGTTGAAGCCGTTAAACCTTCATGGGATAACCCTCCAGCACTTTGTTATTCAAGCACATGGCTATCAATGAATACTTTAATCATTGATCATAAAACAGTCTGTGTTGAAGCCAGTGAAAAAGCACAAATGGAGCAATTTGATAAACTAGGCTTTAATGTAATTCCAGTTGATTTACGTGATGCTTATGCATTTGGTGGTGGTCTACACTGCGCAACAGCTGATGTGTGGCGTGAAGGTAAGTGTGAAGATTATTTCCCTAATCAATTTAGTGGTTCACATAATGTTTCACACTGGGAATATTAAATAATCATTTAATCTCTATAGCCCCTTAATAATTATATTTTATTAAGGGGCTTAATTATTTAAGCAATTTTTATAATGTTCCACCTAATGAAAGATAGAATGAGCTTTTCCCTGTCGATGTTTGACCATAACTCAAATAAACAGGACCTAAAATAGAATCTACAGCAACATACACACTGCCAGCGGTAATTGCACTGTCCCAACTTATCGCAGAGGTACGATCCCACACACCGCCTTTTTCAAGCGATCCACCAATATATATCGGTAATTTAATTGCCCCAAAGTTATTATCAATAACTCGATAACGATAAACTAAGCTCGTTAAAGCACTATAACGGCCATTTAATTCATAACGATGGTAACCAGATAAATTAAACAACCCACCAAGATCTTGCGCATAAATCGGTAATAAATTATCAGCATCTGAGCCTGCCGTTTTCATTGAAAATACGACGGTATGTTTATCATATGTAAACGGTTTTATTATCGATAAATTATAATAGACAGTCTCACCTGCTTCAGATTCACCAAAATCAGGCCGACGTACAGTATTACTGTATCCTATTTCACTATTAAAATAAGAACCATAAGATGGAAAGAAAAAGCTGTCTAAATCATCATAAGTAAGATCTAAATATGGCCCATATAAATTATAATTTTCTTTACGATCAAGAGCTGATACGGTAATACTTCCAGTTTGACCTTTATAACCTAAAGTGAACGCTGCCCATGGTTTAATATTCCAACCCATTTTTACATAAGCATTTGTTTGATTATATTTAGCATCAATATTTTTTAATTCTTCATCTGCATTATAATAAGTAAAATCATCAAATTGACGAATTTCATTACTTGTTTCAGCACCAAATGCAGTAAAAAAATGTTGTTGATAATCTATAGGAAAATAAAATTCAGTGGTGATATTTTTCCAACTACCCAATTTCCATTCCAACAACCACTCACCGCCTTTATCAGTAAGATCGGTATAAACATATTGTGCGCCAAAAGAAAAATCAGAACGACTTTCAAAATCATCTTCAAATGCAAGGGTGAAATTTAAATATCCAGGCCCCCACGATTTTTCATTAATATCCATAACAAGAATGTTTTTATTATTTTTTTGTTTTATTGAATAATTAATTCGACCATAAATATCTTCACTTTGTAATCGTTTTACTGCCTGTTCTAGTTCATTATTAGAAATTATTTTTCCTGTTTTTAATTCTAATTGAGCTAATAACGTTTTATCTGGTAAATTTGTATTATTGATAATTTCAATATCATCAATAAAATAAGAATCATGTGCGGATAACCGTGATCGTCGAATATTTTTCTGTTTATTATATTCAGCATATTCTGATAGTGATAACTGATAACGTAATAAACGAGGCAATGATGCAAGTGCTATTTTTCGACCCGCTTGATAAGCTTGTTCAAGTTTATCAAAATCAGCTGCGGTCATGAAAGAGACATTAGGTTGTAAATAAATATCACTCGATTTCATTAAACTTTTTTGAAAATCTGCACTGGCATTAGTCATAAATGTCGTTAACTGTGAAACAATATTTAATGCACTGTCTAAATCTTTTTTCGGCATTAAACTATCACGCAGATCCACTGCAATAATAACATCCGCACCAAGTTGCTTCGCAACATCAACCGGCATGTTATTAACTACACCACCATCAACAAGTAATTTATTATCTAAATGAACGGGTTTTAATGCCCCAGGGACGGTCATTGAAGCTTGCATTGCCGTAGCTAAATGGCCAGAACTTATAACAACTGGCGTAACTTTGGTAATGTCAGTCGCAACACTACGATAAGGAATAGCCAGCCGATCAAAGGTTTTTAATGCGGGTAAATTAGCAGTAAGTTTACGTAAAATAACAGCTAGACCTTGTCCTTGAAAGGCACCAGGACGAGATTTAAACTCACCATTAATATCTAAACCTAAATCAGTATGTAATTGATAAGTATCATTTTGTTTTTTTCTACGTAACGATAAATCATTACGACTCGCGCGATCTATATAACCCGTATTCCAATTAATATTAAAAGTACGCTGTTTTACTTCTTGTGCCGAAAGCCCCATGGCATACATACCACCAACATAAGCGCCCATACTCGTGCCTGTCACAATATCAACAGGAATACGGTTTTCTTCTAAAACTTCAAGTACACCAATATGTGCTGCACCTTTAGCTCCTCCACCACTAAGAACTAAACCAATTTTGGGGCGATCAATAATCGGACGATCTGCTTTAGCAGCATAGACATTAACAGTGGGTGTACTAATAACAATACAAAATAAAACCCTGCTAAAATTCTTGTTACTAAACAACATCGTTTAACTCCGCTAGCAATAATACCAAATATCACACGATACACGGTAAAGATTATACGTTAACTCTTTGATGTGTATTAAAACAAAAAGAGCGTAGATAAACACGCTCTTTCTCTATTCTGCAGCCGCTATTGCTATTTAAATGCCTTTAGCTACATCATCTAATGTGGTTAATACTTGATCGGTTATATGACCTTCATGAACTAATTTACACACTTTTCGGCGTACAGCTAAACCTGAAATTAAACGTTCAATCGATAAATGGCGTTCATCTTGACGGCTATTGTATAACTCAACCGTTTTGCTAAGCGTTTCATAACTAACACGCTCACCAGCGACATGGAGCCAATCAAGCTTCTCTAAATAGCCCTGACACTCTTCTGTAATTGTTGATATAGGATGACCAGTCATTGCTGATAACGCGGTAATACTGCGTTGTAGTGCTTCTGAAGAGGTATATTTAGATAAAACAATAGTAAGTTCATCTGCATTAATTTCAACTAGATGCTTACGCAATTTAATTCGACGACCTAAACGTCCTCGAGGACGAGGTTCTTTACGCTGGATCGGTTCAAATTCACCATCAATAATTGCCGATAATTGATCCAATGCTTGTTTAGGCATGATCTCATTACGCAATGGATTTGGCATGGTGGGTGCCATATTGCGTTTGCCTTCATTGGTTGTTTTTGCTCGAGAATAACGAATAACTTCTTCTGCATCCGATTTAATATCAATTCGATAGTCGGTATAACGCTTATCAATATCGTCAGCAGAAATTGTTAAATGATAGCCCCATAAATTAACCGCAAACAAGGCTTCAGTCACTTTACCTTCAGCCAATTTTTTTAATTCACGAATAATATCGGAAGAAAAACGACGCCATTCAATATTCCTAGCAAGCTTTTGATTTAACTCACTTAAAAGCATTGAATCAACAACACGCCGAGACATCCTACTTCTAAAAAATGTGTATAACTGAAACACTAAAGTATGTTGACGTAAAATCTCTGGCGGGAATAAGAAAAAATAATCACGGGTTAATAATTCATCAAAAAAAGACGGTTCCCAAACTAAAATATACAAGTTTGGCTTGATACGAATTTCACCATCGTCACCTTCTTGAGGCGCTTCTTCTGATGCTGTGATCGTACGTGCTATGAATCGAAATCGATCACTTTTAAAACCTTCCGGCATATTGTCACTAAGCCAACGACCCGTTAACTCATGCAATTGAAAATCAGTAAATTCGATACGATCAATACTTTCACGAATAGAATCACGTGCAGGGCCACTGTCTTTTTTGCCTCGTAAAGCCAAAATATCCGTGATATAGACAGGGGTTTTATTTGCCATTGAGCGGAGTTGGATCTCATAATCCGCAAGATGGTGATCGTGGTATTGCACCGTTAACGTAAATAACGCAAATAGCGTCATAAGATCATCAACGGTCATGATCGATTTTGAAGATCGTGTTTCAATGATCGCTTTAGTGCCACTGATCGCAACCATGGCTTTTTGATAACTTTTCTTTGTACGTGGTGGTGCTAAAGCTTGATCGATAATACCGGCCCAACTTGTTGGCGATACTACAATTTGATCAGCTTCATCTGGCATTGAAGGCGGAGTACCTAAACCATATTCGGTCAATAAACGACGATTAACATGGTTCTGAGCTAATGCTTTGGAACGCTTTTGTTTTTCACGTTGCCTAAATTGATCTGATAGTAAACTACCTGTACCAAGTTGGGAAATCAGTAATGCTGGATTAATAAAACGATGTAACATGGTTTTACCAGCAAGACCTTCCTCGAATCGTACCGGTTGTTGATTAAATAAACCAACACTAACCGCGGCTCGTAAACGTTGTTGAATAGCCGCTCGTGTTAACTGTCCTTCTGTCGCTTCAATAAGCTCCGTTGTTGAAACCATACCATCTTGGCTTGATAAGCCACGTAATGAAATAATATTCAATAACTCAATAATACTTTTGGTCACGCCTTTAAAATGTTGGTACTGAGGTAGCCAGTCAACTAAATTTGTTGGGATCACAAATAAATGACCATCTTTGTGTGATCTTGGCGCTTCGATCAATATCTTATCAATCGGATTCTTTTTCGTATTTCGAGCGGAATTCATTTGTCATTGGCCGTAGAAGCATCATCTTTCCGTAAAGGTTAATAGAAAAAGATCAAGAAAGAAAGTTTTTTATTTAAAGATTTTAAAACTGATCTTTATGATTAAAACTGATCTAATTGATATTATGATCTAATGATCAGGTGAAATAATTCGCTTTAACACATTGTTTATTATGGTTATTATTTTTGTCTTTATTGGAACGATGATCAAAGAAAACCCAGAAACATGATCATACTAAGAGTGAAAGCATGATCATCATAACGTTGGAACGATGATCATTGTCAGCATGAAAACATGATCATAATAAAGTTGAAAGCATGATCATCATTGATTATCAGCTTTTCCACAAAGTTATCCACAGCAAGAAGAAAATACAGCTTATTTTTATCGTAGAGAGTCACTTTCTATGTTGTTGGTGTCGTTTTTACACTGGAAAGATGATCATGTTAGTGTGTTTTCAACTTTTAAAGGGATATTTAACATTGCTATCATCTTTTCGTTGGATTTTTTTAGTTGAGTTGACACGTAATTGAAATGACAGTTAATGGAAAAAGAGAGTGTTTTTCTATGTCTCTGTTATTGGATCAATGATCATCATGTTTTTTATGTATTTCAATCTTTGAAATTAATAAAATTAAGCCTCAATTATATTAATTATAAGTTAAGGTAATTGCGTCGCAACCCTTGTTGAATCAGCGTTATCCGTAGTTTATATGCTATTTTACATGCTTCCGTCATGCAGAAGATAGAATTTTTATTATCGTGACCCGTCTTGATCATTTTTCCGCAGCTAAGAGAATAGAAATAGACTGTTTACAGCACTATTTCTATCATTATTAACGCTTGATCATCGTTTCATACTGAGCGTTATTGTAATGGAACAATGATCAAGTAGAGGGGCATTGTTTAGCTGTTGTCATATTGGATTTCAGCTTGTTTTTGGCTATTTTCTTCTTTTCCTTTGTGTTTATTGATATTTGCTAATGAAATTGAGTGATTTCATTAGCAAATATCATAAAATGGGTAAAGATAACTCTTTTTTATTGGAATGACATTATCCGTAAACTATCTCTCTTTTTTCATTGTTCCGTTAATAATCATGATAAGTTTGATTTACAATGTAAACTTGTGACGCTGTAACATTTTTATGAAATGGTTTTAATTGGAGTAATTAGCCTGGATAATAAAGGAGATTTAAGTCTATAAATGGTGTTTTTTTCGCTTTTTGCTTGAAAGTATGTTTTTAGTTGAGATTAGCATCACATGTTTTTGTTCAGCTTTTTATTGTTTACGGCATGATTTATTGTACAATAGAGACAGTCTATTATCATGGCATAGAGTACTAATGAATAGGGAACAGACGATACAAAATTTGCTCAATATTGCAGAGCAGACTAAACAAGTACAAGCTGATCGTATTGAAATTGTGTTAGAAGAACGCCGTGATGAGGTTTTTCCGCCAATGTCAAAAGCATTGATGGAGACACGCTCAGGTTTGACTCGTCGAAAATTAGATGATGCAATTTCACGTATGGAAGCAACTGGGCATCAATTTACTAAAAATAAAGCCAACCATTACTCAATAACCCTTGATGAGGCGCATCAATTGATGGCGTCAGCCAAAAAGCCGGCTTTTTATCAACGTGAAGGCGCTGGACGTAAACCTTGGGTTGTGAACGTCCAGAATCAGAAAGGTGGTACTGGAAAATCAATGACAGCGGTACATATCGCTGCTTGTTTAGCTTTAGATTTAGATAAACGTTACCGAATTTGTCTTATTGACCTTGATCCTCAAGGATCGTTACGTTTATTCCTTAATCCATTGATTAGTATAGGTAAACAAGAAACTATTTATTCAGCTGTAGATGTAATGTTAGATAATGTGCCTGAAGGTGTATTAACTGATAAGCACTTTGTGATGGATAATGTAGTAATGCCAACTCAATATCCTAATCTTAAAACAATTGCAGCTTTCCCTGAAGATGCGATGTTTAATGCCGATGCATGGCAAGATTTAGCTGTAAATCAAGACCTTGATATTGTACGTTTGCTTAAAGAAAAAGTGATTGATCCAATTGCTGAAGAGTTCGATATCATCATGATTGACACGGGTCCTCATATTGATCCATTAGTTTGGAATGCGATGTATGCATCTAATGCGTTGATTATTCCTTGTGCTGCTAAACGTTTAGACTGGGCATCAACCGTTAACTTCTTTCAGCATTTACCCACTGTTTATGAGATGTTTCCAGAAGACTGGCACGGATTAGAGTTCATTCGTCTGATGCCAACGATGTTTGAAGACGATAATAAAAAACAAGTTTCTGTATTAACAGAGATGAATTATTTGTTACGTGAGCAAGTAATGATGGCGACAGTACCACGAAGCCGTGCTTTTGAGACGTGTGCAGATACTTATAGTACTGTTTTTGACCTTACTGCGGCTGAGTTTGAGGGTGGTAAAAAGACCCTTTCAACGGCTCAAGAGGCTATTCAGCGTGTTGGTCTTGAACTAGAACGTGTAATGCACAGCCACTGGGCAAACTTGAACGAGGAATAATTGACAGATGGCAATTAAAACGACAGATCTTAATGCACGTTTATTTGGTAAAGCAGATAAACGTCGCGCAACTAACGTTACAGAAGCCCAAACAGCCGCTCGCGATAAAGCGGCTGTGATTGAATTAGCCGTTGCAGGCGAAGAGACTGTTGCGTTTGAATTAGTAAAAGTAAACGCAGATGATATTGGCACTCAAACCATCGTTTTTGCTGAAAATGCGCGTGAACAAGCGTTTTTAAATGAACATGCTCTAGCTGATATTTTAGTTACATTAAAAGATCGTGGTCAACAATATCCAGCAGTAGGCCGTTGGCTTGATGATGGGCGTATTGAAGTATTAGACGGTAGTCGCCGTCGTATGTCTTGTATTCTTGCTCATAAAGATTTTTTGATTTATGTTGCTAAAGGCATTAATACGGAACATGCAAAATTCTTGTCTGATGTTGCGAATGCGCATAAACCATTATCTTTATTTGAACGTGGTAAAGAAATGCAATCGTTGTTAGATACTGGCAAAGTTGCTGATCAAAAAGAGTTGGCTAAGTATTTACAATGTAGTGAAGCTTTAGTGAGTGGTGCATTAAAAGCCGCTTGTTTACCCATGGAATTATTGATGGCTTACCCTAGTGTTGGCGAACTTGGCCGTCCGACTATTGTGAAACTTCATCGTATTTTCTTTGGTTTAAATCAAGAGCAACAGCAACACATGATTGCTGATTTGAGCGGTGATAACGCATCATTATGGAAGACGATTAACGCACAAGGCATTAGTCGTATTACGCGTGAAGTAACGGGTAAATTAGAGCAATTAGGCGAGCAATTACATCCCAAGATAGTTATTGAGAAGCCAACATCGCAAGATTTAATCAAGGGCAAAGTCTCTTATATGCGCGATGGTGATAAGTTACAGCTTAAATTGAAAAAGATGAGTGATCGTCAAATCAATGATGTACTGGCTTATTTAAATGATTATCTAAAGTAACGTTTATTTTCGTTAATAAAAACCACGTTCTTATACGTGGTTTTTTTATGCCTGTTGTGGCTGTGTTATGATCGGTAGGTCATTTATTTATGGATCTATTTATGTCGGCGCAGTTAGATATTTTCTTCGCTCAACTTCAGCAACAGTTATCACACCATTTTTGTCGTCAATTAATTGTCTTAGAAGGCGATTGCGAATGGGCAACGACAACGGCAACGGTTATTGGTAAGCACTTTTCACAACGATTATGGGCTGGGGATAATGCGCCAATGTCATTTGTGTCTTCATCTCTTAAACAGTCAAAGCAATGGCTTGGGCAAGAGTTTGATATGGTGGTTATCAATGCATTACAAGGATTAAGTGCGAACACACTAGGTGCGCTTTCTGGCACCGTTAAAGGTGGCGGTATTCTTGTTATTATTGCGCCACCGGCATGGCGATTCCCTAATATTAGCTCTCCTTTTTATCACCGTTTAGGTCGTTTGTTTTTAGATCCGAATGTGATGCTTATTCAGCAGTCACAGCCTGTCGAGTTATTATCTTTAGCTGCAATACCGGACTACTTTTCTACGGCTCAAATATTTACGGATGTTAACCTTCAACGGGGATGTTTAACTGCTGGTCAAGCAGATGCTGTGGATGCCATTATTAAAGTAGCTACCGGCCATAGTAAGCGTCCATTAGTATTGTCTGCTGATCGTGGTCGAGGTAAATCGGCGGCGCTTGGTATTGCTGCTGCCGAATTATTACAAACGCGAACAATCAGAATCGCGGTTACGGCTCCGTCTTTTGCTTGTGCGGATACAGTGTTTAAACTCGCTAAATTACGCTTAGTAACCGCGGAGCAACCACAACGACATCAATTATATTATGGTGCTAGTCAGTTGGAATTTGTGGCTGCTGACGAGATAGTTAACCGCGCATCAGAATTTGATTTTATTATGGTAGACGAAGCTGCGGCTATTCCTGCTCCGATCTTAATGGCGTTACTCGCTCATCATAATCGATTAATTTTCGCGACCACTATTCATGGCTATGAAGGTACTGGGCGAGGATTTGAAATTAAATTCAAACAAAAATTAACAACTAAAATGCCACAATGGCGCAGTTATCATTTAGAACAACCTATTCGATGGGTAACAGGGGATCCGCTTGAAGCTTGGACTTTTAAAGCGTTGCTATTATCTGCACAAGCTCCAAATTGTGTTGGGATTGATGTTGTTTCTGACGCTGATGCTATTCACTATTCTGTGTTACCCACTTCTGAATTGGCTGCTAATGAACGCTTGTTGAGTCAACTGTTTGGTTTACTGATTAATGCCCATTACCAAACCTCACCGAATGATATTCAACAATTGTTGGATGACCCAGAGTTATCACTGATTGTTGCTTTACAAGCTAAGACAATTATTGGTTGTTGTGTTGTGTCAAAAGAAGGCGGATTTGATGCCGAGCTTGCTCAATTAGTGATGCAAGGTAAACGTCGTCCGCAAGGGCATTTATTGGCTCAATCTTTAGCGGCTCATCTAGGTTATGCGATTGCGGCTCAGCAGCGTTGCTATCGTATATTACGTATTGCTGTCGCTGATAGTTTTCAGCAGCACGGTATTGGTACAAAATTGGTGGATGCTGTTTTACAACAAGCACAGAATGAAAATATTGACTATATAGGGACAAGTTTTGGCGCGGCCAATGAGCTTGTTGATTTTTGGTCTCATTGTTCATTACGGCCGTTACGGCTAGGGATCACTAAAGATGCTGCCAGTGGTCTCCATTCATTATTGTTTGTTAAACCATTATCGAGCGCTGCGTTATTATGGTTTGATGATGCGGTAACCTTGTTCAGTGCCTCTTTTATTTGCCAACGAGTTGAGCAATTTAGTCAGCTTGATAGCCAATTATTTTTTAAATTATATTCTCAAAATGTTCAACAGCCATTGAATTATGGCTTATCACTGACACAGATTGACCATCAGCTACAAATCTTTATTCAGGGCGGACTTGGTTATGATGTTGTAGTCGCAAGTCTTGAGAGTTGGCTCTCTCAGTATTTATTGCAAGATGATTGTACTTGGAATGATGATGTTGGTTTTGTGGTAGCTAAGATTTTGCAAAAACAATCGTGGTCAGTGGTGGGGGAGCGGTATCATTTAGCCAGTCGTAAAATTACTCAGCAGCATTTACGTAATATTGTTGCTCGTTATTATTCTTTATCTTCTCAAGTTTATTAGAGGTTTTTCATTATGCAGATTCAAGTTGATACTCATACACACACATTATCAAGTGGCCATGCTTACAGTACAATTATTGAAAATGCCCAAGCGGCTGCGGCAAAGGGATTAAAAATGTTTTGTAATACTGACCATGCTTCTTTAATGCCGGGTGCTCCGCATTTTTGGTACTTCGCGAATCAACGTGTATTACCTCGATTTCTTGAAGGCGTTGCTATTTTACGTGGTGTTGAAGCAAATATCATTAATACTGCAGGTGAAGTTGATCTGGATAATACGGTTTTAGCGAAATTAGATTGGGTGATAGCGAGTTTGCATGAGCCCGTTTTTAAACCAATGACGAGAAGTGATCATACTGAAGCATTGATTAATGCTATACAGTCAGGAGTGGTTGATGCGATTGGTCATCCTGGTAACCCTAATTATGATTTCGATTTTGAAACTGTTATTCGTACTGCAGCTAAGAATAATGTTTTAGTTGAAATTAATAACTCATCATTGGGACGTTCTCGTGTTGGTAGTGCGCCTCGATGTGAAGACATTGCGGCTCTAGCAAAAGAACTTGGGGCTCGAATTACGACAGGATCTGACGCCCATTTTGCGGCGGATGTTGGTAACTTTTCTAGCATTAAAACATTGTTAGCGCATGTTGATTTCCCGCAGGAATTAATTGTGACTCAACATCCTGAAACATTATTAGCTTTCTTAACGGAACGTGGAAAATCTGTTGCTGAACAATATGAAAATCATCAATGGTGATTAGATAATGTTTTGGTTTACAGTGTAAACTGAGACTTGATTATATTTACAGTGTAAATCGATATATTAATTTACACTGTAAATATTATAATTTTAATGTTCTTGATCTCAGCCAACAACCACAGCCAACAACCACAGCCAACAACCACAGCCAACAACCACAGCCAACAACCACAGCCAACAACCACAGCCAACAACCACAGCCAACAACCACAGCCAACAACCACAGCCAACAACCACAGCCAATAACCACAGCCAATAACCACAGCCAATAACCACAGCCAATAACCACAGCCAATAACCACAGCCAATAACCACAGCCAATAACCACAGCCAATAACCACAGCCAATAACCACAGCCAATAACCACAGCTAACAACCATAGCTAACAACCATAGCTAACAACCATAGCTAACAACCATAGCTAACAACCATAGCTAACAACCATAGCTAACAACCACTGATTCAGTTCGCTATATCAGGGATAGAAAATAAAGTGTATGTAGTAAAATATGTTGAGTAGTACTATATGCATGCGGATGCTTATTTGTGCGTAGGGAGGATAATTATTTACACTGTAAATACGTAATACAGATAGGAAGTACTAAAGGGAGCGTTTGACATTTACACTGTAAAGCAATAAAAGGGAAAGTCTATTTACACTGTAAATAGACTTTATCTGTGGTTTTAAATTTACACTGTAAATAAGTTATGCGGGTTGTGATTGCTTCTCTGTGATGAATCCTTGATAGCCGCCAACGAATAATTCAGATAGCCGTTCTAATTGCGTTTCGGTTTCTACTCGAGTTGCGATCACTTTAATATTAAGGCTGTGTGCAGTTCTACAAATTGAAGATAATACCGCTGATTTTGTTTGATCATTCAATTGGTGAGTGTATACGTAATCAATCTTTACGTAATTAGGTTGCAACTCTTTTAGATAGGTTAAAGATTGAAAATTACGGCCATAGTTATCGATACCAAAACCAAAATTGTATTTGCGAATAATAGAACATAAAATACCTGTCGCATCTGGATGTTTGATACAACTGATTTCTTGAATTTCAAAAAATAGTCGAGAGCTGAGTAATGTATTCTTTTGTAATAAATTATCTAACCAACGAATAAAGCTTGGATCATTAATACAACTATTGGTGATATTTATTGCGAAAGGGCCTATTGTTCTATCGGCATTTAATTTATTGATGATTGCAACAATAACATGTCGGTCGAACCAACTTCCTATTTTTAAGTCTTCTATCGCCCCTAAAAACATACCTGCTGAATAGTAGTTGTTATTTTTCTTAATGGCGGTAAAAACCTCATAATGATAATTTATACCATTTGATAAAGTGGCGGGTTGATATTTGTAAATAAATAAGTCTTCACTAATGGCTTCTTCAAGTAATGCTTTCCATTGTTGTTTTCCCAGCGTTATTTGATTATTTATATCTTTAATGATTGCCACTGATTCATTAGGCATTATTTTTGCTTGCGTTAATGCATTATCCAGTTGGGTTAATATCTGACTTGGTGTACTTTTATTTTCATTAAAGACTAAGCCAATTGCGACATTGTCATTAATAGTATTGGTACTTAAATCATTAAAAACATTTATTAATGATTTACTACAAATTTTCAGTTTTTCAATCGATATATTAGGAATGAGAATAGCAAATTCATCTTTAGATAGGCGAGCAAGGGTTACATCATTAAAGGTTAATACTTCATTTAATCGTGTTGCTATAGTTTTTACTAACTCATCGCCTTTTTTGAATCCTTCATTTTGATAGCATTCATTGATTAAATCAGTTTGAATTAGTCCTAATCCTCCTTTATAGGATTCATTGAGCCATGAACTGAGTTGGTGAATAAAAAAACTACGATTACCTAAGCCTGATATATTATCGAGATAAGCTTGTTGCCTTAATTTCATTGCTTCATCTGCTTGATTTTTAAAATTAGCATCTAATTGGTAACAGATTTTATTAAATGCACGCACAATAATGGCTAAATCTGATTCGTTGGGTATGGATAGTGGTGCTTGATTTAAATTCTCTATTGTTTTAGCTCTTAGTGTTAATCGGGCTAATGTTGCGTGGTTTTTAGAACAAATAAAATAAACAAGTAAACTAGAGATAATTGCAATGATGATATTTGCCAATACAGTATGTGTACTTATTTGCCATAGTTGTTGATAATTAAGTATTGGTTGTGCGGTTATTGTTAATAAACCTAATGATTGATCGTTATGCTCGATTATTCGTTGTTCAGTATGAGATGGAATTTTAAATAAGTGTTGAAACCAATTTGGTGAGTGAGTAGTGGGTATAATATTATCTTGACGAACAAGCTGATAAGCGTCAGTTGATGTAAGGCTGATCTGACTATAATTAGTCTTTGGAAATAATTGATTAATGATGATGGATAATTTTTTTTCTTGGTTTTCTGACACGATAGGCGCATTTAGTTTTGTAAATGCTTGGGGTAGTATAACTAAAGCTCGATTAATATCTGCTTGTGACGTTATGATATGTTGATATTTTAATGTTGAATAGCTTGAATAAAGTTGTTGAGCAGTGATTGCACTAACAACAGAGCAAACTAATACGGTTAGACTAATAACTTGTCGTTTGAAAAGTGTCATAATTTGAGCACCAAAAAAGTTAAGTGCAGCACTCAATGAGTAAATGGTTGATAGAGAGATGCTGAAGATGAAGATGAAGATATCTGATTGATATAATTTATCAAAACTCAGCGATATAGAGTTGATTGTTTCTTAACAAAAGTTGTTTTTCGCTAAATGCGTCTATTTCTTTTTGCAACAAACGACAGTTTACAATTTAGAAGAGCTTTTATTCAGTTATTCATGATGATGTAGGTATTAATTATTAAGTGTTTTTAACGAGGAGAGAGAAAATGGATTTGACTGATATTCGTCGAGAATATACTAAAGGCGGTTTACGTCGTGATGATTTGCCAAGTGAACCACTTGTTTTATTTAATCAGTGGCTTCAACAAGCCGTTGATGCTAATTTGCCTGATCCTACCGCTATGACTATTGCGACCGTTAATGCTGACGGTCAACCCTTTCAACGGATTGTGTTATTAAAAGATATCAATAATGAAGGTTTTATTTTTTATACTAATTTGAGTAGTCGTAAGGCTGAACAATTACGTATAAATAATAAAATAAGCTTACATTTCCCATGGCATATGCTTGAGCGCCAAGTACATGTTACTGGTTATGTTGAGCAATTATCAACTCTTGAAGTAATGAAGTATTTTTCAAGTAGGCCTAAAGAAAGTCAAATAGCCGCTTGGGCAAGTAAACAAAGTTCTCGGCTTTCTGCTCGTCAGGCTTTAGAAGGAAAATTTTTCGAATTAAAACGGAAATTTGCAGCAGGTGAAGTACCTCTTCCTAGTTTCTGGGGAGGGTATAGAGTTAAGTTTGAGTCGATTGAGTTTTGGCAAGGTGGTGAACATCGATTACATGATCGTTTTATTTATTTACGTGGTAACAATAATAACTGGCATGTCGAACGTTTAGCACCATAAGTTAATGAATTAGCAGAGTAATTTGTACTCCGCTAATGTTATTAATATTCTCGTAATATAATCGATTGCTGTGTTTTCAACATACTTTCTGGTATATGAGAACCAAAGCCAGCATCAAGTGCTAATTCAATCAATTCACCTTTTGAATTAGCATTGAATTTGTCTCGTAATCGAACAACATAGTTTTCAACAGTTTTGACTGCTAATTGTAATGTTTTGGAGATATATTGCGGTTTTTTACCGTACAGTAGTAAAAATAATACTTCTGATTCGCGTGTATTAAGAAAAATGTTTAATTGTTGATTATTAAAATGATTACTTTTTTCTTGTTGGTACTTGATCTCGCTAGAACGGCAAAGCCAATGTCCAATTTCAAGTAAAGAAGTGTCTTTTAGTTCTATACCTGAAAAAATAGTCCCAATAATTTTACTATTGTTATCTCGCCATGCTGTTTTTGTAAATAAATGTACTCGCCAAGATCCATCTGCGTACGGATGAATGTCAAGTATACGTAACCGTTTTTCGGTTGTCATTACTTGCAAATCTTGTTGTTGAAATATATATGCATATTTATCGCTTAAATGAGGAATATCAAAATCAGTGAAACCAATGCAATCTAGTGGATTATTAAAACCTATGATTTTAGAGTATTCCTCATAAACATAAACAAAAACTGAATTTATATCTTTACAACCCCAACAACCAGGTAATTGGTTCAATATATCTAATGAGGGGTGAGTACTATGAGTGTCCATTTATTATGAGCTTTATGTCTATTATTAATTATAACTTTCGTTAATTGTAATGAGTTTATTACATTGGGTAAATATATATACCATATAATGCTCATTTTATAAGCGAAAATGTATTGAATAAAAAAAAGCCGATCATAGCGATCGGCAAAAACAGGACCTAGACTCCTGAGAGTATAATCCTGTACGACGTGTAGAAAAGATAATCAATAAGCGTTGTTATTTGATAGTACATATTACAACCCTTATTGATTTTATCCTTACGGATAAGTATTAATATTTACCAGTGTGGTTAAAATATTAATATGGTAACTATATATAAGCCTTAGGCAACAAAATAGGGGGGAAATCACCCGTTGACATTACGATTTAGTATTGCTAGCCATGCTCGTCTGTATGTCTTTTTAGACATTATTGTGCCAGATAAGCTTTTTACCAAAACTTAAGCTATTGTCTGTCATTTTTATCATCGTGAGTTTTATTTTCCAAATTGGTGCGGAAATAAACTTTGCGGATGGAAAAATAGTGTAATAAAGATTTTTTGCTTTTTCTGAATCTTTATTTATTAGCTTTTCAATATGACCTTGAAATTGAATACCTTTTATATCAATTATATTCTTTGGTTGAGGAGCTATGGTACCAACAATATTATTATTGAGTATCATTAATTGACTATGTTTACTATTTTCACTTGTCATTATAAATAGTGACATTTCATTTGAATTAAAAACATAATAACAATTAGCACACCATAGATCAGAAGAATTATTTACACATAGTGTTAACAGGTGATTACATTTTATAAAGTTACATATATGTTTGATATTATCCATTATATACCTCGAGCTATTTATTAAATTATACACAAAAGGTGATTGTTTTTATTTTCCTGATTACCACCGAGACTCAGCCAGAGTTAATAATTTCTCTGGCATCGGTGGTGATTTTGCACCACATTTAATCAGCGTATTGAATATATCTTCAACTCGAAACCGATAATTAAATCTAAAACAGA
>NZ_NPIB01000036.1 GCF_002849605.1 Photobacterium carnosum
TATATATTGCAGCATTACAACACTAAG
Source organism: Photobacterium carnosum (assembly GCF_002849605.1). GTDB lineage: Bacteria > Pseudomonadota > Gammaproteobacteria > Enterobacterales > Vibrionaceae > Photobacterium > Photobacterium carnosum. Next base: position 28 of record NZ_NPIB01000036.1, read on the forward strand.
CGGGGCCATAGTTATAACAACTATTTACCGCCAGTGGTGATGGAAGCAGCCGCTTAATTTAAACACCTATAAAGGTGTACAGTTTTACTTGACCACTTCAAGGCGGATCTACCACTGGTGAGTTTGTATTAGATGACTCATTAAAAATAGCCTTAAATCAATGCGGAATAGTTATTTAAGACAAGTCATGATAATCGTTTATTTCGCGCTAAATTAGAGCAATCAAAAAATAAGAATAGAAAACATTAATAATTTAAAGTGGATGTGATCTGTATCACAAGGAGAGAATACTATGAAAATTCACAAGCTTAGACTTAAAAGGTTACAGTTAGCAGAAGAGGATGCAAAGAAATATAATATGGATATCAGATTTCTTTGGTTAAGTTCTTTATCTCCGAATTCAAGAAAATGCCATGTTATTAGACACGGGCAAGTATATACAGTAAAAAATATTATTGATTTCTATTCAAATAAAGAAAATATAAAAGATTGTACGTGTTCATTTAGCGAAGTAATAAATGGAGACGTCCCTGAAAAATTATTAACTAGAATCAATAAACAAAAAGAAGAATGGATAAAAGAAAATAGCTAACTATCAAAAAAGTAAGGAATAATTTATGTCATTGATGAGTAAAGATCTATTTAAGTCCTTTGTTAAAAGTAATAATAGTCATGATCTTTTTGATAAAATAGGAGAAACAGCACTTGATGCAGTTATAGATGATAGTGTTTTAAAAGATATTCCTATTATTGGTACAGCTATTTCTTTATACAAGGCTGGTGATAGTATTCGTGCTAATTTATTCGCAAGGAAAATACTAGCTTTTCTCCGTGAAATTGATGATTTATCACAAGATAAACGAAAATTATTTATTGATGAAAATTTTACTAACCAAAATGATAAAGAAAAAATTAGTGAAATAATTTTATCATTTATTGATAATGCAGATAGGTCTCAATCTTGTACTTATTTAGGTCGAGCTTTTAAGTTATATGTTCTTGGATGTATTGATCGGAGAACTTACGATCTTTATTGTTTTGCATTACGTAGATTAAGTAATTATTTGATAGAGCAAATACACTCATATTATCGTTTCGGAAATTCTTGTGGTGTGGAACGTCATGCAATCCATGAATTAGCATCTTTGGGTATAATTGATATTTTAGTTACACTTCAAGTTTTTGATGAAGCACAAGGTCTATGTCAAATGCCAGCGCATAATAATTTTGGAAGACTTTTTTATACTAATATTTTAGTACAAGATTTTTCATGATTATATTAAGTAAAGTTTAAAAAATTAGTTAGTTTGCTAATCTAGTACACATAAAACGTTCATGTTAAATACCGTCCATCGTGACGGTATTTTTGTATGCGAGGTAGATTTAAAATAAATCTAGAATATTACTTATCACCTTGGTTTTATTTAATAAAAACAAGGTTGTTTAGATAACACAACGGTCGCAATGAGTACGACCGTTATAGGCTAGAAAAGAGAGTTATTAACGTTAATTAAACACTAAATTGGCTGATCAAGTTTGTCGTAACTACGTAGCTTATAATTGATGATCGACAGAACCCAGCAACCAACAAATATCGCGATAACACCAATACCAACCATTCCAAAATGATCGGTCATGGTATTAATGCCATCCCAAAACGAGCCGCTTAATTTCAAACTTGATGCGATAGCACTTAATGCTTCTAAGCCACCAATGATCAACGCCACAATCACAGAAATGCCCGTAATGGTCATGTTGTAGTAAAGCTTACGCGACGGTTTTGAGAATGCCCAACCATAAGCACCGATCATAACTAGATTATCTAGAGTATCAATTAACGACATGCCGACAGTAAATAAGATCGGGAAGATCATGATCAGCCAAATATTCATTCCTTGAGAAGCATTAGTCGCTGAAAGTGCTAATAAGGTAATTTCGGTAGCGGTATCAAAGCCTAAGCCAAACAGAAAACCAATAAAATACATGTGCCAGCTTTTATTGATAAATTTAAATGAAAAATGGAATAGTTTATTTAATGGACCGCTTAATTGAATATTTAAATCCGCATCTGTTGGACGAACACCTTTTTTATAAGCATTGAATTTTTTATAGACAGAAAGAAAAATTCTAAGGTTGATATAAGCCATAATTAATAAAAATAGAATAGAAACACTGGTGCCTATAATGCCGCCAATATCACTGATAAAAGGGATTTTTGACTTAAATGTGCCAACGGTTAATGCAATAGCTGCCGCCGCTAACATTACAATAGTTGAATGACCTAATGAGAAAAAAGTACCAATGGTGATGGGTTTTTTGCCCTGTTCCATCATTTTTCGAGTAGTGGTATCAATGGCGGCAATATGGTCTGCATCGACGGCATGGCGTAAACCTAAAGACCACGCGAGTAATGACATACCTAGCATTGTGGGGTGTTGATAGAAGGCAAGTACCGCAACAATCCACACTGCTATATTGATTAATATAAGGCTAGATACCAGCCATATTGCATTCTTTTTTGTGTTATCGCTGTTTTTAATAATAGTTATCATTCTCTTTTCTTTTGGTTTTTATGTTAATATTAGTTTCTATGCAATAAGATTAAATTGTTTATTTTCATTTGGTTATCTATTTTTGGTTCTTATTTTAATGCCACTTTTTATATGTGGTTTATATTTTATTCTTCATTATAAACATCCCTTTGGCGTATGTATTTAATTTTTAAGGGTTGTTATATTGATAAAAGTAGCACAGTATATTTTGGCACTTTAAATGTGATAAATAATTTAAAAATAATAAATAAGGTGAATGTTATGTCAGTAACTGTCGAAGGTAAAAAACTATCAGTATTAGGTCAATTTCCACTCGTTGGACAACAAGCGCCAGAGTTTACACTTTGTGGTGCAGATCTTAGTGATTTAACATTAACGTCACTTAAAGGAAAAAAAGTTGTTTTAAATATTTTTCCAAGTGTTGATACACCTGTTTGTGCGATGAGTGTGCGTGCATTTAATAAAATGGCGACTGATATTGATAATACAGTTGTGCTTTGTATTTCAGCCGATCTACCCTTTGCCGCAAGTCGTTTCTGTGCTGCTGAAGGGCTTGAAAATGTTAAAACAGCATCATTTTTCCGCGAGCCTCTGTTTACACAAGCATATGGTGTAAATATTAATGAAGGGCCATTAAAAGGTTTAGCTGCACGTGCTGTGATTATTTTAAATGAAGATGGTCAAGTGACTTACAGTGAACGTGTTGCTGAGATCAAACATGAACCTAATTATGAAGCTGCAATGGCTGCTTTACGCTAAGAATTACCTTTATAGCTTGTAGGGCTAGAGAGGGATTTTCAGTTAATTAAAAAAGTCGTTATATGTTTATGCATATAACGGCTTTTTTATGCGAGAAAAATAAAATTGTGCTGTTAGTCTTATCGTCATTACAACCATCGAGAATAAATACACTACAGCATAATCATGGTGGTATTAGATAAAGGCATAATCTGAGTTACTTTATGGTAATAAAAAAGGGGGTTTTTCGTTAATCTAGCGGGTTAGTTTGGCTTATTGTTAAGAATATTCCGTGTATTATTATTTAATAATCGCCTTTGTTACAACTTTCGATCTTTCATACAAATTGAAACATATTGCTGATATTTAAAAGAAACAAGAGCGAGTATATTTTATTTGAATTTCTTTTTTATATTTCCATTTTCGCGGTTGTTGAGTATCTCAATCGTTTCCAGGACGGCAACAATGACAAGGTTTAAGTTAAAGATCACTCATGGACTATCTCATCATCCTGATATTATAAAAGTGACGGCGGATCCTCGCCAAGCTTTACGTTTTCTTGAACGTGAAGTGTCGCCTTATACGCGTGGTTTTACGAAAATTGTCACTACCGATAATAAGCAGTATGTAAAAAGTATTGCAGAAGATGATAGCAAAGCCTTTCGTTATGATTATGTGCCTTATAATCAACTCGATGTGATATGGCAAAAGCTGTGGGGATTTGTACTTAATAAATGTAAATAATGAAATGGTCGTTGGTATATAACAACACCCTGTAAGTATGATCTTAGCAGGGTGTTGTTGATCTTAGTGTGGCTGTATTCTCTTTTCGGTGAGAATAATTACTTAGTCATGATCACTTCAGCTTGGCGCTCTTCTGGCTTATCCATGCCTGTTTGCCACAACCAGTAAGTAATATTACCCGGACAATTTAAGCTCACCACTTTGTGATTACCGTGGCAATCAATTGCATGAATAGTGACGCCTTCAGTATAGCCATCTTTTAAATAATCAAGATCTTGAATGGCTTCATAGACGGCATCATCAAGTTTCATGCCCATTTTCATATACAGCACTACCGCATGCGCAGTTGCACAACGAATACTCATTTCCCCTGTATGGGTACACGCACAAGCCCCGTAACGACTGTCGGCATAAGAGCCAGCACCAATAATTGGGCTATCACCTAACCGCCCCGGGTATTTCCATGCCCAACCAGAGGTTGATGTGGCGGCGGTAATTTTGTTATTAATATCACTGCTTAAAAAAACGGTGGTGTCACGTACACGTTCAGGATCGGTGGCATTGTTTGATAATGGCGCAAGAGGTACATTAGGAAATGCTGCTTGTTGCTCAGGTGTCATGGCTTGCTTTAGCTTTTCCCACCATACTTGCTTTGAATCTTCGATGAGGTTATCACCCGCAACAGCATTAATTTCATTGGCAAAAATAGCCGCACCTTCACCAACTAAAATTTCATGATTGAGATCAGTCATCACCTTATAGGCGACTTCTATTGGGTGGATGTAACCTTTTAACGCACCAACAGCGCCAGTGCGTAAACTGTCACCGTCCATTACCGAAGCATCTAATTCCATTTCACCTAATACATTAGGCCAGCCACCATAACCCACGGTACGTACACGTGGATCTAATTCCACCAGCTTAATGCCTTCAACTAAAGCCCGTAAGCCTTCTTCACCAGCTTGCAGGCGACGTGCTGATGCTTCAATGCCTGGGTAGGCTTCTGAGTTTGCTAATAAGATCATGTTTAACGTCCTTGTTATTGGTGCAATTGATCTTGCAAGATCAATTGTTGGCAAAGCTCGGTTAATAATAAAGTGCCGTAGCCCGTTGTAGCTTTAGGGTAAATTTTACGGTGATTCATGCCGAGTGACATTGCGGCTGAATCAATATGGATCCATTTTTGATCAGGTTGAATAAAGTGTTCTAAAAAGGTAGCGGCAACACACGGGCTACCGTCAGGCTCTTCGCTACCGTGGCGCAGATCAGCAAAGTCACTTTCAAGTGCGGTGGTAAACATGCCACCCGTCGGCATTGGCCATAACGGTTCAGAACATGCTTGACCTGCTGTTTGAGCATTCGCAATCAAGTTATTATCATTACCCATTAATGAGGCATAGGCTTTACCAAGCGCAATGCCTGTACCGCCCGTTAAGGTTGCAATATCGACTAAATAATCAGGTTGGTAGTGCTGCTGAGCATAGTGCAATACATCCGCTAGCACCATTCGCCCTTCGGCATCGGTGGTGATGATTTCAACATTGGTTTTATTGAGCATCGTCACCACATCACCGGGTTTAATGGCTTTACCTGACGGCATGTTTTCAACCAAGCCACATAAGCCAATCACTCGAATAGGTAATTGCAGTTGCGCAATAGCATTAAGTGCACCAACAACCGCCGCTGCACCGCCCATATCGACTTTCATTGTACTCATATAACGCGGTTGTTTAATGCTGATACCACCGGAATCAAAGGTGACACCTTTACCGACTAAAGCGACGGTAAACTTGGGATCTTGAGGATGATAGTCGAGGCATAACAAGCGTGCTTCGCGATCACTGCCTTGGGCGATACTCATTAAGCCGCCAAAACCTTGTTTAAGCATCATTGCATCATCGAGATAAGATAACTCAATATTGTTAATCGCTAATGCTTCTACAGCTTCGACAAAGGATTGTGGATATAGAATATTTCCCGGTTTATTGGTTAACTCGCGTGCAATCAATTGGCTGTGAGCAAGAATTTTACCATTTTCAAACGCTGTGTTATCACTAGCATCAGCATTTAATAAGGTGAAATCTGCCAGTGTTGGGGTTAATAATGGGCTGTTACTGTGGCGATAATGATAATCTGATAACGCCAAACCAAAAGAGAGCCATTTCAGCCATTGCTGACGTTCAAAACGAGCGGCAATATCGACATCTATGCACAATTGAAGTGTGGTCGCTTGCGTAAATGTGGTCGCGATTAAATAGCCAACATCTTGAATATCAGCAACAGCAATAACGCGCTTACTGATCTCAGCATTAAAATCACTCACATCTTGGTTAACGGTTAATGTTGAATGTTCACCCAAGGTTAGATGAAGCGTTCGCGTTAATTGATCGCATTGATGCTCACGACTAAAAGTTAAAGTTAATGGGTTACTATTCATTATTTGATTCCACCATCTGCGATAGGGTGAGGCATTTCGGTTTGAGTCTCGATAAGGGTTGCATCACTGCGCTGTTGCCAACGACGCATGCCTTTGTGGGAACGTAACTGAGGGTTGGCAATTTCATCGACGGCAAAGTTTAATAACGATAAACCGATAGCGATAAAAATCAGCGCCATACACGGTGCAAGTATTTCCCACCATGCGCCAATCAGCATCGACGATGAAGTTTGGACGTTATATAACATCACGCCCCAACTGATGGCATTTGGATCACCAAGGCCAAGGAACGATAAACTGGCTTCGGTCATGATTGCGAGCAGTACACAACCAATAAAACTAGCACCAACAATCGACATTAAGTTAGGCAGAATTTCAACGGCAATAATGCGCCATGGTGATTCACCTAATACTTCTGCGGCACGAATAAACTCTTTTTCGCGTAAGGATAAAGTTTGAGATCGCACCACCCGCGCGCCCCATGCCCATGAAGTAATGGCGATCACAATCGCTATCGTAAATGGCCCCGCCTGACCAATAAATGCAGCAATAATAAATAGCAGCGGTAATTGTGGGATCACCAACATGATATTCATGGCGGCCGTTAAAATTTCATCAACTTTACCGCCAAAATATCCAGCTGAAACACCGATTAAGGTTGCCAGAAAACACACTAAAATACCGGCACCTAAACCAACGGCCAGTGAAGTACGTGCGCCATAAATTAATTGTGACCACACATCACGCCCCATGCGGGTAGTCCCTAGAATATGATCGGCTTTTTTTGACATTAACAAGGTACGTTTATTGGTGGCTAAGTTAGTTGCGATCCAGCCATCAGGGTTATTTTGCGCTGCTTTTACCACAAAAGCAGGGTATTCATGAGGGTTTCCCGTACCTCTATCTGGGGCGTGATCAGTGATCAATGGCGCAAAAATAGCCGCCAACACAAACATGACTAAAATACAGAGTCCAGTTAATGACTTAGGGTTACGAATTAATAATTGAATAATGCCTTTCATGTTATCGATCTCCAGTACGTAGGCGGGGATCTAAGAAAACAATTAACAGATCAGCCATAAAGTTAAAGAACAACATAAACAAGGTCATTAATAATAGTTGCCCTTGTAATACTTGGTAGTCACGGGCGTGAATAGCGTTTAATAACACCGTCCCAAGACCGGGGTAGTTAAAGATCATTTCAACAATTAACTGACCACTGATTGCAGTACCTAAGGCCATTGATAATGCGGTCACGCTTGGTAGCATGGCATTACGAGCGGCATAGTTAAAAATAACTCGATGCTCACTTAATCCTTTGGCTTTTGCCATAGTGATAAAGTCTTCGTTTAATAGGTTGATCATGTTGTTACGCATGCTAATGAGGAAGCCACCAATTTGACTGACGGTGGCACATAACAACGGCAGGGCAGCGTGATACATCACATCTTTATAAAACGCCCAACTTGACCAATCAGGCGTAGTGCCAGAGGTGTAAGCATTGCCAATCGGGAACCATTCTAAGCCAATGGCAAAGGTGAACATCACCAGCATCGCAATAACCACTGACGGGATAGATTGCACCACCAGCGTACTTGGTGAAATAAAGGTGTCGTAATAACTACCTCGACGCCACGCGGCAAAAACACCCATTACCGAGCCAATACAAAATGATAAAACAACCGCGGTTCCTGTGAGAAATAATGACCAGCCAATGGCACTACCAAGTAGATCATTAACCGATAACGGATAAAACTTAATGGAGGTTCCCCATTGTCCGGTAAATATATTGGCAAGATAAGAAAAGTATTGTTCATATAAAGGACCATCAACAAAGCCAAGCAGCTTTTTCATGGCTTCAATACGTTCAGGGCTAACATGAGAGGTGGCATTAGCAAACATCATCGTAACTGGATCACCAGGCATGGCGCGAGGCAATATAAAGTTTAATGTGGCTGCAAATAATAACGCGACAAAATAAAATGATAATCGACGAAAGAAAAAGCCCATCGTATTTATTCCTAATAAAGATATTCGATTTAATTAGTCTGAATATTAAAAACGCCCGTTAAGTAAATAACAGTGGTGTTATATATTCAGACTGACATCACAGCGAAATAAATACCGCCATCAAAAGATAACGGTATGGTTATTATTACGCTTTGGGTTTTAAATCTAATACGTGCAATAAACGCTCAGGTACTCCCGCCCATGCTAAAGGACGGCCTTTAGGATTTTCTGTACTCCACCAACCGGTATAACGACTTTCATTAAATTGATAAACATCAACGCCAGACATGACTGGAATAGTGATTTGGTTTTCAGCAATGATTTTTTGAATCTTATGGGCGATAACCATTTGCTCATCCTGATTCGCAGTTTTGTAGAAATTATCCAGCAATTGGTCTAAATCGGCGTTTTTAAAGAAGTGCATAGCAAAACGTGGCATGCTCGTGCCTTCTTGATAACGAGAATGATAGGCGCTGTTCCAGTAACGGTAAGGGTCGGCACCATTAAAGTAATTGGTGTAAGCCATATCATAAGTACCATTGGTCATGGCTTGGTTATACACCGCAAAGTCAGAGGTTTTTGCTTTGACATCAATACCGGCTATTTGTAACTGCTCAACCCCAAGTTGAACGGTGTTGTTGAAATCAGTCCAACCTGTTGGTGATTGAATCGCTATCTCTATTTTTTTACCGGTTGGGGTTTCTACATAACCGTCACCATCAATATCTTTAAAGCCCGCTTTTGCTAACAATGCTTTGGCGTTATCAATGTTGTAAGTGTTAAAGCCTTTGTATTGGTTGTAAATATCTTTATCAGCCCAGAATTCTAAGCCTTTGCCTAAGCCTGATGCGTAGTCATTAACGATGCCGTTGCCATAAAAAGCGACATCAATGATTTTTTGGCGATCAATTGCCATTGATAACGCGCGACGGAAATCAAGGTTATTAATCGCTTCATTGTTACCTGGGTGCGGCGTTTTGAAATTCATCATAAAAGATTGGGTACTTGCCGCAGGATACCAGTATTTATGATTAGGATTACGAGCTACATACAGGGCATCAACATCAGGAATAAAGGCGCTAGTCCAATCCAATTCTGATTTAATGATTTTGTTTAATAGCTGATCGTTATTGGCAATTTGCGGTACGCGTAAGCAATCGACTTCAAGGTTGTCGTTATCCCAATAATTAGGGTTACGACATTGCACATAAAGCTGTGGTGTAAAGGTATCGATTTCAGTAAATGGGCCAGAGCCTACTGGGTTTTCATTAGTAAATAATTCAGGTTTTTCAATATCTTTCCAAATGTGTTTTGGCACAATAGGAATCGAAGCAATTTCAAACGGCAGATTAGAATTGGCTTCAGTTAATTCAAAAATAACCTTGTTATCTTGCTGGTGGATGCTTTTTATCCAGCGATCCATGCTTTTCGGATCAAGCTCTGGTTTATCATGAATAAGTTGGAATGAATACACCACATCATCAGCGGTAAATGGCGTGCCATCTGACCATTTTACGCCGTCGCGAATTTCAAACGTCACTTGCTTCAGATCGTCAGACATATAGTAGTTTTTCGCTAGCCGCATCACGGGTTTATTGCCATGCATTTGGTTAAAAACAACTAACGGCTCATAAATAAAATCGGTTGTGGTACGTAAATTGGTTGCTAGATAAGGATTAAAGTTACGGATCATAGTGGGATAAAAATCAGCCACAATCGTTAATTGATTTTTTTCTGCTGCAAACGTGGTTGGAGCGCACAATGTTGCTAACGTGATTAATGCTAAAGAATGTGCTTTATTTATGATCATGAAAATTCCTTATTATAAATGTAGAGATAAATTCCATATAAACATGATGAAAATAGAGAATGTTTATTAATAAATAACAGTCGTAACAAGATACACATATAAAAATATGCGTATCTGTTTGCTCTATTTATATTATTTAGGATGCTTTATAAATTAATAGGTTCCTCGAAGATGATATAAGGTTAAATGCTGTTTTAATGTTTTAAGATCACAGTCACCAATATAATAAAGGCGATGTTTAGCACCTGTCATATGGCTTGGTAATAAAGTAAAACTGCTATCACTAAAGCGACCTTGGCATTCAAGTTGTGGCTCAACAAATAATGCCGGGTAGTCAGTGTCGAGTTCTAGCCAAATCGTCTCATTATCTTGATGCCATTCTGTGTTAATGGTTGGATTTTGCAGTTGTGCGTGTTTAAACAAGCATGGGTAATGTGTATTTTCAGTCACACTGCCATCAGCGGCCGTTAAACTAACATGGTAAAACACCTGTTTAGTTTCAGAGGCGGTTAAGATGTCTTCTGTTTGCCATACAATGTCACTGCTGTCAGTAGCTAATTGGGTGTCTAGCTGCCATGTGGCGAGGACATTCCCTTGCCAATCTGCCTTGATCACTGTTCCGCTAATGGGCATCGGTTGATGATGATCATTAACCACATGCAGTGTTAGAGGTTGCTGCGGCTGTTGAATAAATGTCGCCATCACAGGGGCAAAGAAACGTTTTGCGTGATGATGGAGTTGTTTCCAACGCCCGGTATATTCAATGCTTGACCATGAACTCACCGGCCAGCAGTCATTGAGTTGCCAATAGAGAATACCGCGGCAATGTTGTTTATGAGCGCGCCAAAACTCAGTCGCTGTTTTAATAGCGATCGCTTGTTGTACTTGGCTTAAATACAACATGTTGGCAAACCCAACCGGAAAGCGGAAATAGCGGGTAAACATTTCGGTCATAATGCTATTACCACGACCGTTCTTTTGGTGCTGTTCAAATGTCGGCGAGGTGACATTCCAATCTTCACTGTCGGCGAAGGTTTTTACCGTAGGCAATGATGGCCATGATTGATAACCAAACTCAGAACAAAAACGCGGTTTAACATTGTGGTAAGCATCAAACGATTTGCCAGAATGCCACACATCCCAGAAATGCATATCGCCACGGTTATCGTCATGCCATGCATCGCCAAAATCGAGTTCGCCATTACACGGTGAGCTTGCCCAAAAACGACGGCTAGGATCGTACTGTTCAACCACTTGTTGCAGCATGCGATTTAAACGGTCGTAATTCACTACGTATTTTTCACGATTGTGTTTAGATTCGTCATACCAGCCAATCGCGCCAATGACTTCGTTATCACCACACCATAATGCCAGTGAGGGGTGATCCGCTAGGCGTTTTACTTGGTCAACAATTTCTAATTCAACATCGGCTAAAAACTCAGGGGTTGATGGATACAAGGCACAAGCAAACATCAAATCTTGCCACACTAATAATCCGAGTTCGTCACACAACTCATAAAAAATATCATGCTCATACATGCCACCACCCCATACACGGATCATATTCATGTTAGCGGCAACTGCATCTTCTAATAGTTGACGATAACGTGCAGGCGTTTGACGGCTGGGTAGGGCATCGAGTGGGATCCAATTGGCACCTTTGGCGGTGATCGCATTGCCATTAACCACAAATGTCATTGCACTACCAATAGCATCAGTTTGTGTATCTAATGTGAGTTCACGTAGTCCAAGTTTTTTGGTGATGGTGTGATTATTAAGCGTAACTGTTAATGGGTACAATGGCTGCTCGCCATAACCCGCAGGCCACCAGCGCTGTGGATTTTTCACAACAATAATGGTGGTAACAGTTTGAATGCCATTGTTTGTATTATCTATAACGATAGTGTGTACTTGCTTATCAAAGTTAATTTCAAGTGCTTGCTCCGTACAGTTCTTCAGTACTTCGCAATCAATGTTAACGGTGACTTCACAATCGCCATTGGGTAGCCATGCTTGTTGGGTTCTAACATGGTGTAAGCGAGTGTTATAAACCGGGGTGAGTGTCAGTGAGTTATATACCCCTGTTGATAATAAACAAATGCCCCAATCCCAGCCTGCGTGACATTGGGTTTTACGCAGAGTATTCATGTGTGGAATTTGATTATTACCGACCGCCCATGGCACGGGGAAAGGTAGTTTTTCTGCACGTCGCTGTGCTTCACTATCATTACGCGCTAATGCAATACTGATGTGGTTCACACCCTGTTGTAGGTAGGGCAGAACATTAACCTGATAAAGACGGAACATGTTGCTGCAGGTTAATACCTGAGTACCGTTAATGCTAACGATAGCCATGGTATCAACAAACGACAAATTCAAATCGATGGCGGTTGCAGTCAGTTGCTCGGTTGTGAGTGTGAAGTCTGTTGTTAGTTGCCACTCACTTTCACCGACCCATTGAATTAATTCTTCATTACAACCGAAATAAGGTTGTGGCAGTAAATCCGCTTGAATGAGTGCTGAATGTACATCGCCAGGCAGTGCGCATGGAATAGAAATATGTGAATGCTGTGGGGAAGTGAGTAGCCACTGACCATCTAATGAAATATGCGACACGTGAGACTCCTGTCAACTGCGCGAATAAAGTAAGAGTGTATTACGCTCGTTAAAAAATTAGCAGTGGACAAAAGGCGTTGTAACTGGATTTATGTACCCAATTGATGGATATGTGACCGTGTTAAATACTCTGTGATAGGTTGAGGATATGGCTGGTGGGGACTATTTGTCATTATGCTTGATTAAAAAAAATGACATCGAGATTTATTGATTTCGATGTCATTTGTTTCATGCTGTTGTAAATCTTAATTCAAGGTGATTTTTAGGGTGTAGTTTTGGCTTGAATTACGTTTACTGATGGCATGATATTCACCAATACTAAGATGGTATTGACCCGTAAAAGGTAGAGTATAGGTATCGCGTTGATTAGGGTTAGTCGAAATGGCGGAAATATCGACCGCTTGTTTCATTTGTGGGTGTTTGATGGTAACCCATAATTTCGCACTATCAGTTGTGACTAGTGTTGTGATTTTCTGGCCTTGGTGACCATAGAAACTGAAGTCATTGGTAACATCGTTGTGAACGACACCGGAATATTGATAACGATGAATTTGCTGAGAAAATGGAATTGATAATGGTGATTCCGTGGCTGATGTTGTATTAGCAAAAGCAGAGAAGCTAATGTTACATGCGCAAAGAACGATCAAGGCTTGCAGTGATTTTTTCATTTTTATCTCCCATTAAAATAACAGCATATTAAGCTTATTAGTTGTAATGGGTATATATAAAAACAGAATATAAACATTCACTTATTTATACTATATAGGCATCGTTAATGAACCCGATATTCTGTGGGTGTTTTACCTGTTTTACGTTTAAACACACGACAAAAATAATTAGAATCATGATAACCGCAACGATTTGCCACTTCTTCTAAACGGAAATTGTAGCGTTTTAGCATGAATTTTGCCCGCTCTAAACGTACCCACGCGATATAATCAGCAAACCGCATATGACCTTCTTGACGAAACAAACGTGATAGATGATTTGGTGAAATATTAAACCGTTCTGCTACGGTGTTACGGTTGATATTACGATGAAAATTTTCTTGAACGTAAATACAAATGCCTTTGAATAAATCTTGGCTGCGGCGGGTGCAGTCAGTGGTTGGCATTTCAAGCATATCTTTGCAGTAGCATAGTAGTGCCATTAATAAAAATTTATCAGCTGGCTGTCTTTTCTTTTCGTGGGTCAAACTTGATAATGCATTGAGAATATGATCGATAGCATGGCTGCTACGCTGTGGCACACTGTATTTCTGAACATCATAAAAACCGTCTTCATTTTCACGTTTGCTGACCAAACTAAAACCAAGCTGACTTTTACCAAATAATAAACTTAATACTGAACATTCGTGTTGCCAGTCGGGTTTATTCCAAGCGTTGGCTGGAATGAATAATGCTTCGCCGACACCTAATGTAATATTAGTAACATCTGATTGTTGGTTATCAAAGGTATTGGCATAACGGCCTTTAAAGACCAGTTCAAGCCGTGGAAAGTTAACTTGATAGCTTGATTCTAGCGGTGGTAACGAGTCCCCTGCAAACCAAATGTTATTTAAAGATTCAAAATCAGAAATGGCACTATCAAGCAAATCAATGAAAATATCATGCATGTCTTGCGTCTACTTATTGTTATTTTTTATGGGCGTGGACTAACTAATAGAGACCACTAAATGTCCCCTATGTGTGAATGTGCACATTATCATTTAGCTGGTAATGGGATGCGATATAATGCTGTGGGAAGTGTTATCTTGATACCAGTTTATTTTGGCGATGTGGCTGTTTTAGCTGTTATATAAAAAGCCACCTTAAATAATGTGATCTAAGGTGGCTTTGTTTGAGGGGGAAATCATCTGGCATTCATTTAATTGTGCCGGATGGCGCGATTAAGCTTGAGCTAAATGCGCTTCAATTTTATCCATGATTTGTGGTGCTTTCTTTACTGCGTCTGCAACACCGACACGTACAATCTTCTTACCAGCGAAACGCTCTTCGTTTTTAATTGCGATGTCTTTGGTTAGGATAATAATATCAGCGTCAGCAACGTCACTCATGGTGATTTCGTTTTCAATACCGATAGAACCTTGGGTTTCAACTTTAACATCCCAGCCTTTCGCTTTTGCTGCGATTTCTAAAGCTTCAGCTGCCATGTATGTATGTGCAACACCTGATGGGCAAGAAGTGATAGCTAATAATTTCATGTGAATCTCCAAATTTGTTATTTAATGCGATAAACGCGTTGATAAATGAATGCGATGTTATTAATCAAAACTTAGGTCTAGGTCGTCAGAAGCTGCGGTTGGCGCTTTTTCTTCTTGACGGTCTGCGATAGGTTTCTTAAGGAAGTTAACCATTAAGGCTGTTGTTACCGAGCCTGCAATAATGGCGACTACGTAGAAGATACGACCATCAACAACGGGTAGGACAATCAGACCGCCCCAAGGTGCGTGGTTTAGGACACCGAATAAGAATGCGATGACGTTACCGACGATACCACCCACCACGATTGACGGGATTACACGGACTGGATCAGAGGCTGCGAATGGGATTGCACCTTCAGTGATACCGATACAACCCATGATGCCAGCGGCTTTACCTGCTTCACGCTCTTCATCAGAGTAACGCTTAGGAGATAAAAGAGTAGCAAGGAACATACCTAGTGGTGGTACACAGATAGCAACACCCACGCCACCCATTAACCAAGGTTGAGTACCAACTTGTGTTTGAGCGAATAAGGTTGCTACTTTATTGATTGGGCCACCCATATCAAAGGCTGTCATACCGCCTAGAATTACACCCAAGAATGCTTTAGATGTACCCGCCATGCCTTGAAGCCAAGTGTTCATGCCTTCCATTGCCATTGCAATTGGTGCACCAATAACCCAGATAACAAGACCTGAAACAATAAACGTGCCACCAATAGGAAGAATGAAATAGGTTGAGATGGCTTTTAGTTTATTTGATAACGGAATACGTTTTAGTTGTAGTACGACGTAACCCGCAATGAAACCAACAATGATGGCCCCGATGAAACCCGCGTTAACTTGGTTAGCAAGGTAAGCACCAATCATACCCGGTGCAAGTGCTGGGCGGTCAGCGATAGAGTAAGCAATGTAGCCACCTAACACTGGTACGAATAATGTGAAACCTGCGATACCCATGTCCCAAAGGCCTTCAAGGAAAACACCTTGAGGAACTGCGCCTTTACCACCTAGCATTACTGATAATGCAAGTAATACACCACCAGCAACAACGAAAGGTAACATGTGACTGGTACCTGTTAATAGGTGCCGTTTTAGTTGCGACAATTGGTTTTTCATAAGAATAACTCCATTTCGTTATGATAAATTTGGCCACGTACAAGGACAAGAACATAACAGGTTTAAGATGGCGGTAAGCCGTTTTGTTGGGGCTATTATGTGCGGCTAAAACAATTATCGGTATGGGATAAAGGGTGCATTTACTGGACATTTGTAACCAGCCAAATGAGTTGTGATTTAACTCTCAGGTTGGCTATAGGGATAAGGAGATCTAGCGCACAGAACGGGCGCTAATGGTGTTTATTTTTGATTGCAGTAATAAGAAAAGCACTTTATATGGGGAATTATAGGGTGCTTGGGCGCTATAAGTGCTCGACGAAGGTGGATTAATCTAGCCGTAAGCGATATTGATCTGGCGTGGCACCTGCATATTTTTTAAATAACGTAATAAAGGGCGAGGCTTGGTGATAACCCAAGGTTAATGCGGTTTCATTGACGGACATACCTTGGCGCAGTAAATGGAGTGAATAGATAAATTTACGTCGTTGTCGCCACTCAGTAAAACTGATTCCCAATTTATTTTTATAATGGCGAGCCAATGTTCGTTCTGTTGTATGCAGTAGCTGTGCCCATTGGGTGAGTGACAGATTATTGATTGGGTTATGTTCTAGTTCAACTAAAATTGGCTGTAATAGCTTATCTTCGCTGGTGGGTAGAAATTGGTCGTGTTCTTTACATAATAGTACTTGATCAAATAGTACGGTGATTAAGCGCTTATCTTGTTCTGTTGTTGCAACCATAATCTGGCGTTGACGTAAATCCTCGATAATGGCAGTTATCACGTCGGTGACTTCAAGTAAGCATGGATAAGCGGGAAGCTGATCAGATAACGGCGCGCAAATGTTCATTGAACAATAATTAAGACTACGACGAATATAGCTTTTATGTTCGATCTTTGCAGGGATCCACAACGCATAACGAGGGGGCGCTAAAAAGCGATTATTGTGGGTGCTGAGTTCAATAATACCGTTGGTAACAAGGTGAAGCTGTCCCCAATAATGGATATGACTCAAGGTACTAGTATCGGGTTCAAATATCTCATGAACAAAAAATATATCATCAGGTGGGTTATTATTGTCAATAATTGGGTTGTAAATAGTTGTCATAATCAGATCTAAACAGTATTACGAATTTAAGAGTATACCAGTCAATAAGTAGAATAGATGCAATGGGTTATATATATACTTTTATTGGTGATATTGAATTAAAGAAGGTTTTATCGAAAATTTTGACTGATACATGGCGAAGTTAAACACCAGATATAATTTTTGCGGGAGCGTAAATAGTTTGAAAGCAATATCGCTTTAATTTCTATTTGTCTTCGTTGTAATATCATTCAAATTTAATGTGAAGTGATATAGCGTGATGATGAAAAAACATAAGCAATAGCAGAAGGTAAGTTGGTACATTAGTATTTCTATCGGGTGTTAATTGATTTTTAATTGGATGTAGCCATACTCATTTATATTCAAATCTTACATCCACAAAAAAGACAATAATTATGATTAAAAAACGATATATTTATAGCATCATCAGCATTGGATTATGCCTTTCACTCATAGGATGCTATTCAAGCGAACAATCAAAATCCTCTCCATCATCGGTAGTCGCTAATTCACAAAATAACAATCACAGCCAACGACTACATCTCAATACCGTTATCTTACCAGTAAATATTCAAACGTATCGTCAAGCCATGATTAATTACAGTCAAGTTGGCGGCATAAATCCTTTTAATAACTCTCCGTTTGTCGTTAAAAAACTACCAAAAACAATAAAGCCAAGCTTACAAAATAATATTCAATTTGTTATTGATTCAGTTATCTCTCCGACATATTTATCTGCGGGAAAAATCACATACTTATTAGTAAAAAACCATATTGCTTATATTGAATTAGAAATGAATAATGATGGGTGGGCTGGAGTCTCTTCTACAATCGCAGTAATTAACCCCTTAGTGGTTAAAAATTTGCTTCGCGATCCAAATATCCATCAAGTCATATTTCATAAATAATCTCACGAGGAAGGATGAACCGATAGTGACAAAATGGTATTATCTGCGCCCGTTTTACTCCGTGACTCTTGGATAACTTAATGAATTTTGATCGTATTGTCTGTTTTGACCTCGAAATGTGCTGCTGGAATGATGGCCGTACATCGCGAACTGGTGAAATCATCGAAATTGGAGTGGCGGAACTGGATTTAAATACGGGCCGTATTGTGCGACGTGCGCAACATTATGTAAAACCTGTACATGATGAAATTTCGCCGTTTTGTACTGAATTAACGGGTATTAAGCCAGATCTTATTGAGAAAAATGGTAAACCATTAGAGACTATTTTACGTTCGATTGAACAAAAATTTGGTGGTCGGCATAAAATTTATGCAGCTTGGGGCCATGATGATCGTATTTTAAAGAAAGAATGTGATGCTAAAGAATTAAAAGTACTCTTTCGTGAGTATTTGAATTTAGCGACGCTTTTTAAATTACAACGTCATGTTACCAATAAACGCTTAGGGCAACGCGCCGCAATGGAAATTGCAGGTGTAACTTGGGAAGGGCGTCAGCATTCAGGTTATGTTGATGCTTATAATCTTGCTCGATTAGCGGCAACCATGTTCTGTGAACAAGACGTATTAACGACCGATAAATAGTCATTTTTTATTTTTAAAATAGTATTTTAGACCCTAAACATATTACTTATAACTAAAGAGTAAGATGATTAGGGTTTTTTATTATTTTAATTAATAAATGTCCGACTAAGCGTTTTTTATGTCTGATTACAGATATATATTTCTCATAGGAAGTGACAGAATGGCGGCGTTCTTTATTTCAATGGCTTTTATTGAAATAACTGTTTTATCTAAGGCCGACAATGTTCTATTTATTACCTTTTTTTACTGTTGCAATCTGGGCAGGGAATGCCATTGTCAATAAAATGGCATTCAGTGTTATCGATCCTGGCGCCATTTCATTTTATCGTTGGTTTTTTGCTTTGATCGCGCTAACCCCTTTTTTAATTAAGTCTGTGTGGCGTGAACGAGTCATTATTAAACCGTATTTAAGTAAGTTAGCTTTTTTAGCCTTACTGGGCATGGTACTTAATCAATCACTAGGGTATTTTGCTGCTGCAACCACGAGTGCGACCAATATTGCATTGATTATTTCGTTAGTGCCATTAGTGAGTATGTTTTTAAGTGTGCCATTACTTGGTCAGCGTTTATCACCTTTCGCTCTTATTGGTGCGGTTTTATCATTAAGTGGATTGGTATTGATGTTAAGCCATGGCCATATCACTAATTTGATCAGTCAGGGCATTAAACAAGGTGATGGTTTAATGCTGCTTGCTGCTGTGGTGTATGCATTATATTGCGTGTTACTTAAGCGCTGGAAAATGCCGATATCAAATTGGCACTCAGTGTATGTGCAGTGCTTATTTGCGGTGGCGATGTTAACCCCATTATTATTAACCAGTCATCGTATGGCGATTACTGCTGCCGCTGCTCCGTTAATTCTGTATGCGGCATTATTAGCTTCAGTATTAGCGCCATGGTTATGGATGCAAAGTATTGAACGTTTAGGTGCAGATAGAACGGCAATGTTTATGAACCTATTACCTATTATGGCTGCAGGTATTGCGAGTGTGATGTTAGGTGAGCAGTTACATAGCTATCATTATATTGGTGGCGTTATGGTGTTATCTGGTGTGGCATTGGCACAGAAACGTGCGAAAGCGAAGAAACAAATTGATGCAGTTACCGCTTAATCTGTATTGACCGGTGTTGCTCTGTATAAATATAAAGAAAAACGCCGCAATTATTATAATTGCGGCGTTTTTTTATTTAAATAAAACTGTTTTTTAAACAAAAGCTAGTAATGGTGAAATACACAGTAAAATACCAGTCACTATAATAAGGTTAGTTGCTGTGCCTTTATATTTGTGCAAATGAGGTACTTGATAGACTAAATACGCTGGAATTAAGCAGCCTACAATACCGAATATAGGAGAACAAATAGATGTGAATGATAGGATCGGTAGGTTTAAAGCAACAGCGCCCCACGCAACCAGAATGATAAATACAGTCGTAATTTTATCGACAAGCTCACGGCTAATCTTGCTGGTTTCAAATTTACGTTCTAATACATTCATAGCTAAACCACGGCAGGCTTCTTTAAAGGCCAGAAACACCCCAAAGAATGATGTTACTACTGCAAATATATTGATCACGATACCGACAATTGTTGCAGAGCTACCAGGGAAGTAATGCGCAATCATTGCAAGTGCTGAAATATTCAGTCCCATGGCGTGTTTCGCTTCAGCTTGGTTAATAGCGAAAGTAAACGACACCGCAAAGAAAAATACGATAACAAATAAAATAGTAAAGGCGATTTTCATTGCGCGGGTTGCTTTATAGCGTGCTACTTCAATCGATTTTTCATGTGAGCGGTAAGAAATAACCATTGGGCTCAATGATTGAATAAATAGAATCGATGTAAGAGTAAATGGCAATGTAATAATGGCATTTTTAAGCATTAACCCCCAATTTTCAACTGGGGTAACATTAGCAAGACTCCACTGTGGGACTAATAAAACCCCCATAACAGCAACTAAAATCAGTACTGTAACCGCCATAAAGCCAGATATTTTAAATAAGAACTTTTCACTTTTAGAGCCGATATAACTTAATAAGCTAATCAGTGCTAAGCCATAAAAAACATTATCATTAAGATGGGTTTTCGTTATACCAAAAGAATATAAATAAGAGGCACTATCATTGGTGACAGTCAAAGAATAAACTAATACCCAAATTACTAGCATTAAGAAATATAATATACCTAATGCAATTCCCCAGTTTTTAC
Source organism: Photobacterium carnosum (assembly GCF_002849605.1). GTDB lineage: Bacteria > Pseudomonadota > Gammaproteobacteria > Enterobacterales > Vibrionaceae > Photobacterium > Photobacterium carnosum. Next base: position 21,118 of record NZ_NPIB01000036.1, read on the forward strand.
CTAAATAACCAGAAATAACCCCAGGGTAATCGGTACATTTTTTTGATTCAGCTAATGTATTAATAAATAGTTTTTGGAATAAATACATTGCAGGGTAACCAATCACGGCTGAAAGTAAAAATACCCATAATCCCATAACGCCAACTTGAACCGGTAAGAATACGATACCCGCACCAACGGCCATACCAATGCTCATCACAATCCAACCGATGTCGATATTGTCAAATTTGATCGCTTGTTGCCATTGTTCTTTGCTCATATTAGCTCGAACATGTAGGGGCGTTTTCTCTGTAGTTGGAGATATATTGACTGTTTGGTTCATATCAATTTCAGCCTTGAATAGTTAACCAAAACACCGTGTTTGGCTTATTATTTTGAAGCCAGCATTGCCGACCTTGTTTGCGTTTTGTTAGAAATATAAAGTAGTCAAACTATAACCAAATAGCAGTAAAAAAGAGTGTGGTTTGCTCGTGAAATATGCTTTAAGTTTATGTTTTTTAAATATTTTAGAACCACGTATCAAAAATGGTCGCGAAGCATAAAACACACAAAATGTCAGAATGACAAAGTGTAGGATCGTACGATTATTATTGATGTAGATGGCGGTTTTTCTAATAGTGTTTACGCTGTTTATGAGAGGATTATTGCGCTAATGACGTGTTTTTTAAATAACTAGAGGTAATTACATATAGCTAAAAGGAATATTGATAAGGAGATAAATGCGGTTTTAACTGTTTTTTGCTGAGGATTATCGAAATAAGACAATATAATCCTCTAGATAAACATAAAAAAGCAAACAAGTTATCTGACTTTTTCTATAAATCTAGAGGAGTTCGCCACTACATTAGAGAATGTATGGTTATTTATTAATCATGATATCAAGGATTTGAATATCTGTTTGTGTCATTGAACCGTTAGCTAATGCTGAAAGATTGCGGATAGTGCTGTCAACGTCATGTGCAACAATTCCTTCATTTCCTGTAACACCGAGGCCATCTAATGCCATTAATGCAGATTTGATTGCCGAGCCTGCTGATGATGAGACTTTCATTGCACAACTGGTTTTTGCACCATCACAGATCATACCTGCGATATCACCAATCATACTATTGATTGCTGCGCTGATTTGCTGAATATTACCACCAAGTAACCATGTCATACCTGCAACTGCACCCATTGATGCAGTCGTTGCACCACATAGTGCGGATAATTTGTTTTGATGACTTTTAATATAAATCGCCATTAAATGTGACAACATTAATGCACGGATAAGTTGTTCTTCATCCGCTTTAATAAATTCAGCGACAACAACGACAGGCATCGTTGCTGCTATACCTTGATTACCTGAACCTGAATTACTCATAGCAGGTTTCATCGCGCCGCCCATTCGTGCATCTGAAGCGGCAGCCGTACGTAGTAATACGTCAGTCAATAATCCAGCAGAAAGCAAGCCACGTTCAATATTACGTTGGAAAGTAGCACCCACTTGTAGACCATAGTTACCTTGTAGGCCTTCAATCGAAAGGGCGTTGTTAAGTTGGTAAGCTTGCTCAATAAAGTGAATATCAGCTAAAGGTGCTTGGGTTGCGAAGTCAAAAATATCTTGCGCACATGCATTAATAAAAGGATTACTATTTTCGGCTTGTTGGGCTGTTTGAGTGGTATTTTTAGGATTGGCAATATAAGTCGTTATGCCATCTTCTTCAATCGCCAGTATATGAGTATGACTATCGGCAATAGTGACACTTGCTGAATGATGATCTGTTAATACTGTTACTTTGGCGTACAGAATATTACTGACATTAGCCACACTAACAGAGACTAATTTTTTATCGATCATTGCTTTTGCGATAGCAACATCTTCGGTAGTTAAATTTTTAAGCACTTCTAACTGGGCTTGGCAATCACCTGCGACTGCACCTGTTGCAGCTGCGACTTCTAGACCCACCATTCCCGTTCCAGGTACGGTTACACCCATGCCATTTTTCATTAAATTAGCAGAAACGAGAACGTTAATAGCGGTAATATCTTGATGTTTTATATTAAGCTTATTGACGGCAATGGCTGCGGCTAGTGCAACAGATACTGGCTCTGTACAACCTAATGCAGGTACAACGTCGCGTTTTACAACATCAATAAATGCAGGCCAAAGTGTGTTTTTCATTGCAATCACCTAGTGCTTTATATTAAAGCATCAAAAGTTACAGATAAAACTAATTGAAATCACTGTAGAGCAAATAATTAGCTAACATTCTCTTTCAGTTCGTAATGATGAGTATACGTCTAGTCGTAAAGAAAAAAATCATATAATCATTACTTATAAAAAGGATATATAGAATATTTTTCTATTAAAAAATCAGTTATTAGGTTTTTGTTATACTCGTCACAATTTTTATAGGAATATTTTTTAATTGTGATGATGAGTTTTTTTTATGATGTTAGTGGGGGCTTTATTTTTTTGAGTAAAAAAGTAGTTTATGGTGGCGGTGATGGTTGCTTTCTAGGTATCATATTTAGGTAAAGATCACATAAAGGTTGAAGGTAAAATCGCTTCAACCTTTTCTTTTTTAAAAAAAGTAAACGTTTGCGTTGGCTATATTGATTATTTATAGCCAATAAGAACGGATTAAAATCAGAAAATTATAGGAAGACATCATGTCTGCTGACAGTACACCTAATACCCAAAGTTCATCAACTCGCGGTTTAGATCGTTATTTTCAAATATCTGAGCGTGGCAGTAGTGTTAAACAAGAGATTATTGCTGGGTTAACAACTTTTTTAGCCATGGTATATTCAGTCATTGTTGTACCAAGCATGTTAGGTGCCGCTGGTTTTAATCAAAGTGCAGTATTTATCGCAACTTGTTTAGTTGCTGCATTTGGTTCATTACTGATGGGCTTATGGGCTCGATTACCAATGGCTATTGGCTGTGCTATATCACTCACGGCATTTACGGCTTTTAGTTTAGTGCTTGGGCAAGGGGTCAGTATTCCCGTTGCTCTTGGTGCTGTATTTTTAATGGGGGTCTTATTTACTCTGATCACCGTGACTGGCATTCGTGGTTGGATCATGAGAAACATGCCAACAGGGATCGCACATGGTACGGGTATCGGTATTGGATTGTTCTTATTATTGATTGCCGCCAATGGTGTTGGTTTAGTGATTAAAAATCCACAAGCGGGTTTACCGGTCGCTTTCGGTCATTTTATGTCATTACCCGTGATTATGTCATTAGTAGGATTAGCGGCAATTCTAGGACTTGAAAAACGTCGTGTGCCTGGTGGTATTCTCTTGGTGATTGTTGCTATTTCAGTGTTTGGTCTGATATTTGATCCTAATGTGAAATACCATGGCTTCTTTGCGCTGCCGACATTTGGTGGTGAAGGTTCTTTAATTGGTTCTCTGGATATTATGGGCGCGCTTAATCCAGTGATCTTGCCGACAGTGCTTGCGTTAGTGATGACGGCTATTTTTGATGCGACAGGTACGATTCGTGCAGTCGCAGGTCAGGCTAATTTATTGACTGAACGCGGTAATATTATTAGTGGCGGTAAAGCATTAACTGCCGATTCCGTTAGTAGTATTTTTGCAGGCTTTGTCGGTGGTTCACCTGCCGCTGTTTATATTGAATCTGCGGCGGGTACTGCGGCTGGCGGTAAAACAGGTTTAACAGCAACAACGGTTGGGTTGTTGTTTGTGGTGATGTTATTTTTAGCGCCATTAAGTTATTTGGTTCCTGCTTACGCAACGGCTCCTGCATTAATGTATGTTGGTTTATTGATGTTAAGTAATGTTAGCAAGCTAGACATGAACGATTCTGTTGATGCGTTATCTGGGTTGTTATGTGCTGTTTTTATTGTGCTAACGGGCAATATTGTTACGGGCATTATGCTTGGCTTTGTGAGTTTAGTGATTGGACGCGTGGTATCAGGTGATTTTAAACGTTTAAACATCGGCACGGTAATTATCGCAATCGCATTAGTTGCGTTTTACGCGGGTGGTTGGGCTATTTAACCGAATCCTAATTGCTAGTTAGTTATTATTAACCCGCGTATTAAACGCGGGTTTTTTTATGTTTAATATAATAGGTATCATTTGTTAATCCATCATCGGAATGGTTGTTAAGTGCTCTTTTTTATCAGTTTTGATAAGTTGTATTGATCAAAAATGGAAACTTGCTTTACGCGATTTACATTTTGTATCTGTTGAATAATTAATGAATAAATTATCGAAATATAGATACAGTGATAAAATAGCATTATTCAATGCTATTTAAATGATTATTTATATTTAAAATCAATTAATTACGATTAGTTATTTATGGTGTGATTTAATCACGAATATAAAATATTATGAGAATTTTCGCTTTTTTAGGACAGTGATTTTTAATTCATTCTATTTGTGTATCTAACGTTGCAATTTACATGGGATGACAATTAATTTAATGCTGGTAGATTCTAAAAGAAGACGAGGTACCTTAGGGTTTTGTCATTATTTTATTATTTATTAGACGTTGAGATTAATCATGAAAGTTATTATCGAAATTTTAGAATCAGGCAAATACCGCGATCAAGCTTGGGAAGGTACTTTTTTATCAGTTAAAGGTGAGTTACGTGCTGTAACACCGTCTTATGCAGCTCAATTGATTGGTCAAGCAAAAGCAGCACTTTATCTTGATGACAACGGGGAAATGAAGTTTGCATAATTACCTATATGGTAGCAATAATTAGAAATGGCGTTTCTATTAGCTAAAATAGAAACGCCATTTTTGTTTTAAGCAATAAATATGAATATCAATAGCATTTACAATGTAAATTTATTATTAATCAAGTGGTTATTTGAAATTTATCGTATCAAAATATGGGTTTGCTATTATTGCTGTCATAGACAAAAGATCATCTAATACGACTAATTGTTGCTGATGATTAATAACTAATACAATACACTCTTCACGGTTTTGATTATAAAACGTATCGTGTGCAATACCGATAAGATGGCTACCGTCATTCAACGTTAGATCAATGTTCAAATGATGCATACACGCTATTTCGATATAATCATGTTGGTGACAACTTAACATATTGTTATCCTTATATAATTCATGATGATATAAAGTAATGACATCAAAAAGTCAGTGCAATAGATTTAAAATGTTATGGATAAAAGTTAGCAGCATCTCAAAAAAATTCATTAGACCTGCAATAGATAAATACATTTGATATCTAATCTGAAAGTAATGCTATAAACAATAGCCAAAGAGGCATCTAAAAAGATCCCTCTTTGTTATATCATTTTATGGTATTTATTTTAAATGCGTAAAAATCAATTGCCCAATTTTTGCTATCGTCGTATTAAGATCAGCCATTGGTTTTCCTGTTTGAGCTAAATAAATACTGATCATGATGGGCTGTTTACCTTGTTGCCATACTGCCGCTGTAATTCCTCGTGAGCCATAGTTACTATCGTAACCTGAACGATCGGCAATATACCAACCCGCGGGTAAGGCGGCGCGTAATAATGGATCAGAGACTTTATTGTCCATCATCCATTGTTTTAATTGTATCCGTGCTGTTTCAGATAGCGTATGACCATAGAGTAAATTGTATAAGGTTGAATTCATAGCGATAGGGGTGGTGGTGTCACGCAGTTCAGCCTTACTGACATTATTCACTTCAGGTTCAATACGATCAAGACGGGTCGTTTTATCATCAAGCGTACCGATAAATTGAGTGACACTTTGAGGACCACCAATATTATTAAGTACCAGATTAGCAGCCGTGTTATCACTGGTTAGCATGGTTGCATTACAGAGTTGAGCCAAGGTCATGCTTGTACCAACACGATCGGCGGTTACTGGCGCATAGCTTAAAATATCACTTTGGTTGATCATGATTGGCTGGTTTAAGTCAACACGCTTAGTATCTGCTTGATGTAATAAGTCAGCACAGGCTAAGGTTTTAAAAGTACTCATCATTGGAACTCGTTGTTCACCATGGTAACTCCAGCTTGTATTAGTATTGGCGTTATAGACCGCTACCGCGACAGTGCCTCCAAGGTGTTGCTCAATGTTGGTCAGCTCGGGGGTAATTTGGCTAATTTGTGCTGATGCTAAATGACTAACAGAGAGTAACAAGGTACTGACGAAAATACGTAGCTTCATAGAGAGAGCCTTTGCGTAAATAATTAATTGCTAAATTTTACGGATATTATCGCTAATGTCTTCGTTAAATTGTTAAATATTGTAAATAGACTTATTGCGATAGTGATATTTAAATAAAATAATGCAATTAATAGATATTAATAGTTCAAGTTATATCATTAGTAACAGTTCAATTGTGCACAATTAACACACCAATCAATAACTTTTCGCTTAATAAATAGCTAGTTAGATTTTTTTTGTGTTTTTTTGCTTTACAGCGGAAGGGCTGCGCTATATTATACGCGGCATTGGAGAGATGGCTGAGCGGTTGAAAGCACTGGTCTTGAAAACCAGCATACGTTTATAGCGTATCTAGGGTTCAAATCCCTATCTCTCCGCCAAATTTAATTGTTGAGTTTCGACTTAGCAATAAAACAGAAATTAGTGTGCCGACTTAGCTCAGTAGGTAGAGCAACTGACTTGTAATCAGTAGGTCACCAGTTCGACTCCGGTAGTCGGCACCATTAAATTTCGGTGGGATTCCCGAGTGGCCAAAGGGAGCAGATTGTAAATCTGCCGGCATCGCCTTCGAAGGTTCGAATCCTTCTCCCACCACCATAATTTGTAAAGATACATCGCAGGTATCGTATAATGGCTATTACTCCAGCCTTCCAAGCTTGAGATGCGGGTTCGATTCCCGCTACCTGCTCCAAACAATTCCCTCTTAGTTCAGTTGGTAGAACGCCGGACTGTTAATCCGTATGTCACTGGTTCAAGTCCAGTAGAGGGAGCCAAATAGAAAAGCCCGCAAGCAATTGCGGGCTTTTTTACGTCTGAAGAAAATAACAGGTGATGTGGGTTCGATTCCCGTTGTCTACTCCAAACAATTCCCTCTTAGCTCAATTGGTTCCTTTTTATTAGAAGCTTGGCGGACTATTAATCCGTGTATCACTGGTTCAAGTCCAGTAGAGTGAAGCCAAATAGAAAAGCCCGCAAGCAATTGCGGGCTTTTTTACGCTTGAAATTCAGTAAAAATAGCTTTCGAGAGTGCAGGGTACTGGATCTTATCACCATATAATTCCCTCTTAGTTCAGTTGGTTTCTTTTTATTAGAAGCTTGGCGAACTGTTAATCCGTGTATCACTGGTTCAAGTCCAGTAGAGTGAAGCCAAATAGAAAAGCCCGCAAGCAATTGCGGGCTTTTTTACGTCTGGAGAAAAGTGAGTCAGGTTCCTGATTCCAAACAATTCCTTCTTAGTTCAGTTGGTGCATCTTTATTGGGAAGATTAGCGGACTGTTAATCCGTGTATCACGGGTTCAAGTCCAGTAGAAGGAGCCAAATAGAGAAGCCCGCAAGCAATTGCGGGCTTTTTTATGTCTGGATAAAAGTGACAGTTTATTTTGGGGGCTACAAATTTTGTAGTCATTACAGATGTTATGTAAAATGGGTGGGGAAGTTCGTCGATATAGGATGATATTAAAATAAGGTAGGGTGTTTTATATTTCTACTTTGTTACTTATATATATACTTCATCACACACTTACTTTTAAAGGGCCACAAAGGCCCTTTATTTAAAATAACTAATTTATTACCTGTCAGTTAGCTCAAGTTCATCTTGAGTTAATTTTTGGTTTTTCAGACGATGAGCTAGAGTTGATGCACATATAAATCCGCAAAAGCTAAATATGACCATGATGGTAAATACATAATTATAACCTTGAATACCTTCAAAGTTGTCCAATAAGTAACCATAAAGAGCGTAAGCAAACATCGATGGCATGTAACCAATAATGCAACCAAACGCCATTGCTGATCCTGCATATTGCCGAGGTGTGCCTATTTCATCCATTGGTGCAAAGAAGATTGCACGCTGCGAGAATATGATTGCACCAAAACCAAGTGTTGCAGTCATCCCTAAATATACATTCATTGATTCATGCGGTAATTGGATGAATCCAATCATAGCTATAGCTGAAATCAGAAATGTCCACTTTAGGTATATTGTTGGTGACTTCGCAACTTTATCCGCAAGGAAGCCACCTAACGGCCCACCTATCATTTTTAAGCCATATTGGTTAACGATACCGTAAGCACCAATTAGAGCGACAGGAAGAGCATAGATGTCTTTTAGGAATGGGATGAAATAAGTAAGGCCACAATATGCGGAATAGACAAAAAATATACCAAATGAGGCTAACCATAAATTAGGACATTTGATAACATTCTTAATTCCTGTAAATACTTGTGTATTTGCATCTGTGGAATCTGTAGCTTTAACTTCATCATCATTATCAACGATGAAGTAAGTGATGATACCTACAGCGATAGTAATCAGCGTATAGTAAATTAAGCCAGCTTGCATGCCTGTTTTACCCTCACCAAATTGAACAAATACGAACAGTGCACCAGATGCAATGATGACATCAACAATGCCTCTACCTGCCTCAAGGAAACCAAACATACGTCCCTGTTCTTGTTTTGTCCCCAACAAGCGTACTGCTTTAAGTAATACTGGCCAGTATACAACTTCTCCAAAGAATGCCATTCCTCCAAACGCAATCAAGTAACCAGTGAATGGAGGTAAGGTACTTAGATAGGCACCACAAACACCAACGCCAATCAGTCCAACAGGAAGTAAAATTTTCTTAGAAAAACGATCTGCAATATAAAGAGAAAGAAATAATCCTACAGTTTGAATGATAGCGTAGACTGTAAATCCGAAGCCAATTTGAGTATTCGTTAATCCCCAATCCTGTTGCATTGGTACATAGAATACGTCTTTCATACTGGATAGTTTGAAAATCGTACCGCCACCTAAAATAAGGAAGCAAAGTCGTATCCATTTATTCATTAACATATAGACCTCTTAATTATTTTAAGTTAACTATTGCTTCGACTTCAATCAACACGTCTTTAGGCAATCTAGCTACTTCCACACAAGAGCGGGCAGGAAAAGATCCATTAAAATATGACGCGTAGATTTCATTGAACTCGGAAAAATTATTCATATCGCTAATAAAGCATGTGGTTTTAACGACTTTACTCATATTAGAACCCGATGCTTCAACTATGGCTTTTAAGTTATCTAATGCTTGTTTTGACTGTTCTATAATAGTTTGAGAAGAGACAGATCCATCTTCAGGTAAAAATGGGCAGCAACCTGAAACAAATAACAAATTTCCAGCGACTATAGCTTGTGAATAAGGGCCTATCGCTTTTGGTGCGTTTATAGTTGAAATAATCATTATTCTCTCTTATTTACAGTATTTATTTCGAAGTTTTTTCATTACTGCCACTGAATGTTTAACACCTTCAATTTGAGCGTCAATTAGTGTTTCTAAAGCAAGCTGTGATATTTTATGAGGATAGTAGTAGTCCATTGGTTTGATTAATTCAGGATCAAAAGGTGGTTCTTTTACCTCAAATGCCCCGGTTAACTTGAAGACTCCTCCTGTACCTTTTTCTCTCGAAAAAGATGCGCAGTATGGATAACATATTTCGATATTTATTCTTGTAATTGAAGAATGTTCAACTAGTTGTGCAAAACATTCGTCAATATCTATTGATCCTTCTCCAATCGGAACACCACACACCACAGGTTCATCGTTATGCATAGTAACGATGTGATCTTTAAAATGGGTACTGATTGTATAAGGAGCTAATTTATGGACAGCCTCAATAGGATCTTCCCAAGTCATCATACTGTTGCCAATATCACAATGCGCACCAAACCAAACTGAATCAACAGCTTCAATAATTTCTATAATATTATCTGATGTTTCATGTTCATGGTTTTCAAGTGATAATTTTATTCTATGTTTTTTTAGTACCGGAATAATTTGCTTTATATCTTCGATGATCGGTTGTAAATTAAGAGGATCGAAATCATCAACTTTAATGTATGTCCGTATAACATCTGCTCCAATCCCATTCGCGATCTCAATCGATTTCATCAAAGAAGCTTGATTTGTCCATCGAGTATCTAATTCACAATAAAGATTACGTGATTGAATCGCGTTTTTAACACGAGCAAGATACGTGGGATCATCACTATCTAAAACACCAAACTGTGGATGAAGGTTATGATCAGGAATAATGTTAATTTCAACACCATCTAAGCCAAGTTTCCATGTCTGCTCAATAAAATCAAAAATATCCATTCGTTTATGCTGAAATAGCAAATGATAGGACTCTGTCTCTAAACCTAGCTTCATATTTAATCCCTCAATGTGTAAGACTATGGGTAATGTAGCCACTTAGTCATAAAAAATATGTGACACAATCCTTAAAATGGACGCAAAGTAAAAAATAAATTTACTATTTAAATATTTAATTTACTTTGTAGTCGTGGGGTTTCCTATTTATAATAGGAAATGTAAATATTAGTTTTTTTATAAAAGGAGGGCATTATGATAGGCGTTTTACATAAAATATTTACTGAAGACGATCGGGTAATTCTTCGTTCGCAAATACCATTTATTGATTGCTTAGGTGCTATGTTTGGGGATAATTGTGAGATAGTACTTCATAGTTTTGAAAATCTTCATTCCTCGGTTATCCACATAATAAATGGACATATTACTGACCGCAAAATTGGAGCCCCAGTCACTAATATTGCACTGGAAAAGCTATCTGAATTCAAAAAAACAAATGAAAAATGGGATGTATATTTTTCAAATGCAAGCAAGGACAATAAAGCGTTCAAGTCTTCATCGACCCTAATCACCAACAAGGATAACATTCCAATTGGCATGATTTGTATGAACTACTCACTTGATGTTTCTCTGCATTCTCTAATGAAGAACTTTTTTGAACCAGTAAATAGAAAAAATGAGAGTTTCTCTCAGGATGTAAACAATCTGATAACTAGTCATCTCGAACCAATTAGGAATAATGTTTATACTAACAGTGAAATATCAAGCAAAAATAAGGTTCAAGAAATTATAAAACAATTAAATGATATTGATTTATTTGAGCTACCAATAACCAATAAGATTGTAAGTCACGAACTCGGAATAAGCTCTGCAACCATCTACAAACATCTGAGGTCATTGAAAAAAAATAAAGAAAAAGAGCCTGGTGTAGTTAAACCTATTTAAGATTGATATCTTTTAAAATTATCACCGCCCTTCGTTATTAATGTTAAACATAGGACAGCCATCTCTTTACTTTAAAAACTCAGCACACTGTGAGTAGATTTCTTATCGCTATCACAAGTATTTTCTATTTATTTGGAATGGCAGTATCTAAGCAAAAAATTATGGGTGTCCAGTCTTTCGTCTTTATCACTGAAGAAAGCCTAGCGAATCAAGTTAAAGCGGAAGATGAGCAAGAAGTCGTGGCTGAAATAGCAGAGTTACTGGGAGAAGGTGGTGATGTGGTTGTCTTTGAATATAAAATCGAACGACAAAGTTGTACTGATTGCAACGTTGGTTAAATGTCACATTAAGCGTAATTATTACACTTAAACATGTTTGTCATACCTAACATGATGATCTATTTATTTAATACTCGAACTCTTTAGTTGGTTTCGTCAACGTTGTAACTGAACCAAAAAATGCCAGTGGGATCCCACTGGCATGTTAGAGGTTATGTGATCAACCAATCAGCGGTTATAGCTGTTCTGTTTTCATCACACTGCTTATCCCGTTAGATAGGCTGAAACTTAATGTTCCGAGTGTTAAATCATATCCGCTGAGATCTACACTGCCGCCTGTAGCATTAATGCTGAGTGCTTGGCGTGAACCGTCTGCTTTGATGTGAACTACTGTTAACCACGGATACTTAACGTGGTTCCAGATGACTTCGCTACCTGATAGCTCCACAGTGTTAGTTCGTGGAGACTGGTCTATCGTTTTTGTTTTTTGCTCTTTCAAGCCCTTTATTTCTATCGTTACTTCATGCTCGCCTTCAAACATTTTAATGGCATTGATATGTGCCGAAGCCGGAATTTGTAAGCTGAAGGTCTTCTTATCGCTATGATCGATCTCATTGAAATGTACGGGATACATCACTGCGCCATCGGTCGTATTGATCAAAATGGTGAATGTAGAGTTACTCGTGCCATTGTCTTCATACATAGTGTTATCAGACATAATTACGGGGTCAAGCCACACTTTACCATCAACGATTTCACCAGAAATCATCAGTGTTGGTTCTGTCGTTTGAAGCAGGTTTGTTGTGGTGTTAGAGAACCACGATTTTGCATTGATGTGGCTAGCCACTTTGCTGTAGTTGTACTGGGTAAAGCGATCACCGGTACAGTAATTCATGACATCTGAATCGGAATGGATTGATGGATCCTTTGGTGATATCACGTTGTTGTTAGTACGATCAAACAAGGGCGATGGACTGTGTTTCCCTTGGTCTACACCTTCCCATGCGTCTGAGTTCCAGAATGCTTCAGATGAAGTTTTACCACAGCCTGGAGCATGGTTAAGACCAAAGTTGTGTCCTAACTCATGCACGAATACTGAACGTAAGTAGGGTGGACAAGATGCATCACGACCGACAGCAGACGTTCCACCGACAAAGGCTAAGCCGACGGTACCATAGCATCCGCCCGGAACAAGGCCATAGAAGTAGGAGAGGCCATCAGTTTCCAGTTTGCGGATTTTCTCCACGATATCTAAGGATTGGTTCAATACTGAAGGGGTTTCTACTGATTCACGTACCGAGATGTTGACGGTCGATAATGGATAGGCTTGTTTGATCGTATCACTAAATGCATCAATGTCTGGTGCTAGTGCTTCACTGCGATCGTTATAACCAGGAACTAGCTTCAGGTTTAACGTGGAGTGAATATTGACTTTCGGCATGGTTGTCATCGACAGACCAGTATCGGTACTGATGTTCATTACCATATTGTTGTCAATGAAAGTTCGGGCGGTTTGTTCATCAATGATGCTATAACATGTTTCTGCACGATCATAGCTTGGAGCATCAAACGGACCGACTTTGGCTTCTGTAGGACACGTCATTGCAGTGGTCATTGTTTGACCGTTTGCAGAAAGTGTCATATTAACCGCTGGCATGGTTGTGTCAGAAGCATCCTGAGCGTACAAGTAGGCACGTACCATGGTTTTGGCTTTTGGTGCGATAATTTGGTGTTCAGATCGAGGAGATAGCAGCGTTGACTGACCAATTTCGACGTTTTGCAACACAACAGATTGTTGATGTGCATTGACACGAACAGTATAAGTAATCGGTGTAGCGACGTCATAGTATTCAGGATTAGCCTGTACTGTGATGATACTTTCGCCCTCGGCCTGTGGGATGAGTTTGCCGTTTTTACTAATAGTCACTACCTTTTCATTCGAAGAGGTCATGATGTATGAAGACGTAATAATTTCTTTACCATCAGCCACACGATGTAATAGCGGCATCGACAGATAGAAATCAGTTTGTGTCGGGTGCAAGGTGATCTGTTGTGGAACAAGTGACGTTAAGGTGGCAGGCGTTAAACAGTCAAGGACAGCAACAACATTTTGGCCTTGTGTCCGTTTATAGTTGTGTGAGTCTGATTGACAGATCTGACCGTTTGTTGGTTGGCGATTAATCTGTACCCAATACTTACCGCCATCGTTTTGGCTAAAGTAAATCCCTCGGCCGTAATCATAAATACCTTTTTTTGAATAAGATTTGTTTTCGCTGAATATTTGGTTGCTGGTGTATTGGCTACGAATGTTCACACCGACAGAATTGGTATTCGGATCAATATTTTTAACATTGATGGCTAGTTTATCCATCGCTGAGGTATGTACATCAGCAGTTTGGCTTGGCACAGAACAACCTGTGTCATTACAGGCGGCAACGGCGTACTGGTATTGGGTATTTTGTGTTACACCAGTGGCTGCTGTGTCGACAAAGCTGACATCCGTCAGATCATCGGCAATGATTTCCCCATTACGGAATACTTGATAATGTGTTGCGCCAGAAGTGACATTCCAGTTAACAATATTGGTACGTGTACCGTTATTAATCAGTGATGGAGGAGGGGGTGTATTAGGGATAACCTCTGGCGTCGGTAGCGTTTCAATTGCTAATGTTGCACTTTTTTCTTCTGCACAACCATATTGGTTACAAGCTTCAATTTGGTAGCTATAACGGGTTTCTGAGGACAGGCTAATATCCTTGAAAGTTAAGCTTTTGGTAGCAGAACTTTGAGCAACCATCATACCATCGCGGTAGATTTTATAGAGATCTGCTTTTTCTACCTTATCCCATGTCAGAGTGGCGGTATCATGCGTTGCCTCGAGAAGAGAAAGAGAGGCAGGAGAATGTGACGGCAGCAGGTTGCTATTCCATGCACAGGATGCTGTTTCAATTATCACGCGAGTATCAGCATCTAATTGAGTGGCCGCTGGCATATACTCAATTAAACAACCATTACCATAGTCGTAATTACCGAATTGGGTGTTAACAATCACAACACCTAAGTCATTCCATGTTAGTTCCCATTCCGGTGGAATAAAGTCAAAAACATTACGGAAGCTAGATTCGTCGGTAAATGAACTCGGGAAATCAAACAACAAATAGTTATCACTATTTAAGCGGTAGCGCGTATTGTTAATTTCAATATAACGTTGTTTATCTTCACCAACAATTATGTTGTTACTATTTTCAGCCAGCGATTTAATATCGTTGAGCTTGTTTTGAATTTTCTGGTAAATATTTTGTGATGTTTGTTCAAAATAAGGGGTATTGGTCTTAGCGTGTGCTTGACCTGTCATGGCTAGTGCAGACATGACTAGCACTGATAATATTTTTATTTTCATGTGATTATACTTTCTTGAAAGTTAAATTATGCTTTTGCAATATGTTAAGTGTTCAAGTTAATGTATACAAGTTAAACTTATGACTACTACAATATTTAATGATGGTTGTGTGAGCTTAATGAATTTGCACTAATATCGCGCATTATCATCGGTGTTCGTAAGAATCTTCCTGAAACAGTAATTTCCCCTAAAAAAGCATTACAAATAAGCTTTAATATAACGTTACTATTTTGTTAACTTATTACCCGAGCCTAAATTATCACTTTGGGTGATTTTCGTAAGCTAATCACAAAAAAACAGGGTTATTCATCAGGTTATAAATTTGGTAGTCATTACAGATGTTATGTGAAATGGGTGCCTAAAATTCATCGAAATGGGTCGGCTACGCGACACATATCCTTATCTGTTATGTTTAACGAAACCTAGTAAGAAGAGCCAAACCAGCCAAGGTCAAAGTTCCTAAAACTCCGAGGGCTGCACCTTTCGCAAAGCCAGCTTCGTGACCTCTTGAATAGCCTTTTTCTTCCCCTGCAGTGTACACTTTAAAGTCCTCACTTCGTTCACTGGCAAAAATATAGTCTTTATATTCTTACGCCATTTCAAGCTTTTCCATAAGACGCTCTAGTAATTGCTTTGCAAGCCTCGGCTGTAAATCGATTCAGTTCAGCAAATTCCTTTAATTTATTATCATCTTTAAGAATTCCTTGTGCATTTTCGTATATATTATTTTTCATGAGATCTTCCTGTTGGTAAAAAATCAAGTAACGCCCTGTTAAGGTGTGAGCAACGCAATACAAAAGCCTCCGCACACCACCTTAAACACTAAACGCAACGCATAGTAAAAATGCCACGCGTTGCGAATCACTCTTGAACAGTTTGTTAGCTGCAGCCTAATAAGCGTCTTGCTACAATATTCTAGTTGGGTCTTTTAGAATTAATTCAACAATCTGAGTCACTAATGGAAACAAGCTATAATAAAGAACTCCATCCTCAAAACTCTCACTTTTGTGAAATAATTTATTTCGAGTATCAGTAATTCTCTTAATCATTGCATAATCAACATCTCTTTCGCCTGCTACGCTGCTAACTTTATATATTCCCAACTCACGAATTAAATCAAATAATTTTTCGTTTCTGAATTTAGCAGTGCGATTCAAGGAACTTAGTAAAAGACTTTTCTTTGGACCTAAAAATTCATTGGCTAAATTTCTAATTTTCTCTTCCTCTATGTCAGTGAACATATTTCCAGCAGGAAACATTCGAGAATAAAGTTCACAGCCTTCAAGGATTTCCAATACTAAGAACAAGTGAAAGAACTTTGACTTACTACTCTCTGCTTTTAACCCATTATGATAATGACTAATAAACTCATTATCATTAACCTGAGAAAAATCAAAGTCAGAGAACTTTACGTGCGTTATTGTTGTGGCTTAATGAACTTGTACACCTAAATAGGATAAAATACTCTTAATATCAAAATGGTGTACATAATGAAAAAAGCTCGAACAACTTATTCAGTCGCATTCAAACACGATGCTGCTAATTTAG
>NZ_NPIB01000037.1 GCF_002849605.1 Photobacterium carnosum
CTAAATTAGCAGCATCGTGTTTGAATGCGACTGAATAAGTTGTTCGAGCTTTTTTCATTATGTACACCATTTTGATATTAAGAGTATTTTATCCTATTTAGGTGTACAAGTTCATTAAGCCACAACAGATCATAGCTCTATAAGAGAAATTGCAGATGCAATTTCATTCCTTACATCTTTGCAAGATAAAAAGAAAACTATCTCGATGGAAGTAGATTTCTCATCTTCAAAAAGAGTTTTCTTTAACAAGGAGTACTTTACAGATGATATTTTAATGAAATCAATATCGATTTTATTAAAAAATAATATTATACGGCTAATGGATGTTAAACTTTATAAACATGAATTTGGAACTATGTCTCTTCGACGAGCAAGTTCTGGTGAGCAGTGTATGTTAGTTATGATGCTTGGTATTGCTGGACATATTAATGATCATTCAATAATTCTAATTGATGAGCCAGAAATAAGTTTACACCCAAAATGGCAAGAGAAATTCACAAGCTTATTAATTGAAGTTTTTTCAAATTACAAAGGTTGCCAATTTATTATCGCGACACACTCACCGCAGATTGTATCTAACTTAAACTACTCTTCTTGTTTTATTACTTCAATTACTAGAGGGGAAGTGTATAACGCTCACAAGTTTGCATCTCAATCTTCTGATTTTCAACTTGCTGAATTATTTGATGCTCCTGGTGCGAAGAATGAATATATAACTAGGTTGGCATTTTCATTATTGTCGAAAATTAAAAAGCAAAAGTTTATTTCTTCGGAAGACGAAGATAAGTTAAAACAACTATTGAATTTTATACCTGAACTCAGAGAAGACGATGCAGTTCTAGAACTAATAATTACAATTAAAGAGGTTATGAGTTTCTATGCCTCTAATTAACGAAGAGTTTAACTTTACTAGAGAGCAGCAAGAATTAGTAAGTCAGAAACTAGCTGATGATAGCTTTCTACACACTGACTGGGGGAATGATGACCTTCAAGATGTTAGATCGTCACTTCGTCGTTTTTATAGAAGTAAGCAAATAGGAAAATGTGCTTTCTGTTTTAATGAGGTTTCCTTTGTCTCAGCTGCAAATGCTCAAGTAGAGCATATCGCACCTAAATCGTTGCATAGACAGTTTATTTTTGAACCTAAAAATTTGTGTGTTATTTGTGCGGACTGCAACACGATTAAGCGTGATCAAGAAGTCTTAAATGAGATGCCTGAGACGATTAATAATCCTAATGCCAGAGTTAGGTATCCTCGTGCTTCTTCAGCATTTAAAATAGTTCACCCTCATTTTGACAACTACCAAACTCATATAATAAAGCGAGGAAAGGTTTATGTTGATAGGACGCCTAAAGGGCAGTTTACGATATCTGCGTGTAAATTAAATCGATTTTTCCATCAATTTGGATTTGAAGAAGACTTCGTTGATGACGAAATTCTTATTGTGCTAATGACTTCTTTTATAGCAAGTGGAACTACTCATGAAAGAAAGATTGTACTAGATGCCTTAAAAGATCTCATGATTCTTATGTAACACTAAGATATAACAAATAAGGATATGTGTCGCGCAGCCGACACCTATCCGAAGTGTTGGACAAGCCCGGACGGCTTTATATAAGTAAATATTGGGAATGTCATGAAAGGTGATATTGAAAAGAAGTCGAGCGTTATCCTTGGCGTGAACCAATCAATTTAATCTATTGATTTATAATCAGATCCTCTTTAATTATTACGCGCTAATGCCATTATCCTTATTATTTTACGTTTTTATCTGGGTCGAAAAATCCCCGCAAAACATAGGACACCCATAACTTTCGTAATCCATTACGATCAATTCTGAAGGTGCTCCATGAATAGGTTTTAATCCGCTGAGCAAAGTATCGTTTTAGATCTTCAGTGGTTAACGTATCAGGTGATTTATCCAAATGGTGAGTAATACGAGGAAGTGCACGACTATAAGCATCAATAGTGGCTGGACGTTTACCTTGTAAGGTTAGGTGGGTAACATGTTCTTCATAAAGATAATCTGATCGTTGCTGTTGTTCGTTATTCATCGTAAAAACATAGGACACCCATAACTTTTGCAATCCACTACGATCAATTCTGACGGTGTTCCATGAATGGGTTTTAATCAGTTGAGCAAAGTATCGCTTGAGATCATCAGTGGTTAACGTATCAGGTGATTTATTCAATGGTGCCTAATGTGACGAAGTGCACGACTATAACCATCAATAGTGGCAGGACGTTTATCTTGCAAGGTTAGGTGGGTAACATGTTGTTCATAAAGATAATCTGATTGTTGCTGTTGTTCGTTATTCATCATTAATACTCTATTGTAAGGAGTATTAAAATTGGTGTGGTGCTTGCTATGCGACTGCAGCAATTAATCATATATTGCCTAATGAGTTAGAAATACAGTCAGAATTTTGTGTGCAAATCCTGGTGATGTTGAATCTGTTTTACCCTGAAATGTAAAAATCAACGTGTAGTTCTTCACACGCTTACAAAACAATAATAAAAAGCAGAATGAGCATCAAGCTTCATTCTGCTGTTGTGTTTAAGTCAGAGGATTCTTATTGATTGAACTTAATGTTGCTTAATCAACTCAGGAGATTCAGATTGTGAATTTGTCATCATGCGATTCAATTTTGGTACTGTGATCGCCATTACAATAGCAACCGCTAGAGTAATAAAACCAATGTTTTGGAATAACTCAGTGTAAACAGGCAGTGTATCTAGAGGATCAGTAAGATGCTCTGGTGTCACACTAAAAGTAGCAACATAGCCACCAATAATAAATGATGCCGCCTGAGTTAAGAACCATGCACCCATAGTAAAGCCCATCAAACGTTGTGGTACTAAGCTAGCAACCATCGCAAGGCCAAGACCACTGATCATTAGTTCACCTAAACTTTGGAATAAATAAACTAAAACCATCCACCAAATAGAGACCATACCTGCTTGGTCTGCAAACCAGTTTCCCGCAGCTGCTATTGATAAAAAACCGAATGCGCTCATAAACATACCAACCGTAAATTTACCGGGCATGGATAAGTCTTTATTTTTATTTCCATAATATGTATATAAGTAAGCCAAGATAGGGCTACAAAATACAACCCAAAATGGGTTTAGTGCTTGTAAACTAACTGGGTTAATATTGATACCAAATAATTCAGTATGAACGTTATTAATAGCAAAGAAGTTTAATGACGTTGGCATTTGTGCGTATAACACGTAGAAAATAATGGCTTGCAGCATAAGGATAAAGGCAACGATCATTTTGTTACGTTGTTCGCCCGTTTCTTTAAACGTTTCTTTTAAGAAAAAGCCAACAACCCCGATACCAATCGCACCAAGAGCCAAGTTAGCCATCATAATATTTTGCAGTAACCATGCACAAATTAAAGTAGAGGCAATAGTTCCAATTAGTACAATTAAGGCTTTAGTTTTATTTAGTGGTTGAGAATCCGGTTCTGAACCTATCCCTTGCACTGTGCTACGAAGATAAAAGTAGCTAAATAGGCTAGCGATTAATCCTAAACCACAAAGAAGAAAGGCATATTCATAACCGTAATTATTGGCAATAACAGGGCTTAAAGAAAGAGAAACAAGGGAGCCAATGTTGATAGACATATAATAAAGAGTAAATGCGCCATCTAAACGGGAATCATCTTTTTCATAACACTTGGCTAATAGGCTTGATGGGTTTGCTTTGAATAAGCCATTACCAACAGCTATAGCACCAAGAGCTAAATAGATAAAATCAGGATTAAGAATTGAAAATCCCATTAAGAAGTAGCCAAGTGCAAGAACTATTGCACCAAATACCATCGTCCGCTTAGTTCCAAGAACATAATCTCCGACGTAGCCACCGACAGAGACAAGTCCATATACTAAAGCAGCAAAGGCACCAAAAGTAACAAAAGAGTCTTGCATACTAAAGCCGAGCTTATCGACAAAGTAGACAGCGAGGATCCCTTGAAGTCCGTAGTAACCAAATCGCTCCCATAATTCAATGAAAAATATCATTTTGAATGGTTTCGGTTGGTTTAATATACTTGATTTATTTCCCATATTAGTTATTTAACCTAGCAAGTAGATGTTGTAGTGGTATTAAACGTTAAGTTAGATCTTATTAACGTGATATTCATTTGCTTTGAGTTAGTTTTACTGTGAGGTAAGTCCCATTAGATCAAATAGTTTGTGAAATAAGAGGTAAGAAAAAGTAATGATAAAAATATCACATTGTTTCATTTTCATTTCTTAAATATTTTGTTTTATGTTTATATCTGATTATTTATGTGTCTGAATATCAAAAGTGATTGACTATATAGTTATGTTTTAGCCAGTACAAAGGGTTCTGTCAAAACATAGAATATAGGACACCCATAACTTTCATAATTGATTACGGTGAATTCTGACGGTGCTCGATGAATGGGTTTTAATTCGTTCAATAAATGCATTAGCATGATTTTCTACACTCTTCGTTATTACTTTTCCTTTATTTTCAGTGAGTAAGGCTGTAAAATTTGGTGGGGTTTATATGGCGATAAATGTGTTATACAGGCGTTATATTTCAAATGAAAATTAGTATAGGAAGTAAATTATGAGTCAGTTATTAAAAAATATACCTTCTGAGGTAAGTAAGTATCTAAAAAGTATGGATAGTTATGATGACCCATGTTTTATGTTGATAAATTTAGAAAAGGATATTACTCCATTTATTGATATGATCGAAACTGAGGTTGATTCTGAAAAACCTTATGATAAGACAAGTATTCAACTTACTGAAAAATTATACTTTATTTCGCTGGATTGTACGTATGAGACAATGTTTAATATATTAGCTAAGCTTCGTAAAGGTATGAACGAATTAAATATGAATATTCATATATCTGTTTTTCGTCATAACTGTTTAGGAGAGCCAGAACAAACCTTTTTATGGTGTGAAATGCTTTTAAATGAAGTAAAGGAAGAGTTTGGAGGCAATAGTGGGCATAAGGTTAATGATTTCCAAGACAGACAAAATTGGCCGGGTATAAAAAAATATATGGCATAAAAAATATAACAGATAAGGATATGTATCATGCAGGTGACACCTGTCTTAATAAACATAGGACACCCACAACTTTGTATTTCAAAAAATAGATAATATTAATACGATTATCTGACTTGATAATCATCATTCTCTACAGTGAATGTCTGTGAGGGCGATAAGGTGTCTATTTACCGTGAGTATAAATATGGTTTTTCTATTATTACTCTAACAATCATTAAGATGCATTAGTAATATAGGATTGATGATTTCATGAGATGGCGAAATGAATAGTTAGAATAATTAAGTGATGTTGTAAATGCAACGTTATGTTTTTATTGTATTTTTTAAGGTAAGAAAGTAATATTTAGCTTGTGATTGATCATGATAATAAATATATTAATATTATGGTATCGCTTAGTTGTGAATGTTTTTTATGATTATTAGTGTTGTATTTTCTACGCCATAAAATATTCACATTTGTTATAAATATAGGTTTCTTTCATAAAGAGTATAAAATGAGCAGTTATAAACAACTATTACAGTGGCTACATGTGGGTTAGTCGTATCTTTAAATGCATTTTCAGGTGAGATGCTGGATGTTAACAATATTAAATTTGAAGATAATAATTTTAAGAGCTGTGTTTTAGCACAAAAAATCACAAATCCGAAAAATATAACTAAACTAGTGTGTCGTCAGGTAAATATAGATCATGCAAATGAAGTTAGTTATTTTCCTGCTCTCAAGGAGTTATGGTTATCAGGAGCACAATTGACGAACATAGATTTGAGTAAAAATACTGAGCTAACATCGGTATCTATAACTAAATCAAATCTAGCTAACTTGAATTTGAATAATAATCCTAAACTTACTGAGTTGAATGTTTCTTTTAACCATATTTCTAAGTTAGATCTTACAAAAAATCTACAATTAACAGATTTGAGCATCGTTTCTAATAAAATTGAAGATATTAATTTATCAGAAAATACTAAATTAATGTATTTGTGGGCAAAAGAGAATAATTTAAAAAAGATGGACTTTAGCCACAATCTTGAATTAATTCAAGCGGGGTTAACTGATAACCAGTTGTCTCAAATTAACAAAATTATATATTACAGATAATAAAATCACTAAGTTAGATATTAGCCATAATCCTAGATTAAGAGCATTATGGGCAACTGGGAATCCGTTAGTTGAGTTGAATATCAGCTCTAATCCTTCTTTAAATGATTATGAGGTTGATGAGACTATTTCTGTTAAAAAATAATTATTAAAACTTAATCGATAATATATGTGTCGAATTATCGGTACTTATTTACAGAAAAAATGTATCTATATGATTTTTTAACTATCAATATATGTTTTCTTAAAGACATATGATTCATCATTATCTATATGCCTTATTTTTTATTTCATATCCATCTTCTATTTCTAGATGATCAATGAGTTTATGTTTGAAATCAGGTAGAATTCTGTTTTAAAATCGTGGTGAAAATATTATGAATAAGTCTGTTGAACAAAGAATTGGTAATATTGCTTTAGTTGTTGAAAACTATGATGATGCGATTGATTTTTATACTAAGAAACTGCAATTCGAGCTTATCGAAGACACAGATTTAGGCGGTGGTAAACGTTGGGTTCAAATTTCGCCACCAAACTCTACAGGAACTAATTTACTTCTCGCACAAGCAAGTAATGATGAGCAATTAAAGTCTGTTGGTCATCAAGCGGGTGGTCGTGTCTTCCTATTTCTTCAAACGAATGATTTCTGGCGTGACTATAAGTTTATGCAAGCGCAAGGTGTTGAATTTACAGAAGAGCCGCGTGTAGAAGAATACGGTACGGTTGTCGTGTTTAAAGACTTATATGGCACTAAGTGGGATTTGTTACAATTAAACCCAAAATAATTGGTTTGTAAAGAAGACGTTTGAACAGTATTACTATTTTTAGGAACTTATTTGATGAAACTAATATCTGAAACAGAACAACTAATAATAAGACAATTAACGCTAGATGATGCTGAATTTATTATACAGTTATTAAATGAAGAAGCGTTTATTCGTTATATAGCAGATAAAAATGTTCGAACACATGCAGATGCTGTGAATTATTTAACGAATGGACCATTAGCGAGTTATCGTGATTATGGTTTTGGATTAAATTTAGTGTTACTGAAAGAGACTGCAACGCCGATTGGGATCTGTGGTTTATTAAAAAGAGAAGAATTAGATTATCCTGACTTAGGCTATGCATTTTTGACCGAGTTTTGTAAAAAAGGGTACGCAACTGAAGCGGCTTCCTCTGTGCTTAATGTCGGAATGAAAGCTCACTCTTTAAACACAGTTTTAGCGGTTACATTACTTGATAATGAAGGCTCTAATCGGTTATTACAAAAAATAGGGTTTGAGCTTAAAGGAACAATGGCGTTGTACGGTTCTCAAAACAATTTATATGAGTATACGTCGGCATAAAGGTAGGATAGCCATAACAGTTCTATACCATTTTTAAAATATGGAGTGCAGTATGAAAACAATCGGAATGTTAGGTGGTATGAGTTGGGAATCGACGGCAAGTTACTACAAAGCTATTAATGAAGGTATAAAAGCTGAACTCGGCGGGCTTAGTTCTGCAAAAATTTGTTTATACAGTGTAAACTTTGAAGAAATTGAAAAATTACAGCATCAAGGGCGGTGGAATGAAACGGCTGTTATTCTTACACAGGCAGCAAAAGCGGTAGAGGCTGGCGGTGCTGATTTTTTAATTATCTGTACTAATACTATGCATAAAGTTGCTTCAGAAATTGAAGCCGAGATATCGATTCCTATTCTTCATATTGCAGACGCAACGGCGAAAAAATTAGTCAGTGATGGCGTTAAAAAAGTTGGGCTATTGGGTACACGTTTTACAATGGAACAAGATTTCTATAAAAGTCGGTTAACGGATAAGTTTGAAATTGAAGTTATTGTACCAAACGCTGATAGCCAAACTATTGCTCATAACATCATTTACGATGAGCTTTGTAGAGGAATTATTACCGCAACATCTAGAGAAAAATATTTAAATATTATCAATGAATTATATAAAAGTGGTGCTGAAGCTGTGATTTTAGGTTGCACAGAAATAGCGTTATTGGTTCAACAGCAACATACCAACATTCCGTTATATGACACCACTGAAATTCATGCGCTCGAAGCCGTTCAGTTAGCGCTCTTATTAAAATAGTAAGGACAGCCATACCTTTTAATACCGAACAAAAAACGGGACAGCCAAATCATTGCAGACTTTCGATAAGCTACTACACTTAAGCTTCAAGTTGCTTATGGTGGAAGAAATGACTGTCTCAAGACGTAAATTGATCGAACCTCAAATTACTCCGTATTATCATATTATTAATCGCTGTGTCAGGCGGGCTTATTTGTGTGGTGAGGATCCGTATAGTGGTAAAAATTACCAACATCGACGTGGTTGGATCGTGAATAAAATCAAGCAATTGTCTGAGGTGTTTTGTATTGATGTTTGCGCTTATGCCGTCATGAGTAACCACTATCATTTAGTCTTAAAAATTGACACACAGCAGCAACAGTCATTATCACCTCAAGAGGTCATTTCCCGTTGGTTACAGCTGTTTAATGGTCATCCTATTGCGGTAGATTTTGTTAATAATGGCAATGTTGGTGCAGATAAGAAACAAGCGTTATCAACATTGGTTGCAGAATGGCAGTCACGATTAGGCAGTATTAGTTGGTTTATGCGCTGTTTAAATGAAGAAATCGCTCGTAAAGCCAATAAAGAAGATGATTGTACTGGTGCTTTTTGGGAAGGGCGTTTTAAATCTCAAGCGTTGTTAGATGAACAAGCATTACTTTCTTGCATGATGTATGTTGATTTAAATCCGATTCGAGCCGGACTTACAACATCGTTACAAGACTCTGATTTTACTTCAATTCAACAGCGAATAGCAGAATGCAATCAAACGTCTATAGCAAAAAAATCAACCTTAAATTCATCATCAATTAAGCGCTCTAAAATTGGATTATTACCTTTTGTTGGCGCTGAGCATCAGGCTAAACAGGCAGGGATTCAGTTTGATTTTGTTGATTATTTAGAGCTGATTGATTGGACTGGACGTAGTATTCGCGATGACAAAAAAGGCTTTATTCCTGCCACTCAACCTAAACTGTTACAACAAATGGGGGTTAATGCAGAAGCGTGGTTAGATAATAGTAATGACTTTATGGAGCACTATACTCATGTGAGTGGTAAATGGTCGCGAATGTGTTCGTTTCAACAGCATTTTGGTGGCCGTTGGTGTAAAGGTAAGGTAGCGAGTCAAAGATTACACCCTCACTAAATTCATTTTTGTAATTACAGAAACTTATTACCGCAATAATCGTTTATTGTGGGATTTTGTGATCTTGTTAAACAGGAAAGACGATGTTTTATTGTTGTGAGACTAGTTTTTTCACATTCAAAACCGAAGTAAATGGTATTTGGTTGTTATTGTTTCAGTGTGTAGTGGTTTTGATGCTAGAAAGATATGGCTGTCCTATTTTAGTTATGGCTGTCCTATATTAAAGCGTTTTAGTTATGGCTGTCCCATATTAAAACGGTCTTGCTTGGATTTGGAAAAGATATGCCTGTCCCGTCTTAGGGAGGAGAGAAAATATCGCCATAAAACTGTATAACAGATCTTATGGCGATTTATATCAATTAAACAGATTTAGGCTTACGCGTTCCACGTGGAATGCCGGTATCACGATCAGTGATTGGCTTGCGGTTTCTCGGCTTCTTTGCCTTTGGTTTATCTGTGCTTGGTGAATTGCTACGCGGCTTATCGTTGCGACGTGGCTTGTCACCGTTACTATTATCATCTTCAGGTTTTTGATATTTAGGCTTGAAGTTTAAAATAGAAATAGGCACTTCTTTGGTTGGTACAAAGCCTTCAATTTCTTTACGTACGATTAGGTGACCTAATAAACGTTCAATCATGCATAAGTTTTTGAAGTTATCGCGTGATACAAATGAAATCGCTTCACCTTTAGAGCCAGCACGACCCGTACGACCGATGCGGTGAACATACTCTTCAGGAGGGAAAGGCAGATCATAGTTAACAACGCGGGTTAGCTCATCAATATCGAGACCACGAGCAGCAACGCCTGTCGCGATTAAGTATTTTACTTTACCTGCTTTAAAATCTTCTAATACTTGTGCACGAGAACCTTGGCTACGACCACTGTGGATTGCTTCTGCGGCAATACCACGTTTTTCAAGTTGGCTTACTAACTTAGCTGCGCCGTGTTTAGTTTCAATAAAGATTAACGCTTGATCCCATTGTTGCTCATTAATTAAATGGCTCAATAGAGAAGATTTCATGTCTTTATCAACAGTGATCAAACATTGGTCAATTTTAGGTTGTGATGCTTCATCTTTAGCAACGCTAATTTCAACAGGATTACGAACAGCTGTTTTAGCAAGAAGACGCACTTGAGATGATAGTGTTGCCGAGAACAACATGTTTTGGCGATCAAGCGGTAAACGTTCGATGATCTTATTAATATCTTCGATAAAGCCCATATCTAACATACGGTCAGCTTCATCAAGCACTAAAATTTCAATCGCATCAAAGTGGATAGCACGTTTGGTGTACATATCCAATAAACGACCAGGTGTTGCCACTAAAATATCAACACCTTCAATTAGGCGACGTTTTTGTGGTTCGTAATCAACACCACCGTACATTGCCATTGAGGTTAAATTGGTGTGTTTGCTGTATTGAACAATATTTGCTTCAACTTGAACCGCAAGTTCACGTGTAGGCGCAAGAATTAATGCACGAACGCGTTTAGCTCGCACTTGCTGGCCATCATCAAGCATTTGCAGAATAGGAAGAACAAAACTAGCCGTTTTACCGGTACCTGTTTGTGCTGCTGCAAGTAAGTTTTTGCCGGTTAGTGCCACCGGAATGGCTTTTTCTTGAATCGGCGTAGGAGTGGTGTAACCCATATCGGTTACTGCTTTAACGATAGCGTCGCTTAATCCAAGCTTAGAGAAAGGCATGTAGAATCTCAGATAAATAAATCAAATAACGGCTATCTCTAAAAGTTAAAGTAATAGCCGACGAACAATGCCGTGGATTATAGCACGGCTACCTTAGGTCATTATATTATTTCGCATTAAGCCGCGGCGGACGTTTTTACATAACTTGCCAAACTGGCGAATTTCATCAAATTGTGGCGTTACACCACGTTCAATCGCATGTTCCCAGTAACTGACTTCGGTATCGACTAGTTCTAATAATTTCTTAGGACAGCCAATACATTTATTATCTGGTCCACAAACAAAGGTTTCAGGTTCATAAAGTGGAAATGCCTGCTTAACCTCAGTCAGAAGTTGGCGCATTGCCGTTTGACGATCAGGTTTTTTATTCATGGTATCACGTGTATCTGGGCTAAATTGGTATTCTAATTAAGCATAGTTAAAATAACCATGTTTATCTTATGCAAAGGTATTATTGGAAGGTATTGTTACAAATATTATTAAAAAGATGAATTGATTGGTATCAGGGCTAAAAAGTTGATTTTGTCATCATAAAAAAACCAGCAATAAGTTATTTACTTACCGCTGGCTTATTATTAATTACCCATAGTTATTTGGATAATTATAATTTATCCCAAGCATCAGCCCAGTATTGGCTTGTTGCTGGTGCGTATGATGCACTTGCACACCAACCTGTGTATGGCCATGGTTTACATTGGTATATATTGCCATCTGACGCTAATACTTTATCACCAGCAAGATAAGCTTTACCTGCTTCATAGGCAGGCGCATCTGTGACTGGTGGCTCAATTGTGCCTTTATTTTCTAAAGTGAAATGTGCTCGTTGTTCTACATTGTCATTGTTTGATTCAGCGATCATACGTAATGAGTATGTGCCAGCAACAACATTATTAAGCACCATATTAATGGTTTTGCTGTTATCTACCTTAGCCGTAAATTGACCACCTGAAACAGGGTAGCCCATTGCATCAATAACATCGATTTGTACTGAAGTTGCTTTATTTGCGCTGTAATTAAGGGTTAATTTTGCAGTGCCATTAGTGATGGTGTAGTTGCTATTAATGCCTGTTAAACTCGCAGTAAAATCAAGGTCAGGTTGCTCTGTATCACCACAATCTGTGTCGCCAACTTCACGCCATACACCCCATTCGCCAGTGGTACCCGGTTCATGACCTTGTGTCCACCAACCTGCTTGCCACTCTTTATTGTTATGGCTGACAACATTACCTTCAACATAAGTTGCATCTGCTTTCCATGCTGGCGTACATACGATAGAACCATCGTTAACCACCACAACACGTTTTACGGTTACTGTTTGGTTTGCACTATCAGTAATGCGGTAAATCAATTCATATGAACCTGCAATTGCTGTGTTTACTGTGCCAGAAACAGAAATGTTTGTTGTTAAATCGCCGTCTTCAGCATCTGTTGCAGAAACGCCAGCCATTGGGTCAAAGATGTCACCCACTTTGATAACGCTATTAGCTATGCCAGCAAATGTTGGTAGGGCGCTAAAGACAGTGACTTTACGTGGTGATACGGTCTCGTTGTCATTTGAATCTGTTACTGAGTAAGTCAGCACATAATCACCAACACGTTGAGTATCAACATTACCCGTTACCGCGATTGAATCGGTTAGATTGCCATCTTCTTTATCCGTTGCAGTAACACCTGCTAATGGGTTAAAAGTGGTTTTATGTTGAACGCGAGCATCAGTAATACCTGCAATGGTTGGTTTTCCAGGTTGAACAACAGGCGGAGTTTGGCTGTGAACAAATGGACCATAGGTTTCAATAAAGCTGCTGTTGTACGCTTTACCTGATGCGTCTGTACCGATATCCCAGTTAATTGACCATGTCATTATACCGCGAAGAGGTTGTGATTGTTTTTCAAGACGTGCAAAAGCATTAAACAGATCTTGAGGATCTTTAATAAAACCGGTTGCTGCGGCATCAATGTTAGTTGGAATACCAAACACTAATTTGTCGTGTGGAATAGTGGTAAAACCACGGGTGCCGTTAACCAATGAATCCGCAATGTAATAGATGAACTCTTCTTTTAATGTATCGTTGTTTTGTGCAATCCAGCCTGGGCCTTCAACGTAAACACCGTCGCCACCTTGGTTGTAAAATTGAGGGTTGATCCAATCGTAGTAACCATCAAGAGCGGTGATATAAGGAATATATTTACCCGCAGCGGTTAAGTATGGGAACTCAGGAGCCATAGTGATAAGGAAGTTTTTACCTTGCTCACGGTAGTGATCTTTTACGATGCGCAATGCAGCAGGAATAACAATTTGGTTATCTTTTGCATCAATAGCCGCTTGCTCAAGATCGATATCAAGGCCATCAAAGCCATAAACATCAGTGAGACGAATAATTTCAGCGGCAAAAGCATTTTCATCGCCTTTTTGCAGTTCAACGTGCGCATCTGCACCACCAAGCGCCAGTATAACGGCACGGCCTTGATCGTTCAGTAGCTTAATTTGGTCGATAAATTGTGATTCGCTTAAACCTGTTGAAGGATCTAAATGAAAAGTAGGGATACGACCTTCGGCAGTGTCATAAACTTTCATAAAAGAAACAGCAACCACATTATACATTGGGTTAGTGGCTTTAAGGCTCATAGCAGGAGCATTACCTGCTTTATAACCTCGACCGTCAGCCCAGTTATGCCAATAACCAACAACCACGCCATTTTCAGGGTTAACCATTTTTTCACCAGCATTGGCAGTGAAACTCATTGAGGTTAACGCAAGAGCAATAGCGTTTAATGTGAGTAATGTTGTTTTTTTATTCATTTATTTGACCCTGAAAGAGGTAAGAATGGTAATGATAGATCGAATAAATGCTATCACAATGGTTATTGATTAGAAGCGTGATTGTGTAACAAAAAACCTTGAAATCAGTCGGTTATTTGTCAATTAATTGTCGGGTAAGTATCATTTTTAGACTAAAAGTTGTCATGTTTTACTTATAATTGAACAATGAATTATTAGATGATGTTTTTTTGGGATTAAGAATGAATAAAGTAAGCGGAAATATGAAAAATTAAATAAAAAAAGGAAATATATTGTAAGGGATAGTTGTGATTATCTTATGAAGAGATATTAATAAAACAGTCATTTTTATTATGATTTAGTATTTGAATTAGAATGACTTATCAGATTAATTGTTATTATCAATTGTTGTTAAGGTCATTTTTTAGGTAAAATAGCGCTATCAACAGAAAACATGTAGGGGTTGTGATCCCTAACGTGAATCTGATAAGTTACCGCAAAGTAACCTAAATACTAGATTAAGTAAGAGATAAAATGGCAATTTTACAAGTAATAACCGCACCAGACCCACGACTAAATATTCAAGCTGAAGCAGTAACTGATGTTAAATCTGAATCTGTTCAACAACTTGTAGATGATTTACTTGAAACTCTATACGGTACAAGTAATGGTGTTGGTCTTGCTGCTACTCAAATTGGCCGTAAAGAAGCGATTGTTGTTATTGATATTTCAGATGAGCGCGATCAGCCGTTAGTGTTAATCAACCCTGTTGTTGAAAGCGGCGAGAATAAAGTAATGGGGCAGGAAGGTTGTCTTTCAGTACCTGATTATTATGCTGATGTTGAGCGCTTTGAAGCTGTGGTTGTAACGGCATTGGATCGTGAAGGCAATGAATTACGTTTTGAGCGTGATGACTTCCTTGCCATTGTTATGCAACACGAAATCGATCATCTTAAAGGTACATTATTCATTGATTACCTATCACCGCTAAAGCGTCAGATAGCGATGAAGAAAGTGAAAAAATACATTAAGATGATGGCTAATTAATAACGCGATCTGATTTGATAAGAAGGCTGTTGAGTTAATCTCAGCAGCCTTTTTTGTTTATTGGAATAATAACGCAGTTTACCGTTAGATTTGGCGTAATGTTACGTATTCGGTAGTATTAAGCAAAGTGAGATCTTGGTTACGCTGTAACGTAATATTATTACCTAATATAAAAGGCTGGTTGTATTTACCGTGGCCGAAGAATGGGAAATAATAGACAGGCTTATCATATTGCTCGGCAAAGTGTTGTAATACTGCTTTATACATTATGCGTTCTTGGTCTGTTGGTTCTGTGGAGTAATATTGACCAAAAATAATCGCTTCTACATTGAAATCATTTAAAAATAATAATTGCTGTAAGTAACGATCTAACTGGCGGAAGGTTACACCGATATCTTCGAGTAAGACTACCTTGCCTGTGAATTCTGGCTGATATTGAGTACCAAATGTTGCGGCAACAAGAGTGTGATTACCACCAACTAAAGTCCCATTTATTGCCGTCGCTTGGTGTGCTAATGCATTAAGTGGCAATACGTTATTATAGGAAACACCGTTGTTCATTATCTCTGAGATATCAGGTAACGGTTGCTGATTTGTTGTGCCCATATCAAGGTGGTTATTCGCATTAACACCATGAATTGAATGCCATCCTAGTTCATTATTTAGAAAACTATGAATAGCAGTAACATCACTGAACCCAACAATCACTTTTGCTGGAATGGCTAATAGTTGCTGTTTATAACGTTGTAGATATGGCAATAGGTTTAATGCGCCACCACCGCCACGATAAAACCACAACACATCAATTGTTGAATCAAGTAATGCTTTAATTAAGTTATGGGCTCGCGCTTGATCGGTATCAACATAGCCAAAATCTGAAATATTTTGCTGTAAATAATGGCAATTTACGTGATAGCCATGACTCTCGAAAACGTCAATCACTTGTGGTACTTGTGCTGGATCAAATTGAGTTGAACAAGCAATTAAGGCAACGTTTTTATAGGGCGTGTTTGTAACAGGTGTGTTCATGGATAATTCTCATCAAAGCTAAATAATCATCAAGGCACAATATATTGTTAATCCGCGGGATAAATTGCCCCTAATTGCGCTAAACGACTGGCTCCAGTCACTTCGGGTAAATTACCTGATTGATGATGCATGGTGCGATACGCAAGCCATGCAAACGCCATTGCTTCCATGTTATCAATATCTACACCACGATCTGCGGTTGTCATAACCTGCCAGCTTGGTAGCAATTCTGCAAGTCGCTGCATTAAAATCGGGTTATGAGCGCCACCACCACAGACTAATAGTTCATTTGGTGTAACGGCAGGGGTTAGGCCTGTTTTTTTAACGTCATTAGCAATAGTTTGCGCAGTATATTCAGTGAGTGTTGCTTGAATATCACAAGCAGAGAGTTGCAGCTCAGCAATAGTGGGATCTGCTAAATACTGTTGTAACCATGTTAGGTTAAATAATTCTCGGCCAGTACTTTTAGGGGCTGATAGCTGCAAATATGGTTCAGACAATAAGCGAGTTAATAATACGGAACTCACCGTCCCTAAACGGGCCCAATTACCATTGTCATCATAACTTTTTTGCTGGTGGAGGTTGGTCCATGCATCCATCAACATATTACCAGGGCCAGTATCAAAGCCTGTTACCGCTTTATTGGGTTCTAATACGGTAATGTTAGCAATGCCGCCAATATTTAAAATAACCCGAGTACATTGGGTTGTACTAAAAAGTTGTTGATGGAAAGCGGGTACTAGCGGTGCACCTTGACCACCTAATGCCATGTCTTTGCGGCGAAAATCAGCTACCGTTGTAATACCTGTTTTGGCGGCAATAATATTGGCATCACCAATTTGCATCGTAAACGCATATTCTGTATGGGGAGAATGAAAGACGGTTTGACCGTGGCTACCGATGGCGGTGATATCTGTTGCAGCAGTCTTGGTTTTATTCAGTAGTGCTAATACAGCATCAGCAAAAAGATGACCTAAACGGTGGTCTAGCTCACCTAATGTTTGTAAATTCGTTGGTTGGCCTAAACAAATGTCTAATAACGATTGTTTAAGATTATTACTCATAGCAAAGGGATGCGAACCAAGTAATCGAATATTATTGTTGTCAATTTCTACGAGAACAGCATCAACGCCATCCATGCTGGTGCCTGACATTAAACCAATATATTTTTCCATCGCAGTTCCCACTGTATTTCAATTTAACGGAAGGTGTGTGTTATTCCCGTTAAGCAGTTAATTATACTGTTCGAAGTATAAGCTATGCAGTCACTCTAATCAGAAGTGACTGAGAAATAAAGTAGCGATGGAATATTTAAGCTAATTGTTTTAGTGCATTACACTGCGAGAGGCTGCAAGACTATTAGATCCTTGCTGTTGAACAACACTGTTCATTTTATTCGCAAATTCAGCTAATTCATGGCTCACCGCAGAGCTAGCAATAATCGCATCATCAAGATCGAAAATTTCAATCATATGGCCAGTTGTACCGTCATCATAAGTGCCTGAAACAAAATGAATGGCAGTATCAGTTAGAATTGAACGGCCATAGGTATTCTCGACTAAACGCATCCAGTGGATTAATTCATCATGATTTTCTATGATTTTTGAGTGCATTAACACTGATCCTTTTGCATTGGAGGCATACATTGAGGGGACCGATTGTCCTTTATTTTGTGATGGCCTTTTATGCGTTAAGTGTATCAGTACTGTTCAAATGATAACTTTAGCGCTATTGCAAAAATAAAGGCTAAAAAAATCAAAAAGTGACAAAAACGCACATTTTCTTAAAATTTCCTAATTAATCAATACTTTAAGAGTTAAAATTTGCTATTACGTAGTCAATAAATGCTCTTAATCGGGCGGGCATAAATTTAGTTTGGGCATATTGAAGCGCAATATCGCCGTGATAATTACCCCGAATCGTCCATGCAGGTAATACTTGTATAACCGCACCTGTGAGCAAAGCATCTTTGATCACAAAATCAGGGAAGATTCCAATTCCTAAGTTATCTTTTACACCATTAAGTCGCATTTGAGAGTGATTAACCGCATAACGACCACTTACGGTAACGCGATGGCGTGTATGTTGTTGTTCAAAATCCCAAATATTGTCAGTATTGGTTTCCCCTAAATACAAACAATTATGATGGACAAGATCTAGTGGTGTTTTGGGCGTGCCACGTTGTGCTAAGTATTCAGGGCTGGCACATAGCATTAGATCGACTTTGCCTATTTGCTTTAAAACTAAATCCTCACTGGGCTTTTCAGTTAGCCTAAATACCACATCAATCCCTTCTTTTATAATATCAATATCGCCATCACGGGCTTTAAGCTTTAATTGAATATCAGGGTATTGGGTTAAAAATGGCGTTACTAGAGGTTGCAATACAATCGCTAAAAACGCTTTGGGAGCCGCGACGGTAATCATGCCCGCAGGCACAATTGGCTCTGAATGCGAGATTTCAATCGCTTGTTTGGCGGCATCAAACATTATCGTACATTGGTTATAAATACGTTTACCCGACTCACTGATCATTAATGTACGCGTAGTACGTTCTAATAATTTTACGGAAAGTGCAGTCTCTAAGCGTGATATTTGTTTACTCAACGCAGAAGGGGTGACATTGAGCTTTTTAGCTGCCGCAGTATAACTGCCTTCATCAACGACCACGATAAAAACAGCCAGATCTGGCATTAGTGCGATGAGCTTATTAGTTTCCATTCATTTGTGCCTGAGAGTCAATAATCATTTTCCATGGTATGGGATAATACTGTGGTTAGGTTTGAATTAGAATGCTGAAAAGTGACCAATTAAGTTCTAGTTCAAAGTGTTGATAAAAAGCACCAAATAGTTAGCGATTTTCAAATAAAAAAGGTGTAAAAGGAAAGTTACTCCCTAGACTTCGATATTTAATGCTGCTGTTGCAGGATGTTATTGGTCTGAAAGAGTAGCTTTTAGGTTTTATTAGCAATTGCGCTTAGTTACCATCCAATAAATCTGTGAGGAACACATGTCTTCTGCATTCTATAAGCAAATTAATCAGCAAATTGAAGATGTTAAAGCTGAAGGACTATACAAATCTGAGCGTATTATTACATCTGCACAACAAGCAGCCGTAACGATCCAATCGGGTGAAGAAGTATTAAACTTCTGTGCAAATAATTACTTAGGTTTAGCTAACCACCCTGAATTGATTGCTGCTGCAAAAGCAGGTATGGATCAACACGGTTTTGGTATGGCATCGGTGCGTTTTATTTGTGGCACACAAGACGCGCATAAAGAATTAGAGCAAAAACTATCGAATTTCTTAGGAATGGAAGACACCATTCTTTATACCTCATGTTTTGATGCGAATACGGGTCTATTTGAAACGATCCTTGGTGCTGAAGATGCCATCATTTCAGATGCACTAAACCACGCCTCTATTATTGATGGTGTACGTTTATGTAAAGCAATGCGATTCCGTTACTCAAATAACAACATGGAAGAGCTTGAGCAACAATTGATCGCAGCCAAAGAAGCGGGCGCACGTAATACATTGATCGTAACTGACGGTGTGTTTTCAATGGACGGCGTAGTGGCTAACTTGCCTGCTATCTGTGATTTAGCCGAGAAATATGGCGCACTTGTGATGGTTGATGACTCACACGCTGTCGGCTTTATGGGTGCTAATGGTCGTGGTACACACGAGCACCATAATGTAATGGATCGTATTGATATCATTACAGGTACGCTGGGTAAAGCAATGGGTGGCGCATCAGGCGGTTACACGTCGGGTAAGAAAGAAGTGATTGATTGGTTACGCCAACGTTCACGTCCATACTTGTTCTCAAATTCTGTTGCGCCAGCGATTGTTGCCGCATCAAACCGTGTTATTGATCTATTGGCAGAAAGTGGTGACTTACGCGACAACCTATGGATTAACGCAGCGCATTTTCGTACCCGTATGACAGATGCCGGTTTTACTATGGCCGGTGCTGATCACGCTATCATTCCAATTATGTTGGGTGATGCGAAAGTAGCAGCAGAATTTGCTGAGCGCGCACTCGCAAAAGGTATCTATGTGGTAGGTTTCTCATTCCCAGTAGTACCAAACGGTAAAGCGCGTATTCGTACTCAAATGTCAGCAGCACACACTCGAGAGCAACTTGATAAAGCGATTGATGTCTTTATTGAAGTGGGTAAAGAGATGGCGATTATTTAATTCGTTTTTCGTTATTAACATCGGTACGGCCTTAACAATTCGTTAAGGTCATTGTATAGAACACCATTAAACGGTTGTTCTAGCTTTATGGAATAAGTGTTATGAAAATCAAAGCTCTGTCTAAATTAAAGCCTGAAGAAGGTATCTGGATGACTGAAGTAGATAAGCCGCAAATGGGGCATAATGATCTACTTATTCGTATTAAGAAAACAGCTATTTGTGGTACAGACGTACATATCTACAACTGGGATGAGTGGTCACAAAAAACCATTCCTGTACCTATGGTTGTGGGTCATGAATATGTAGGCGAAGTTGTAGGCATGGGACAAGAAGTGCGTGGCTTTAACTTAGGCGATCGTGTTTCTGGTGAAGGGCACATCACCTGTGGACATTGCCGTAACTGTCGCGGTGGTCGTACCCATTTATGCCGTAATACCGTTGGTGTTGGCGTTAACCGTGAAGGTGCGTTTGCAGAGTTTTTGGTTATTCCTGCGTTTAATGCATTTAAAATTCCAGATGATATCTCAGATGATTTAGCCTCGATTTTCGACCCATTTGGCAACGCGGTTCATACTGCATTATCGTTTGATCTTGTCGGTGAAGATGTATTGATCACCGGTGCTGGTCCAATTGGTATTATGGCAGCTGCGGTTGCAAAACATGTTGGTGCTCGCCATGTTGTGATCACCGATGTTAACGAATACCGCTTAGATCTTGCACGTAAAATGGGTGTAACTCGCGCCGTTAACGTTGCCAATGAAAACCTAACCGATGTTATGAATGAGTTAGGCATGAAAGAAGGCTTTGATGTTGGTTTAGAAATGTCAGGCAATCCAATGGCATTTAACAGCATGTTATCGAGCATGAACCACGGTGGTAAGGTTGCATTACTTGGCATTCCACCATCAGACATGGGCATTGACTGGACACAAGTTATCTTTAAAGGCTTAATCATTAAAGGTATCTACGGTCGTGAAATGTTTGAAACATGGTACAAAATGGCAAGCTTGATTCAATCAGGCCTAGATTTAACGCCAATCATTACTCACCATTATAAGATTGACGATTTTCAGCAAGGTTTTGACGTTATGCGTTCAGGCATGTCAGGTAAAGTTATTCTTGATTGGGAATAATATATAGTCGTTCATCAGAAAGAGAACAATAAAAAAGGAAGATATGACCTTTTTTATACCTTAAATGCCCCAATATATTATTGGGGTATTTTTTATTCCAGCATATATATAATTATATTTTATAAGGGTATAGTCTGATAAAGATAATCATTCCCCTATGATTATTACTCCAGCTTTAGTTAGAATGTTATAACTAGAAAAATAGTGAGTATCAATAAAAAGTTATCAGGTATTTTTAGTTTTGTGTTGATCAACGGTTAATAGCGCAAACCCTTTCTTTTAAGGAATGGATAGCAACCATCATTCG
The DNA here is from genome assembly GCF_002849605.1 of Photobacterium carnosum. Taxonomy (GTDB): domain Bacteria; phylum Pseudomonadota; class Gammaproteobacteria; order Enterobacterales; family Vibrionaceae; genus Photobacterium; species Photobacterium carnosum. The sequence goes on from NZ_NPIB01000037.1 coordinate 21,594, forward strand.
CTTGCGAATGATATTGTACTATGTGGAAGCCCCTTCATTTATGGAGGGGAGGATGTCCATTAAACATCGATAACTTAGTTATAAATAATTCACCTTTAACTATTTACTAATGACTGGAAATATAAATAATGCTATTTTTAATTAATGTATTTATTGGTACCTTGTTTAGGCTAAATGTTACTGTATTGCTGATTTTTTATCTTTATTATAATGTGAAGGTAGTTGTTAGTAATATATTTATAATATAAATATTTTTCTATTTCTCCTAAACGTGACTTAACTTTATTCACCTATTTATAGCGTTTTTTTAATGATTTTCCATTGGTGTGATATCTGTTAAATACATATTAAAAAATAGTACCAAATAATACGAGCATTTTTTTGTGACTACAGTCACATAACAAGCTGATATAATGGGTATTTTATATGAAATGGCCGTTAATTGTTATACATTTGGTCTCATGGTTCTTAAGTGAGTCTAATCGTCGTTAAACCTTATAATAGTTGCTTAAGTTTATATTGTTAAGTGTATGAAATTGAACAACTATCTTTGGTGTTGTTGGATTGCAGTATCTGATTTATTTGATACGGATTACTTTAGTTTCTTGGATGAATTAATATTTGGAATAATAGATATTCGTTTGTTTATTACAATATTTTTATTCTTAATAGGTATCCATGTGTTTGGAAGTAAAAGTATTCTAATTTGGTATGTGTATTAAATGATCTGTTGGTCAATAATATAAATAGGGTGTATTGATATGATTTTTTATTATTTTAAAGTTGATGTGTTAATAGATTTCTATATTTTTAAGGGTGAATAAAATGGAACAATATATCCTCGAACATCTTATCAACTCTGATTCATTAATATTCGAAGTTATAATGATTTTTTTTCAACTTATCCTTGAAATGAAATCTACGGGGAAACTTTTTTATATCAGTATTCCAGTTGCAATATTTTTCTCAACCGCAGTTGTTTGGTTAATTAAAGTTATTGCAAGAAATATTAATAATACTTATGAAGCTGGAGTTGGTTTCGTTATTGGGTCATTTTTTTCATTCGTAACAACATTCGCTGCAGTTCTATTTTTATTTTCTCTTCAGTTTACAGAGCCCGTAGTGAAAGTAGTTATTAAGGGGTGGGAATTATCACTTATGGCTAATACTGATTGGAGAGATAAAACCTTTCGTGAAGCATACGAAAATGTAGCAGATTTAAAAACAGAAAATGGACGCCAGCTTGAGAACTTTGACAGTTATCCTCACCCAGAACAAGGTGGGTCTAGTATTCCAACGCATTCAGAAAAAGCTCAATTAGTCGCGACTAATACTTATCTTATTGCCGCTGAGAATAATTTTGAAAAAACAATGCCATTTTTAAGCTGGATTCTTACGGCTAAATCAGGCACAGCCAAATCTGATATTTTGAACGATATGAAGCAACATTTTTCTAAAAATAATTCAAGTTATCTAGTGAGTGATGCATATAAAATCGCAAGCGATCGTATTTCAAAAGCACTATTAGAACAGTCTGGAAGAATTATGATTGTTGGTTCAATTTTAGTTTTTATTACTTGGCTATTAATACAAATAATTGTTATCGGTCTTATTTCATGGATAGCACTTAGAAGTATAAAAGAAAACTTTAGCGTCGTTAAAGTAGTATAAAACGTTAGATATTAATAAATAAAAAGCATGGCTTATATAGGCCGTATAGGGATTTAAGATGGCTCAAAAGAATACGTTGTTGGTTGGTATCGGTGGAACCGGTTGTGAAGTTGTTCGCGATTTAAAGAAAAAACTTCATGTTGAATGGAGAGCCCGCGGAGCTGAAGATAAACAAATACCTGATATGTTCGAGTTCAAGGAAAATATTGGGGTTGAGCATATTTCACGTATTGCAACATTGAGTATCGATTCTCATGCTGATGATTTAGCCGGACAAGGTAAACGTAGTGAGTGGGTTAGCCTTGGTGATGATATTACCTTAATGGGGCGTGAACAAGTATTGTTAAAAAGTGCTTCTGTTATGGATACTGCGCAAAATCTTGATCTCTATTCTGGCGTGTCTCCGTGGTTACGCAGAGAAGATGAAAAGAAACATTTAACAAATATTACCGTCGGTCTTGAGCCTGACTGTGGTTGTAATCAATTACGTCGATTAGGTCGTTTAGCACTTGCGAGTGGAGATAATATAGACAATATCATTAGTGGTGTTGCAAATCGTCTCGAACGTCTTTCTGGCAATGGTGGCGAGTTTGTTGTTGATATTCATGTGGCTGGCAGTATTGCTACTGGTACTGGCGGTGGCACAATGCTTGATATTGTTGCCCAACTCCAGTCGTACTTAAGTAATACGTCATGGCGTTCGAATATTTATATTCATGCTTTTACAACAGCTGCCGATGTAGGTGATAAGAATACAGGTCGATTTTATATTAACCAATATGCGGCTTTAAAAGAATATAACGCTTTTAATCGTTCGCTATACAAGCCATGGGATATCAGGAACCCACCGCAGCCAAAACGTTTGTCAATCAAGCCTGTTGATGCTGGTGCCGATGATACGAATTATTACGATCTTAAACAAACATACAAGTCGTTATTCTTAGTAACGGATACGACAGATCGTGGCACGAAAGCGAGTTTACCTGAACAAATTGATAGTACCGCTGAATTACTTTTCCAGTTGTCTGTTCGACAGTTGGGTGATTTACCTAACTCTATTCGCCAAGCTTTATCAAACGAAGATAATCCGGAAACAACGGATGAAGGTTTTACAGGTACGCGCTCGATGAAAAATGGTGCCTATGGCGTCCATCGCGTATCTATCCCTGAAACTAAAATTCGCCAGCGTTTATCGTCTTCTTTAGGCTTGCAGTTTAGTTTACAGCTTTTACATAATAATTGGGTTAAATCTTTCCTAGATAATCCATTAGCATTCAATGCTACTGCATTTGTCGGAGATTCAATTAAAGTCCTTGATGTAAGCAAAAACGACTTATGGTTAGATAAAACTGTTGGTAATACCAAAGACGACAATGAAATTGATTTTGCATCTTATCAACAAGATTGGCGATCTACGCTTGAAAAAATAGAGCAAGAAGCAATAGCTGCAAAATCGTATAAAGAAATGCAGCAGTGGATAACAGTATTTAACCGTGAAGCAGACAAACACTGGAATGAAACGTTTCGTCCGTTAGGTGATAACGGTGGAGTTGAGCGTTATTTTAGTCATCATGGTAAAAATATAGAAATAGATAAGCGTGCTGCACGTGTAAAAAAACATATTGAAGCAATAATACTCAATGGATTAGAAGATAACCTTGAAAATTATACTGTTAATAATCTCCCTGATATTGTAGATACGCTTATTAAGCGAATTGAAGAAGATGCTGCTGGATTTACCAAGAAACGTTCTGGTTATGAAAAGATGGCTGACATTGCACAAAACAAACGTAGTGCAATACATGACGAGATTAGAAAAATAGGAAAAATTGCTTATGCGGTAAGCGGTGGTGCAATTCGACTATTCTCGCAATATCAGGCAGAGTCAGTTAATTATTATGCTAACCGTACTTATGAACGTGCTGCTGCTTATGGTTCTGATTTTTGTATGGAATTATTAGATAATTTACGTTTACTGCGTAAAGATGTCGGTCAATTTAAGCTCAACATGGTGACGTTAAGGGACAACCTTGTTACTGAACTTATGATTGAGAAAGAGGAAAAAATAGGTATTGAAGATTGGATTAGCTGGGAAGAAATTAATGATTCTATCCAACAATACTTTGTGACCGATAAATCATTATTGGAGAAAAACAGCACTTCTATTTGGGAGAAACTTAAAGAATTACGTGGAGATAAAAAGACATTTCAAGCTTATAACCACTTTATGACGATTGATGATAAGACTAACGTTGTTCGTGGTGTTTTCCCAGACACAATAAGAAAAGAATCGTTACAATATAGTCATGTTTTTCATGCTGCTATTGTTGAGAAAAGTCCTAATTTCAAACCATTCTTTGGTCGAAATATCATCAAGGAGCTTTATGAAGAGTTTCATGAAGTTACACCTGCATTGGAAGAAATTGTTCGAGGATGGATTAAAAAATCAAGCCCGATGGTTGCTTTTGATAGTGGACAGCCACGTCCTAATGTACCAAAACCAGGACCAAGAAAACGTCGTCTATTGTTAATACCTGCATGTAAAGACGTACCCGCATCGTTCAGTGAAGCATTGCAGTACTGTGCAATAGGTATGATATCTAATAGTGATGGTGAGATATTGGTTAAAGTTATTCCTGAAGAGCGTTGTCCTAATGAAATTAGTGCAATGACAGTTGCATTCTTTTTTCCTATTCGCCAAGCAGCAGTCACGTCAGCATTGAAGACGCATTATGATAAAGCTATGCTTAGTAATGATGGAAAATTTATTTTTTATCAATGTCATAGTGAATCAAGTCAATTTTCTGATTTGATGTTGCCAAGTCGTGCTGAAGAGTTGGAATTACAGCTGCCTTCGGTATTAGTTGCAGCGGCCATGGGTTTTATGCAATTACCTGATGATGTAGATTTACCTATTTATTTTGGTACTCGACAAGATACTTTTAGTCCAATTGATAATCGAATTGATACTGGCTTTAAATTGACGAATGCGAATAAAGATATTGTATCACGTATGACCGAGCAATATGCCGTTGATGTTAGCCTTGAACTGGCTATTTTGTATTCTAATTATCATGAACAATTTGTTCGTGATAGTGGTTCTAAAACCAATGAACTCTTTAATAAGGTTCAGATACAAACAGAAGATATCGTCCGCGCTGAAGCTAATATGAGTAACTACCAGAAATGGATCTTCCTTTTAGCAAAACGTAACGAAGAAGATGAAAAATATGGGAAATTCAAAGCCGCTATTCAAGATGCACTGAATCGAGTAATCCCTGAATTAAAAGAAAATCTATAAAAGGAGTTTATGATTATGACGACTGACGCTTTATATCGTTGTAAAAATACAGGCGGTCCTGATGGCGATTGTGAACATGCAGCACAAAATGAAGCTATTCCTGCATCTCTTGTAACCATCAATAATAATGGCGAAGCTATTTGCCCGGGTCAGACGGTTTTTGATGAGCCTTGTGGTGCTGTTTTAGAAGAAGTTATTCCGCCGAAGAAGGTCCCTTGGATGATGATCGCTTTTTTAAGTATTGCTGTACTTGTCGTTGCGGTTGCTATGTGGCTATTTTTGTTCAGAGGTGATGCGTTATTACGTGTAGATCAAACCTCTTTTGTACTTTCTCCAGGAGAGTCTACTAAAGTTGAGGTTTTTAATGATGGTGAAGTGAACTTACAACTAGGTGATATGAAGTTTTCTAGTAATAATTTTAGTACTGAGAAAACAGACGATAGCTTAGATATTGCACCTGGTAATAGTGGATACTTTTACGTTAAATTTGCTCAAAATGCTCAGGATAGTATTAAAGGTTCGATGACCATTTATTCTAATAGCTCAGGCGAGCCTGTTTCGATTGAACTTATTGGTAATGCTAAGCCTTGGCGTATATCTGAAAAGCTTAATAGTACTTCAACAATTTTGGATAAGGAATAAGGCTAATGAACAAGAATAAAATTTCTTTATCCAAATGTATTTCGTTAGGTATTGCAGGTTTATTTACCCTTTCAGGGGAAGCATATGCGAGCAGTTACTCTGATTTGTTATCGACAATGCAGGTACGTCAAGTTGCGTTAGAAAAAGAGCAGATATCAAGTGATTCTTGTTTAGGTGAACGCTTAGATGGTCTTTTGAAGATTAACTATAACTGTTCATCAGAAGTCAGTGCGTTAGCGGAGTCTGAAAATAACGATCGAACTGCGCTTTATACTTTGATGGCAGCCTCTTTGAAAACAGATAAGCAAACTGTTGGTATTCAGTGGGCTAAACAGCGACATCCTAAATATATACAGGGTGTTGTTCGGGAAGTTCGGTTGGAGGATGGTACCACGACATTTTGGAATGGTATCGGTGAGCATCCTGATGAAAATAACATTGATAGAGTTCTTACTAAGCAGTTTGCTAAATTATATGCAAGCCCAACGAAGTCAGCTGACGTTTTAAGAGATAACCTTCCTTTATATGAAGCTTTTGGTGTTATTAAGCAAGAGAATAAAAATGGAAAGCGTTGGTATCAGGTGACTGAAGAGTATGTTCCTAAGCAGAAACCAAGTAATTGGGAACCAAAAACTATTGGTTGGATTTCTGAAGAAGATGCTATTTCATGGAAACGCGCATTGGTGATGCGTTTTACTAACTCTTTAAATAGAGATCCGTCTGTTATTTTTGAAACGGCAGAGGATGCTGTTGCCTTGATGAAAGCGAATAAAATGGAGAGAAACAAGCAACTTGATAAGTTATATGCTGATTTTGAATCAGGTAATGTAAATCGAACTAGTGGTGCTTTAGCCATAGAGCCGACGGTTGGTCAAAGCCAAGATCAAATCGTGATGTATCCGCTACTTGATTTCTATAAATTAAACTCAGAAGAGTTGTATATGGATGGTCAATTTGCTCGTTTGTTAGAGGTCGCGGCACAAACACGGAATGGCGCAAATCAAGATAGCATGGGTAATGTTCCGATTGATATTGTGTTCGTTATGGACTTGACCAGTTCAATGCAACCTTATTTAGATCAGTTACTTTCTGTTGTTAAGAAGTTTGTACTTGATACGAATGGGCAAGATATTCGTTTTGGTTTTATTGGCTATCAAGACAAAGATAAAGAGAGAAAGTTTGCCTTTTCACAAAAAGATTTTACGCACAGCGGTGTTCTTAGCCCATCAGACTTTGTGACAATATTAAGTAAAGTAGAGGCTCAGAAAATACCGGTTAAATCAGATGATATTCCAGAGGCGGTATTGGATGGTGTAAACCTTGCGCTTGATTCTAAGCAATGGCGAGATAAAAGTGCAAAGACAATTATTCTGATCGGGGATGCTCCGGGACGAGAAGACAATATCAGTATTAAGGAATTAAGAGATAAATCTTATACTCGTAAAATTCCTATTTACTCACTATATATTGATGCATCTAAAGGTGCTGTTAAATATTCAAAAATAGGTAAAAAACAGTATAAGCAACTTTCATCAACTTATGAAGGGGCATATGGAACCAGTCGTGAAATTCCACACTTATCAGTGATTGATGGCGGCTCTCCTGTAGCGTTTGCTAATACTGTCGCGAGTGGGTTGAATGATGCCAAAGAAATCTTTGATACGTTTGGAACTCAAAAAACGGGCGAAATGAAAACCAAAGAAGGTTCTGTTGCTGAATTGCTTTTCCAGCAGGCAGATTTGTTACTTGCAGATCCTACAATGCCAGATAACGCAGTTGTTGGCTGGGTTGCAGATAAAGTGATGAATGCACCTGGCCGTGAAGCGTTAGCTCCAATGATTTTACTTAATGAAGTTGAGTTAGATGAACTGGAACAACGTGTGCAAGAGTTGAAAAATATTGGTGAGATGGCAATGCGAGGTGATAGCGGTACGACTCTTGATTTCTTCGATCTTGTCAGTGATAACACCCGTTTTACGATGGTTGATCCTTCAGCAGTTAATTTCCGAGATGCGTTCTCTGCACCATTAGGAATGAATAATCTTCCTTATGATAGTGACATCATGGCAACGACGAGAGAAGAGTTTCAGAGTATGGATCGAGTGCAAGCATTTGTTCGTTCTATGAACAATAAATTACGTCATTATGAAGATCTTAAACGTCAGCAGGGTAACTCAAACGTTTGGAAGAAGCTAAGTATGGGGACGAGCGAGCGAGATCGTGTCGTTGGTGTTGAGTTGAATCAGTTGCCATAACGATGAAAAAACTAAGTAAGAGATTGATTCTTACTGGAGTAGAAAAAAAACTGGGGGATTTGGATCATAATATCACGATCCAAATTCCCAGTTTTGAACTACGTCAGAAAGAGATTGTTGCTATTGTTGGTTCCAATGGATGTGGGAAGTCAACAATGCTCGATATAATAGCAATGCTGTGTAAGCCAGATAAGGCTGAGAAGTTTATTATTTGTTCGGATGACAGCGATGTTAGAGATGTACAATTATTGAACGAAAAGGATATAAATAAACTTCGACGTAATAATATCGCTTATATTTTACAAAGTGGTGGCTTATTAGAGTTTTTAACGTTACGGCAGAATATATCGCTTGTAACAAGACTAAAAAAAGGAAAACAAGCCGACTTTAACGAAATTGTAGATAGTCTAGGGATAGAGAAACTTCTTAATAAAAAACCGTTACAACTTTCAGGTGGGCAACGACAAAAAGGGGCCGTTGCAAGAGCTCTGATTCAACAGCCAGATATTATCTTGGCAGATGAACCAACTTCGGCAATGGATTCTTTGAGCGCGGTTCGGTTGATGGAAAATTTAACGACACGAGTCCGAAATTCTGGTTCGAGCTTGATCCTCGTTAGCCATGATAGTTCATTGGTTCAAGATTTTGCCAATAGAATTTATCGTTTTTCTGTAAGACAAGTGAATGATGAAACTATCTCAACTCTTCATGAAGAAGGGAATTTGGGTGATTGAGGTTAGCGATGTTAAAAGATTACTTATATATCACGATATTAGCGTTTAGGGATATTAGCCATGAACGTATTTTATCGTTGTGTATGGTATGTTCACTCGGTGCTATTTTTACACCAATAATTATTTTATTAGGGTTACAACAAGGGATTATTGGCAATATGTTGGATACGCTTGAAAGCGATCCGGCTAGCCGACTTGTTCGACCTAAGTTTATGTCACAAAGTCCTATTCCGTTAGATATGTTAGAAGTTATTCGCCAATCTGGAATAGCATTTATTCCTTCTGAGACATCACATTTACTCTTAGATGTTAAAGGACTACATGATTCTATTAATGTAGTGCCTAGTTCAAAGCAAGATCCTTTTGTTATTCAATCAAATCCTATTGGTATTGGCGATGATATTCAATGGGTAGTTATATCGGAACCACTGAGTAAAAAAGTAGGGAAGTTTAAAGGGGATAAATTAACCTTGTTGTTAAGACGAACGACAAATGCGAATTATCCTGAAGAAGTTCCGATGGATTTTACAATAGTCGGTGTTTTAGATTCTGAAATGATGCCTGATGTGAAAATTTATCTTCCGGTTGCTGTCTTTAATGATATTTATCATTGGCGCAAAGGGTATGAGATATCAGATCTCGGTTTAATGGGAAATCGAGAAAATAATTTTCATCCAGAATATGATGGTGTGATAACTGGATTTTCTTTTAAAAAACCGAAAGATGAAGATTTTCGACAGATGCTTGCTGGTAGATTACCTTTTAGTTCTATGCCTAAAGTTTATACAGAGTTAATGAGTACTCAGAAAAATAGTGATTGGCGACTTTGGCAAACTGTTAATAATACGATCACAGCATCAGATATACAGGTACTTAATAATGCGCTGTTAAATTATGGTTATGATCCTCAACTTGTTCCTTATATTAAAGATATAGAACTTGAACTAAATAAATTAGATATATCGAAAAAATGGCAGATATATATGCTGCCAGAAATGTTGTCTCCTCGTTGGGATGAAGATTCTAAACCAATACTTTATATTTCTAATGAGGATCGAAGTTTTTCAGGAGAGCAACAATTACTATTAAAAACAGGTGTAAAAGAGAACAAGACAACTATTCCTGTTTTTTTAGAAGTTTCAGAGAAAGTGCCGTCAGGATATATTGTCGCCAGCCATTATTTTTCGGGTTTGTTGCGCACTGCTGAGCGGCTAGGCGCAAATTATAACCGTGACCAACATGCTTTTTCTTTAAGTGGTACAGAACAAGTACGTTATTTTCGAGTGTACTCAGAATCAATAGAACAGCTTGATGCATTAGTTCAAACGGTCAAGCATGTTGGTGATGATCTTGGCCTTAACGCTCTAAAAGAACCTGTTTCACGGTTATATGAAGTACAGAAAATACGTACATTATCAGATTATATGAAAAAGATTTATTTTCTTATTGCAACGATTTCTGGTGTATCTACTGTTTTTGCTGTGAGTGCTTCTGTTTATGCGACTGTACAGAGAAGACGAAAGGATTTGGCCTATTTAAATATGTTGGGAGTAGATAAGAGTACGATTATCTTTTTTCCATTTATTAAGAGCATGATTTTAATTTCTATTGGGTTGGTGATTTCATTTATGGCATATTGGATATTTGGAGTATTAGCATCTCATTGGTTTGTTGATCTATTAGGTGAAACAGAGTCATTAACTCGATTAAAAGTAGATCATATATTATCTCTTATTGTCATTATTCTTTCTTTAGGCGGAATAAGTTCTTTATTAGCTGGTGGTTTTATTAACCGAATGGACTCGCAAAGGTATATTCATGAATAAATACATACCCGTATTAACTGCTTTATTATTTTTTATTGTGTCTTTTTTAAGTTCTAAATTATATGCAAATGAAACTATTGAATTTAAATTACCCGATGATATATCACTTAAATTCCAACCTATTTATTTAGGGCTTGATGGAAATAAAGTGTTTTCTTCAAAAAGAGTCAAGCTTGGTTCTCGAGATGGTAATGATGTCAGCTATAAAGAACGACTTTCAACGACAAATTTAGGTGGTTCATTCATTGGTGTGAGTGATAATGGTAAAAAAGAATGGTTGTATTATCTGGGACAAACCGAGGTATCAGAACAGCAATGGAATGCAGTTATGCGTTGGTGGCAACATGAGAATCAACTTATAGTTGATCCTATAATTAATTCTAAGTTGCCGCAAACAGGAAAAACAGCAGCTGAAATATTTGCGTTTATTGAAGCTCTTAATGTTTTAATGCTGAAAACTGACAGAGAATCTTTGCCAAAAAATGGTAATGCGATTGCTTATTTTCGTTTACCAACAGAAGTCGAGTGGGCATTTGCTGCACGTGGAGGTAATAAAGTATCGTCAAGTGTGTTTGACCGACCGTATCCATATGTTGATGAAAACCAGAGCATGACGCTTGCGGGCTATGAATGGCATAGGGGGTCTTCTGGTAAAAAGATGAAAGAAATTGGTTCTGAGCATATTAAGCCAAACCCTTTGGGGCTTTACGATATGCTAGGTAATGCTGAAGAGCTTACTTTTGGTGTTTTTGGACATGATTTCCTTTTTGCACGATTTGGTGGATTAGTTATTCGTGGTGGGAATTACACTACAGATCCAAGAGATCTAAAGGTATCAAGTCGTACAGAGTATGATGGTTATAATGCTAATGGAGACTTAATTCGTTTATCTAAAGTTGGTTTCCGTTTAGCTTTAGGAACATTAGTAAGCGAAACTGGATATTCAAATGAAGAATTAGATGGCGGTTATGACGACTATCTAAGTAGTGATAGTGGCGTTAGCCAACCAACGGCATCTGGTAATACTAGTCTTTCACAACAAGCTATTAATGATCAAATTAGTCATTACAATACTGAAAGTGAGCGCTTAGTAGAAGAAAACAACAGTCTTCGGCAGCAAAATTCGCAGGTTGAATCTGACTTTATTGTATTAAAAGGGAATTTAGAGCAAAAAAAAGTTGATATAGATGCTATATCTAGAGAACTTGACGCAGAGAGAGCTAAAAATGTTGATTTGGCTAAGTTAGCGGATATAAGTTCACTTGAGAATAAGTTTGATATTCTTATAGACAGTAAAGATTCCGAAATATCTCGATTACATTCTGAAATAGACAAATTAAAACAGAACGTTAGTCAGCAAACTATTGTACTTAGTAATGCTGAGTTATCAAAAAAACAAATGATTAGCTTGCAGCAACGAGTTAATGATGCTGAACGCAGGGATAGCACTGCAAATTTTGAAATTGAAAAGAATAAAAAGCGAATTGTTGTTGCTGAAAAACGTCTTTTAGAAGCCCTAACTCGCGTTGCAGGTTATAACTTATATAGTGCCTGGCGGAATTTAGAAACAATAGAGAAAAAACGGAAAGTATCAAAAGACCCAAAAATTTGGAGAATTAACAAACTTGAAGCTGAAAATATGCTGAAAGAATATCGCAGATATATTATTCAAATTGTTGATAATACTGATCATACTCTTTTTCCTGAAGTAAAAGATGAACTTGTTCATTGGTTGAAAGAAAATAAGGTAAGTAATCAACAGATCAAGGGTATGGATCTATTAGAAAGGCATCTTCATGAAGTTCGCGAAGGTAAGTACTTACAGGTAGACGAATTATATAAAAATCTTCGTTATGAGCCTGAAATGGGAGTGTAATAATGAATTGTAATGGAATAACTAAATTATCTGTACTTTGTGTCTCTTTGTTTATGATTGGAGGTTGTACTTATCATAAGGCGATGAATGAGCAAGGAAGAAGGCAAGCGATAATAGAAGTTAATTTAGCTCAAGAAAAGCAGGTTACGACAAAACAAGAGATAGAAAAGTTAAAATTAGAAAAAGATCTTGTATTATTAAAATCAGAGATTTTATCTATCGATCAAGAGATTGCGAAGATAAAAGCTAAAACAGAAAAAATAAAACTTGATAATAAGAAGAATGCTCAAAAGTATTACAAAAATCAACTATCGATGTTAGAAAAGACAAAAGTTGCCCTTAAGAAGGATATTAGCGAGAAGGAAAAAATATTAGCTGTATTATAATATATGCATTTAAAGGTATTAATTTTTTCAGTTCATAAGTATCCTTTAAGTAAACTGGATGCTTATGGACATATAAATATAGCAAATGTTATATAATATTTACAGGGTTGTTGTGGCTTAATGAACTTGTACACCTAAATAGGATAAAATATTCTTAATGTCAAAATGGTGTACATAATGAAAAAAGCTCGAACAACTTATTCAGTCGCATTCAAGCATGATGCTGCCAATTTAGTCTTAAATAAAGGCTACACAATACAAGAAGCATGTAATGCTGTTGGTGTCGGATATACAGCAATGAGTCGCTGGGTTGCTCAGCTAAAGCAAGAACATGGTGGAATCACACCAAGTTCGAAGGCAATGA
>NZ_NPIB01000038.1 GCF_002849605.1 Photobacterium carnosum
AATTCATTTTCAGTCATAGTGAGCAACATTTATTGATTCCAGTTCATAGCAAAACCTATGATCTGAATATAGTTCAACATGACATTTCTAACGGGTTCAAACCGGACATTTCTAAATGGGACCTACAAGCGTAATGCGGATTAGATACCATATGTTAAATACAGGCGTTTTTAGCGCAAAGTCATACTACGAGCTGAATGATCGGTATTTGTGGTCTTAAAATCGATTATAGGGACGATTTTATGGGTTTCTTTGATATTATTATTCTTATATTTTTTATTTTGGTTTTTTATGGATATTTTAATTAATAATTTTCCAAGCCCTGTTTCAAAACTAACACTCCTTGATCCTAATGGTATGGAGTGCAAGGACTTTAAAAGTCCAACGTTACTCTTAGGTTTTGATATGGGGGGGGATATTAAAGCATTAAATGATAATGCTTTAAGTAAATTTTTTAGTAGCTTAATTTTGTATGATTCATTAATTATGATTGATACAGATTTTAGAAAATTAATTTCTTTCATTGGATTTGATGATTGCTTTACTTTATTAAAAGAAAGAAAAGTAAAACTAATATATAGTGAAGTTGATTTCTCAATGGAGTTTTTAAATAAAAATGGCTCTAAGCTAAAGCTAAATACTGATATTAAACCAATCCCACTATTACCTTATATGGAAACTAATTTTCAATCATATACAGAAAGGAAATCAATTAAGAGTGAATTTATTCAAAGTATTGAAAATGCCATGATAAATAAAGTAAATGATAGTGAAACAGATAAATTAAATAGCTTAATTATTGATAATTTAAAGAAAGACATATTGAATAAGGAAATTTCTAATCAGTTCCTGAATGGTGTTGAATCTATTGATTGTATGAACCCTTACCAAACAACAAGTGTATTAAGACTAATAAATACACTTAAAGGATTTTCATTACAAGAGAAATACAACGTTGGATGTATAGTTCAAGATTCATTCTCTAAAGATTACCTAAGTTCAAAATTATCATTCTACACTAGAAAACCCATTATAGATAAAGTGGATTATTTTTCTGATGTATGTAGTATTAAAAAAATTCCTAATATTTATGATTTATATAGAAGAAAGTTAATATCTATTAATGATATTATAAATATATCCAATGAGAATAAAGCAAAAAAATTTAATGAATGGTTTAATGATGACAATTTAACTAAAGAAGATATATTATTTGCTTTAACTAAAAGTCATAAAAATAGCCATCTATTAAAAAGTATAAGGTGGACATTACCCAACATAGCTGGATTGGTTAATCCTTTACTAGGTTTAGCATCGTCGTTTTGTGATAGTTTTTTAGTTGATAAAGTCATAAATGGATGGAGTCCTAATATATTCTTGGATGATGTATTAAAAGAAAAAATAGATGTATTAGTTCAAAAAAAAGAAAAAGAGCACCAGCGAACATTAATTATAAAAAGATTTGGTTCTATTAAACCAAATGAAAAATGTCCATGCCAGAGTGGCCTAAAGTTTAAAAAATGTCACGGGGCTTTTTAGTTCGGTCTACCTGTTAGTGCGCATAAATAGATTAAATGTTAAATACCGTCTAAAAAGACGGTATTTTTGTCCAATAATCATCCGAACAATTCAGAATGAGAACCGCATCTAACTAATATCAGTTCTTTTAATTCCCAATCGACATCCCATATTAATAAAAAATCAGGTTGAATATGGCATTCCATATGAGGTTTCCAATCCCCTTGTAAAAGATGGGGTCTGTATTGCTCAGGAACTGTACCTGTTTTTATTAAGTGACTATCAATTAACTCTTTGAGTAGAGAAGTATTATATCGTGTATTTTTAGCCGCTTTTTTTAAGTCCTTTTTAAAGGCGTTTTTTACTCTAATTTTTAACATCACTACAGCCTAAGACATCACTAAACAAATCACTTGCTGAGCTATATTCATCTTTAGTGACTGGTTCTTTCATTGCTTTTAGTGTTTCTCTATTCGGCATCTTAAGTTCGATTGGAAATTCATTACGTAATTTTATTTGGCTTAAAAAAATACGAATAGCATCTGACATACTCATACCTAATTCGGATAGAATTACTTCAGATTCATGCTTTAGTTCACTAGAGACTCTAGCTCTAACTATTTCTGTTTTCATTATTTGTGCCTCGTATGTGCTACATTATTATAAAGAGTAACAAAAAATGATGCTATTAGCGATCTTTGTTATATCTGGACGTTATCGTGTATCAGTTCACATAAAGATCTAATATGTTAAATACCGTCCAATTTAAGGCGGTATTTTTGCATATGAGGTAGATTTAAAATAAATGTAACATTAGTTACGGTATTTTACCGTAACTACAAAAATGGCGATTAAGATGGCTAACGTATTAAAAAATGAGCGTTTAAAAGATCACCTGTAAAAGATAATTACACAGAATTATTTACAGGGTCTGTAGATTCAATTAATAAGTACAACCCGCACGAATAGACATAAGCTCTAATGCCCATACAAGACATCAAAATCAGGAATGTTCTGCTCCCAAATAGGCAAATCTTCGCCAACAATTGACTTTAGAATCTCGATAAATCGCTTCGTTTTAATAGGTGCATCTCGATGTGGGTACACCGCATAAATAGTTCCAAAATCATCAATATTCAAATGAGTCATAATAGGTATTAGTTTACCTTCAATAATCTCATTATTAAGCATTTTCGCAGAAACAACTGCCAGTGTATTTCCTGCTAATACACTTTTTACCATCATTTCTACATCATTAACTTTATAAATAGCATTAAGCTTAAATTGATGTTCGTTATTATTTTCATCAAGATAGCTAAATTTATCAATTAATAATCCCGGTGCCGAATAAATAGTTGCGGGTAATGTTTCTAATCTTTTAATTGTCTCTATTTTTCCGTGTTGTTTAATAAAATCAGCAGAAGCGACAATTAATAAACGACTTCGAGCAATATTTCTTGATATCAAACTTGAGTTTTTAGCCTTACCAATACGAAACCCAATATCAAAACCTTCTTGCACTATATCAACCATTCTATCTTCTAATCTAAGTTCACACTTCACATCAGGATACTGCTGCTGAAAAATAGAAATCGCATCTTGTACATATTGACGACCAAACATCATCGAACTGGTGATCTTCAATGTTCCTTTTGGTTCTGAACGATAATTTTGAGTTAAGCGATGAGTATTTTCTAGTAGTTCTCGCAATTGCCGCGCTTGATTTACCATTTCACTACCAACAGCGGTTAACGATAACGAACGCGTAGTACGATTAAGTAAACGAACTCCCAACTCCTTTTCTAAACGGCTTATCTGTTTTGATATTACAGAGCGATCTATATTTTTCTGCTCTGCCACATTCGTAAAAGACCCCAGCTCTATCACTTCGAGTAATAACAATAAACGATTAGAAAAATCCATATAAGCCTTATAAGAATAAAGAAACAAACCATTGGTGCAATATTAGCATCAATCCTATGCCATTATTGGCATTTTTCTCATCTAATAAATTGTTTATAGTTAACTCAATGACGAAAAGGAAGTCATTTAACGTTACCGTATTTAGCGAGCCTAGTAGGCTATTTAGAGGAAATTATTATGAAAACATTATCAATTACTAGCCATGGTGGTATCGCAACAGTAACCATCAATAATCCACCAGTGAATGTAATAAATATTGATCTCATTAACGAAATTAATGCGTTTGTACTTTCTTTAAAAGATGACCGTGATACAAAAGTAGTTGTGTTTAAATCACTGCACGAAACGTTCTTTTTAGCACACCTTGATCTTAATGTGATTAACGGTACCCAAGGTGGACAAGCGGCTTCTATTGAGTTTAGCCACATGATCATGAACATCAAAGCAATGAAGCAAGTCTCTGTTGCCTTGGTTGATGGTGTTGCTCGTGGTGGCGGTGACGAATTTGTAATGGCATGTGACCTTTCTTATGCCACTGAAAATGCAGCTTTTGCTCAACCAGAAATTCACGTCAATATTCCAACTGGCGGTCAAGGCGCAGTTCAGTACGCAAGAAGAATGGGCAAAAACAAAGCCTTACAAGCGCTACTATTAGGTAACGATTTCACGGCACAACAAGCTGAAAAACTAAATATTATTACTCAGTTTGTGCCTAAAGCAGAAATGAATGCCTTTTTAGAAATGACACTTGGCATCATTAGCAGCTTAGAAATTCGTGATATCGTGATGTACAAAGAAATCATCGCAGCGTCAATTACAGACGAAACCGCAGGCGCAGAGCTAGAGTTACGCTACTTTTTAGAGCGTGCAAAAGAAGAAAAAACCGCGATGATTATCTCTACATTTCTAAAACATGGCGGACAAACTGAGCGTGAAGCAAAAGATATGCAAGGTATCTTTATGGACACAGCTGCCGAATTATCAAAATAATAGAAATAAATAACGCCCTGAGTAAATCTCTTTATTCAGGGTGGTTTCTATTACCACACAAATTACTGCCATTTCTCTTCAGATCATTTATTGACTATTCCGTAAATAAGTTTCATATTAACGCGCCGCAACAACCTTAACACCAACCTCAATCTTTCAGCCCCAACTTCATCATGTTTTCATTCACAATCGCAACAGGTAATGGAATATAACCGTCTTTTTGCACTATATTCTGACCATCACTGGATAAAATAAAGCGTAAGAATTCTTGCTCCATCGGTGCTAAAGCTTTGTTGGGGTGTTTGTTGATATATAAATACAAATAGCGTGATAGTGGATAATTACCGTTGATAGAATTCTCTACCGTGGCTTCAACATAATCAGAGCCTTCACGGGCAACAGGAATAGCGCGAATCCCCGTGGTCTTATAGCCAATACCTGAATAACCAATCGCATTGAGCGAGGTCGAAACAGACTGCACCACCGAGGCTGAACCCGGTTGTTCATTAACGTTATTACGAAAATCGCCACGACATAAAGCACGCTTTTTAAAATCACCATAGGTGCCTGATACTGAGTTACGACCAAATAATTGAATATTACGCTGCTGCCAACTATTGGGTAAGCCTAGTTGTCCCCATTGAGTAATAGGTACTAATGCACCACAACGTAAGGTACGCGAATATATTGCATCTAGCTGCTCAAAATTGATGCCTTTAAGCGGGTTATCTTCATGCACAAACACGGCTAACGCATCCACCGCCACTTTAATTGCGGTTGGTTTATAGCCGTATTCTTTTTCAAATGCTTCAACTTCTTTGGTTTTCATTAAGCGACTCATTGGCCCTAATTGTGCCGTCGCTTCCACCAGCGCAGTCGGTGCTGTTGATGAACCAGATGCTTGAATTTGAATATTAACGTTTGGATATTGACGTTTAAAAGCCTCTGTCCAGTAGGTCATTAAGTTAGCTAGCGTATCCGATCCCACCGACGATAAATTACCCGAAATTCCGCTCACTTTAAAATAAGGTTGTAACTGAATATCGACCTCGGCTATCGAGGTCGTCGCTGCCATAACAGGCGCTAATGCCATCAAACTCCACACACTGAGCCCGCTCATGGTTGTGGTGATCATTTTTATTAGTGGTGACATTAGCATTAGGTATCCTTACCTTTTATTAGTGATCATTAGTCGCGGTATGTGGCAATGCAATATCAACCACTAATCGACTTGGCAACGTGAATGAAAAGGTACTGCCCTTATCAATCTCGCTCTCTATTTCTAGATGTGCGTCATGGTGACTGAGTGCATGCTTAACAATAGCGAGCCCTAGACCACTGCCGCCAGTTTCACGAGAACGGGCTTTATCAACTCGGTAAAAACGTTCCGTTAAACGGTGAATATGTTGCGCCTCAATACCTTCACCACTGTCAGTCACTTCTAATCGTGGCCCTGTTGGTGAGCGATACCAACGCACATGAATAGCGGCATCATTCGGGGTATGTTTAACCGCGTTATAAACCAAGTTTGAAATGGCACTGCGGAGTTGATCATTATCGCCAAAGACTTTTAAGCTGTTATCAACCTCAAAGGTAAATGACTGATCTTTATTACTACTGAGCGACATCGCTTCTTTTTCTAAAATATCCAGCATTGCAGGCACATCGACCATTTCTTCTAGTTCAATCGTCGGTGCAGCTTCAATTTTAGATAACGTTAATAACTGCTCAACCAGCGCATTCATACGCGCTAATTGTTCGGTCATCACACCATGAGCGCGATCCCACATTGGTCCCATTAGCATTTCAGGATCTTGTGCCATTTCAAGATACCCTTGCAAGACAGTCATTGGGGTGCGTAGTTCATGGGACACATTGGCAAAGAAATTACGGCGCATGCCTTCCAGTTGTTTTAACTGTGACACATCGCGCACTGCCATCAGATATTCGCCCTCGGTGTAGCGCATGATCCGTAATTCTAGAGTACGGTCATAGTTCATCGGTGAGGTTATTTCTAATGGGGTATCAAAAGCTTGACGAGAAAGGTAGCGAACAAAATCGGGGCTGCGTAACAAATTACTGATAGGTTGACCGCTATCATCAGGCCAGCGCAAACCTAATAATTGTTGGGCTAATTTGTTGCACCACACAATATTACCTTCGCTACGAAACACCACCACCGCATCGGGCAATGATTCTGCACCATTACGGAAACGACGAATTAAGGTGGTCAGTTCTTTACGGCGGCGACGATTACGTTGTTGTAAGCGGTAAATACCATTAAATAGCGGCTCCCAACTGCCAGAGCCAGAAGGCGGCGTTAAGCTACGATCTTTCCATAACCAATTCGACATTTTAAGTTGATTATGAAAATGCCACCCCAGTTGGATCCAACTCGCGATCAATAAAAACCACGGTAAGTAGCCAAAAATAACGCCAAGTATAAGCCAAGGTAGATAAAATAATATCAGCTCCCCAACCAACTTTTTCCATGTCAATCTTTCCACATGTTTACTCCTAACAGCAACGGAGTAATACAGTGGTTCCGTTACGCTATTTTTCTATTCGATAAAACCAACACAACCTTCATTGCTATCATAGGCGCATGATAATAATGAAGGTAACGAGTTTGCCACGGCTGATAAGCACAATGGAATATTTACATGCGGGTTGAAAAACGGTATCCCGCCCCACGAACCGTTTGAATCATCTTATCGTGACCATCATTCTCAAGTGCTTTACGTAAGCGACGAATATGGACATCAACAGTGCGATCTTCAACGTAAACATTGGTGCCCCACACATTGTTCAACAGTTGCTCACGGCTATAAACGCGCTCTTGGTGAGTCATAAAAAAGTGCAACATCTTAAACTCAGTCGGCCCCATGTCGAGTGGCTCATCGGCTGAGGTTACGCGATGTGAAACGGGATCTAATTTCAATCCTTGAACGTCAATCACATCATCTAAAGCCGTTGGTGAAGCGCGACGCATAACGGCTTTCAAACGTGCCATTAACTCTTTAGGTGAAAACGGTTTAGTGATGTAATCATCTGCACCCACTTCAAGACCACGTACTTTATCTTCTTCTTCACCACGGGCCGTTAGCATCACCACTGGAATTTGGCGAGTCAATTCATCACGCTTGAAATGCTTAATCAAGTTAATGCCAGAGCCTCCAGGTAACATCCAATCCATTAAGATCAACTCAGGATACGGCTCACACATTTTTTCTAATGCACTATCGTAATCTTCAGCTTCTATTGCTTGATATCCATTTTGCTCTAGGACAAAACACAACATTTCGCGAATCGGTGCTTCGTCTTCTACTACAAGAATCCGTCTTGCCATAATAAAATCTACCTAGTCGTTTGTTTTCTCTGACATGCATCATTATGTGTGTTCATTATGACACTTTTGTGACTTTTTCAGATAAAGATGATTTTAATAGAATCAATAACAATCGCTTAAAATACGTTTGCTATTTGATTCTACAACAAAAATAACCCAACACTTAATGGCAATATAATTACCCTTTTATGATGATTTGGCTACGTCCACCGCCTATGGCTTCAACCGCAACTTGCACGCCAATTCGCTCAACTAAGGTGCTAACATGCGAGATAACCCCAATCTGACGCCCATCCGCTTGCAAAGCATCTAAGCAAGCTAATGCCATCTCTAAACTATCAGGATCAAGCGTACCAAAACCTTCATCAATAAACAGTGAACCGAGCTGGCGCGTATCAGCCGCAAGTGAGGCTAACGCTAATGCTAACGACAACGACACCAAGAAACTTTCGCCACCAGAAAGCGATTCCACACTGCGCACTTCATCGCCCATATCATGATCAATAACTTGTAACGCTAACGGGCTGCCAGGTACAGGTTGTAGCGCATAACGTGGGGCTAAATCTTGCAAATGTTCGTTCGCTGCTAACACCAATTGTTGTAAGGTTAGCCCTTGTGCCAAGGTACGGAACTTATTGCCCGTTGCAGAGCCGATTAACTCATTCATTTGTAGCCAGAGTTCGGTTTGGGTTTGTTGTGTCGCTAACGCAGATCGTAGATCTCCTGCCTGTTGTTCCGCTTGCTCGGCATGGACTAATTGCTGACGTAATTGAAACACCTGATCATCACTGTGCTGTTTTTGAGTTTGCCACTCAGCCATAATTTGTTGTTGTGAGCTCGCATCACTGCTGATGTCATGGTCAGTAAACCAATCTGTCGCTAATTCAACCATTGGCTGATGATCAATATGTGCTTGTTGACGCTCTTTTAATACTGTTTGGCAAGCAGATAATGCCTGTTCGATCTGTTTAAGCTCAGCCCGTTGTTGGTGCAACCATGCATCATCTTTACTCAATAACGCGGTCAATTCAGGTTCAGTCAGGGCTAATTTTTCTAGCCAATTACCCCATGTTTGTTGTAACTGTTGCTGAGCTTGATTGGCTTCAACCAATTGCTGTTGAGCATGTTGATGGTGCGCTTCATTTGCCGCCATCGCTTCGGCTAACTGATTAAGCCGAGTTTGCTGTTGTTGTAATTGTTGTTGCTGGTATTCAAGCTCAGCTTTGGCTTTATGTTCAATGACATCTAACGATTGCTCACCAATGAGATCAAGCCGTTGTTGCCAATATAGCGTTTGTTGTTGCGTTAATTGATGATCTTTATTGGCCATCGTCTGTAACTGCTGCTCGCTATGCTCAACCCCACTGATTAACTGAGCTAATACGGGAGCACGTTCAGCCAACTGTTTTTCAAGTTGCTGTTGTTGGCTAACATTGGTTTGATATTGTGCTATTTGTTGCTCAAGTTCGGCGATAAAACTATTTTTACCTTGCTGAGATAATACTGTTAGCCACGCATCATTTCCGTAAATTGCATTCAATGCTTGTTGTCTTTGTTCGTAGACTTTTTGTTGGCTTTCACATTGTGACACTAACGCTTTTTGCTGTTCTTGCGCTTGCGTTTGTTGTTGCGACAGTTGATGGTAGGTCTCTTTGAGCTCAGCTTGTTGATGACTCAATTGCAGCAATTGTTGCTGTTGCTGTTTAACCTCGGTGATCAGTTTTTTACGCTGCTCGCCTTGGGTTTTAATGGTCTGCATTTTCGCTATCGCATCATCCTGTGCTTGTGACCAATTGGCTTGATAATGTGCCAATTGAGCCACATCACTGACGGCGGATAAGCGAATTTCAGCCAACGTTATCGCATCAAGATCAAGCGCCATTAAATCAGACCAATGACATTGTTGCTGACTGACTAATGTTTGAATATTCGCATTAAGCCCATCAATCTCTTGCGCTAATTCGGTTTGGGTGTGTTGATCTTGCGTGATGGTTTGGGTCAGTTGACGCTGCTCGGCATGAACATTTTGCAATTGTTGGGCTAGCTGCTGCAATCGCTGCTGTTGCTGACTAATAATGGTGGCAACTTGCGGATTATGTTGCTGGTATGGATGTTCAAGCGCACCACATAACGGACACGCTGCGCCCTCAATCAATTGCTCACGATAATCAGTTAGGTTCATCACCGCGCGACTTTGAGTCAATTGGTGATCAACTTCTTTATGTTGCGCGTCTAATTGTAATAATTCAGGGGCTAGTGTGGTTAAACGGTGCTGATTATTGGTGATAGTTACCCCTAATGCCTGCTGTTGTAACTGCAATTTATCACGTTGCTGTAGCTGCCCATGCCACTTATCTAAGCCATATAAACTGTCTTTTAATTGGCTATTACACTGTTGATAAGCACTATAATCTTGACGTTGTTGATCTTGTATTTGTTCTAATTGAACAAGATCATACGCAGCAACTTGTGCTGTTAACTGTTGCTGTTGTGCCGCAAAACCTGACAGATGTTGTTCTAAGTCAGCTTGTTGTTGAGTGATTGTGGTTAATGTTATTTGACGTTGTTTGATATCTGCTTGCAGGTGAGCAATATCGGTTTGTGCTTGCTGAAATTGGTTAACGTTATCTTTGATCGCGTTATGCTGTTCAGCTAATGCTTTCACCGCTTGCGTTGTCTTTAACTCAACCACCAGCTGTTGATACTGTTGTTGTGAGGTTTGTTGTTGCTGTTGCTGCTTTAATAATTGCTCACGGTTAAGCGCTAACGCATTGGTTAACTGTGAAATTTGCAGCTGTAACTCATCGCGTTGCAACTGTAAGCCATGACGTTGTTGTTCAATGGTGGCTGCTTGCTTTAATTTTGGTTCTAGCGCATTAAACGCCTGTTGTTTTTGAGTCAGTAACTGTTGGCATTGCTCAGTACTTGCTTGCAATTGCGCTTGCTGTTGGTGATTTTCTTTTAAGGTAGCGCTGCTTTGTTGCTCTGTTGCCGTCCACTTAATTAGTTGCTGTTTTGCTTGTACTAATAAGCTGAAATCACCACGGGCAGGCAAGGCTTGTTCGTATTGTTGCAACTCTATATAACGCGGCGCTGCTTGTTGTTGAATGAACTCAGCTTGCTGTAACTGTTGTTCACCCTCAGCAATACGCAGCTGTAACTTTGACGCGGTTAGCATGACATCCTGATGCTGTTTTAATTGCTCAAGCTGTTGCTGTTGAGTATTAACTTGTTGACGTACAACCTCTAACTGGCTATTTAATGCCAATTTTTGTTCATCCGTTAATAAGGCCACATCGCCAAGCTTATCTTGTAACTGAGCCAGCTTTTGTTTTTCCTCAGCTGAACGCTTATAAGCCGCCATCGATAACCGACCGTAAATTTCACCGCCCGTCATTCGTTCAAGTAACGTGGCACGTTCATCAGCACCCGCTTTTAAAAATGCCGCAAACTCACCTTGAGGTAACATCACTGCGCGACGGAATTGATCAAAACTCAACCCAATTAAGCGTTCTATTTCAGCTTGTAACTCTTGTTTTTTACCCGCAAAACGTTGCCCAGTTTCAATATTCTCTAACCATTGTTCAGCCGCTTGCATTTTACCTTCCGCTCGACCACGAGCACGACGCACTTGCCAATGGGTACGCCAATGCGAACCATCGTTAGCAATAAAATCTACCTCAGCAAACCCCTCGGCTTTACCGCGCGATAAAATACTGCGCACATCGTTGGCTTTAATGCGATTATCGTCATCATCACGCCCGATTTCAGCATCATTTTTTTTATTAGATTGCAGGCGAGGAATACGATCGTATAACGCTAAACAAATCGCATCGAGCAAGGTTGATTTACCCGCGCCTGTTTTACCCGTAATCGCAAATAATCCCGCTTCGCCTAAGCGTCCACCAGCAAAATCAATCTCAAATTTGGTTTGTAAACTCGCTAAATTTTCACCACGCAGTGCAAGTATTTTCATTTTATTATTCTCTATTATTATTGTTGTTCTTCAACTTGCACTAATAAGCTTTCAAAAGCGGCAGTCATCGCAGCATCAGGTTCACCATCGTATTTTTTATTCCAACTCAGAGAAAATACTTGTTGCGGTGACACCTCAGATAACCGTTGGTGCTGCAAGCCTTGTTGCTGTTCGACGTGTTGATAATGCGGGGTGATTTTAGCCAACCGTACCGATTTACCTTCTAATGCTTGCAACACTTTTTCACGTAACAGAGCTTGGGGCTTATCAAGCAGTACATGCACCTCTAAAAAGGGTTGTTGCTCACGAGGAAGTTCATCATCAGATAACGCTTTAAGTGCCACTAATACTTCATCTAATGGCGCAGGTTTGGTTGGTACTTTTAGCATATCAACACTTCGAGGAATGGTGATTGGCTCAATATTAATAACGTCAGTACCGTCTAATTCAACCACCACGATTTGATGGCTATAATTACGCTCAGCCATTGATAGTGGGATCGGTGAGCCGCAATAACGCACATGTTCTTGCTTGGAAACTTTTTGGGCTAAATGCAAATGTCCAAGGGCAACATAGCTAACATCATCGGCAAAAATAGTCGCCGGTAGCGCATGCTGATTCCCCCCTAATACCCGTCGCTCTGACATCTCAGAAATTTTTCCTGACGCCATATACGCGTGGCCCATACCGATTAACGCTTGTTGAGGTTGTTTACGCTCACGAGCAACGGCGGTCATTTCGGCATACAACACTTCGACCCCTTTAATGAGGCGATCATCTGTTTCAGCTAAATTTTCAGTGCGTAAATCAGCGCTGCGTAAAAATGGCACCGCAAGCACCCACGCCGCTTGTTCACCATCGGCATTGGTTAATGGTACTAACATTCGATCGCAATCTAATTCGCCATTATCTAGCCGATGAATACCGCCAACTAAATGCAAATTAAACGCTTTTAACAACGCTTGTGGCGCATCGAGTTTACTGGGTGAATCATGGTTGCCACCGATCATTACCACATCAAGCTTAGGCAATGTTTTCGCTAATCGGGCTAAGAAACGATACAACATTTCCCATGCACTGGCGGCTGGATTAGCAGTATCAAAAATATCTCCTGCCACTAATAAGGCATCCGCTTGTTGTTGCTCAAGGGTATCAGCAAGCCAATCTAAAAATGCTTGATGTTCCGTTGCACGGCTATAGCCATGTAATTGATGGCCGAGATGCCAATCAGAGGTATGGATAATTTTCATAATGGGATAACACTACCAGGCCAGAAATAATCATCAGATTGTACCGTGTGAATCCTCAACTACACAGAGTTTTGATGATTCATAAACAACCGTCATAACAAAACGTTATTATTTTAATAAATATTGATAATTTTATATTATTTAAGGCTTGGCATAGTATTACCCCATCGAGAAAAGTTACGAATTAATCACTTTAATTTGGAGTAAATTATGAAAATGAATCACGTCGGTATAATGGTTGGCGACATGGACACTGCGGTTGAGTTTTATACTAAAGCGCTGGGTCTTGATATTGTGATGGGTAATACCAAAGTTACCGAAGAGCGTGAAACCGCCATTGGTCGCATGTGTATCGCAGTTTTTGGTGCGGGCTTTAAAGGCTTTAATATTGCCCATCTATTAACCAAAGATGGTATCGGCTTTGAGCTGTTTGAAATGAAAGACCGTCAACAGCGTCATGACGTTGATTTCTCTCGCATTGGCATTTTTCACTTCTGCCTTCAAACTGATGATTTTCATGGTGTTATAGCCCGTACTGAACAATATGGCGGTAAGGTTCGTATGGATATCATGCGCTACCACCCTGAAGATGACAGCAACACATCCCAAATGGTTTATTTAGAAGACCCTTTTGGTAACTTGTTTGAGCTGTACTCACATACTTATGAAGAGACTTACTCCACAAAGTATGAATAATATTTTTTAGAATAAGGATTGGTGATCGCCAATACGACCAACAATCACAAACGCTACTTAGTAATTTTCGGTGGTTAGGTTAAGATAGATCCCCAACTGTTTACCCTAAGAAGTGTGACTAGCATGATGTGGTTTAAAAATATACTGACTTACCGTTTTACGCGTGAGATTGACTTAAATGCAGACCAAATAGAAAAACAGCTGGAAGAATTCCGCTTTACACCTTGTGGTAGCCAAGACATTCAAAAGTTTGGCTGGGCGCATGCACTGGGCAAACATGGTGATATGTTTACCCATGTTTCTGGTGACAATATTTTAATTTGTGCACGCAAAGAAGAAAAAATGCTGCCTGCATCAGTGATCAAAGAATCATTGAACAACAAAATTGATATGCAGGAAAAAGATCTTGGTCGTAAACTGAAAAAGACTGAGAAAGACAGCCTCAAAGACGAAATCGTAATGGATTTATTACCACGCGCATTCAGTCGTCAACACCAAACTTACGCATTAATCATGCCTAAATTAGGCTTCATTGTGGTTGATGCGGGTAGCTACAAAAAAGCTGAAGATGTATTAGCATTATTACGTAAATCTATCGGTAGCTTACCTGTTGTTCCGGTTGTGCCTGAAAAACCATTAGCATTAACCCTAACAGAATGGGTTCGCAGCAACCAATCACCACAAGGTTTTACTATTGGTGAGGAAGCTGAATTTAAAGCGATTGAAGAAGACGGTGGCGTGATCCGTTGTAAGCAGCAAGATTTAAATTGTGATGAGATTTTAGCGCACATTGAAGCGAATAAAGTGGTCACTAAACTGGCACTTAATTGGCAAGATCGTATTGATTTCATTCTAGCGGATGACTTAACCGTTAAACGTCTTAAATTCTCTGATGAATTAAAAGATCAAAACGAAGATATCGACCGTGAAGATATGGCACAGCGCATTGATGCTGACCTGTCATTAATGGGCGGCGAGTTCTCTGCATTTTTACCCAACCTATTTGATGTTATCGGCGGCTTAGAAAACAAAGGTTAATTCCTCGGTTTTCGGCATGTGGCTTTAAGTCATATAAGCATTGCTTGAATAACAAAAAGAGCCGTCATGTGTTAGCACATGACGGCTCTTTTGCTACTTACTGATAAACTGTTCGTTATAAACGTCTATCTGCGTTACATACTCATTCCCATACTTGCATTGGCTTTTTTACCTAAACGGTAATACCAAATAGAAACAGGAATAAAGATAAGGTTCATCACGGTGGTGAAGTTCAAACCAAAGCCTGATTGATTTAATGCACGTGCTGTTTGGTCAGTTGTAACCCAACCAAAGCCATTAAAGATCGCATCAACACACAAACCTGTAAACAAGATAGAAACGAATAACAATCCAACCATCCATTTCGTTGGACGTTTACCGTAGTATTTTTGGTAAACACGGATCATTGGAATGGTTAACACATCAGATAAAATGAAACCAATCACGCCACCAAATGAAATACCACCATGCCACAATGCTGCCGCTAAAATCAGATTACCCACAGAGCAAACATACGCAACCATTGCCACAAAAATACCAATAATCACATCTAAGAAAGAATGTAACCAGACAGGTAAGCCAGCATCATTACTAATAAACAGATCGCGCCAACCATCTTGAGGCATTAATGCAATTAAAATGGAAGATACCACCACCCCGATCAGGATTTCTTTACCAATCATGGCAATATCCATTTGGAAGAAACCCGCAGACTTGGTGATTTTTTCCATGGTGGCAGATTGAGGCTCAGCCGCCATATTCATCTTCATTGCAGAATGATCGCCAGACTTCATGCTTGACATGTCCATGCCACAGTCACTGTCGTCAGCTTTCATCTTCGACATGTCCATGCCGCAATCACTGTCATCAGCTTTCATCTTAGACATATCCATGCCGCAGTCACTGTCATCAGACTTCATCTTAGACATGTCCATGCCGCAGTCACTGTCATCAGCTTTCATCTTCGACATATCCATGCCGCAGTCGCTGTCATCAGCTTTCATCTTAGACATGTCCATGCCACAATCACTGTCGTCAGCTTTCATCTTAGACATGTCCATGCCGCAATCACTGTCGTCAGCTTTCATCTTAGACATATCCATGCTGCAGTCACTGTCGTCAGACTTCATCTTAGACATATCCATGCCGCAACTTGCTTTTTGCGGTTGGGCGTCTAAAAGATGTTGGCGTAACTCTTGTTCAACATCTTTTGGATAAAATCGACTAAATAAAAATCCAGCGGTCGCAATTAAAATTAAACCACCAATGACTTCACCCCAGAAAAACGTCCAGCCCATCAACGCAACTAAGACAATGAACATTTCTATAATCAAGTTAGTGCTTGAAACTAAAAATGCCATTGCATTAGCAACCGTCGCTTTTTTAGTCAGTAACGTATGAGATAGTGACGCCGCAGCATATGAACATGATGACGACACCATGCCTAAAAAGGTAGTAAAGCCAAGACTCACTACGGTCGTTTTACCTAAATGTTTTACTACACTCGATACGGGTAATAAATTACGAATCCATGACGACAACATTAAGCCGAATGCTAATGGCCAAAAAATTTGCCAAACCATATTTCCAAATGTAGAAAACAAATGGATAACCAACCCACCAATATCTTGCCCTATCATATATACCTTCTTAATATGCCATCATTAACTAGTAGCAACATTGTGCAAACAGTTAGCACATGTTGCCCTAAAATATAACTAATGTATTTAATGCATACTAAGTATGTATTTTAGTACATTAATTAATAGATTATTTTTAACAATTACCACTGAGAATCTCGCTAAATTTATTTCTATACCAATATCAATTGCCGTGGATAATCATTATTTTCAAGAAAATTGGCAATGTGGGAATGAAAAAAGTAGAATCTCGCCTCCTCCCTATAGCACTAGGTGTTATAGGCTGATTTGGAATCAGACATCTAAGAGAACTAAACAATGTTTAAACCAGAATTACTATCTCCAGCCGGTAGCCTTAAAAACATGCGTTACGCCTTTGCTTATGGTGCAGATGCTGTCTATGCAGGCCAACCTCGTTACAGCCTTCGCGTTCGTAACAATGAATTCAATCTAGATAACCTGAAAATTGGTATCGATGAAGCACACGCACAAGGTAAAAAGCTGTATGTGGTTTGTAATATTCAACCGCATAACTCTAAGCTTAAAACCTTTATTCGTGACTTAAAGCCGATTGTAGAGATGGGCCCTGACGCACTTATCATGTCAGATCCTGGTTTGATCATGATGGTTCGTGAAGCATTTCCTGAAGTAGTCATTCACCTATCAGTACAAGCTAATGCTGTTAACTGGGCGACCGTTAAATTTTGGTCAACTCAGGGTGTTGAGCGTGTCATTCTTTCTCGTGAGTTATCACTAGAAGAAATCGAAGAGATTCGTGAGCACTGCCCTGATACAGAACTAGAAATCTTTGTTCATGGTGCTCTTTGCATGGCGTATTCTGGCCGTTGTTTGTTATCTGGTTACATCAATAAACGCGATCCAAACCAAGGCACGTGCACTAACTCATGCCGTTGGGAATACAAAGTAGAAAAAGCAGTTGAGAACGATTCAGGTCAAATCGTTGAAGCTAAAGACGCCATCCAAATTCAAGAAATTGAAGAGCGTCCAAATAATACATTAGGTCTTGGTAAGCCGATTGATGATGTTGTATTACTAAGCGAATCTCACCGTCCTGAAGAAAAAATGGCGGCATTTGAAGATGAGCATGGTACTTACATCATGAACTCTAAAGATCTTCGTGCAGTACAACATGTTGAGCGTCTAACTAAAATGGGCGTGCATTCACTGAAAATTGAAGGTCGTACTAAGTCTTTCTATTACTGTGCACGTACTGCGCAAGTTTACCGTAAAGCGATTGATGATGCGGTTGCTGGTAAGCCATTTGACGATTCACTACTAGGTACATTAGAAAGCCTAGCGCACCGTGGTTACACTGAAGGTTTCCTTCGTCGTCATACCCATGATGCTTACCAAAATTATGATTACGGTTACTCAATTTCAGATTCCCAACAATTTGTCGGTGAATTTACAGGTAAACGCCGTGGCGACCTTGCTGAAGTTGATGTGAAAAACAAGTTCATTGTCGGTGATAGCCTAGAAGTAATGACACCACAAGGTAACGTTGTCTTCAAACTTGAAACGATGGAAAACCGTAAATCAGAAGTGATTGATGATGCTAAAGGTAATGGTCACTTTGTGTTTATTCCAATGCCATCAGATATGGATCTAAGTTTTGGTTTATTAATGCGTAATTTGAATAACGGTGAAGATACCCGTAACCCACACGCACCTAAAGACGGTAAATAAGCACGATGGCACTGCTCATTACAACTAAATGCATTAATTGTGATATGTGTGATCCTGAATGCCCCAATGAAGCAATCACCATGGGGGATGAATTTTACGAAATTAATCCTGATCGCTGCACAGAATGTAAAGGGCATTATGATAAGCCGACGTGTCAGTCTGTTTGTCCTATCACCAATTGCATTATTACTGATCCTGAGCATATTGAATCAGATGATGAACTTCTTGATAAGTTTGTTACGCTGCAAGGCCTTGCTTAGTCATCACTAATAAACCGTATCAAAAAAGCGCCGCTCAGTTAACTGGGCGGCGCTTTTTTATTTGATGATCGATCTATATCGCCATCAGAAAACTAACTTTTTAAAACCATCGTACACATAGGAGGTAATACTTTTACCTGTTTGGGCTTAGGTTTTACTTTTATAACAGGCTCAGTTTTCACGGGTGCTTTATAATTTGGTGACCATGAGGCAAGCTCAGTACCACAGCCATCACCTGCTGGCGGCGGTGTTTGAGGCTTACATGTCGTACTTCCTTCAGGGCACTTTAACCGCACATGAAAATGGTAGTAATGACCAAACCAAGGTCGAACTTTACGCAGCCAATCACGTTGTTTCCACTGTGTTTTACATAACTGTTGTTTGATCACCGGATGGACAAAAATACGTGAAACACGATCATCACTGGCAGCAAGTTGAATTAACTGTGCTTGCTTCATACTCCAGTTTTTTTCGATGATTTTATAATTTTTCACATCCACCATCGGCAGTGCTGAAACTGTTTTTAGTGCTTGTGGTGATAATGGCTTTTCAGGTATACGCAACCAAATATCAGCATCAAGTCCGGTTTGATGACTTGCATGACCGGATGAGAACCGACCGCCACGCGGCATTGCAATATCACCCACCAATACATTACCAATTTTCAGTTGCTGTGATTGCTTCATCAATTGCTGCAAAAAAACAATCATTTCACTATTACCATAATAACGTCCACGCTCAGAACGTATTACTTGGTAGCCATCACCTTGCAGCGGTAAACGCTCACCACCAGCAAGACATCCATTAGCATATGAGCCAATCGAACTAGAATCACCCTGACTTGGATTTTTTACTTTTTCCCATGGTGTTGCCATTACGCTCTGACTTATACAAGCGAGCATTAAACCCGTTATTATCGTCCTTAACACATTAACTCTTCCTTTTTATTTGCTGTCATACAATGATAACGCAACCTTGTAACGATGCAAAATTCATCCACTAAAAAATCCACCATTATTTTAATTTATAATAATGAGAAAAATAATATCCATTCAAATTTCCTACCGTCATTCACTTTTTATTTTTAAGTCTTTGATAGGTTCTTAAAGAAACAAATAAAGATCACCACTTATTTTTAAATATTATATAACGGCTTTTTTATACTTCAATCACCATGATTTTATAAAATAGAAGATCATTATTAAATATACTTAACCTAACCTTACCGCTTAAATGACATTCCAATACTCTAAATATGACACTTAAGATTGCAGCTTAATGCCGATAATTATTAATTTATATCATTAATTTAACACTATCTCGTTATTCACCTAGTAAAAAAAACACTGGACACCTATAAATAAAAAACAGATAAAATCATAACGGCTTGTTTATAAATAAAAAAATAACTTATTGATATTTCTTTTTTAGCTTCAGAGAAGAACGTAAAAGCAAAGGAATCCTTTATAACCATGGCTTACATTCAATTGAAAAGTAATCTATTTATTTGTCATACATTATATAAATATATTTACCATTAAAAATAAAACATGAACAAATATAATAAGATAGTAACATAAGTAAATGAAAATGATTATTACTACATAATAAGCTCACAGTAATTTTGATTGAAATTACCATCATCATACTAATCATTATCATTAGTTATTAATGTCAGTGAATAGTTATTAATGACAGTGAATAGTTATTTATATTACCTCCCTATTTTTTATAATTTTATCGCTAATAGCAAAATTTGACGATTTTATATTTACTCATATAATAACATTGTAGATTTCACCCTCTTCTTTATTTCTAATAAGGTCTTTTAAGATTGAATATAAGTAGACGTCAATTATTTAAATTGTGCGCGGGGGCTGTAGCAACAACAACAATTGCTTCGCTTGCCACAGTTTCACAAAAAGCATGGGCACAAGCCCGTGACTTTAAATTAACCGCAGCCAAAGAAACGCGTAATACGTGTTCTTATTGTTCAGTTGGCTGTGGCACATTGCTATACAGCACAGGTGCTACTGGCGGTAATATTAAACAAAAAGTGTTCCACGTTGAAGGTGATCCCGATCATCCAGTAAGCCGTGGTGCATTATGTCCTAAAGGTGCGGGCCTAGCTGGTTTTGTTAACAGCGAACAACGTTTGAAATTCCCAGAATACCGTGCTCCTGGCTCAGATAAATGGCAGCGTCTAACATGGGACGAAGCCTTTAGCCGTATCGCTAAACTAATGAAACAAGACCGTGATGCTAACTTGGTAAAAACCAATGACGAAGGCACCACAGTTAACCGCTGGCTAACAACAGGCATGCTTTGTGCCTCAGCGGAAAGCAATGAAAACGGTTGGTTAACTCAGAAATTTGCCCGTGGTTTAGGCATGGTTCCTGTAGATACTCAAGCGCGTGTTTGACACGGTCCAACGGTAGCAAGTCTTGCTCCAACATTTGGCCGCGGCGCGATGACAAACAACTGGGTTGATATCAAAAATGCCAACCTTATTCTTGTTATGGGCGGTAACGCAGCAGAAGCACACCCTGTAGGCTTCCGCTGGGCGATTGAAGCTCAAAAAAATAATAACGCTGAAATCATTGTAGTTGATCCACGTTTCACGCGTACAGCAGCAGTGGCTGATCACTATGCACCGATCCGTTCTGGTGCTGATATTGCTTTCCTTTTAGGTGCTATTCGCTACCTAATTGCAAGCAGCCAAGTGAATCATGAGTATGTTAAAGCATACACCAACGCTAGCTTTATTGTGCGTGACGACTATGCATTCCACGATGGTCTATTCTCTGGCTATGATGCAGAGAAACGTCAGTATGATCGTAGCAGCTGGTTCTACCAACTTGACGATCAAGGCTATGCATTAAAGGATGAGTCTCTACAACATCCTCGCTGTGTATGGAACTTACTTAAAGATCACGTTGCTCGTTACACTCCAGATGTTGTTTCTAATATCACCGGTACGCCTGTTGATATGTTTGATCACATCTGTAAAGCACTTGGTAGTACTGCTGCGGATAACCGTGTTGCCACTATCTTGTATGCAACCGGCTGGACTCAGCACTCTAAAGGCGCTGAAAATATCCGTTGTATGGCAATGATTCAGTTACTACTAGGTAATATGGGTATGGCTGGCGGCGGCGTTAACGCCCTGCGTGGTCACTCTAATATTCAAGGTATTACTGACCTTGGTCTGTTAGCACAAAGTTTACCTGGTTACTTAAAATTGCCATCTGATAAAGATGTTGATTTAGCGACTCACCTTAAGCACCACACTCCAGCGGCACTTGAAGCGGATCAAACTAACTATTGGCAGCATTACCCTGCATTCTTCGTATCATTACTGAAGTCTTTCTACGGTAAAAGTGCGACAGCTGAAAATAACTTTGGCTACGACATGATGCCAAAATGGGATCAAAGCTACGACATATTGCGCGTGTTCGAAATGATGAACAAAGGCAAAATGAATGGCTATATCTGTCAAGGTTTCAACCCTGTCGCTTCAATGTCTAATAAACAAAAAACATTAGACTCTTTGTCTAAGTTGAAATACTTAGTAGTTGTCGATCCTCTTGTCACTGAAACCTCTACGTTTTGGCAGAATAAACCTAACGTTAATGAAGTTGATACTGCAAGCATTGACACTGAAGTATTCCGTTTGCCTTGTGCATGTTTTGCGGAAGAAGATGGCACTATCGTAAGTTCAGCGCGCTGGTTACAGTGGCACTGGAAAGCAGCTGATATGCCAGGAGAAGCAAAAGGTGATGCCGAGATCTTAGCGGGTATTTTCTTGAAGATGCGCGATATGTATCAACAAGAAGGCGGCACATATCCTGATCCTATCCTATCTCTTGATTGGAACTATGCGATCCCTGCTGCACCAAATACCAAAGAGCTATGCAAAGAACTTAACGGTAAAGATGCTAACGGTAAGCAACTATCTAGCTTTAGCAAACTAAAAGCTGATGGTTCGACCAATTCTGCGTGCTGGTTATACACAGGTAGTTGGACAGAAGCCGGTAACCAAACTGCACGTCGTGATAACAGCGATCCTTCAGGTTTAGGTCTTGCACCTAACTGGGCATGGTCATGGCCTGCAAACCGTCGTGTATTGTATAACCGTGCTTCAACACGTCCTGATGGAACACCATGGGATAAATCACGCGTCTTAGTTGAGTGGAATGGTGACAAATGGGTTGGCCCAGATGTACCTGACTTTAATGCTAAATTACCACCAGCAAAAAATGCGAGCCCATTTATCATGCAACCTGAAGGCGTAGGTCGTCTATTTGCCCTTGATAAAATGGCTGAAGGTCCGTTCCCTGAGCACTACGAACCGTTTGAAACACCGATTGGTACTAATCCATTACATAAAAATGTGATTTCAAACCCAGCGGCACGTTTATTTAAAGATGATGCGGCTCAGCTAGGCACTAAAGAGGATTACCCATTTGTGGGTACCACTTATCGCTTAACTGAACACTTCCATACATGGACCAGTCACTCTCATTTTAATGCTGTATTACAGCCTGAACAATTTGTAGAGATCGGCGTTGGTCTTGCGGAAGAAAAAGGCATTAAGAATGCCGATATGATTCGAGTAACATCTAAGCGTGGCTCTATTATCGCTAAAGCTTATGTTTCGAAACGTATTACGCCACTGCATGTTAATGGCCAAGCAGTTCACACTGTCGGTATCCCAATTCACTGGGGTTACGAAGGTGATACTAAGCCAGGTTACCTTGCGAATACGTTATCGCCAAGTGTTGGTGATGCTAACTCACAAACACCTGAATACAAGGCATTTTTGGTTAACGTAGAGAAGGTGAAGTAAGCCATGGGTATGGAATCACAGAATATCATTCGTAGTTCTGCTACATCGTCGCTTACTCCATCACCTGATGCGCGTAAACGTCAAATTCAAGTGACTAAGCTCATTGATGTCACTTGCTGTACTGGCTGTAAAGGCTGTATGGATGCGTGTAGCGAATGGAATAATTTACGCGGCAAAGTAGGAACCTTTGAAGGCTCTTACCAAAATCCGCCTAATACTACAGCTGAAACGTGGACCACTATCCACTTCAAAGAAATTGAAGAAGATAACAAGTTCAAGTGGCTCTTTAGCAAACATAGCTGCATGCACTGTTCTG
The DNA here is from genome assembly GCF_002849605.1 of Photobacterium carnosum. Taxonomy (GTDB): domain Bacteria; phylum Pseudomonadota; class Gammaproteobacteria; order Enterobacterales; family Vibrionaceae; genus Photobacterium; species Photobacterium carnosum. The sequence continues at coordinate 23,513 of NZ_NPIB01000038.1, forward strand.
ATCCTGGCTGTTTAAAAGCGTGCCCAGAACCTGGTGCTATCGTGCAATATGAAAACGGCGTTGTCGATTTCAACTCGGAAAAATGTGTCGGTTGCGGTTACTGTATCGCAGGCTGCCCATTTGATATTCCGCGTATGAACCCTGTTGATAACCGCGTTTACAAATGTACGCTATGTCTTGATCGCCTTCAGGCAGGTCAAGTGCCATCATGTGCAAAAACCTGTCCAACAGGTGCATTACGCTTTGGCCCTCGTGAAGAAATTCTTGAATATGCCAATCAACGTGTTGCTGCATTGCAAGCTAAAGGCCATAAAAAAGCAGGTGTCTACAACCCACAAGGTGTTGGCGGTACGCATGTGATTTATGTTCTACACGATATCACTGATCCTGAACGTTATGATCTACCTAAAGATCCTAAAATCAGCGAAACAGTGAAATTATGGAAAGATGATCTCAAGCCACTTGCTGCTGTTGGTTTAGTCGGTACTTTAGCCCTTGCTGCTATTCACCGAGTCACCGTTGGTCGTAGTCGTGTTGCTGAAGACGAAGGAGATGAGAAATGAGTTTGAATAAAACAATTTTACGTCATAAGCCTTTAAATCGTGTTGTGCATTGGACTGTTGCATTAGCAGGTATCTGGACTTTATTGTCTGGCTTATCTTTTATGTTTGCCCCTTTACACTTCCTTAGCTATGTCTATGGTTCACCACAGCTTGCGCGTATTTTGCACCCATTTGGTGCAATTGTGATGACAGTTGGCTTATGCTTCTTAGTTTCTCGTTATTGGAGCCATAACCACTTTGAAAAAGGTGATCTCCAATGGATGCTAAAAGTAAAAGACGTACTAACTGAAAATGAAGAAAACGTACCAGAAGCAGGTCAATATAACGCGGGACAAAAAATGCTCCTTCGTCAATTTATTGCCTGTGCGGTATTGTTGCTAGTAACGGGTCTGATTGCATGGCGCGCTTACTTTTCAGCTTACTTCAGCATTGATGTCATACGTATAGCATTAATTGTTCACTCAATCACAGCCCTTGTATTTGCTTTGAGCTTAATTGTTCATGTTTACATGGCGTATTGGGTAAAAGGCTCAATTGATGGCATGTTAGAAGGTAAGGTTTCTCCCGCTTGGGCAAAGAAACATCACCCACGCTGGTTCCGTTCGCTATCTAGCAACAAAGACCAACACTAACAACTAGCTCTCGAATGGATAAACCACGTTGTTTATCCATTCTTTATTTCTATACCAACCTCGGTTTACCGTGGTTGGTATTCTTATAATTGGATACCTGCATGAGCGTTAAAATTTTAGATAAAGACACTATTATTAAACAAAAAAGTGATGGTTTTAATCCGTTAATTATTGGTCAACCTGCAACCATTTTTCATGCCCGCGCTGCACGTTTACGTCAGTTGGCACAAGATTCTTTTATGGCAGATTATCTTTTATTAGCAGGTCAAATCGTACAGCAACAAGTACATTTGGTTGAAACATTTAATAGCGCCGTCCAACAGCAATTACAAACTAAAACGCTAACATGGCCCATTGAAATAGACAGCACCTGGCAAGCTATTTTAGACCCAATGCTAACCCAATTAACGTCAGCACTACGCCCTATTGTTAGCGATGATATCGTTAAAGTTATCGATAATCTGAGTCAAATTGATCAACAAACATTGCAGCATTACTTTCATGCTTTACAGCAAAACCAACCAGAACGTGTACCTGCCGATATTGCGATTATTCTTTGGGCTTGTATCAATACGCTAATGAGCTTAATTGTCACTAATACCCAATTAGAATGGCAACCAGAAGCCAATGCAAAACAATCACATTGTCCACTTTGTGGCGGTGCACCTGTAGCAAGTTTAATTCAAGGCAGTGGTCATCGTTACTTACATTGCAGCCAATGTGAAACTGAGTGGCATCGACTACGCGCTGAATGTACCCAATGTGGTGATGGCGAAAATATTCAACTACAAAGTGAATCGCTAGAAGATAGCGTCCGCGCTGAAACTTGCGGCCATTGTCAAAGCTATTTAAAAATGTTGGTCCTTGAAAAGAACCCACAATTAGATCCTATTGCTGATGATCTTGCGACCCTAGTACTTGATCAAAAACTGAGTCAAATGGAATTCTATCGCAACGGCTTCAATCCTTTCTTACTGCCTCTCGCTCAATAACGCTCTAGAGTAACGCTATGATTATTGCTACAGCTGGCCATGTCGATCATGGTAAAACTAAACTGTTACACGCCCTTACTGGGATCAATGCCGATCGACTACCAGAAGAGCAACAACGCGGGCTGACTATTGATTTAGGCTATGCGTTTATGGCTTATCACTCAACAAAATCTAACCAACTACAACGGTTAGGTTTTATTGATGTCCCTGGCCATGAAAAATTCCTATCCAATATGCTCGCAGGCGTAGGCACCGCCCATCATGCAATGCTAATTGTAGCAAGTGATGAAGGCATGATGCCGCAAAGCTATGAGCACCTGACTATTTTGCGCTTATTAGCCATGGATAGTCTAACGGTGGTGATCACTAAATCCGATCTCACGACCGTTGAACAACAACAGCAACTCGAAGCAACATTAACCCAATTATTGTTTCAATATGGTTTTACTCAATCGTCTATTTTTCATTGTTCTGCGCACACTAATGATGGTATTGATGAACTCAAGCAACACTTGATTGATCTTGCTGACAATGAACAACAACATGATAATACGCTAAATTTCAAACTCGCTATCGACCGTGCATTTCATGTTAAAGGCTCAGGATTAGTCGTTACAGGAACCGCGTTAAACGGTCAAATTAACGTTGGTGATAGCCTGTGTTTAGTTAGCCATAGCAACCTTAAAAAAGGCCATAGCCAACCACAAATTGTGCGAATAAAAAGTATTCATGCACAAGGACAAGCAACGGAATCTGCGACGGCAAACCAACGGGTTGCGCTCAATATTAGTGGTGACATTGATAAAGCCAACTTAAACCGTGGCGATTGGTTATTACAAACAGCACCAACAACCATAATCAAACGGATCACGGTTAAATTAACCGCCAACCATCTGATTAAACACTGGCAAAATATTCAAGTTTTCCATGCAGCAACTCACACCACAGCTCGCATTGCATTATTAGAAGATAAACAATTAGCACAAGGTGAGACTGCCCTTGCTGAAATCACCCTTGATACGCCATTATGTTTAACGGAACAAGACCGATTATTACTGCGCGATCCCGCCCAAAAAATCAATCTTGGCAGTGCTATTGTGATTGACCTGCTACCGCCTAATCGTGGCAAGCGAACACCGCAGCGACTTAAGTATCTTAATCAACGTGCAAGTCTCGATTCACTCAATGACATTATTGCCTTTAAGCTCCAATATGCACCACAATCACGCCAACAACTGCTTGAACAACATCAATGCAAGACTGATGTTATTAATCATCTATTAGCAACAAATACGACGATTAACCAATATGGTGATTATCTTTGCTATGTCAGTTATCAGCAGGATTTACAACAGCACATTATCGCCACACTAGAGCAATATCATCAACAGGCTCAAGATACCCTCGGTGTGGGTAAAGATCGGTTATATCGCATGACGGCACTTAATCAGCCGCAGGTTATCTTCAATGCTATTATCGACCAATTACTCAACCAACAACTGTTAGCAAATACCCGTGGATGGCTACATTTAGCCGCACATCAATTACAGCTAACACAGCCAGAATTGCAATGTTGGCACCAAATAGAGCAATTGATGGCAACCCAACCTCAACCTTGGTGGATACGCGATCTCGCAGCAGAAATGGGTGAGAATGAAGAGAATATACGTAAACTCAGCTATAAATTAGCGCAATTAAGTTATGTTGCCGCCATAGTGAAAGATCGCTATGTCAGTCATCACTATCTAGTAAATATGGCAACCGCCGTACGCCAACATACCGCTCAACATCAGAAGTTAGAAACCGCTGAATTTCGAGATATCAGTCAATTAGGACGTAAGGTTGCGATTCAGTTATTAGAGTATTTTGATAAGATTGGTTTTACTAAGCGTAAGTTTAATTATCGCGAATTAAAAGATCAGAATTTATTACAAGATTAAGGATAATACAAGGAAGTGGCGGAAGAACATAGGAGTCGAACCTACCCAGGACTGCTGGCAGCCCTACCCGGATTTGAAATCCGGACGCATCACCGGATACGACGTTCTTCCTTCATTTTGAATCTGTATTTTATTGCTTTAAAGCATAATGCGCAACCGCTATCTACATTCAATTATGATAGCGGTTTCTTTTATAGATCAAATGATTAAATAAACATCTATTTCATCTGTTGATCAAGATTAAGAATCGTCAATGCATTGCTAACACTGGTTGCAAGTACATCAACAACACCTGATCGCAACGCGCCTAATAAGGCTAATGCTTTACTGTTTTCAGCCGCAGTTACTACAACCGTCGGAATATGACGTAATTCATCCATCGTTAAACCAATCACTCTATCGCTCATCATGGTATCAGCTTGCTTACCTTGGCTATCAAAAAAATCATAGCCAGCAATATCCCCCACAACCCCTTTTCGAATCCGTGCTTCGACTATTTCTTGAGGCGTGAACCAACCTAATTTCACCATATGGCTATTTTCATTCATATCACCAACCCCTACTAAAGCAACATCAGCGCGACGAGCACGATCCAAGGTTTCTTTAACAGTGCCATTTTTCATGAATGCTTCTTTAACGATAATATCTTCCACATAAGCTGGGGCATATAACGTTTCACTGATGCCATCATATTTTTTCGCGAGTTGACGACAAATATGATCGGCATTAATCGCATTACCAGAACGATGCGTACCACCAATCCCACACACAAAACGGCAGTTGCGATGCGGCACAACGCCAACATGATTAGCAATTGAGGCAATATTACGCCCTTGCCCAACCGCCACCACCATATCATCCGATAATGTCGCCGCCAGATAACCAGAAACAAGACTCGCCACTTGTTGGCGTTGAGATTCATCATCAGGCTGATCTAACGCAATCAGTGCTCGTTTTAAATTAAACCGTTCAATTAATTGCTGCTCAAGCTTTTCACTGAATACAGGGTGATATTTAACCGTAATTTCAACCACACCTTCTTCTCGAGCACGACGAAGTAAACGACCAATTTTGGCGCGAGACATCCCAAAACGTTGTGATATTTCTTCTTGCGTAGCACCTTCTTGATAATAGGCAATAGCAATTTCAGTCAGCTGATCATTCTCAGCGTGATTATTATCATTATTCAAACTGCTCATCACTTAGTCCTTTATATAGGGCGCTAAATCAAAAACCTATTCTAACACTGCCGAATAAAAATCGAGAGGTTATTACGTATATCCAGTTTTATCTGATCGTGTACAACGTTGAAAACCTGAATATTTCAATCCAGGCTTCTTCAATAATGTGAAGTGGACCGGACTTGGCATCGCTAACATTACAACCAGAGCATCAGCGCGATCATTACCATCTAATAATAACCATGACAGACCGCTAAGCTTCCTATTTATAACGACCGTCATTTCCTACCGCGAGATTACGAACGAGATAGGGAATCTATTATCCGCACGTTGTAGAGTTATTGTCTTTACTGCTGTTTTAGTTGATTTTTTATTGGTGTCTTTAATGCTCAAACACGTAATAAGTAGATCACGGATAGCTCGTGCCTCCCTTCCGAGATGACGGATAATAACCTACGCGATTGTTATCATTTTCTACAAACGAAAAAAAACCTATATCGTTAGATTCAGGTTTCTTTCTAAAAATGTGAAGTGGACGGGATTTACCATTCCGAACATCAGTACGACCCTCGGCATGATAGGCCGCTAAGCTTCCCAATAGAAAGTTAATCAACTGAACTACCTCG
>NZ_NPIB01000039.1 GCF_002849605.1 Photobacterium carnosum
AACAGAATTAGTGCGCGCGTAGCTCAGCTGGATAGAGTACTTGGCTACGAACCAGGCGGTCGGAGGTTCGAATCCTCCCGCGCGCACCATCATTTAAAAGCAGCAGACCTCAATGTTTGTTGTTGTAACAGAATTAGTGCGCGCGTAGCTCAGCTGGATAGAGTACTTGGCTACGAACCAGGCGGTCGGAGGTTCGAATCCTCCCGCGCGCACCATCATTTAAAAGCTCAGCTTAGGCTGGGCTTTTTTTATGCCTCAATTTTAGTCTTAAGATCATTCCTCTATTTATACTATCAATATGCTGTAGCTTAGCTTCCTGGTGATAACGATTATCACCGTTAAATTCAATATTAAATAACCGTCTATTAATAGACTTGGTATTATTATCAACCCTAAATGTTTTGTACTATTGGCTCAAGATAGGCTGAGTGGCGGTGGAATGTGCATTATTAATTAATGAGATAACAGTTTGATGACAGAATTAATGAATGGTGATCTTGGGTTATGGGTACTCTTTGCCACCGGATTTTTAAGCGCAACGTTATTACCTGGAGGCTCAGAGGCCAACCTTATAGCCGCGTTAAAAATGGGCGATAATCCTGTTTGGCAAATTGTGGCGGTGGTGACCATCGGTAATACCCTTGGCGGGTTAACTAATTATTGGTTAGGTCTATTACTCCCTGATAAAACTGCTGAGAATAAACAAAGTAATAAAGCATTATTATGGTTAAAGAAATACGGCTATTGGAGTTTATTATTAAGTTGGATGCCATTAATTGGTGATCCATTGTGCTTAGCCGCCGGATGGTTGAGAATGCGTTTTTGGTGGTGTGCTACGGCTATTTTTATTGGGAAAATGATACGCTATATTGCCTTAGCAGCGATTGTGTTAGGGTTATTTCCCGGATTATCAGTGTAAGGAATGTATTAACGTGCAAAAGTGGGTTTTAAGTGCAGCATTACTGTCATTAGCTGGCTGTAGTCAATGGAGCGAAGATACTTCATTAAATAATAATTTACCGCAAGGCGTTAAATTTATTGAGCAAGTGAAAGCCATAACGGGTAAAGCTGTGATTCCTTACAGTAAATATCAGTTAGCGAATGGTTTAACGGTTATTTTGTCACCTGATGATTCCGATCCACTGGTGAATGTTGATGTCACTTATCATGTCGGTTCGGCACGTGAACAACAAGGCAAGTCTGGTTTTGCCCATTTCTTTGAGCACATGATGTTTCAAGGTTCAAAACATGTTGGTGATCAGCAGCATTTTCGTCTAATAACGGAAGCCGGTGGCACTCTTAATGGCAGTACTAACCGTGATCGTACTAATTATTATGAAACAGTTCCTGCTAATCAACTTCAAAAAATGTTGTGGTTAGAGTCTGATCGAATGGGCTTTTTATTGGATGCTGTGTCACAACGGAAATTTGAAATCCAGCGCTCAACCGTTAAAAATGAACGTGCTCAGAACTTTGAGAATCGTCCTTATGGGATGATTTATGAAAAGATGGCAGAAGCATTATATCCGCGCAGTCACCCATATTCATGGCAGACTATTGGTTATGTCGAAGATCTTGATCGGGTTGATGTTAATGATCTTAAAGCGTTTTTCTTACGTTGGTATGGACCTAACAATGCAACATTAACCATTGGTGGTGACATAAATAAAGCCCAAACACTAGCATGGGTGAATAAGTATTTTGGTTCTATCCCTCGTGGCCCTGAAGTTAAAACTGCACCTAAACAACCCGCAAAATTAGCCAATAATCGCTTTATTACCCTTGAAGATAACATTCAACAACCGATGTTAATGATGGGTTGGCCAACCGCGTATCTTGGCGCGAAAGATCAATCATCATTGGATATGCTAGGACAAATTATTGGCAGTGGTACTAATAGCTTACTGTATCAAAAATTAGTTAAGACTGGCGACGCTGTTGATGCTGGCGCTTTTCAAGATTGTGCTGAGCTTGCGTGTACTATGTATGTTTATGCCATGGCACCAAGTGGTAATCAGGGCAATTTAAAACAGTTGCGTACTAAAGTGATGGCGGTTGTTAATGGTATCGAAACCCAAGGCATTAACCCACAACAGCTGGATGAAATTAAAGGATCAGTTGCTGCAAGTGCCATTTATGGTTTACAAAGTGTAGCGGGCAAAGTCTCACAATTAGCGGCTTATCAAACCTTTTTTGGTAACCCTAATTATTTACAAACAGAGCTGGCAAATGTTAATCGAGTCACGACTGACAGTGTGATGGACGCTTATAATAAATATCTATACCAGCAGCCAAGCGTGAGCTTAAGCGTGGTACCTAAAGGGCAATTACAGCTACAGGCTGCGCAGCCAAACTTTACGCCTGCACCTCGCCATTTATCACAACATCATAAGATTAAAGAACAAGATCTGGCTTATCGAACGGTGACTGATAACTTTGATCGTAGTGTGATGCCACAAGCATCTACTCCAGTAAAAGCGGTTATGCCGAGTTTATATGAATTTAAACTTGCCAATGGCATTAATGTTATTGGGACCGAATATCAAGAAACGCCAACTATTACTTTACAGTTAGGGGTGCCTGCGGGACGTCGAGTTGAGCCTGAAGGCAAAGCTGGATTAGCGCAATTGACAGCAACAATGATGAATGAGGGGACAACTAAATTAACCGCTGAGCAGATGGCATCAAAACTGGATACCTTAGGCAGTAGTATTACTGTTAATGCAGGACTTTATGGTTCTACCATATCATTAACTACGCTGACGAAGAATTTACCTCAAACTTTAGCCTTGTTTGAGCAACGATTATTGACGCCTAACTTTACTGAATCTGATTTTAAACGATTAAAAAAACAAATGTTGGAAGGCATTGTTTATGAACATCAAAGTGCTGAATGGTTAGCAAGTCAAGCCACCCGTGATGTGTTATTTAAAGGTACGGTATTTAGTCGTCCAGCAGAAGGAACCCACGCATCGATTAATACCATTACTCTGCAAGATGTTAAGGATTTCTATCAGCGTTATTACACTCCTAATGGTGCTGATGTTGTGGTTGTTGGTGATATTAGCTCAAAAAATTTAAAGGCTGATCTGGCACCGTTAACAGCATGGAAAGGACAGCCTGAGCCTGTTTTTTCTACGCCAATATTGCCACGTCTATCACAACAAGCAGTATGGTTAGTGAATAAATCCAATGCGCCACAAACTGTGATTCGATTTGTACGTCAAGGCTTAGCTTATGATGCAACGGGTGAATTATTTAAGACCCAGCTAGCTAATTTTAATTTAGCAGGTAATTTTAATAGTCGTTTAAATCTGAACTTACGTGAAGATAAAGGTTATACCTATGGTGCAGGCGGTTATTTAACCGGTGGACGTGAAATTGGTCTGGCAAGTTTTTATGCACAAGTACGTGCGAATGCAACGTTGCCTGCGATTAAAGAGTTTATGACGGAATTAAAGCGTATGAGCATGACAGGGTTAACCGATAAAGAAGTGAAATTTATGCGGTTAGCTGTTGGTCAACAAGACGCATTAAGCTATGAAACACCTGCTAAAAAAGCCGCGTTATTAGGAAATATACTTAGTTACGATTTACCAAAAGATTTTGTGGCTCAACGAAATCATATTGTCGCTACAATCACTAAAACTGAAATGGATAAATTAGCGCAGAAGTGGTTTAACCCTAAAGACTATCAAATAGTTATCGTCGGGGATGCGAAAACATTATTACCACAATTAAAGACTTTAGATTTGCCTATTCATCAATTAGCACTTAATCAGTAAGATAGACTAACAATAACAGCCTTTATTAAGTTAAAGGCTGCTATTGTGTAGTGCATATGTTTCACAATGATTAATACTATAAAGCATGGTAATCCTGTTAAATAATGATTACCCTGTTTTCTTCAATTGGATAAAAACGAGAATAGCCTTCATGACTTTTTCCGAAAGGTTGCAACAGGTTGCCAAAAATCCTGAAGCATTAACACAGTTAGGGCGTGGTCTTGAGCGCGAGTCTTTGCGTATCACAGATGACCTACAAGTATCTTCATTGCCACATCCTACTGCTTTAGGATCGGCATTAACCAATAAATGGATCACCACTGATTTTGCTGAATCCTTATTAGAATTCATTACGCCAGTTTCTCGTGATGTTGACGATCTACTTGCACAATTAGACGATATTCATAAGTTTTCATTAAGCCATATGGCTGGCGAGCGCTTATGGCCAATGTCTATGCCATGTTTTGTTGGTGATCAAGATGAGATTGAATTAGCGCAGTACGGTAGTTCAAATACGGGTCAAATGAAAACACTTTACCGTGAAGGCCTAAAGCGTCGTTATAGTAGTGTGATGCAAATTATTTCTGGGGTGCATTTTAATTTTTCTTTCCCTGATACTTTTTGGGATAGTTTATTTGGCGATCAAACAGAGCTGCAACGCCAAGATTCAGTTTCTGATGCGTACTTTGGATTAATTCGAAACTACTACCGTTTTGGATGGTTAATTCCGTATTTATTTGGTTCTTCGCCTGCGTTATGTGGTTCATTTATTCAAAATGAAGAACTAAAATCTTCGTTTGAAAAAGTAGGTAAAGGCACTTATTTTTTAGAAAATGCAACCGCATTACGATTAAGTGATTTAGGTTATACCAATCATGCTCAAAGCTCGTTAAAAATTGGGTTTAATAATATGGAACAATATTTGACCGGGCTTAATAGTGCGATTCACACGCCATCAGATGAGTTCTCTGAGTTAGGTGTGGTTGTTGATGGTAAGCGTCAGCAGTTAAATAGTAATGTATTACAGATAGAAAATGAGCTTTATGCACCTATTCGTCCTAAACGTGTTGCTAAAAGTGGTGAAAAACCATCAGAAGCATTAAAGCGTGCAGGGGTGGAATATATTGAAGTGCGCTCACTTGATGTGAACCCATTTAGCCCAATTGGTATTGATGAAGATCAGGTGCGTTTTCTTGATCTATTTTTAATTTGGGCAACACTAACGCCATCGCCTGATATGACTGATTGTGAATTAGCATGTTGGCGTGAGAATTGGAATAAAGTGGTTGTTGATGGTCGTAATCCAGAATTACTACTTAAAATTGGTTGTCATGGCGAAGAACTACTTCTAAAAACATGGGGACATCGTGTTTTTGCCGAATTAAAGCAAGTGGCTATGACTCTGGATGGTTTATACGGTAATGATAAATACCAGCAAACTTATCAGCGCTTATTAACATGGATTGATGATCCTAAATTAACGTTTTCAGCTAAGCTACTTGATCAGATTAAAACCTATCAAGGTATTGGTCCTCTTGGTGATTATTATGCAACGGCACATACAAAGAAATTAGCGCAGCAAGCATTCCGTTTTTATGATCAAGCGACGTTTGAACACGAAGTGGCTGCATCGGTGATTAAACAACGTCAAATTGAACAAAGTGACACACTTTCGTTTGATGATTTTTTAGCAGATTATTTTGCTGATGTTGATGTGGAAATACCGACGTTAACCAAATAATATAGCTAATTAAGCTGACACTTTTTAAGTGTCAGCTTTTTTTTTGACTAATTTTAATAATTAACAAGTAAGGTTAAAAATGCGATTACGTGTGCGATTATTATTACTTACCGTGGTGGTTTTTATTGTCAGTGGTTGTGCGACACCACCACCAAGTAACCAATCAAATTTGTGTAGTATCTTTCGCCAATACCCTGATTGGTATGAAGATGCAGTCGATATGCAGCAAAAATGGGGTACACCCATTAATGTTGCGATGGCAATCATGAAGCAAGAAAGTAGTTACCGTCACGATGCATTACCCCCTAAAGACTATGTGCTTGGATTTATTCCATGGGGACGGGTGAGTAGTGCGTATGGTTATGCTCAAGCGCAAGATCCAGCATGGGCTGATTTTCAAAAACATACCGGACATGGTGGTTCCCGCAGTAGTTTTGATGATGCAATGCAATTTATTGGTTGGTACACCTATGAAACTCAACGTCAATTAGGGGTTTCAAAATGGAATGCGTATAGACAATATCTTGCTTATCACGAAGGTCGTGGTGGCTATAAACGTGGTACTTATCGTAATAAACCATGGTTGATGAAAGTGGCTCGTAAGGTTGAGCAGCAATCGAGAGACTACGGCTGGCAATTGAAACAATGCAGAAAAGAGCTCGATAACAATAAAGGTTGGTGGTAGGTTAATTGGAATATGCACTATAGAAATTAGGTGCTAGGATTTATTTTTAAGACAAGGAGAAGTAAGCAATGCCATTACTTGATAGCTTTACTGTCGATCATACCAAAATGCATGCGCCCGCAGTACGGATAGCCAAGACCATGCAAACCCCCAAAGGCGACACCATTACCGTGTTTGATTTACGCTTTTGTCGCCCTAATGCTGATATTCTTAGCGAGCGTGGTATCCATACTTTAGAGCACTTGTACGCAGGGTTTATGCGGCAGCATTTAAATTCTACTACTGTGGAAATTATTGATATTTCACCGATGGGGTGTCGCACTGGCTTTTACATGAGCTTGATCGGCACACCAACTGAGCAGCAAGTTGCAACCGCTTGGTTAGCTGCAATGCAAGATGTGCTAGCAGTCGCTACTCAAGATCAAATACCAGAGTTAAATGAATACCAATGTGGTACTTACAGCATGCATTCGCTAACAGAAGCACAAGTGATTGCAACTACGATTATCAATGCGGGTATTGAGGTCAATAAAAACGATGTTCTTGCTTTACCTGAAGCAATGTTGCAGCAATTACATGTGAAATAATTACCAATATTGAATACTAAAAAAAGCCGCATTGTGTATAAAATCACAATGCGGCTTTTTATTCTAAACTGCTGTTTTTATCGTTATTTAAAGATAGTTAGCGTGGTCAGTGACTATTAATTTCTAGTTCTTTTTTGATTTGAGTTTCTGTTTTGCTGCTTGTTGGCAATACCTTGACTAACTTTATCATATTGCCAGAAACCTCAATGACTTCCATTTTTTGACCAGCAATATTTACTTTAATCCCTTTATCAGGGATGTACTCTAAATGTTCTAAAATAAAACCGTTTAATGTTCGTGGGCCATCTGTTGGTAACTGCCAATTTAAGCTTTTATTAAGGTCACGAACATTTGCGCTGCCTTCAATTAATAAGCTGCCATCTTTTTGTAGGGTGATCTCTTCGGCCAGTGTGGGGGCTATTGAAGTGGTAAATTCACCGACGATTTCTTCAAGGATGTCTTCGACGGTGATCAAACCTTGAATATCACCATATTCATCAACAATTAAGCCAATGCGTTCTTTATTGCGTTGAAATTTCAGTAATTGAATATTTAACGGTGTACCTTCTGGAATGAAATACACTTCATCAGCGGCCCGTAATAGGTTTTCTTTACTGAAGTCATTCTTATCCATCATTAATCGATAAGCTTCACGGACTCGTAGCATACCAACCACTTCATCAATACTGTCGCGATATAAGACAATTCGGCCATGTGCTGAGTGGCTTAACTGACGCACAATGGATTTCCAATCATCATTGACATTGATTGCTGCAATTTCATTACGTGGGATCATTAACTCTTCAACGGTGACATTTTCTAAATCAAGAATAGAAATCAACATATCTTGATGACGGCGAGGGATTAGCGCGCCAGCTTCGTTGACAATAGTACGTAATTCTTCAGAGTTAATGTTTGAGGCGCTGTTGTCGTCTTTTTTTACACGCAGAATAAACAAGAAGCCGTTAGTTATACCATTAACAAACCATACTAATGGGTAGAGTAATTTCATTAAAATATTAAGTAAAATACTGCTAGTGTAAGAGACTTTTTCTGGGTATAGCGCTGCCACTGTTTTTGGGGTAACTTCAGAAAAAACAAGAATAACAATGGTCAATACTGCTGTTGCAATAGCTACGCCAGCATCACCATAAAGCCGCATACCAATAATGGTTGCAATGGCAGATGCGATAATATTTACTAAATTATTACCGATTAGAATTAAGCCAAGTAGACGATCGGTACGTGAAAGAAGTTTCTCTACCCGCAGAGCCCCTTTATGTCCTTGGCTCGCAAGGTGACGTAGTTTGTAACGGTTAAGTGTCATCATCCCCGTTTCAGAACTTGAAAAATAAGCTGAAATGACGATCATAAGAGCGAGTAAAGCAAAGAGTAAGCCTGTGGAAATTTGGTCCAAAAGGGGCAGTCCTTAACAGATTGAGCAAATATTGTTAGTCATTGAATAACTGAACAATAATAGATAACACAACGGCTATATATAAAATAAGTGTAGCAATAATTTAGGTGTAAGTAGTAGGGCTAACTACCAATGATAATTTCTTTTACAAAACGACTTCCAAAATAGGCTAATGTCAGTAGAAAAGCGCCAGTAAGACTAAACCAAACCACTTTACGGCCACGCCAGCCTTGGCGGTAATGACCCCATAATAGTACGCTATAAATTATCCAGGCTAATAAGGATAAAACTGCTTTATGTGTTTTACCTTGGGCAATAATATCACCAATAAAAAAGTAGCCACTGATAAGTGTGACGGTTAAGAGGCTATAACCGACAATAATGATCTTGAAAAGTTGGCGTTCTACCATCATTAATGGTGGAATGTTAGGATTAAGCTGTAAGCTTTTTTTATGTTTTAATTTGTGATCAAGCCAAGCGAGCTGTAAAGCATATAGCGTAGCAATCATTAATGTTGAATATGAGAACAATGCTAAAGAAATATGCACTAAAGTTTGCGGTTGAGCTTCTAAATGGGTAATAAAAGCCCCAGGTAACATCGTTGCGGCAAACAAGTTGATAGCGGAAAAGCTATACACTATCGGTAATAAGAACCAGATCCGCATTTTTAACATTGCAAGCGTAGTTAAACTGGCAACAATAACGCTAATCAGTGATGCAACGTTAAGGATGCTGAGATTTTGACCTGTTGAACCAAAGATAAGATCTTTAAGCAATAGTAAATGCAAGGCAATAGCAATAACGGCGGTAATAAAAACCGGTTGAGTTTTAATGCCGTTATTATTAGCAAGCCCTGGGACAACAAGCAGCAGCGCAATGATGTAAAAGCTTACTGCAGGGATGGCAATTAGCATGTCCATAGTCAACCAGATAGCTCCTTAGTAACGAATAGCTATTTTTAATATTTAGAGGCAGCAATTATACCCTGCTCAAACCTTCGTCGCCAATGTAATCCCGAAAAGAGCGATGGGTTTACATGAAAGGCCAAGCTTTTTTGCGGTATACTTGTAGCAATTTTGATAATTTTGCAATTTTTTGATTGAGTTGCGTAACGAGCGAGTAGCACCACATGTTCGAAAATTTAACCGAGCGTTTATCGCGAACACTTAAAAATGTCAGCGGCCGTGGTCGTCTTACGGATGACAACATAAAGGATACCTTGCGTGAAGTGCGGATGGCATTACTTGAAGCCGACGTTGCGCTGCCTGTTGTTCGCGAATTTGTTAAGTGCGTAAAAGAGCGTGCAGTTGGTACAGAAGTATCGAAAAGCCTAACGCCTGGGCAAGAGTTCATTAAGATTGTTCAATCTGAACTTGAAGCGGTAATGGGTGAAGGTAATGAAGCGCTTGATTTAAGCTGCCAACCGCCAGCCGTTATCTTAATGGCGGGTCTACAAGGTGCGGGTAAAACCACCAGTGTAGGTAAATTAGGTAAGCTATTAAAAGAACGTGATAAAAAGAAAGTATTGGTTGTTTCTGCCGACGTTTACCGCCCTGCGGCAATCAAGCAGCTTGAAACCCTTGCAACAGATGTTGGCGTTGATTTCTTCCCATCAAATGTTGAGCAAAAACCATTAGCGATTGTAAAAGCAGCCTTAGAGTATGGTAAAACCAAGTTCTATGATGTGGTGATTGTCGATACCGCAGGTCGTTTGCACGTTGATGAAGAAATGATGGGTGAGATCAAAGACATCCATCAAGCATTAAACCCGGTTGAAACCTTGTTCGTGGTTGATGCCATGACGGGTCAAGATGCCGCTAATACAGCAAAAGCATTCAATGATGCATTACCACTAACTGGTGTTATTTTAACCAAAGTTGATGGTGATGCTCGTGGTGGTGCGGCGTTATCTGTACGTCACATTACTGGTAAACCGATTAAATTCTTAGGTGTTGGTGAAAAAACTGATGCTTTAGAACCGTTCCACCCTGATCGTGTTGCTTCTCGTATCTTAGGTATGGGTGACGTTTTATCGTTGATCGAAGATCTAGAACGTAACGTTGATAAAAAAGAAGCAGAAAAATTAGCTAAGAAATTTAAAGAGAAAAAAGGTTTTGATCTTGAAGATTTCCGTAGCCAGCTTCAGCAAATGAAAAACATGGGTGGCATGATGGGCATGCTCGACAAACTTCCGGGTCTGTCGCAGTTGCCTGGCGATATGAAAGATAAAGTTGATGATAAAATTTTCATGCAAATGGAAGCTATTATCAATTCAATGACGAAAGGCGAACGTGCTCGACCTGAGCTAATTAAAGGCTCACGTAAGAAGCGAATTGCTGCTGGTTCTGGTACTCAAGTACAAGACGTTAATCGATTATTGAAGCAATTTACCCAGATGCAAAAGATGATGAAAAAGATGCAAAAAGGTGGAATGAAGAATATGATGCGTCAAATGAAAGGCATGATGCCTGGCGGTGGAATGTTCCCTGGTCGTTAATAGTCTGATTTTTAATGGTTTTAAAGCTTTTATTCTACTTAAACGGTGAAAAAGTAACTAAAGCAGTTGCATTCGCCGTCCCAAAGGGTAAAATTCCGAGGCTTTATTTTGGCACGGACCTCGTTATTATAGCGGGGTCATTTATTTTACAGTAATGCAAAGAGGACGATATGGTAACTATTCGTTTGGCACGTCACGGCGCTAAGAAGCGTCCATTCTATCAAATCGTTGTTGCTGACGCACGTGCTCCACGTGACGGCGCAAACATCGAGCAGATCGGTTTCTTCAACCCACTAGCTAAGGGTCAAGAAGAGCGTTTACGTTTAGATCTAGATCGCGTAAACCATTGGTTAGGTCTAGGCGCTTGTGCGACTGATCGTGTAGCTAAACTAATCAAAGATGCAGCTAAAGCTGTAGCTTAATTAGTACTTAGGTACAGAGAAAGACGATGAGTATTAAAAACCAAGACCACATTATTGTCGGTAAACTGGGTGCCACCTACGGTATCAAGGGTTGGCTCAAAGTTTTTTCTTACACCGAAGAATCCGAAAGTATTTTTTCCTACACCCCTTGGATGATTAAAATCAAAGGCGAGTGGACGGAAATCCATGTTGAATCATGGAAGCGCCACGGCCAAGGTCTTGTTGCTAAGCTAGAAGGCATGGATATCCGCGAGGATGCTCAAGTTTTCACTAATGCAGAAGTGGCAGTTTTGGCTGATCAACTACCCGTATTGTCAGATGAAGAATTCTACTGGCGTGAGTTGTTTGGTATGACAGTGGTTACTACTAAAGGTTACGACCTTGGTAAAGTCACTGATATCCTGGAAACAGGTGCCAACGATGTGTTAGTTGTTAAGGCGAATCTCAAAGATGCTTTCGGACAGAAGGAACGTTTAATTCCGTTCCTCGATGAGCAGGTCATCAAGTTGATTGATCGCACTGCTCAGCGGATCGAAGTTGACTGGGATCCTGAGTTTTAACCTCTGGTAATAAGTGAGTGAGCATATGTGGGTTGGAGTAATCAGTCTTTTTCCTGAAATGTTCTCTACCATTACCAATTATGGGGTAACAGGCCAGGCGGTAAAAAAAGGCCTTTTGAGTGTCGATACGTGGAATCCTCGTGATTTTACGCACGATAAACATCGCACGGTAGATGATCGACCGTATGGTGGTGGACCAGGTATGTTAATGATGGTGCAGCCTTTGCGCGATGCCATTCACACTGCTAAAAAGTCTGCAAAAGGTCCGGCTAAAGTAATCTACCTTTCCCCTCAAGGCCGTAAGCTAGATCAAGCTGGTGTTGAGGAGTTAGCGCAGGCTGAGAATTTAATTCTTATCTGTGGTCGCTATGAAGGGGTTGATGAGCGCATTATCCAGCAAGAGGTAGACGAAGAATGGTCTATCGGTGATTTTGTGTTAACGGGTGGCGAATTGCCTGCCATGACGCTAATTGATGCCGTCGTTCGGTTTGTTCCGGGCGTACTGGGTGATTTTGCGTCAGCAGAAGAAGATTCTTTTGCAAATGGTTGGTTAGATTGTCCTCATTACACACGACCAGAATTGTTGGACGGGCATGAAGTACCTTCGGTATTAATGTCTGGCAATCATCAAGAGATTAGTCGCTGGCGATTAAAGCAATCGTTAGGCCGTACATGGTTGAGAAGACCGGAGCTCCTGGAAAACCTAGCTCTGACTGACGATCAGGAATTCTTGCTCGCGGAATTTATCCGCGAAAATAAAGCAAGTATTTAATTAAATTAGTATCAGTTTATTCTAGGGTATACATCAAATGAGTAACATCATTAACGCTCTTGAGCAAGAGCAACTAAAAACAGACCTACCAACTTTTGCACCAGGTGACACTGTTGTTGTACAAGTTAAAGTTAAAGAAGGTGATCGTGAGCGTCTACAGGCTTTTGAAGGCGTTGTAATCGCAATCCGTAACCGTGGTCTACATTCAGCATTCACTGTTCGTAAAATGTCGAACGGTGAAGGCGTTGAGCGTGCGTTCCAAACTCACTCTCCAGTAGTTGACAGCATTACTGTTAAACGTCGTGGTGCAGTACGTCGTGCCAAGTTGTACTACCTACGTGAGCGTTCTGGTAAATCAGCACGTATCCGCGAGAAGCTTACTAAAAAGTAATAAGCGTCTGACGTTTATCGAAAAGCCCACCTACATGGTGGGCTTTTTTTTGGCTGTAAATCAGGGGTTGGCTATAAATTAAGGTAATGAACAAAACCAGTGACGAGCACTGGTTTGTTAAGGTTGTTATAATTATCGTATATCAGCTTTTTGATGATAGAGGTGTGTTGGTTTGTTCAGTATCATCCGCATCAATATCGGTCACGCCTTTTCCTTGTGATTTTTTAATGATCATGACGGTGATAAAGCCTGTCGCAATCAGTGCTACAACCGTTGAGACTGTCATCGGTAAGCCGAATCCAAGTTGATCGTTATTAAGAATGAAGCTGATACATACGGTAGTCATAAACATCGCAGGGATGGTTGCGACCCAGTGCAATTTATCAAGCCGTAATAGATAAGCTGATGCCGTCCACAGCATCATTACCGCGGTGGTTTGATTCGCAAAGCCAAAATAACGCCAAATAATTGCAAAATCGACTTGGGTTAAAATCGCACCTAACACAAACAAAGGCATTGCCATTAGTAGACGATTACGTAATGGTTTTTGATCCATATTAAAATATTCAGCCAGAATTAAACGACTTGAACGGAATGCAGTATCGCCTGAAGTAATCGGTAGAATAACCACCCCAAGAAAAGCAATGATGCCCCCAAAGACGCCTAATAAACCAAATGATGAGCTATAGACCACATTACCTGGGCCACCATTAGCAATAGCATCAGACAATGCTTCTATCGAACCAAAGAATGATAAAGCTAACGCACACCAGATTAAGGCAATAATACCTTCCCCAATCATTGCACCATAAAAAATAAATCGACCATTTTGTTCATTCTCGATACAACGGGCCATTAATGGTGATTGAGTGGCATGGAAGCCCGAAATAGCGCCACACGCAATGGTAATAAACAATGCAGGCCATAATGGTAAGTCATTAGGGTTCATGTTGGTGAACATATGACTAATTTCAAAACCGCCTAATAATTCGTGTTCATCTGAAATGCCAATAGCGGTGATTAATCCGACCGACATAAAAATCAGTAAAGCACCAAAGAAGGGATAAAAACGACCAATAATTTTATCAACAGGCACAATTGTTGCCAGAATATAGTAAGCAAAAATGATCACCACCATTGTCGTCATTGAGACATTAAGATTAGTTTGATCATTTATCAGGTTAGTGATCATACCTGCTGGCGCAGAGACAAATACAACGCCAACAAGCAGTAACAGTACGATAGCAAAGATATTCATAAAATGTTTTGCACCGTTACCCAAGTAGCGTCCTGTTAATGTAGGGACAGATGCGCCACCGTTACGAACTGAAAGCATGCCGGAGAAATAATCGTGGACGGCCCCTGCAAAAATACAACCAAGTACAATCCATAGCATGGCTGCTGGGCCATATAACGCCCCCATAATGGGACCAAATATAGGGCCAACGCCAGCAATGTTTAAGAGCTGAACTAAATAGACTTTGTTGTTAGACATGGGAACATAATCAACCCCGTCTTGCTTGGTATAAGCGGGAGTTTGACGATTAGCGTTTACGCCAAAGACTTTTTCAATAAAGCTACCATAAATAAAATAACCACCAATTAAGGCTGCTACGCAAAGTAAAAACCACGCCATATATATTCTCGCTACGTAATGTGACGATTCGAAAGAAATCGTATTTTTTCAGATGGCGGCTAGTGTAATAGTTTCAATTTTTTACTTCTTAATATAATGTTATGAATGTGATATGCATTAGTGTTCAATAATAACTTCTATCGATATTTGTTAATATAAGCACGCTTTTAATGTGGTATAGACGTTGATGTGTTTTTCTAAAAGGAATTGATAATGATAAAGAAGGTCTTATTTACCGTGGTAATTGGAGCTTTAATGACGGGTTGTGTGACACAAAAAAAATTAGTGACCAATGGTGACTTTCATCAATTAGGCTTTTATAACGGTATTGCTGGTAGTGAAAAATTATCGCATGACAATTTAGAAGTAATCACTAAAAAATATGATCCAACAATGACATTAGATTATGGCAGTTATCAACAAGGCTACCAGCAAGGATTAGATCAACATTGCAGTTTAGAGCATATTTTCAAGTTAGGTGAACAAGGAAAAGTGAAGTGGGGTATTTGTGAATATCGCCGTCAGCAAGAAGGTTTATATCTCACTAAATGGCAGCAAGGTTTTGAACGCTATGGCACCATGGAGCCTCGTTTGTAATTTAATAATGGTTAAAATAAGACAGATTATAAAAACGGAAAGGATAGAAATAGAATGCCATTTGTAAATTAATATTTACAAATGGCATTCTATGTTTACAAGTTGTTGCGGTGATGATGATGAAGTTGTTATGTTGGTGGAAGAATATCTATAACAGGCAGAGATGACCGATGGAAAAAGATGGCTTAAACAATATTCATATTGCAGAAGAATCCGTGTTAATTACCCCCTCGCAATTGAAACATAAAATGGCGGTATCAAATACAGCGCTGGCATTTATTGAGCAATCACGTCAAACGATTGCTGATATTATTCATCATCATGATCACCGTTTATTGGTGGTCTGTGGACCGTGTTCGATTCATGATGTAGAACAAGCAAAAACATATGCTCAAAAACTAAAACAACTCGCTGCTGAGCTTGATGATCAACTCTATATTGTGATGCGGGTTTATTTTGAAAAACCCCGTACAACAGTGGGTTGGAAAGGATTAATTAATGACCCCTACCTTGATGGTTCGTTTGAAATTGAAGAAGGGTTGCATATTGGACGTCAATTATTGATTGACCTTGTTGAAGAGGGGATCCCTGTTGCCACAGAAGCACTGGATCCTATTAGTCCGCAATATTTGGGCGATTTATTTAGCTGGTCAGCCATTGGCGCACGTACTACGGAATCACAAACTCACCGCGAGATGGCAAGTGGATTATCGATGCCTGTTGGGTTTAAAAATGGCACTGATGGCAGTTTAGCGACCGCGATTAATGCGATGCAAGCGGCAGCTTCTGGGCATAAGTTTATGGGGATCAATCCAAATGGACAGGTGGCATTACTTGCCACGCAAGGTAATCCTGATGGTCATGTTATTTTACGTGGCGGTAAACAAACTAATTATGATTCGGTGTCGGTGGCTGAATGTGAAACAGAAATGGCAGCGGCAGGCCTTACACCGTCGTTAATGATAGACTGTAGCCATGCTAACTCTCTTAAAGATTACCAACGACAGCCATTGGTAGCGACGGATGTTATTCATCAAATTCGAGAAGGAAACCGTTCAATTATTGGTTTAATGATTGAAAGTCATCTTAATGAAGGTAATCAAAGTGCGGATTTACCATTACAAGATATGGCTTACGGAGTATCCATTACTGATGCGTGTATTAGTTGGGAAGCGACAGAACAATTATTGCGGAAAGCCCACCAAGAGTTAGTGCCGTTTTTACAAAATAGAATTAAATAACCCTTTGCATTATAGTTGCAGTTGGATAAATACGGATGTCAAAAGTCATGGTTGCTGAGTTAAGCATATTAAGAGATCAAATAGACGATGTTGATCGTCAAATGGTGGAGCTACTAGCGCGCCGTTTAGCGTTAGTTGAACAAGTCGGGGTAGTTAAAAGTAAGCATGGATTGCCTATTTATGCCCCTGATCGTGAAGCTGCAATGTTGGCATCTCGTCGTCAAGAAGCTGAATCAAAAGGCGTGCCTGCAGATCTGATTGAGGATGTGTTACGACGAACCATGCGAGAATCGTATTCAAGTGAAAATGATTCTGGTTTTAAGTGTCTTAATCCTCAATTACGTCCAATCGTTATTGTCGGTGGTCATGGACAATTAGGGCAGCTATTTCAACGGATGTTTGAGTTATCGGGTTATCAAGTCCGTATTTTAGGCAGTGATGATTGGCATCGAGCGGATGAGATATTGCATGATGCGGGAATGGTGGTGGTATCCGTTCCTATTCATATGACGGAAGCGATTATCGCTAAGTTAGCTAACTTACCAAAAGATTGTATTCTTACTGATTTAACCTCTGTAAAAAGTGGTCCACTACAAGCAATGTTAGATATTCATCAAGGACCGGTTGTTGGTTTACATCCTATGTTTGGTCCAGAGATTCCAAGTTTAGCTAAACAAGTGGTTGTTTATTGTGATGGTCGTCAGCCTGAATGTTACCAATGGTTATTGGAACAAATTCAGATTTGGGGGGCATCATTAAATCGTATTAGTGCGATTGAGCATGATCAGGGCATGACTCTTATTCAGGCTTTACGTCATTTTACATCATTTGTTTATGGGGTTCATTTAGCAGAAGAAGACCCAAAAATAGAACAATTGATGTCACTAAGCTCGCCGATTTATCGTTTAGAACTTGCCATGGTTGGGCGACTATTTGCGCAAGATGCGCAGTTGTATGCGGATATTATTATGTCAGCGCCTCAGAACTTAGCGATGATCAAACGCTTCCATCAACGTTTTGGCGAAGCGATTGCAATGTTAGAGCGCCAAGATAAAGCCGCCTTTAAACAAGCTTTTGGACAGGTTGAGCATTGGTTTGGTGATTATGCCCAATATTTTTTAGTCGAGAGCCAAGGACTACTTAGACAGGCGAATGATTCAACTCGACGTAAATAAAGGGCTTGAAGCCTGGTAACATGATTACAAAAAAGCCGATCACATTAATATAATGAAGGTCGGCTTTTTTAATGATGATAATTAGCCGTTATTTGAGCTGATATTACTCGATGAACTCAACCTCTGTTGGGGTGACGTTTTTACTTGGATAACAACCTAAGACTTTAACAAAGCGGGTTAAACGAGTGAGGTCTTTTAATATCTGCTGCATTAATGGATCTTTTAAATTAATTTCGACATCCATATAAAACATTTCTTCCCATGGATTACCAATAACAGGGCGAGATTCAAGTTTAGTCATGTTGATGTTTGCATTACGAAGCACCAGTAAACATTCAACGAGTGAGCCCGCTGTTTGTGCTGTTGACATAATTAAGGTTGTTTTAGCGGGAATCAATGAATTGACGCTAACCGGTTTACGGGCAACAACAATAAAGCGGGTAAAGTTTTGTTGTTGGTTGGCAATATTGGTTTTTATTGGGGTTAAACCATAGATTTCACCACTAGACGCATTACCAATAGCGGCGATATTCGGCAGTTGCAGATCTGCTACGGTCTGCATTGCATCGGCAGTACTTGAGCAATATTGTTGATCAATTTTCCCCATCCCATGGAGGAATTCGCTGCATTGTTGATGTGGCTGGGGATGGGAGTAAAGGGTATCAATATGTTCCAATTGAGTATCAACCGCAGTTAATAAGCAATGTTCTATCGGTTGGGTAATTTCCCCTACAATCGATAAACTGGTGTGCTGTAATAGGTCATAGACTTCATTGATTGAGCCTGAACTGGTGTTTTCTATGGGGAGTACACCATAATCTGCATGACCAGTTTCGACTTCATTAACAATATCTCGAAATGATGAACAACTGATTTCGACTAATTGGGTCTGTTTACGGCTAAAATAATTACGACTGGCTAGGTGCGAGTAAGAGCCTTTTGCGCCTAAGAAGGAGACTCGTGCCGTTGGTAAGGCATTTTCAGGATTGACTAAGCGCTGTAAATAAGCCTGCTGAAACAGAACGGAATCTTCAATAATGGTGTGAAAAATTTGGGTCACATATAACGGATCTAGCTGATATTCTTTAGCTGTATCAATAAGACGCAATAATAATGTTTGTTCACGGGCTTGGTCGCGTATAGGTTTAGCGGTGCTAATTTTACTTTTTGCTACTTCAAGGCTTAACGTGCGGCGCTCAGCCAAAAGAGCTAACAGTGTATTATCGATGCGAGTGACATTGCGGCGAATATCATCCAATGAAGAAAGTGTATTATCGGTCATAGCGATCCTTATTATGATCGGCTTTCTTGAATATGAAAGCGGCATATTATCGTATTAACAGTGTAATCCACATTAGGCAGGGTGATTTTTTTTGTCAAGCACAAAGCCCTGCATTAGCAGGGCTGTTTTAAATCCTCTTAATCATTAACGATTATGCTTCATCAAATTCTACTTCGTCATCATACTCAGCTGTATCTTCAGCTTCAGCTTGTGTTGGTTTTTCACTATGACTCGCACGGCGTGCATTTGGTTTGTGAGCTTGTTTCTTCAGTTGGCGATCTAACTTTTGATATAATTCAGTGATCGCACCAAACAAGTCTTCGTGTTCTGCAGAAGCGACCAACTTTCCTCCAGCAATACCAATAGATGCTTCAATTTTAAATAGCTTGTTTGGTTCTTTACTAATCATGACGTGTTTTTTGATTAGTGGCACCTGAAGTTTTTCTAACTTATTGAATTTAAATTCAAAACGCTCACGGATAGCCGGGGTGATATCGATGTTTTTGCCAGTGATTTCTAATGTCATATTTATCTTCCTCGTTTGCTACCCTTCGTTGGGTTAAGTTCAGATTACTAAAAATACCAACTTATAATGTGCTCTGTGTCACATTATTGGGGTTAATGAATTTTCAGCAAAAAAAATGTGATCAACGTGGGTTTGTTGCAAAAAAGTGTCTAAAAAAAGCTTGAGGTTTAGTGATGGTTTAAGGCAGTATGGATCAAGGTTTTTTGCTGGTAGCTAACGCTGACTAGGGAATAAATACGTTTAATTTCATTCTGTTGAACGTTTTTTGTTCAAGGAAGTGATTTGTCGTCATTACGACGTTATTCGTTGAAGTAAATAATTGTTGTTAACATAATTTATAAAAATGGCAGCTTATTGAGCTGCCATTTTTTATAGGTGTATTTTTAGGTGTTATTTTACTGGATTAAGTTTAATCACTGCTTCCGTACGTGAGACTTCTTTGTCCAGTTTTAATTTAGCGTAAGCTGTTTTTTCAAGTAGCAATGATTTACGGGCAGCACCAGTGTCTGGATATAAGCGTTGAACTTGTTGGCAACGGTTAATGGCTGCAATCCATGCTTCTCGACGAACATAGAAATCTGCAACAGCGAGATCATACTCAGCAAGTTGGTTTTTCAAAAAAACCATACGCGCTTTCGCATCTGCGTCATACTGACTATCAGGGAAGCGTTCTAGTAAGTATTTAAAATCGCGGAATGCTTGGCGTGAAGGGGTTGGATCACGATCAAAACGATCAACATTGAACATGTCATGCATAAAGCTACGATCTTGTGCCATATGCGTTAAACCACGCATATAATAAACCCAATCAGCTTGTGGATGGGTTGGGTTTAAGCGTAAAAAACGCGCAATAGTGGCTTGAGATAACGGTAGATCATCATTCTTGTAGTAGGCATAGATCAAATCTAATTGAACTTGATTTGAGTAAGCGCCAAATGGATAACGAGAGTCCATTGCTTCTAAGCGCTCGATAGCATTGTTCCAATTACCGCTCTGCAATGCTTGCTGGGCAGTAGAATATAAGTCTGATGGTGGAACATCAGGAATGACTTTCTCAGTACTGGAACAGCCTGAAAGCAAGGCTACAGCTAGAAAAGTCGATATTGTCAGGCGTTTCATTACGGCGTCAGTTTCCTTGAAAAAAATTTTATTTTGCTCGATCCATTACGGACTGAGCCGTTAACAGATACAATGACATTATATTAATTTACATCAAGCATCGTTTTATTAAGCTTGGTACATTTTACGCAGCGTATGACAATTAGTCTCACGCTTTTTAAAAAAGTTCGTTATGGCACAGCAAATAGAATTAACAAGTACAGTTAGCGAAAGCCAACTAGGTAAGCGCCTTGATCAGGTTATTGCTGAATTACATCCCGATTATTCCCGCTCTCGTATCAAAGAGTGGATTCTAAAGGACATGGTTTCAGTAAACGGTAAAATTGACAACAAACCACGTTCAAAAATGATGGGTGGCGAAGAACTTTTCATTCAAGCTGAAATTGAAGATGAATTGCGTTGGATTGCGCAAGACCTTCCACTTGATGTTGTTTATGAAGATGACGATATTCTGGTGATCAATAAACCACGTGATTTTGTGGTTCACCCAGGTGCTGGTACTCCTGATGGTACAGTGTTAAATGCATTGTTATATCATTACCCAGCATTAGCAGAAGTACCGCGTGTAGGTATTGTGCACCGTTTGGATAAAGACACGACTGGCTTAATGGTTGTTGCGAAAACTATTCAAGCACAAACACGTTTAGTGCGTGCACTACAAAAACGCCATATCACGCGTGAATATGAAGCTATTGCCATGGGTCAAATGACTGGCGGTGGTACGATTGAAAAACCTATCGGTCGTCATGCAACCAAACGTATCTGTATGGCAGTCCATGAATTGGGTAAAGATGCAATCACCCATTACCGTGTTGCT
Source organism: Photobacterium carnosum (assembly GCF_002849605.1). Taxonomy (GTDB): domain Bacteria; phylum Pseudomonadota; class Gammaproteobacteria; order Enterobacterales; family Vibrionaceae; genus Photobacterium; species Photobacterium carnosum. The sequence goes on from NZ_NPIB01000039.1 coordinate 21,251, forward strand.
GAGCGTTTCCGTGAACATACACGTATTGTATTACGTCTAGAAACAGGTCGTACTCACCAAATTCGTGTACACATGTCATACATGAGTCATCCATTGATTGGTGATGTGATTTATGGTGGTCGTCCTCGTCCGCCACGTCATGCATCTGATGAATTTATTCATGCATTACGTTCATTTGATCGTCAAGCATTGCACGCACGTATGCTGCGTCTATCACATCCGATTACGGGTGAGTTAATGGAATGGCATGCACCATTACCTAACGACATGGTAGCGATGATTGATATTCTACGTAAAGATACCGTTGAAAATAACGAAGATATCTATTAATGCGAACCATCATTCCTAACTGGCCTGCTCCAGAGAATGTATTAACGGTCAGTACAACCCGTTTCGGCGGTGTCAGTTCTGTACCTTACGATACTCTCAATTTGGGATTGCACGTTGGGGATGATGTCAGTTCAGTGCTGATAAATCGTCAATTATTGAAACAGCATTGTTGGTTAACTGCAGAGCCTGCGTGGTTGAATCAAATTCACAGCTCGATTGTGATTGATGTCACTGCGCCGTTAACCGATCTTATCGATGCTGACGGTAGCTTTACCCGTGAGCCTGGTTTAGCCTGTGCCATCATGACGGCTGACTGTTTGCCTGTTCTATTGTGTAATAAGCAAGGAACTGAAGTGGCTGCTGTTCATGCTGGGTGGCGGGGACTTGCTGCTGGAGTGATTGATAACGCCATTGCTAAGTTTACCTGTCCTGCGGCTGATATTATGGCATGGATGGGGCCGGCAATTGGTCCAACAGCGTTTGAAGTTGGCAATGAAGTGCGACAGCAGTTTATTGATGTTAACGCCAATGCTGCTGATGCATTTATCGCTCATGGTGATAAGTGGTTAGCTGATTTATATTTATTGGCGCGACAACGATTACAACAGCACGGTATCAACGCTATTTATGGTGGTGAGTACTGTACGTTCAATAACGATGAGTTGTTTTATTCTTATCGTCGTCAAGCGGTCACTGGACGCCAAGCCTCATTAATTTGGCTGCGTTAATCTTACCGTAATCATCACAAATAATAAGCGGGTATATTGGCTAACAATATACCCGCTTTTTTTGCAGCATTATTTTGCGCTTTCATAGCCTTGAAAAACGCCCATTAACTACCATATAACTAGTAACAGGTTATTAAATTTATTATTGGGGGACCTATGCGTCTTGACCGATTTACCAGTAAATTCCAAGCAGCAATTTCTGATGCACAGTCATTAGCATTAGGACGTGATCATCAATATATTGAACCTGCTCATCTTATGGTTGCGTTATTAAACCAAGAAGGCAGTACTGTCCGACCTTTACTCACCCTTTTGAATGTGGATTCTACTCAGTTGCGTTCACGCTTGAGTGAGATATTAGAGCGTATTCCAAAAGTGACCGGTATTGGTGGTGAAGTTCAGCTATCTAATAGCATGGGCGCATTACTTAATATGTGTGACAAGCTGGCACAAAAACGTAATGACAAGTTTATTTCATCTGAATTATTTATCCTCGCTGCCGTTGATAACGATAAAGGCCCATTGGGTAATTTATTACGTGAGTTGGGTTTAAAAGCAGATCAAATAAGTAAAGCGGTCGATCAAATTCGTGGTGGTCAGAAAATTGATGATCAAAACGCAGAAGACAATCGCCAAGCATTAAGTAAATACACTATCGATTTAACCGAGCGTGCAGAACAAGGTCGGTTAGATCCTGTGATTGGTCGTGATGATGAAATTCGTCGTACCATTCAAGTCTTACAGCGTCGTACTAAAAACAACCCCGTGATCATTGGTGAACCTGGTGTCGGTAAAACGGCAATTGTTGAAGGGTTAGCTCAACGTATTGTTAACGGTGAGGTGCCTGAAGGCTTACGTGACAAGCGGGTATTATCATTAGATATGGGTTCGTTGATTGCGGGTGCTAAATTTCGTGGTGAATTTGAAGAGCGTTTAAAAGCCGTATTAAATGAACTGTCTCAAGAAGATGGTCGTATTATATTGTTTATCGATGAAATCCATACCATGGTCGGCGCGGGTAAAGGCGAAGGCTCAATGGATGCGGGTAATATGCTTAAACCTGCCTTAGCGCGTGGTGAATTACATTGTGTTGGTGCAACAACCTTAAATGAATACCGTCAGTATCTAGAAAAGGATGCAGCGTTAGAACGTCGTTTTCAAAAAGTGCTGGTGGATGAGCCAAGCGTTGAAGATACCATTGCTATCTTGCGTGGTTTAAAAGAGCGTTATGAGCTTCACCATCATGTTGAAATTACCGATCCTGCGATTGTAGCGGCAGCAACGTTATCACATCGTTATATTTCAGATCGTCAATTACCCGATAAAGCGATTGATCTGATTGATGAAGCTGCTTCCAGTATTCGTATGCAAATTGACTCTAAACCTGAATCTATGGATCGTTTAGAACGTCGCATTATTCAATTAAAGATTGAACAGCAAGCATTAGTAAAAGAAAGTGATGATGCAAGCCAAAAGCGCTTGAGTAACTTGCTTGAAGAATTAGACATTAAAGAACGCGAATATTCTGAGCTTGAAGAAGTCTGGAATGCAGAAAAAGCCTCATTGTCAGGTACTCAGCATATTAAAACTGAACTTGAGCAAGCGCGTACTGATGTTGAAATCGCGCGTCGTGCGGGTGATTTAAATCGCATGTCAGAATTACAGTACGGGCGTATCCCTGAACTTGAAAAGCAACTGGATTTAGCCGCTCAAGCTGAAATGCAAGATATGACGTTACTAAAAAATAAAGTAACCGATGTTGAAATTGCTGATGTGCTTTCTAAAGCAACGGGTATTCCGGTTGCGAAGATGCTTGAAGGCGAGCGTGATAAATTATTACGTATGGAAGATGAATTACATAATCGTGTTATTGGACAAGAAGAAGCGGTTGAGGCAGTAGCCAACGCGATTCGTCGTAGTCGTGCCGGTTTATCTGATCCACAACGACCAATTGGTTCATTCTTATTCTTAGGCCCAACAGGTGTTGGTAAAACTGAGCTATGTAAATCACTGGCGAACTTTATGTTTGATAGTGAAGATGCAATGGTACGTATCGACATGTCTGAGTTTATGGAAAAACACTCAGTGGCACGTTTAGTGGGTGCGCCTCCAGGTTATGTGGGTTATGAAGAAGGTGGTTATTTAACTGAAGCTGTTCGCCGCCGCCCATATTCCGTTATTTTGCTTGATGAAGTCGAAAAAGCGCATCCTGATGTATTTAATATTCTATTACAGGTATTAGATGATGGACGTCTAACTGATGGTCAAGGTCGCACGGTTGATTTCCGTAATACGGTAATCATTATGACCTCGAACTTGGGTTCTGGTCGAATTCAAGAACACTTCGGTAGTTTGGATTACGAAGGTATTAAAGCATTAGTGATGGAAGAGGTTGGACAACATTTCCGTCCTGAGTTTATTAACCGTATTGATGAGACCGTCGTGTTCCATCCGCTGGGTAAAGATAACATTAAACATATTGCTTCAATTCAGCTTGCGCGCTTGGAAAAACGTTTAGCGGAGAAAGATTTCCAGTTAGAGGTTGAAGAGAGTGCTTTAGAGTTAATTTCTGATGCTGGTTTTGATCCTGTATTTGGTGCGCGTCCATTAAAACGTGCCATACAGCAATATATTGAGAATCCGTTAGCACAAGATTTGCTATCAGGTAAATTTATGCCAGGTAAACCAATCGTACTGTCAGTAGAAGACGATAAGATTGTTGCTAAACAAGCATAATTAAAAAATGAGCGCTTAAAATAACGAATTATTATTAATTAACGCCTTAGCATTAACGTGCTAAGGCGTTTTTTGTTGTTGGAATATGTCAAAAATAAACGGTATCTATAATGAAAGCTGTTTTATTTGGCATAATTTGACGTTATAGATTAATGATTGAGCGAACGAAATGAAATGGTAAAAATAAGGTTGTCAGCAGCAAATATCTCCCTATAATACGACCTCACTGACACGGGCAACGGCGCAAGCGGTTACCGAGTTCAGTATGTTCTTTAACAATTTGACCATGCAATTTGTGTGGGCGCTCACTGAATAGTTAAGTCGAAAGATTTATCAATAAACTGAGTGACCTAGAACTAGAAATAGTTCGATTGCTTTTTTAGTTTACTTTTTTAAAGGTAAAATAAGAAAGTGACACAGTTATTTAATTATCATTCTTTGAATGATAAAAAGCTTTAATTTACTACGGTATTTAAAGTCAGTATTTATTGAGCCGTCTCGAAAGAGACAACAAAACTTTAATTGAAGAGTTTGATCATGGCTCAGATTGAACGCTGGCGGCAGGCCTAACACATGCAAGTCGAGCGGTAACAGAAAGAAAGCTTGCTTTCTTTGCTGACGAGCGGCGGACGGGTGAGTAATGCCTGGGAATATACCCTGATGTGGGGGATAACTATTGGAAACGATAGCTAATACCGCATAATCTCTTGGGAGCAAAGAGGGGGACCTTCGGGCCTCTCGCGTCAGGATTAGCCCAGGTGGGATTAGCTAGTTGGTGGGGTAATGGCTCACCAAGGCGACGATCCCTAGCTGGTCTGAGAGGATGATCAGCCACAC